>NZ_JAQSDN010000033.1 GCF_029945925.1 Polaromonas sp. | reverse complement strand
ACAGATCGCCGCATCAACCGCCCTTCAGGCTCATACCTGAATTGGAAAATACTGCACCGTGCGGCCAAAGTCAACGATAGTTTCGCCGGCTATGTTCGGCAGCGCACAAATGGCCGGCGCCGGTGATGAATTTCCGGCCTTGACAAAGCTTTGGCACAATTTGGCCATGACCCTCCACGCTTCCAACTTCGCCCCCTACCCGCTCGGCCGGCCGCGCCGCCTGCGCCGCGACAGCTTCACGCGCAACCTGGTCCGTGAGAACGCGCTGAGCGTCCATGACCTGATTTACCCCGTATTTGTCACCGAAGGCAGCCAGCGCCGCGAACCGGTGGCCTCCATGCCCGGCGTGGAACGGCTCAGCCTGGATTTGCTGCTGCCGGTGGCCGAGGAGTGTGTGCAACTCGGCATTCCGGTGATGGCGCTGTTTCCGGTGATCGACGCCTCGCTCAAGACCTATGACGGCAAGGAAGCCTTGAACCCGGACGGCCTGGTGCCGCGTGTGGTGCGCGAACTGAAAAAGCGTTTCCCAGAGCTCGGCGTGATGACCGACGTGGCGCTCGACCCGTTCACCAGCCACGGCCAGGACGGCCTGCCGGACAAGGAAACCGGCTACATCCTCAATGACGAAACGATAGCCCTGCTGGTCGGGCAGGCGCTGGCCCAGGCTGAAGCCGGCGTGGACATCGTGGCGCCCAGCGACATGATGGACGGCCGCATTGGCGCGATTCGCCAGGAGCTTGAATCGCGCAAGCTGATCCACACCCGCATCATGGCCTACAGCGCCAAATACGCGAGTGCGTTTTACGGCCCGTTCCGCGATGCGGTCGGCTCCTCGGGCAACCTCGGCAAGGCCGACAAAAAGGTCTACCAGATGGACCCGGGCAACAGCGACGAAGCGCTGCGCGAAGTGGCCATGGACATTGCCGAAGGTGCCGACATGGTGATGGTCAAGCCCGGCATGCCTTACCTGGATGTCGTGCGCCGCGTCAAGGACGAGTTCGGCGTTCCGACTTTTGCGTACCAAGTCAGCGGCGAATACGCGATGCTCAAGGCGGCCGCGCAAAACGGCTGGCTGGACCACGACGCGGTGATGATGGAAAGCCTGCTGGCCTTCAAGCGCGCCGGTGCCGACGGCGTCCTCACCTACTTCGCCATCGCAGCAGCGCGTTTGCTACAAAAAACATAGCTGTCCGCGCACAACCGACAAGGGCTGCAGTCCAATTCGACCATCAACTGGACAGACACCGTGCAAATAGTTGAATTCACCGCCGACAGCCTGCGCTTTTCCGACGCGCTGCCAGCGCAGGCGCCGGCAGATGGGTTTGTCTGGTTGTTTCTGGACCGCGACGAATTCGAAACCCACCAGGCGCTGCTGCAGCAGGCGGCGCTGCAACTGGGCGGCTCGGCCCTGCTGGACCTGCACAGCCGGGACCTGCGCAACCCGGCCCACCCCTCGCATTACGACTACACCTCGATCTACGACCTGATCATCTTCCGGCGGCTCGCGACGCAGGTGGAAAGCCGGGACGAAACCGAACAGGAAGTGGTCACCGAGGCAGCCGGAGGACAGGGTGGGCTGCCGCGTCCCAAACCACGCGGCGGCCTGCCCGCCTTCAACCGTATCAGCTCCAGGGCCGTGGGTTTTGTGGTGTTCGACCGGCTGCTGATCAGCGTGCATCCGCGCGGCTGCTACACCGCCAAAAGTTTCCTCCAGCGCTCGCTGACCGACGCCAAGTTCAGCGTGGACAGCGTCACCGCGCGCAGCCGCATCCCGTCCAGCCCGGCCGACCTGGTGCTGCGCATGGTCAACACCATGGTGGACAGCTACCTGGATGTGCGCAAGGAACTCACCAAGCAGCTCGAACACTGGCAGGCCGAACTGCTCAAGCCCAATTCGCGTTTCATCAACTGGGGCTCGCTGATGGGCGCACGCAGCCAGCTGCATGTGCTGGAAGACCTGTGTGACGAGCAGCACGACGCGATGCAGGAGTGGCTCGATTCCTTGCGCGAGCAGCCGATGTCGTCCTTTGCCGCCGATGAACAGCTGGCGCTGACCCGGCGCGACCAGATGGTGGCGCGGGCGCGCGATGTCATCGAACACATCGAGCGGGTGGTGCACCACGCGCGCCGGCTGGAACAATCCGCCGAAACCGTGGTGCAGATCCACTTCAGCGCGCAGAGCAACCGCACCAACGACATCATGCGCACGCTGACCGCGCTGACCGCCGTGTTTCTGCCGCTGAACCTGATCACCGGGTTTTTCGGCATGAACTTCGAGTTCATGCCCCTGATTCACCAGATCAGCGGCTTCTGGTGGACCCTCGGTTTCATGGTGCTGCTGGTGGTGGTGGTGGTGTCGATCTTCTGGCGCAAGCGCTACCTGGCCAGAAGCAGACGTTAGGGGCCAAGGACATGGCGGCGATGGTGCGCATCGGTTGCGCCGGCTGGAGCCTTCCCAGGGGCAGCTGGCCGGCGGTTCCCGACACCGGCACCCATCTGCAGCGTTACGCCCAGCGCTTGCATGCGGTGGAAATCAACTCCTCGTTCTACCGGCCGCACCAGCCGGCCACCTATGAACGCTGGGCCGGAAGTGTGCCGCCGGATTTCCGCTTTTCGGTCAAGCTGCCCAAAACCATCACCCACGAAAACCGCCTGCGCGACTGTGCACCGTTGCTGCGCAGCTTCCTGGCCCAGGCGCACGGCCTTGGCGACCGACTGGGCTGCCTGCTGGTGCAGTTGCCGCCCAGCCTGGCTTTTGAGGACAGCACAGCGACGCCGTTTTTCACGGCCCTGCGTGCGCAACACCCGGGCGCCGTCGCGCTGGAGCCGCGCCACGCGAGCTGGTTCACGCCGGAGGTGGATGCGGCGCTGAAGGAGTTTCAAGTTGCCCGGGTGCTGGCCGATCCGGTGCGACATGAGGCAGGCGCATCCCCCGGCGGCTGGCCCGGACTGGTGTATGTGCGGCTGCACGGCTCGCCGCGCATGTATTACTCGTCTTACAGTGACGCGACGCTGGAAGCGCTGGCGGCGAAACTGCGGCAAGCCGCCGACGGCGGCGCCGATGTCTGGTGCGTCTTCGACAACACCGCGGCCGGCGCGGCGATGGTCAACGCACTGGCGCTGGGCCGCCTGCTGGGGGCCTAGACAAAGGGCGGAGCCAGTTCCTCAGCCGCCAGCACCCGCTGCACCGCGGGCCTGGCCAGCATGCGCTGCAGGTAAGGCCCGAGGTGCGGACGCGTGCGGGCGGCGGGGGACTGGAAGTTGCGCGTCCAGCGGCACAGCGTGAACACATAGGCGTCCAGCGCGCTGTACTGCTCGCCGGCAAACCAGGGACCGCCATGGCGCGCCAGCTCCGCATCGAGTTGGTCCAGCATGGCGCCGACTTTTGCTTCGGCCTGCGCCTTGACCTCCGCCGCCCCGGCGGCATTGCCGGCTGCCACCGAGCGTTCCGGATAAAAGTAGGTGATCAGCGTGGCCTGCAGGGTGTTGGTCAGCCACATCAGCCATTTGTAGAAGTGAGCGCGCTCTGCGGTGCCCAAGGGCGGTACCAGCCCCGCTTCGGGATGCATGTCGCTCAGGTGCAGGCAGATTGCCGCGGTTTCGTACAGCACCAGGTCGCCGTCGACCAGCACCGGGATCAGGCCGTTCGGATTGAGTTGGAGATAGTCCGGCGCCTTGTGGGCGTTTTGCAGGCGGTCCACCAGCACGCGCTGGTAAGGCACGCCGATTTCTTCAAGCACGATGTGCGGCACCATGGCCGCGGTGCTGGGGTAGTAATGAAGCTGCATCATGGCCCCCACGCTCGCTCACTGCGTGTAGCTCGTTGCCCCCCGAGGGGGCCGCTGCGCCTGCGGGCCGGCAAAGCCGGACCCGCGGCCCCGGCTTGAATGAAATAGGGTCCCCACGGTTGCTCACTGCGTGTAGCTCCCTGCCCCGCGAGGGGGCCGCTGCGCCTGCGGACTGGCGAAGCCAGATCCGCGGCCCCTGCTTGAAGATTCGGGGAAACCACAGGGGATTTCTATGGCTTGGCGACGCCAAACAGGGTCGCGCCGTTGTCCCAGGCGATTTTCCGCGCCACGTCGGGCGGCAAATCACCGAGCCAGGCGCGGTAACCCTTCATGAGTTCGTCGTAATACTGCCAGCGCTGGTTGACCCAGGTGTCCGAGCCGATCATGAAACGTGTGGGGTACTTGAGCAGCAAGGCGCGCCACTCGGGGCACAGCTTGCCCGCCTCACAGGTCAGGCCGGGCCGGTAGGACAACTCGCCCATCAGCGTCGGGTAGCGGGCCAGCAGCGCCTCCACCCGCGCCACGGGCACGCCGCCGATGCCGGTGTGCGCCCAGATCAGCCGGGCGTTGGGCGCATGCGCCATCAGCAGGTCGATGGCCACGTCGTCTACATGCGAGAGCACCGCGAGTTTGTTTTTCTCGGCGAACTGCATCAGCTTTTTCGCGACCGGTCCGTTGGCATTGGTGCTGTCGTACAAATGGAATTCGCCGATGCCCTTGTACGGTCCGGCCTGGGCGCCGCTGACGCCGCGCGCGAACTCGGCCTGTACCATCTCGTAAATCGTCTCATCACGAAACCAGTTGTCGTAGTCGGCGCGGTTGCGGTAGAGGCGGATGAAGGGCACCACGGTCACACCGGCCTGCTTTGTCTGCTCAAGCGAGGCGAGCGCCTTGGTGCCGTCGTTGGGCCGCGAGTTGGCGACGATGGCCTTGACGCCGCTCCGCTGCATGCGCGCCAGCACATCGGCCGGCGAGTGAGGCCCCACACTGCCGTTCCAGGCCTCCTCGTTGTAATGCAGGTGGGCATCGAACAACGGGCCGTTGTAGTCGGCAGCCCGGGCGGTCGCCGAAAACGCTATCAAAAGCAGAGCTGCTGGCGCCCGCCAGACAAGGGCTAGAGGCCAAAAACACTTGAAACTCGGGCGACCCATGGCTCAGCCCAGGTGTTTGGCGAAAAACTCCAGCGTGCGCGCCCTGGCCAATGTGGCCGCCGCCTCGTTGTAGGAGCCACGCTGGTCGCAGTTGAAGCCGTGATTGGCTTCGTAAACAAACACCTCCACGCCGGGCTGGGCTTTCTTGAAGGCCTCGACGGTGTCCAGCGGAATCCAGTGGTCCTGGTCGCCAAAGTGCGCCATCACTGGGCAGGCCGGCTGGCGCGTGGGTTCGTCACCCGCCGTCATGCCGCCGCCGTAATAAGGCACGGCGGCCGACAGGCCGGACAGGGTGGCGGCCGCGCGCCAGGTCAGCAAGCCGCCCCAGCAGTAACCGACGATGCCGACCTTCTTGCCGCCCGTGCTTTTCGCGGCGTGGTGGATGGCCGCCTGGATGTCCTGCAACACGCCGGGCGCCGGCAGGGCGTCAACCGCGGTCTTGAGCGCGAAACCAGCGTTCATGTCGGCCTCGGTGTAGCCCAGTTCCACATCCGGCTTGACGCGGTGGAAGGTGGCCGGTGCGACCGCCAGGTAACCGGCCGCCGCGTAGCCGTCGGCGACCGAGCGGATGTGCGAATTGACGCCGAAAATTTCCTGCACCACCACCACGGCGGCTTTCGGCGCGCCAGCCGGCTCGGCCACATAGGCCGGAAAAACAAAACCGTCGGCGGCTGTGAGGTCTATGAATTTGCCCATGGCGGAAGTCTCCTGTTCAGTTGCTGGTTAACGATTCAATTTTTCAATTTCAATTTCAATTTACCTGGCGGCAAGTTTTTTCTCCAGCAGACCCAGCCGGTCCTGGCCCCAGAAAATCTCGCCATCAACGACATAACTGGGTGCGCCAAACACCCCCGCGTCGATGGCCTGCCGGGTGTTTGTTTCATACAGTTGCCCGATGGCCGGGCTGTGCGACTGGGCCAGGCGCCCGGCTTCCAGGCCGCACTGGTGCAAGATCGCCGCGAGCACCTGCTCGCTGGCAATGTCGCGCTCTTCCACCCAGACCGCCCTGAAAATCGCGCCGGCCAGGGTCATGGCCGCGGCGCTGCCGTCGGCCTGGTCCACCGCCGTGATCAGCCGCGCGGCGGGGTCGCCCCCCACGGGAAAAAATTTGGGCTGGCGGTTCAGCGGCAGCTGCAGGTGTTCGCTGAAGCGCTGCAGCTCCACCAGCCGGTAGGCCTGGCGCTGCGGCGCGCGCTGGCCCAGCGGCAGGCCGCCGGAGATCGGAAAGATCTTGCCGAAATCCACCGGCAGCACCCGCACCGCCGCGCCGGCGGCGCTGGCGATCTGCGCAAAACGCTGGTGGCCCAGGTAAGTCCACGGGCTTTGCGGCGTGAAGTAATAGTCGATGGTGGTGCTCAAGGGTGTCTCCAGTGGGGAAGCTGTTTTTGCGGCCGTTGCGGCCGATTGAGGTAGATTCGGGTCAACCCGGTTTGTAACCGGGATTGCATTTTTTTGCTGGAGACCGGCTTTGTCCAACATTGTTCTGATCACCGGGGGCTCGCGCGGCATTGGCGCGGCCACCGCCCTGCAGGCCGCCCGCGCCGGCTACGCCGTGGCGGTCAACTACAGCGCCAACTCGCTCGCCGCCGACGAGGTGGTGCGGCAGATCCGCCAGGGCGGCGGCACCGCCATCACGGTGCAGGCCGACGTGGCCGAGGAAAGCCAGGTGCTGGCCATGTTCGAAAAAGTCGATGCCAAGCTCGGCCGGCTCACGGCACTGGTCAACAACGCCGGCGTGGTGGACCAGACCTCGCGGGTGGACGGCATGAGCGTGGCGCGCCTCAAACGCATGTTCGACATCAACGTGATCGGCACCATGGTCTGCGCGCGTGAAGCGGTCAAACGCATGAGCACGCGTTACGGCGGCGCGGGCGGTGCCATCGTCAATGTCTCCAGCGTGGCCGCGCGGCTGGGCGCACCCGGCCAGTATGTGGACTACGCGGCCGCCAAGGGCGCGGTGGACGTCTTCACCATCGGCCTGGCCAAGGAAGTGGCGGCCGAAGGCATACGCGTCAACGCGGTGCGGCCCGGCATCATTGACACCGACATCCACGCCTCGGGCGGCCTGCCCGACCGCGCACGCGACCTGGCGCCGCAGGTGCCCATGCAGCGGGCGGGCAGCGCGGACGAAGTGGCGCAAGGTATTGTCTGGCTGCTCGGCAATACGTCGAGCTACACCACCGGCGCGCTGCTGGACATTGGGGGGGGCCGCTGATGGACTTCAAACCGCTTGTCACGCTGCTGGCCATCGTCAACCCGCTGGCCATCGTGCCGTTTTTCATTCACTACACGCGGGGATTTTCGACAGAGCAGCGGCGGCGCACCATCGTCATCGCGTCGTTCAGCGCCTTCATGGTGATTGCCACCAGCGCGCTGCTGGGCCTGCAGATCCTCGAGTTCTTCAGCATCTCGCTGGCCAGCTTCCAGGTCGGTGGCGGCATGCTGCTGCTGATCAGCGCCATGAACATGCTGAATGCGCAGCCGGCCGAAGCCAAACCGAACACCCACGAGCTCGAAGACGGCGCGGAAAAAGCCGCCATGGGCGCGAGCATTGCCGTGGTGCCGCTGACCATTCCCCTGCTCACCGGCCCGGCCACCATGTCCACGGTGGTGATCTACGCCGAAAAAGCCCAGAATTTTTTCCAGCTCAGCCTGCTGGTCGGCTACGGCGTGGTGATCGGCCTGGCCACGGCCGTGTGTTTCGCGCTGGCCGAACCGATCGCCCGCGTCCTGGGCAAGACCGGCATCAACGTGATGACGCGGCTGATGGGCCTGATCCTGGCCGCGCTGGCGATCGAGGTGATGACCGGCGGGCTGCTCAAGCTGTTTCCCATCCTCGGCCGCTGACGAGGACAGACTTCATGGCTTGCGCGCAGGTTTTGCTGGTCGAAGACGACCCCGCCATCGCCAGGTCCGTCATCTACACGCTTGAGCGCGACGGCCTGGCTGTCACGCACAGCCTGCTGCTGAGCGATGCGCGCCGCCAGCTGGGATTGCGCGCGCCCGATTTGCTCATCCTCGATGTCGGTTTGCCCGACGGCAGCGGGCTGGATTTGTGCAGAGAAATACGCACCGCCAGCAACCTGCCTGTGCTGATGCTCAGCGCGCATGGCGAGGAAATCGACCGCGTGCTCGGCCTGGAACTGGGCGCCGACGACTATGTGAGCAAGCCCTTCAGCCCGCGTGAACTGCTGGCGCGCGTGCGTGGCATGCTCAGGCGCGCACGCATGCATGCGCCTGCCCCGGTGCCCTCCTCGGGCGTCAGCCCCTTCGACATCGACCTGGCCGGCCAGCGTATCAGCCTGCAGGGCCGGCAGCTGCAACTGACGCGCCGCGAGTTCGGCCTGCTGGCCGATTTGCTGCGCCACCCCGGCCGTATCCGGTCACGGGAGGACTTGCTTGCCGCTGTCTGGGGCGCAGATTCGGACAGCACCGACCGCACCGTGGACACCCACATCAAAACCCTGCGCGCCAAGCTGCAGGAAGCCGCCCCCGGACAGGACTACATCGTGACGCACCGCGGCATGGGTTACTGCATGGGGACATGAACACCCCCGTGGCTTCGTTTCGCCTTCCCCCTTGCAGGGGACGAGGCCTGCAGCCTGGCCCTTCGACAGGCTCAGGACAGGCCAAGGCCGGTTCCGCGGCGTCTGCTGGCATGGTGCAACGTTTGGAGCCATTGACGTGCGTTTAGGAATACGCCTGCTTTTCGGTTTTTTCCTGGTCACCGGGCTGGCGGCCTTCTTTGTGCTGCGGGTCTTCATGACCGAGGTCAAGCCCAGCGTGCGCGAGGTCATGGAAGACATGATGGTGGACACCGCCAATATCCTGGCCGAACTGGCCAGCGACGACCTGGCCGGCGGCAACATGGCGGCCGGGCGTTTTGCGCAGCAGGTGCGCGGCTATGCGCGCCGGCCCATTGACGTGAAGATCTGGGGCCTGGACAAGCAGTCGCTGGACTTCCGGGTCTACGTCACCGACATCAAGGGCACGGTGATGTTCGACTCGGAGAACGTCGCGACCGGCCAGGATTATTCGCGCTGGCGCGATGTGGCGCGCACCCTGCGCGGGGAGTACGGCGCGCGCGCCACCCGTGAAGTCCAGCAGGACGACCGCAGCTCGGTGATGTATGTGGCGGCACCGGTATTGCACGACGGCCGGACGATTGGCGTGCTGACGGTGGCCAAACCCATGTCCACCATCCAGGCCTTCATCGACCGGGCCGAGCGCAAGATTTTGCTGAGCGGCCTGCTGCTGCTGGCGCTGTCACTGGCCATCGGTGTGGCGGTGACGCTGTGGGTGGTATGGAGCATTCGCAAGCTGCGCCACTATGCCAACGCCGTCGGCCAGGGCGGCAAACCCGCGGTGCCGCAGATTCCGGGCGAGCTGGGCGAGCTGGCGATGGCAGTGGACGCCATGCGCCTGAAACTCGAGGGCCACGAATACATAGAAGGTTATGTACGTGCACTGACGCATGAGCTCAAAAGCCCGCTGGCCGCGATTCGCGGGGCCGGTGAGTTGCTGCAGGACGAACTGCCCGAAAACGCGCGCCGCGAATTTTCGGGGCAGGTGCTGGCGCAGACCAGCCGCCTGCAAGCGCTGGTGGACCGCATGCTCGAGTTGACCAAGCTGGAGCAACGCCATGCACAGGTCCGCCGAGAGCCTCTTCTGTGGACTGACGTTATCAAGTCTTTTGGCATGACAACCCAGTCGGGACGTGCGCAGCACGCTATTGAAATCATAGTAGATGCCGGGCCGGCCGGGGTGCACGCCGAGCCCGGACTCCTGGGCCTGGCGCTCAACAACCTGCTGGAAAACGCCCGCTCGTTTGCGCCGGCGGGTTCGGTCATCACGATTGAAGCCGGTGATGGCCTGGTCGCCGTGCAGGACCGCGGGCCCGGCGTGGCGGACTATGCCCTGCCGCGCCTGGGGGAGCGCTTTTTTTCGACCGTGCGCCCCGACGGCCAGACCAAGGGCTCCGGCCTCGGGCTGGCCATCGTGCGGCAAATCATGCTGCTGCATGGCGGCCGCATGGTGGTGCGCAACACCCACCCGGGCTTGCGCGTCGAGCTGCACTTCTGAATCGTCAGGCACGCAAGCCGCGCGCATCAGGCGGCCGCCCCGACAGCCGGTTCGGTCTGCCTGAAGCGTGCATACCAGTCAATCCGGCGCGTCAGCATCATGATCGCAGCCAGCACGGTGAACAGGGCCACCGCGCCGACCAGCAGGGCCGTCTGCTCGATCTGCAAAAGCACAAAAAGCATGCCGTAGAGCACCGCAATGCCCAGACCAAAAGGCAGGCCACGCGCCCAGCCCCCGAGCATGTAGCTGGCGTAATAAGTCAGCAGCAACACACAGGACGACGACGCGATGGCATAGGCCGCGTCGAATCGCATGTGCTCCGACAGGCTCACCAGCAGCAAAAAGAACATGCTCATGGCCGCGCCCACCAGAAAATACTGGATCGGGTGCACGCGCAGCGCTTTCATGAACTCGAACAACCCGACCGCGAGAAAGGTCAGGCCGATAAAAAGCAGGCCGTATTTGGTGGCCCGGTCGCTCAGCGCATAGGTATTGGCCGGGTCGACAAAGGTCACGCTGAAGGCTTCGAGACAGGATCCCCGGGCGCCCCCTCCGCCTGCCGGCGGACACACGCCCTTTCCCCTGGCGCCGTCCTTTTGCGTCACGTCCTGCTGCGCCGTGCTGGCCAGTGCGCTTACGCGCCAGGTCGCTTCAAAGCCGTCGTCGGTGATCTTGCGTTCGACCGGCAGAAACTGGCCGCCAAAACTCGGATGCGGCCAATTCGAACTCAGATGCATGCGCGTGTCGCCCCCCAGCGGCACGACGGAAATGCTTTCCGTGCCGACCAGCTCCAGCTCGAACTGCGCCTCCAGCGGCATGGCACGCGCCAGCGCAGGCGGCAGCGGCGCATGCACGCCGCGCGGGTAACTGCCGAAGAAAGTGCCCGGCTTGAGTGGCAAAGTCTGCTCGCCAATCCTGACGCTGGCGTGGCGGATGCCGCGCGCATCGGACACGGCCATCATCAGCAGCGGCTGGCCGCAGTTCATGCGCGAGCCGGCGTGCAGGGCCGTCGGCTTGAGCGCTTCCGTGTCCGTCCACTGCGCGACGAGTTGTGCCTTGAGGCTGAATACCTGCGTCGCGTGCAGTCCCCGCGCGCGCGGCTCCAGCTGGCTGGTGCCCTTGACCGAAAGCAGCGCCGGAGCGGCCACCATGAGGAACTCGCGCCGCTCGGCACGCACCTCCTTGTCAAGCTTGAGGTCCCATTCTTCCGTGCAGCTCATGTGGATCAGCGGCCCGGTCAGCGTCTGCGCGCCGGCCAGGCTTTGCGCCACGCCCTGAATGGCAATCTGGCGGTAGGTCTGGCGGTCGTGCACCACGGCACTGATCTGCATCAGGCCAGCGATGAGCAGCATCAGGACCAGAGCGATAGACAGTAGTTTTGATTTCATTTGCATCCTTTCGTTTTGATGACGAATGGAGTGTGCAAAGGCCTTGTGAAGCCGGTATGAGCAAAAAGGGCTTGTGTGAAACCGGGGTGAAGTGGCGCACTTTTTCAAGCGCCCCGGCCAGCCCCTGCGCTCGCCGCGTACTTGCCAGTCCGGCACCGGGTGACGCTGGCTCAGTGACGATGCAGGTGGTGCGCATCGGGCACATGCGGGTGGGCGTGCTCCAGCGGCTCGTGGTGGTGGCTGTGGCTGTGTGTCCCCTCGGGCATTGGCAGGTGGTGGTGGTTGTGGTGACCATCGGCATGGTTGTGCGCATGTTCATGGTCCATGGGCGCGTGGCTGTGCACATGGCCGTGCGACTCCATCAGGTGCAGCAACACACCGCCCAGCATCAGTAGCCCGCCGGCGCCCATCCACGCGCTGACCGAGCGGTCGCCCAGGGCCAGCGCGAACACCGCGCCGATGAAGGGCGCGAAGGCGAAAACGGAACCGGTGCGGGCGGCCCCGAAAGCCCGCTGGGCCAGCAGGTAAAAGCGCAGGCTCAGGCCGTAGCCGGTGGCGCCGACCGCCAGCAGCCCGGCGGCGGCCTCCAGCGCGGGTACCGGTTCGGCGAAAACCAGCGCGAGCAGGGCCGTGACCGTCGCGCCCAGTGCCGCCTTGACCAGCACGACCTGCCCCGGGTCGCGCTCGGCGAGCGCGCGTGACAGGGTGTTGTCCATGCCCCAGGCGGCCGTGGCCACCAGCACGGCCAGCAGGCCGGCCAACTGGGCCCCGCCGAGGCGGGCCTGGTCCAGAACCAGCACGGCCCCGCCGGCCAGCAACAGCGCCATGGCGACCCAGACGCGTGCGCCCAGGGTTTCACGGTAAAGCCGCCAGGCCAGCAGCGCCGTGAACAGCGCCTCCAGGGTCAGCATCAGGGACGCACTGGCGCCGCTGGTGCGCTGCAGGCCCCAGGCCAGCGCCACCGGCCCGATCACGGCCCCGAAAACCACCACCGCCAGCAAACGCCGCCCATCACTGCGCTGCAGCCTTGCCTCCTGCTGGCGGCCTTTCCTGAGCAGCGCGCCGGCCAGCGCGGCACCGGCGTACAGCAGGGCGGCCGTGGTCAGCGGCCCCAGGCCCCGGCCCAGGGACTGCACCAGCGGCGTGCTGACACCGAAAAGCGTCGCCGCCAGCAGCGCCAGCAGGCCACCGCGCAGGGCCGGTGTGTTCATGCTTGTTTCCTCAAGAGATCAATCAAATCGGCCTCCACCCCAACACCGGCGGTCGTAAGCAGCTATCTTTTTTGCAGCAACCTGACCAGCCGGTTGCTGGTGTTGCGCAGGCGCTGGGCCAGCAGCTGGGTGATCTTGACCATCAGCTTGGCACCGACGCCGGGGTGCTGGCGTATCAGCTGCCCGATGGCGGCGCGGCTCAGCACCGCGGCCTCCACGGCGTCGATGGCGGTGCAGGTGGCGTAACGCACATCGCGGTCGAACATCGACATTTCGCCGAGGACCGCGCCCTCGGTCGTCACCCCGAGGCGGGACTTGTTGTCCTGGGCACCCGGATCGTCGTCGCCCGCCGGCGTGGTTTTGGTCACATCGACCGTGCCGCTGAGCAGCAGCAGCAGCCAGTCGCCGGCATCACCCTCGGCGATCAGCACCTGCCCGGGCTGCGCGCGGATCAGCAGCATGGCTTCACCCAGCGTGTCGAGCTCTTTCATTGTGAAGTCTTCCAGCAGCGCCGAGTGCTGCAGCAAGGCCGGGCCGCGGCCGGACATCTTCTGGCAGCTGCCCAGCACTTCCAGCCCGGCTTGCCGCAGCTGGTCTTCCAGGGAACGGGGTGCCGGCGCGCCCGCCGACTCCCCTTGAAGGGGAATGTCCCCGCCCGGCGGCGACGCGGCGGCGTTCAGGGGATTTTCTGCAGCCATTGCGAGATCTCCTCGATCGCGGCGTCGGTCGCCGCGGTCAGCGCGCGCACGCCGCCGGCCGCGTCGGCGCTGGTCGCCGGATGCTGGACCGTGAAGTAGCGCTGGGCCAGCAGTTTTTCGCCGCCCGGCGTGTTCTCCACCAAGGTGGCGTGCAGCCGCACCAGGCCGGTGCTGCTGGTGGGCGACTGGAACAGGTGGCTGAACTCCTCGAGCTGCAGCTGCAGCGTGCGTGGCAGCACTCCCAGGGCGGCGCTGCGGTTCAGGGCCGGACCTTCCCCGGCGTTGAAGATGGCCCGGTCGCGGCCCAGCGTTTCGCGCAGGCGCTGGCGCACCAGTTGCGCTGGCGGCATGCTCCAGCGCGCCTGCGAGTAGGGTCGCAGTTGCTGCGCATCGGCGTAGGCCAGCCGGTACAGCACCGCCTGGTTGTCCAGCGCGCCGCCGGGCGTCGAGATGTCGCTGAGCGCCAGCGGCGGCAGCGGCGCCTGCCGCGCCGCTGCCGCCGTGCCGAGAGGCCCGGGCCCGAAGTCATAGAGCGCGGCGCGCAGCGGCTTGTCGGGCAGGGCCGAGCAGGCGGAAAGCGCCAGCGCCACCAGCAGCATCATGCCAAATCGACCTACAGCCCTTGTCTGGCGAGCGCCAGCAGCTACGGTATTGATAGCGTTGACGGGGTTCAGGGGGTTCATGGTTTTCCTCCGGGAGCGGTAAAGCCCTCCTCACCCGGACCGGGCGTGGGCGGGCCATTGCCGAAAATCAGCGATTGCGGGTTGTCGTCCACCGCATTGACGGTGCGCCGGAGCTGGCGCATGGCGCGGGCGGTTTCCTCGGCCACTTCACCGAGCCGCGGCAGGGTGGCCGCGCTGAAGGTCTCCACCGTGGCCGACAGGGCAGCACCACCTTCGGCCAGCTTGTCCAGGGCACCGCCCTTGGCGTTCAGGCGCTCGGCCGTGGTGTTCACCTCGTTGGCGGTTCTGGACACATCATCGGCCGCGGTCTTGAGCGACTTCATGGTGACGCTGGCCTCCTGGCTTAACTTGGGCAGTGACGACACCACCGGGTCCAGCTTCAGGGCCACCTTGTTGATGCTGTCGGCCGCCTGGCCGAACTGCTGGACAGCGCTCATCAGCGCCTGCTGGTTGCCGTCGCCGAGCAGCTTGTTGAGTTTGGTGCTGGCCGCCTCGACCTGGTCCATGATCACCTCGCTCTTATTGAGCAGCTTGTCGAGCAGCCCCGGCTTGAGCGGGATGCGCGGCGGGTCGTCGTCGTTGGGCACCAGGAGCTCCGTCGAGGGGCCGTCGTCCTCGAGCTGGATGAAGCCCAGCCCGGTGACGCCCTGCGAGCTCACGGTGGCAAAGGTCGACTGGGTCAGGGGCGTGCCGACATCGACCGAAATGCGCACCAGCACGTTGCCCTTGGTCTTGTGGTCAAAGCCGATGAACTCGACCTTGCCGACCGGCACGCCGCGAAAACGCACCTGCGCCTGCGGCTGCAGGCCCGAGATCGTCTCGCGCGTGGACAGCTCGTACAAGTGGCGCTCGCCGTTGTCGCGTGTCAGCCAGACGGCCAGCAGCGCCAGCAGGGCGGCCACCACCAGCACAAAAGCGCCGGCAGCCATGGCATGGGCTTTGTTTTCCATTTTGAAAACCTCTCTTAATAGCTGTAGCGATGCATGGCTGAAAATTCAGATTTTTGGGATGAAATGCAAGGCGCCCGGCGCGCAGCAACCGGAATGTACCCAGGTACATGAGGATTGCGAGCACCGCGCAACGCCGCAGTTCGCCCAAAAAATGAATTTGCAGCCATGCATCAGACGGTAAAGGGGTATTCGCGCAACAGCTCCATCGCGCGCTGGCCCCGCTCGCCAAGAAAAAAGTTGCGGATAAAGGGATGCGGAAAGGCAATCACGTCCCGCGGCGGGCCGCTGACAATGACCTGCCTGTCGGCCAGCACGGAAATGCGCGTGCTGAGCTCGAACAGCGTGTCCAGGTCGTGCGTGACCATCACCACCGTGAGCTCCATGTCGCGGTGCAGCGAACGCAGCAAGGCACAGAAGCTGTCGGAGCTTTCCGGGTCCAGCCCGGCGGTTGGTTCGTCGAGCAGCAGCAGCGGCGGATCCATGATCAGGGCGCGCGCCAGCGACACCCGCTTGACCATGCCGCCGGACAGGTCGGCCGGCATCTTGTCGGCATGTTCCGGCGCCAGGCCAACCATCTGCAGCTTGACCATGGCCGCCTCACGGATCAGCGAGTCCGGCAGGGTCTTGAGCTCGCGCAGCGGGAAGGCGATGTTTTCCAGCACCGTGAAGGCCGAAAACAGCGCCCCGTGCTGGAACAGCATGCCCACGCGGCGCGCGGCGCCGCGTTTGCCGAGCTCGGCGGCCGGCCTGCCCAGCACGGTGATCTCGCCGCGGGTCGGTGCTTCCAGCCCCAGCATCTCGCGCAGCAGCACGGTCTTGCCGGACCCCGAGCCGCCGACCAGCGACATGAACTCGCCGCGTTCTATGCGCAGGTTCAGGTCCTGGTGAATGACGGCCTCTTTCTTGCCGTTTTTGAACACCGTCCACAGGTCGCGGATGTCAACAATGGCATCACTCATTGCGCATACCCCGGCGTTGTTCCGAATGAAGGCGGGATTCCCCACGTCCAGCAGGGGCCGCGGAACCGGCTTTGCCGGGCCGCAGGCGCAGCGCCCTCTCGGGGGGCAGAGAGCTACACGTAGTGACGGGCGTGGGGGTCAACGTGCGCAGCGAAGGGCCGCCCCGAGCAAGCACAGCCCCCTCGGGGGGCAGCGTAGTACGCGCAGCGACAAGCGTGGGGGCCCTGTTCATATGCCGATACTCTTGAACAACACTGCAAAAAGTGCATCGACCAGGATGACCACCGTGATCGAGGTGACCACGGACGCCGTGGTGCCCTGGCCCAGGCTTTCGGTGTTGGGTTTGACGCGCAGGCCGAAATGGCAGCCGATCAGCGCGATCAGCACCCCAAACACCACCGACTTGGCGGTGGCCAGCGTCAGGTTGGCGGCATCCACCGCCTCGGGCAGGGCATTGATGAAGAAAGACGGCGTCACGCCCATGACGAGGTCGGCGGCGAGCATGCCGCCGAGCAGGGCTGCGATGGTGGTCCAGGCGCTGATCAGCGGCATCACGATGGCCAGCGCCATGGCGCGCGGCATGACCAGCCGGTAACTGTGCGCAATGCCCATCACGCGCATGGCATCGAGTTCCTCGGTGACGCGCATCACGCCGATCTGCGCCGTGATGGCCGAGCCGGACCGCCCGGCGATCAGGATGGCGGCGAGCACCGGCCCGAGCTCGCGGATCAATGAGATGCCCAGGATGTTGACGATGAAGGCATCCGCGCCGAACTGGCGCAACTGCTGCGAGATCAGGTAGGCGAGCACCACACCGATCAGGAAGCCGACCAGGGCGGTGATCGGCAGCGCCGTCGCACCGATGTGGTACAGGTGGCCGGAGAGGTCGCGCCAGGGGCCTTCGCGCGGATTTTTGACCAGCTTGATCAGGTTCAGCAGCAGCCGGCCCACCAGGACCAGCAGGTCCGCGCCGTGATCCAGCACCTTCAGAACGCCTTCGCCCAGCGACAGGAAATTTTCCCGGAAACCCGGGGCCGGCGGCTCGGGCCGGTCGGCACTGAACTGGGCCACACGGTCCAGCACCGCGCGTTGCGGCGGCAGGACCTCCAGCTTGTCGGGCCATTTCCGGCCCCAGTGGTCCCACAGCACCTGTGCGCCCAGATGGTCGAGCGACCCGATCTGGCGCAAGTCCCACAAGGCGGTGCCGGCTGCGGCAGCATCCAGCGCGCTCAGCTGGCGCGTCAGCGCCTGCCACGCCGGCTGGGCCGTCAACTCGGCGGCCGTCCACGGGCCCAGCACCCGATAACACGCGCCTTCGGGCGTGTCTTGCGGGTCGATGTGCGGAGCAGATTCGCGCGCGGCGTCGTCCTCCGGAGATGGCATGGTGTCGATAAGTGCAAACAGCTTGAGATCGGTAGTCGAAACGGGGCGGCGACCCGCCACACATCCGCCGTGGCCGCCAGTTCGATACATATTAATCCAGCAAGCGGCAGGGGGCTACAGCATTCTTCCTCAATACACCGCCCGCCCTGTCCTACAACACAGTTCCCGGCATGCCCGGCGCAGGGCCGCCGCAGACAGGAAAGCACGGCCGTCAAAAATGATTCATCAGACTGACTTGGGATCGACTTGTTCGATTGCGATCATCAGCGGATCAATCACCTCAGGAGCCCAACGATGTATGGTTTGAGTAACAAGGCAATGACGGTGGCAGCCTGCTGCTTCCTGTCAACCCTCGCGTCAGCACAAGTTGACCCGAGGCCCACCTTGAAAATTGCGGTGCAGCAAGTTGCCACGTCAGGAACCCTGTCGCCCCTGCGCGAGCAAAGCAACGTGGGATCCCGAAGTTTTCCCATGTTTTATTCCGCCCTGATCGACCTCAAACGGCAGGGTGATCTGGCGCCTGTGCCGGGCCTGGCCACCGCATGGAAGCGTATTGACGAACGCACCGTGGAGCTCAAGCTGCGCAAGGATGCACGCTTTCACAACGGCGATGAAGTGACCGCCGATGATGTCGCTTTCACGTTTGGCCCGGAGTACATGTTCGGCGGCACCCAGCCTTTGCGCGCGGGAGGCATTGCCACCACGATCAAAACCGACAACTCGAAACCGCCATCCGTCAGCGTTTACAAATCATCGGGGCCCGCCCTGCCGCCAGAGGTGCCGGCCATTGCACGCCGCCTGTGGCCGTCGCTGGAACAAGTGAAGGTGATCGACAAGTACACGGTGCGGTTCATCAATGCCGTCCCCGACGTGACCATGGAGGGACGTATCGCACGCTCCGGCTCGGAGATCATCTCCAAACGAGCCTTCCTGGCCTCGAAAGACTGGGCATCGTGGGCACGAAGCCCGGTCAGCGCCGGACCTTACAAGGTCAAGGAGTTCAAGCCAGACAACTTTCTGGTCCTCGCCGCTCATGACGCCTACTTTGGCGGCAAACCGCCGGTTCGCGAGATTCGTTACCAGGTGGTGCCCGAGGTGTCGGGACGGGTCAACGGCTTGCTCAGTGGGGAATACGATTTCGTCACCGACATCCCGCCGGATCAGATCAAGACCATCGAAGCCAACCCCAAGTATGAAGCCGTGGGTGGCCCGCTTCTGAACCACCGGCTTGTGGTGTTTGACAAAAACCATCCGCAACTGGCCAACCCGAAAATCCGGCTGGCCATGGCGCATGCCATTGACCGCGATGCCATCGTTCAGTCGCTTTGGGCCAACCGGACCAGCGTGCCCGCCGGCCTTCAGTGGGAGTTCTACGCGGGCATGTTCCAGAAAGACTGGACCGTGCCCAAATACGACCCCCAACTTGCGGCCAGGCTGATCAGGGAGTCTGGCTATAAGGGCGAGTCCATTCCCTACCGTGTACTCAACAACTATTACACCAACCAGGTGCAAACTGCCCAGGTCATGGCCGAAAACTGGCGTGCGGTGGGCTTGAATATTGACATGCAGATGAAGGAAAACTGGCAGCAGATCTTCGACAACACCAAACCCCGCGGCATCCGGGACTGGTCCAACTCGGCCCCCTTCAACGACCCGGTCAGCTCCATCGTCAACCAGCATGGCCCCAACGGGCAGCAGCAGCAGATGGGCGAATGGAGCAACGTTGAGTTCAACACCTTGTCGTCACTGCTGGAAACATCCACAGACATGAGCAACCGGCAACGCGCCTTCCGCCGCATGCTCGAGATTGCCGAGCGCGAAGACCCTGCGTACACGGTATTGCACCGCAACGTTGTGTTTTACGGCAAGCGCAAGGACATCGGCTGGAAGTGGTCGCCCACCTTCACCATGGACTTCACGGCGGCCAACCTGCAGCTGCCGAAAAAATGAGCGCCCTGCTTCGCGTCGCAGCGGAGGAATCGCTGCGGCCATTTTTTCAACCGACCGGTCCTGACGGTGCCATCCGGACCGCACCGACCGGCAAACCCCTGGTGAGCATCCGGGACCTGCGTGTGGCGTTTGATGATGGCGCAAGCCATGTGCCGGTCTTGCATGGCATCGATCTGGACATTCACCGTGGCGAGGCGCTTGGCATCGTGGGCGAGTCGGGTTGCGGGAAAAGCGTGACCTGGCTCGCGGTGCTGGGCTTGCTGGGCCCGCGTGCGCAAGTCAGCGGATCCATCCATCTGGATCAGCAGCCCATTCACGGCCTCGCCAACGACGACCTCGCCGCCATACGCGGCAAGCGTATTGCCATGATCTTCCAGGATCCCGCCTCCGCGCTCAACCCGATACACCGGGTGGGCCGGCAAATCACCGAAGCGCTGAAGCTGCACCGTGGTCTGCGGGGTCAGGCGGCCCACACCGAGGCGCTGCGTCTGCTGGAGCGGGTACATATTCCCAACGCCCGGCAACGGTTCGACGCCTATCCCCATGAAATGTCAGGCGGCATGAACCAGCGCGTGATGATTGCCATGGCTTTGGCAGGTGAGCCGGACATGCTGGTGGCCGATGAACCCACCACGGCGCTCGATGTCACCATCCAGGCACAAATCCTCGACCTTTTGCGAGAAATCCGCGAGGACAGCGGCATGGCCATGGCGCTGATCTCGCATGACCTGGGGGTCATTGCCGAAGTCTGTGATCGAGTGATGGTGATGTATGCCGGTCGCATGGTTGAGCAAGCGCCCGCGCGCAGGCTGTTCGACGCCCCGCACCACCCCTACACCCGGGGCCTGATGTCCGCATTGCCCGATCTGGCAGCGCCACAGCGTCGACTCATCGCCATCGCGGGAAGCGTGCCCGAAGCCGGACGCCTGCCCAAGGGCTGCAGTTTTGGTCCCCGCTGCGGGCAGGTCCACGCGCGCTGCAAAGAAGCACTGCCCCCCACCCGGGAAGTGCACGCAAGGCATCACGTGGCCTGCCAGCTCCCGGTGGCCGCATGACCGCCTTGCTCGAAGTCAATCACCTGGTCCGTCATTACCCTGTACGCCAACCGGGCAGCCTGTGGGGCAAGCCGGCAACGCTGCGCGCAGTCAACGACGTGTCGTTCCATCTCCCGCCGGGCAAGACACTGGGACTGGTCGGCGAATCAGGTTGCGGCAAGTCCACCACGGCCCGTCTGGTCCTGGGCTTGCTTCCCCCCACCAGTGGTGAGGTGCTTTTTGAAGGCTCGCCCGTGCCTGCCCGCAACGGCGCTGCCTGGCGCGCCCTGCGACGCCGCATGCAGATGGTTTATCAGGACCCGCTGGGGGCGCTGGACCGGCGCCTGCCGGTGGCGACGCAGGTGGCAGAACCCCTGCTCGTCGTTGGACAAGGTACAGCCGCTGAGCGCAAGGAACAGGCCCGCGACCTGATGTCTGCCGTGGGTCTGCCGCAACACCTGTTCGAGCGCTATCCGCACGAACTTTCTGGCGGGCAACGCCAGCGTGTCGTGCTGGCACGGGCTCTGATACTGCGACCCAGCCTTCTCGTTTGCGACGAACCCATCTCGGCGCTGGATGTTTCCATCCAGGCCCAGGTGATCAATCTTCTGCAGGATATGCAGGAACAACGCCACGTTGCCCTGCTGTTCATCAGCCACGACCTGAAAGTAGTGCGCCAGGTCAGCGACGAGGTGGCCGTGATGTATCTGGGCCGCATCATTGAGCAAGGGCCGCCCGAAGAGCTTTTTCAGCGCCCTCTTCACCCTTACACCCAGGCGCTGGTTTCGGCTATTCCGTCCCCATGGCGCGGGAAATCAGAGCGGCGCATCATGCTTGAAGGCGATCCTCCGAATCCAGTCAATATTCCGCCGGGCTGCGCCTTTCATCCGCGCTGCCCATCGGCCATGCCTGTGTGCAGCCAGCAGCGCCCGGAGCTCGCGGCCGTGGACAGCGGCAGGCTGGCAGCTTGTCATTTGCTGACACCGACCAGCACGGAGACCGCATGCTGAACTTCATCGTTTCAAGGCTGTCCAGGGCATTGCTCACGATATTTCTGGTACTCACCTTTGCATTCTTCATCTTGCGTATGTCGGGCGACCCGGCCATGCTCATCATGTCGCCCGATGCACCGCCGGAAGCCTTGATTGCTTTCAGGCAAGGCTGGGGCCTGGATGCACCGCTGTGGAAGCAGTACCTCGGCTTTTTCAAGAATCTGCTGCAGGGCAACTTCGGGCAGTCCATGCGCGACAGCAGCCCCGCCATGGACCTGGTGATTGAGCGCATTCCCGCCACGCTGGCCCTCGCCTTGCCGGCTTTTGCACTGAAGCTGTTGATCGGCATTCCTGCCGGCATCTTTGCGGCG
This sequence comes from Polaromonas sp., assembly GCF_029945925.1. Classification (GTDB taxonomy): domain Bacteria; phylum Pseudomonadota; class Gammaproteobacteria; order Burkholderiales; family Burkholderiaceae_C; genus Polaromonas. The sequence continues at coordinate 223,695 of NZ_JAQSDN010000033.1, read as the reverse complement.
CTGCATCGCAACTCATTGGCCGATCGACTGGTGATGAGCTTGTCTGTGGCTGGCTATACGGTGCCGAGTTTCGTTCTGGGCCTGGTACTGGTCCTGATTTTCGCTGTCCGGCTTGACTGGCTGCCGAGCGGCGGGCATGACAGCTGGAAACATGCCGTGCTGCCCATCATCACGCTCAGCCTGGGCGGCGCCGCTGTTCTGGCACGCTTCACCCGCTCGGCCATGCTGGAAATCATGGGCCAACCGTACATCCGCACTGCGTCGGCCAAGGGTTTGCCGTGGCGTGCGGTGGTGCGCGCGCATGCACTCCCGAACGCATCCATCCCGATCGTCACAGTGGCCGGTTTCATGGTCGGCAGCCTGATCGCCGGTGCGGTGGTGGTCGAGAGCGTGTTCTCCTGGCCGGGTGTCGGACGCCTCCTGGTTTCTGCCGTGGCCAACCGCGACCTGGCCGTGGTTCAGTGCATTTTGCTGCTGGTGGCCGCCACGATGGTGTGCTCCAACCTGATCGTGGATGCACTGTATGGCTTGATCGATCCACGCCTGGGCAGCGCCGATGCCCCCAAGTCCGGACACTGATATGACCGACAACGTCACCGTTCTCTCGCCGCCCGTGCCTGCGGTGCCACTGGCTCCTTTGGCTCCCGCGGCGCCTGCACCAGCGCCTGCCATGGCCCAAGGGGCCGCGCCCCGCCACGCGTTATCCCGTCTTTTGAAGGCGTGGCCCCCTTTGGTGATGTTCGGCATAGCCTGGGTGCTGGTCATGCTGGTGGTCGCCTTGTTTGCCGACGTACTGGCGCCGATGAGCTACAGCCACCTCGACCTCAAGGCAAGGCTCGCGCCGCCCAGCTTCATGGGCGGAAGCGCCGAGCACTGGCTGGGCACGGATGAACTGGGGCGCGATGTCCTCTCACGCCTGGTGATTTCGGTGCGCATCAGCCTGCTGGTGGCTTTTGTGAGCACCGTGCTGTCAGCGTCCGTCGGTGTGCTGCTGGGTATTCTGGCCGCTCACTTCAGGGGCTGGGTTGAGCAAGTCGTTCTCACCTTGATCGACTTTCAGGCCTCCATGCCGTTCATGATCATTGCGCTGGCAGTCCTCGCCTTCTTTGGCAACACGCTGCCTCTGTTCATCGCCCTCATGGGCTTTTATGGCTGGGAGCGCGCCGCGCGTATTGCACGCGGACTCACCATCGCCGCCAATGAGCAGGGCTATGCCGCTGCGGCACGCGAAATCGGCGCCTCGCCGCTGCGCGTCTATGGCGCGCACGTTCTGCCGAACATCGCCAGCACCTTGATCGTGAGTGTGACACTCACTTTTCCAGAGGTGATTCTTCTGGAGTCTGGCTTGTCCTTTCTCGGTCTGGGGGTTCAACCTCCCATGACCAGCCTGGGAAACATGGTGGGCTATGGCCGCGAATATCTGCAAACCGCGCCATGGATTCTGCTGGCGCCCAGCGCGGTCATCGTCCTCACCACTTTTTCCGTGAGCATGGTCGGCGACTGGCTGCGCGACCGGCTCGACCCGACACTTCGCTAACCCTGTACCAAGGCTCTTATGAAACAACGAAAAAACGTCCTGCTCGTCGTGGTTGACCAGTGGCGCGGCGACACGCTGCCCATGCTGGGACATCCGGTGGTGAAGACCCCGAACATTGAAGCTCTGGCCGCTGAAGGCGTGACCTTTGCCCGCCACTACACCCAGGCCGTGCCCTGTGGCCCGGGTCGTGCCAGCCTGCTCACGGGACAGTACATGATGAACCACCGGGCGGTGCAAAACACCATTCCGCTCGATGCCCGCCATACCAACATCGCCTTTGAAACGCGCAAGGCGGGCTACGACCCGGCGCTGGTCGGCTACACGACCACCACGCCAGACCCCCGCGTGATCTCGCCAAACGACCCGCGCTTCACTGTGTTGGGCGCGGACATGGAGGGCTGGCGCCCGGTCGGTTCCTGGGGCATGAAGATGGAGGCTTACTTTTCCTGGGTGGCGTCGCAGGGCTTCAAACTGCCAGTCAATCCGTGGGATATCTGGCGGCCGGAAGGGTTGGCGCCACACGAGGTCAATGCCACCAACAAGCCCAGCCGCATACCCGCTGAACTCTCCGACACCGTGTGGTTCACGGATCGGGGGCTCGACTATTTGCGTGGTTCGCAGCACAAGCCCTGGTTTCTGCATCTGGGCTACTACCGCCCGCACCCACCGTTTGCGGCACCCGCCCCTTACCATGACATGTACGACCCCGCGGATTGTCCAGCACCGGTGCGGGCAGCGTCGGCCGAGGCAGAATCCGCACAGCATCCGATGCTGCGTTTTTATGTCGAAAACATCCAGAGCAGCAATTTTTTCCAGAATGGCCAGGGTCTTGGCAGCGCGATGAGTGAGGCCGAAGTACGCCAGATGCGCGCCACCTATTACGGACTGATGACCGAGATTGACACCCAGCTGGGCCGCGTGTTCCAGTTCCTCAAAGACACCGGTCAGTGGGACAACACCTTGATCATTCTGACCAGCGACCACGGCGAGCAACTCGGTGACCATCACTTGCTGGGCAAGATTGGTTACTTTGACGAGAGCTACCATATCCCGATGATCGTGCGGGACCCCCATGCCGAGGCGAATGGAACGCGCGGCTCCATCATCGGTAATTTCACCGAAACGGTGGACACCATGCCTACGGTGCTGGACTGGCTGGGTCTGCCCTCGCCCCGTACCTGCGATGGCCACTCACTGCTTCCATTCCTGCGCGAAGGGCAGGCCCCGTCAGACTGGCGCACGGAGGTGCACTACGAGTACGACTACCGCAACATCTTCTACTCAAAACCCCAGGATGCGCTCGGCCTGAAAATGGATGCGTGTTCACTGGCCGTGACCCAGGACGAGCACTACAAGTACGTCCACTTTCCTGCCCTGCCACCCCTGTTCTTCGACCTGAGCAAAGACCCCGATCAACTGCACAACGTGGCGAACGACCCGGCCTACGCTCCCCAGATGTTGATCTATGCGCAAAAAATGCTGAACTGGCGACTGTTGCATGCTGATCGCACCTTGACCGGCTACGCCGCCTCTCCAGAAGGACTGTTGTCTCGTCTATGAGTACCGCAACGCTCATGGCACGTCACGAGGTGCTGGTGTTTGACCTGGACGGCACACTGATCGATTCAGCCGGCGACATCTCCAGCACACTCAGCCTGGCACTGCAGGATTGCGGTCTGGCGCCCTTGCCGCCGGGTGAGAGGTCGCCCGATCTCTTCAGCCCGCTGGAGGGAATCGTGCAAACCGTGCTGCAAACCCGCGAGGAAACGGCGGTCACGACCGCGGCCGTGGTGTCAGCCTACCGCATGCGCCAGCAGCAGAGTACCTACGCGGCCTCCACCCCTTACCCAGGGGTGCTTGAACTGTTGGGCAAGTGCCGTCAGCGGGGTCAGCGTATGGCGGTGTGCACCAACAAGCTACACAGTGAAGCCTTGCGCATGCTGGAGCATTTCAGTTTGATGGGTTTTTTCAGCCATGTGATCGGAGGCGGCAGCACCGCCAACGCCAAGCCCAGCCCGGACCCACTGCTGCTGGCGCTCGAGCAGCTAGGCGCCCATCCTGCCGAAGCGCTGATGTTTGGCGACACCCATGTGGACGCCCTATGCGCTCACCAAAGCAAGGTGCAGTTCGTCTGGCACCAAAGCGGTTACGGGGGCGAGGAAGTCCTGCAACATCCTGTGGCGGGACGATTTCAATCCTTTTTCGAACTCGACGCATGACGTGCCGCCGGTAGGCAGTGAAAGTGAACGCGCGTGGGGGTGAAGCCTCACCCCCAGACCGCCTCGATCGCCTGCCAGGCACTGGCCACCACCGGCGCCTGGCGCTGCGCGCTCAGGCTGACAAAACTCAGCACGCTTTGCAGGCTGACCTGGTCGGCAATCACCAGGCCTGCAGCGTGCGACTCGCGGATGGCGATCGAGTCGCGCACCAGGCTCAGGCCCACCCCGGACTTGACCAGGTCCAGCATGGACGCCTCCTGGTCCACCAGCGCCACCCGGTGCGGCTCGACGCCCAACGGACCGAACACACTGGCCAGCAGCCGGTGGTGCGCCGAGGCGGGCGGCGTGGCAATCCAGGGCAGCGCCGCCAGGGCTTTCCAGTCCTTGCCACGCACCTGCGGCCCCCAGCCAGCCGGCGCCAGCACCCGGTAGGTGAAGTGCGTCAGCTCCCGGACGGCAAAACGTGCCGCCCGGTCGGGCGCCTGATCCGCTCCTGAATGTATAGCTGCTGGCGCTTTGGTGGAAAGGGCTGCAGCCTGATTTTTCATGAAATCACGGGTCTCCCCCAGCGGGTGGGCCGGCGTGCCGAGGTAAAAGCCCACATCGAGCTCGCCCCGGTCGATTTGCGCCAGCACCTCGCCGCTCATGGCTTGGCGCAGTTCGGTTTCCACCTGGGGCGCGGTTTCCACCAGCACCTTCAGGAAAGCCCCGAGCCGGGTGAACTCGGGGTCGAGGATGGTGCCTATGCGCAGGCGGCCGCGCACTTGGCTGTGCAGGCGGGCCGCGGCGTTTTTGAAGTCGCCCTGCGCGGCGAGCACTTTTTCGGCCAGCGGCAACAGGGCCGCGCCGTCGCGCGTCAGGTTCATGCCCTGCGCGCTGCGCTTGAACAGTGTCAGCCCCGTGGCAGCTTGCAGGCCTTTAATCTGCAGGCTGACGGCCGGCTGTGTCAGGGCCAGCTTGTCGGCCGCGCGAGACAGGCTGCCCTCGCGGGCCACCGCCACAAAAATCCGGAGTGTGTGGATGTCCATTATTAGAAATATTTATAACACTTCTGAGAAATTCAAAGTAGCAAAAGCTGGCCCAGTGCGCTAATCTAGTGGGTTAGTCACAGGTTAATTGCAGGAGACAACCCATGAATGATATGAGCCACCCAAATATGAACAGCAGCGTCCAGGCCATAGGCCACGCCATCAACGGACGCCCCGTGCCCGGCCACTCCGGGCGCGAGCAGGACGTCTTCAACCCCGCCACCGGCGCCGTGACCGGCCGCGTGGCGCTGGCCAATGCGACCGAGGTGGCCACTGCCGTCAGTGCGGCCCAGGCTGCCTTCCCGGCCTGGGCCGACACACCGCCGATACGCCGGGCGCGAGTCATGTTCAAATTCCTCGAACTGCTGAACCAGAACAAGGACACCCTGGCCCACATGATCACCGCCGAACACGGCAAGGTGTTCACCGACGCCCAGGGCGAGGTCTCGCGCGGCATCGACATCGTCGAATTCGCCTGCGGCATTCCGCAGTTGCTCAAAGGCGACTTCACCGACCAGGTGAGCACCGGCATCGACAACTGGACGCTGCGCCAGCCGCTCGGCGTGGTGGCCGGCATCACGCCCTTCAACTTCCCGGTGATGGTGCCGATGTGGATGTTCCCGGTGGCGATTGCCGCGGGCAACTGCTTCGTCCTCAAGCCCAGCCCGATCGACCCGAGCGCCAGTCTGTACATGGCCGAGCTGCTCAAGCAGGCCGGCCTGCCCGATGGTGTGTTCAACGTCGTGCAGGGCGACAAGGAAGCGGTCGATGCCCTCCTGGTGCACCCGGACGTGAAGGCCGTGTCTTTCGTCGGCTCGACACCGATTGCCAACTACATCTATGAAACCGGCGCGCACCATGGCAAACGTGTGCAGGCGCTGGGCGGCGCGAAGAACCACATGGTGGTCATGCCCGACGCGGACCTGGAGCAGGCGGTTGACGCGCTGATAGGCGCCGGTTACGGCTCGGCCGGCGAGCGCTGCATGGCGATCTCGGTCGCGGTGCTGGTCGGCAACGTGGCTGACAAACTCGTTCCCATGCTGGCGGCGCGCGCCAAAACCCTGGTCGTGAAGAACGGGATCGAGCTCGATGCCGAGATGGGTCCCATCGTCACGGCCGCGGCACACAGCCGCATCACCGGCTACATCGACACCGGCGTCAAGGAAGGCGCGAAACTGCTGGTCGACGGCCGCGGCTTCACCGGCCAAAGCGCGGGCGCCGGTTGCGACCAGGGCTTCTGGATGGGCGGCACACTGTTCGACCATGTGACCCCGGAGATGAAAATCTACAAGGAAGAGATTTTCGGCCCGGTGCTGGGCTGCGTGCGTGTCAAGGATCTGGCCGAAGCGGTGAACCTGATCAACGCCCACGAGTTCGGCAACGGCGTGAGCTGCTTCACGCGCGACGGCAATGTGGCGCGCGAATTTTCGCGCCGCATCCAGGTCGGCATGGTCGGCATCAACGTTCCGATTCCCGTGCCCATGGCCTGGCACGGTTTTGGCGGCTGGAAAAAAAGCCTGTTCGGCGACATGCATGCCTACGGCGAGGAAGGCGTGCGTTTTTACACCAAGCAGAAGTCCATCATGCAGCGCTGGCCCGAGAGCATTGGCAAGGGCGCGGAATTCGTGATGCCAACCGCAAAATAAGTACCCCCCGAAGCGGCCTGCGGCCGCCTCCCCCCTCGGGGGCGCCACCTGCGGCCCGGCATAGCCGGTTCCGCGATGGCCTTGGTATGGGACTAACCCGAGGTGGCGCTTAGCTGTGTTGGGAGCGGCAGAACAAGCTCTAAAAGCAGTACAAGAAAAACGATGAGACAAGAAGCATGAGCGAAAACATCTTTGACTACATCATCGTCGGGGGCGGCACCGCCGGTTGCCTGCTGGCCAACCGCCTGAGCGCCGACGCGTCCAAACGTGTGTTGCTGATCGAGGCCGGCCGCAAGGACGACTACCACTGGATCCACATCCCGGTCGGTTACCTGTACTGCATCGGCAACCCGCGCACCGACTGGCTTTACAACACCGAACCCGACGCCGGCCTGAACGGCCGCACCTTGCGTTACCCGCGCGGCAAGACGCTGGGCGGCTGCTCCAGTATCAACGGCATGATTTACATGCGTGGCCAGGCGCGCGACTACGACCGCTGGGCCGAACTCACCGGCGACGATACCTGGCGCTGGGACCATGTGCTGCCGGGCTTTCGCAAACACGAGGACCACTACAAACTCGATGTGCCCAAAGGCAAGGCAGAGGCGGTGGTCAATGAAAACTTCCGGCGACTGCACGGCCACAAGAGCCAGCACACCACCAGCGAAGGCCTGGCGCGCAAGATGGGCGGCGAGTGGCGCGTTGAAAAGCAGCGCCTGCGCTGGGACATCCTCGACGCGTTTGCGGCGGCGGCGCAGCAGGCGGGTATCCCGGCCACCGACGACTTCAACGGCGGCAACAACGAAGGCGTCGGTTATTTCGAGGTCAACCAGAAAAGCGGCTGGCGCTGGAACACCGCCAAGGCGTTTTTGCGCCCCACTTGTTTTGCACGCCCCAACTTCGAGATGTGGACCGGCGCACAGGTCAGCAAACTCCTTGTCGAGCGCCAGGACGACGGCAGCCAGCGCTGCACCGGCGTCGAGGTCTGGACCGGCCACGAACGCGTGCAGGCCTTTGCCACGCGCGACTCTGGCAAAGCGCAGGGCAAGCTGGGCGAGGTCATCCTGAGCGCCGGCAGCATCGGCTCGCCGCAAATCCTGCAGCTCTCGGGCATAGGCCCGGCGGCGCTGCTGCAGCAGCACGGCATCCCGGTGCTGGTGGACCTGCCCGGCGTGGGCGCCAACCTGCAGGATCACCTGCAGATCCGCTCGGTCTACAAGGTCAACCCCGTCGCAGGCAGCAAGGCAAAAAACTTCACGCTCAACACCTTGGGCAGCTCGCTCTGGGGCAAGGCCAGAATCGGCCTCGAATACGCGCTCAAACAGACCGGCCCGATGAGCATGGCGCCGTCGCAGCTCGGCGCCTTCACGCGCAGCTCGCCGGACCAGCCCTGGCCCAACATCGAGTACCACGTGCAGCCGCTGTCGCTCGACGCGTTTGGCGAGCCGCTGCACAGCTTCAATGCCTTCACCGCCAGTGTCTGCAACCTCAACCCCACGAGCCGCGGCACGATTCAGATCAAGAGCGGCAACTTTGAAGACGCGCCCGCCATCGCGCCCAACTACCTCAGCACCGCCGAGGACCGGAAGGTGGCGGCCGACTCCCTGCGTGTCACGCGCCGCATCGTGAGCCAGAGCGCCCTGGCCGGTTACCAGCCCGAAGAGTTCCGCCCCGGCGTGCAGTTCCAGAGCGATGAAGACCTGGCGCGGCTGGCCGGAGACATTGCAACCACCATCTTCCACCCGGTGGGCACCACCAAAATGGGCAAGGCCGATGACCCCCTGGCCGTCGTCGACGCCCATCTGCGGGTGCGCGGGGTGACGGGGCTGCGTGTGGTGGATGCCGGCGTGATGCCGCTGATCACCAGCGGCAATACCAATTCACCGACCCTGATGATTGCGGAAAAAGCCGCGCAGTGGATCCAGGCCGGAAATTAAGGCCCCCATGATCGCGTTATTCCGCTCGTTCTGAGCTGTCGACGGCTGCCCGCCGGGGTTTCAAACAAACAGTACACGCAGTGACAAGCGTGGGAGCTTGGTTCATTGCCCGATCAACGCAGCGATGGTCACGCCATCACCTCTCTGGTTGCTGGCGCGCAACTCGTCAGCGCAGGTGATCCAGCTCTTGATCTGCGAGACCCAGCCTTCCGCCTCGTCATCGGCCGGCGGTGCCTTGCCCTTCATGGCCAGCGCCACAGGTTCGGGCCCGCAGCGGGCCTGCGCCGCATCGATGAAGCCGAGCCGGTAAGACACCGCGGTCAGCAGATGCTGCTCGGCCAGCCAGCGCGGGCTGATGACAAACAGGTCTGTCGGCGCAGTGGCATTCATCTTGTCGAGGATGACACGCGGCGTGCCCAGCCCCGACATGTAGTTTTCAACCGTGCGCGCAATCTGGCTGACATACGCCGACTGCTGGTCGATGCCGCCCTCCTTGACCTGGACATAAATGCGGTGCACGCCAAGCGTTGCACCGCTGGACACATGGCGGGTCACGCCACTCATCCACAAAATGAAACAGGCGCTGTAGCAGCGCGCGCCACGGGCCACATGGGTGGCGGCGTAACTCTTGTCAAGCAGGTGGGCGATCTTGATGGCCTCCACCACATCACCGCCCGATGAATCCAGGTAGACCATGCGTGCGAAGCGCCCGTAGTTGTCGGGGTGCCGGACAAACTCGATGATCCTGGCGTAGTCGCCTTTCTCGATGGTCCCCTGGATCAACACGCCGCGCTGGTAGGCCGAGATATCGGCAGCCGCTGCAGGCAGCCATGCACCGGCAAACGCGCTGATCAAAAAGGTGACGATGGCTCGCATCATGAGGGTCTCCTGTCATCAGCCGGAAGGACTGAACAGAAGTCATCTTAGGAGGGCGCTGCGCCAGCGTCAGTCATCAATTACCGGGGTGGCGGTAACTTATTTACCGCCCGGTTTTCAGCGTGGCGGCCGGGGAGAGAACCTGCGACTTATCGGTGCGGCGGGTGCACGCAAAATGAAAACCTTAGGCCCACTACTTGCCGCGCAACACCATGTTGTCCCCGGACAGCACGATTTCGAACCGGGACAGGAAGCTCTGCCCCAGCAGGGCCATCGAGGGATCGGCTCCCACCAGCCCCACGCCGACCCGTGTGCCCGAGACGCTGGCCGGCCCGACCGACACCGTGACACCCTTGACGATCCGGCCCTGCAGTTCGCCGCTGGCGGTCCGGAAGGTAGTCGCCTCGCCCGGCGCCATGCCGGCGGTCCGCGCAAACTCCTGGCTGACCACCACCAGCGATGCGCCGGTGTCCACCAGAAAAGTGACAGGCCGGCCATGGACCTGTCCCCGCGCGTAAAAGTGGCCGTCCCGGGCACGCGGAATCAACAGCTCACCGGTCACTGAAACGGTCAGCGGCGGCGGCTTCAACACCTCGCGCATCACGGCGTACAGGGCCCCCATGACCCCCAGCCAGAAAAGCAGGATCACCAGCGGTCCCCACCGAAGGCCCGCACCGGCCGGGCGGGCCTGTTTCGTGCTGTTGCGGTCCGGATGTCTCATGGGTGGTTGGCTTGACGGGGGTGGTCTGCGCGGAAGGGCTAGTACTGCGTCCGGGGCCATGATAATGGACCAGCCTTCCTCACCACCCCAAAGCCCCGATGCCGACCACCAGCCTTGCCCTTTACATGCAGACCCAGCGCGCGCTGTATGCGGCCGGGTTGCCGGAAAAGATCAGTGTGCTGGAAGCAGCGCTGCAACAACTGGGCGGCGGCACCGACGAACCCGGCAGCCAGGAGGCGGCGCTGTCCGCGCTGGCGCAGGCCCACAAGCTGGCGGGCTCTGGCGGCACCTTTGGTTTTCCCGCCGTCAGCGAAGCGGCGGCAACGATCGAGAAACTTCTCTCGGAAAACGCCGGTGTCCCGGGTTTTCCCTGCGCCGATGATCGTCTCACGCTGGAAGCCTGCCTGCAGGCGCTGAAAGCCGCGGCGGCCGCGGACCAGCCTGCCGCCGAGATTCCGGCTGCGGCTCCCACGGCCAGCAATGATGCCGTCGTGCCACAGCCCGCCGGACCAGCACGGATGCTTCACATCATCGATCCCGACGGGGTAGCGGCCGGCCAGCTTGCCGATCATCTGCGCCATGGCGGCTACCAGATCCGCGTGTTCACCCAGCCTGCTGCCGCCGACATGGCGGCGCGGCAGGAAGCACCGGCGGCCATTCTTGCCGACATCGCATTTTCTGCAGACCCCCTGGTGGCGTGGCCCGTGCTGGCCGCGCCCGGCCCGGCCACAGAAGGCAGGACGCCCCTGCTTCTCATGGGCGCCGGCACGGACTTCCAGACTCGCCTGGCCGCCGTGCGGGCCGGGGCGGCCGGTTATTTCCCGCACCCCGTGGATGTGCGGGCCATCACCGCCCTGCTGGGCCAACTCACCTCTGCGGAGCCGACGCAGCCCTACCGGGTGCTGATCATCGAGGACGACGAAGCGCTGGCGAGCTTTTATGCCGGCGTGTTGCAGTCGGCAGGCATGCAAACGCGCATCGTCACCGAACCCTGCCAGGTCATGGCACCGCTGGTCGATTTCCAGCCCGACCTGATCACCTGCGACATCCACATGCCGCAATGCAACGGCATCGAACTGGCCACCCTGATCCGGCAGCAGCCCGAGTTCGTCCGGGTGCCCATCATCTTCCTGTCTGCCGAGACCAGCCTGGACCAACAGGCCCAGGCGCTCCTGCAGGGCGGGGATGACTTCATCACCAAGCCGGTCTCCCCGGAAACGCTGGCCTCTGCGGCGCAGAGCCGGGCACGCCGCCACCGCAGCCTGCTCGCAGCCGAAGACACCCTGCGCATCAGCGAGGAGCGTTTCCGGCTGGTGGTCGAAACCAGCCTGGACGGCTTCCTGCAAAGCCTGCCCGACGGCACGGTGGTCGCGGCCAACCAGGCGGCCTGCACCATGTTCGGGATGAGCGAACAGCAAATCAGGGCGGCAGGCATCGCCGGTCTGCTGGACAGCAAGGATCCACGCATGGCCGGGCTGATGATGCGAGTCAGCCGCTCCGCCAGGTTCCGCGGCGAACTCGTCTGTGCGCGCGGGGACGGCACGCGTTTTCCGGCCGAGGCCTCCTCGTCGCAGCATGTGAACAGCGAGGGCGACGTGCAGGTCAGCGTGATCCTGCGCGACATCACCGAGCGCAAGCTTGCCGAGCAGCAGATCCTGCAGCTCAACGCGGAGCTGGAAACCCGCGTGGAAAACCGCACGGCCGAACTGACGGCAGCCACCCTGGAGCTGCAGGCTTTTTCGCAGGCTCTGGCCCATGACCTGCGTCAACCCTACATTGCCATCAACGGCATGACCCGGCTGCTGGAAAAGGAAATGGCGGCCGGCATCAGCGAGCGCGGCAGGCACTACCTCCAGCGCATCCGTGCCGGGGTCAGCCAGATGAACGAACGGACCGACAGCCTGCTGGCGCTGGCGCAGCTGTCGCGCACGCAGTCCCGCCGCGAGCAGGTGGACCTGGGCACCATGGCCGGGGCGGTTCTGAAATCACTCCAGCAACAGCACCCGGAACGCCTTGTGGCCACCCGGATTGAGGCCTTGCCGGCCGTGCAGGCCGACGCCGGACTGGCGCTGCATTTGCTGAACATCCTGCTGGGCAATGCCTGGAAGTTCACGTCTACGCGGGCGGACGCCGAGATCACGGTGGGCTGCGAGCCGGGCACCGATGGCGAGATGATTTTTTTCGTGAGGGACAACGGCGCCGGGTTCGACATGACGTATGCCGACAAGCTGTTTACCGCCTTCCAGCGCCTGCATGCCCCAGGCGAATTTGCCGGTGCCGGCATTGGCCTGGCGACCGCACGCCGGATTGTCACGCGCCATGGCGGACGTATCTGGGCCACATCGGCACCTGGCCAGGGCGCCTGTTTTTATTTCACACTGGCCGGCGCCAAACCTTAGTGTTGCGCCGGGCGCGCAGATCCCGGTCGTTCCCCTTCGACGCGAGGGATCTGAAACAGGCGACGTGAGCAGGAGCCGCTCAGCGCAGCCCCTTCACATAACGGGGTGCGTCCGGATCGCGCGGCTTGCGCTCGCGGTGTTTTTCGCTGTCACCAAAAAAGTTGCCGAACGTCGACTCGATGAAGCCCGACTCGGGGTAGACCTCTTCCTCGGTGTTGACCGAGCGGGCACCCTGCTGATCCGGCACCGGCGCGGCGGCGGCTGGTGGCGCGGCGTTGCGCTCCTTGACCGCATCGGCCATCATCCTGACCAGCGGCACGCGGTGCCTGGCCTCCGGAGACGCCATGATTTCCTCGAGCCGGTCGGCCCAGACGCCGAGATCGATGTGGCCATCTTCGGCCGCCTTCTCGCGCGAGAAGCGGACGATTTCGGCAGCGTATTCCGCGTTGGTCGCCATCCACTCGGTGTCGGTCACCCGCCCGGTCTTTCTGCGCAGCAACACATGAAGATGGGCAGCAATCGCAATTTTTTCGCTGGAGGGCATGTCAGGGTCCTCCATCAGGTGCCCATCCGCTCGGCATGCTGGGCAATGTCCAATCCGTCGGACTCCGAGCTGTCACTGACCCGCAGGCTGAAAACCAGCGATGTGATCCAGAGCACCACGGCCGTCATGAGCAGGCTGTAACAGAGCACAGCCCCCACACCGATGGCTTGGGTCAACACGCTGCCTTCCACGCCCGAGATGGTATTGCTGGCAAACACGCCAGTCAGCAGCGAGCCGACGATGCCGCCCACGCCGTGCACGCCAAACACGTCGAGGGAATCGTCGGCATTGAGCAAGCGTTTGAGGCCGGTCGCGCCCCAGTAGCAGGCGACGCCGGCAATCAGCCCGATGGCCAGGGCCGCGCGAGGCGAGACAAAGCCAGCCGCCGGGGTGATGGCGACCAGCCCGGCCACCAGCCCCGAACACAGGCCGAGCAAGGTGGGACGCTTGCGGACCATCCACTCGGCCGCCATCCATGACAGGGCGCCGGCAGCGGCGGCAATGTGCGTCACCGCCATCGCCAGGCCGGCCCGGCCGTCGGAGGCCACGGCGGAACCGGCATTGAAGCCGAACCAGCCGACCCAGAGCATGCCGGCACCGGCCATGGTGAGCCCGAGGTTGAAGGGCGTGAAGGCCTCACGGCCGTAGCCGCGGCGCGGCCCGAGCACGTAGGCACAGACCAGCCCCGCTACGCCGGCATTGATGTGGACGACGGAACCACCGGCAAAATCGAGCGCCCCAAGTTGGGCCAGCCAGCCATTGGGTTCCCAGACCCAGTGCGCAATCGGTGCATAAACGACCAGGGTCCACAGGCTGATGAAACACAGCATCGCGGAAAACCGCATGCGCTCCACAAACGCACCCACCACCAGCGCCGCGGTGATGATGGCAAAGGTCAGCTGGAACATTGCGTACACCGACTCGGGAATATTCGGCGCAATATGGCTGACCGCGACTTTCTGCGCGTCCTTGACATAGTCCAGACCGGCAAACCAGAGCCGCTCGCCACCGCCAATGTAGCGGCCCAGATCGCCGCTGCCCGGCGTGAAGGCCAGGGAGTAACCGACGGCGAACCACAGCAGACTGACAACAGCGCAAATGGCGACCACGCAGGCCATGGTGTTGAGCACGTTTTTCTTGCGCACCATGCCGCCGTAGAACAGGGCGATGCCCGGCAAGGTCATCAGGAGCACCAGGGCCGTCGAGGTCATCATCCAGGCGGTGTCGGCGCCATGGAGGGTATCGGCGGCCACCAGACCCGGGCGGGTCAGGGGGGCGGGGACCGGGACCGCAGGGACAGGGGCTGGAGCCGCTGTTGCGGCAGGCGGCGCGGCCACCACCTGCGCCACCGGTTCGGCAGGCGCGCTGGCAGCTGGCACGGCGGGCGCGACCTCTGCAGGGACCGGCGCCTGTGCTCCCACCAGAGTGGCGGCCAACAGCAGCCCGAGACCCCAACCCAATGAAACGAACCGCGTGTGGTGCATGGTGATTTCCGATGTGTGCCGAATGGAGCGAACATCTCGTAACAGGCATAAGTCGTGCCATGCTGCCGACGCCCTGTTTCGCTGCACCCCGGCACCCAGCCCGCCGGGAACAAGCCCCCCGGCACAGGGAAGGGAAAGTCCCGATGCACTATGGGGGTGCGCACACTACAGTCAATGATCTGCATACGAGCCAAGCTGCTCGCAGAGGGCCGAGGAGACAAACTCGCACAAACACAACAGACAACAGAATTGGCATCCAGAGAGATGTTTTTTACAAAGCGCCGGTCAACCCGGCGCTTTTTTTTGCCCGTCCGATCCGGATCACCCGAGGTGCGGGACCGGGACCGGCAGCTTGCCGCCGGCGGGGCCAATGAGACAATTCGCCGATGGAATTACTGATCGTGTCATTGGCCTCGCTGCTGGCGGGATTTGTGGATTCCATCGTGGGGGGCGGCGGGCTGATTCTGGTGCCAGCCCTGTTTGCCGTGTTTCCCACCACCCATCCGGCGACACTGTTTGGCGTGAACAAGGGCGCATCGGTCTGGGGCACGGCGGTGGCCACCGTGCAATACGCCCGGCGCGTGGACATGCGCTGGGCCGCCCTGCTGCCGGCCGCGCTGGCCGGTTTTGTCGGCTCGTTCGCCGGTGCCTGGCTGGTCACCGTGATTTCCCCGGGGTTTCTGCGCAAGGTCCTGCCGTTTGTGCTGCTGGCCGTGCTGCTCTACACCCTGGTGCGCAAGGACCTGGGACGCACCCACGCTCCGCGGTTTTCCGGTCGCGCGGAAACCTGGGCGGCCTGCACCATCGGTATCCTGCTGGGTTTTTACGACGGCTTTTTCGGCCCGGGCACCGGCAGCTTTTTTGTCTTCCTGTTTGTGCGCTGGCTGGGTTACGACTTCCTGAGCGCTTCGGCTTCCGCCAAGCTGCTCAACACCGCCACCAACCTGGCTGCCCTGCTGCTGTTTGCGTACAAGGGCCACGTCTGGTGGCATTTCGCGCTGACCATGGCACTGGCCAACGTGGCGGGCAGCCTGCTGGGCACACGCCTGGCGCTCAAGCATGGCGCGGGTTTTGTGCGTGTGGTGTTTATCGTGGTGGTCAGCGCACTGATTCTGAAAACCGGGTTCGACGCTTTCCTGAAATAGCTTCGGCAGGTCCCAGTCAGCAAGTCCTAATCCGCGTCAGGTGAAGGCACCGGCGGTGGCAGCTTGCTGAGGGCTTCGGCAATCGCCGCTGCTTTGGCCGGGTTGGTGGGGGTGGTCGCGCCCGGCCCCAGCAAGCCCGTCATTTCGGCCGCCAGGCGCGGCTTGCCGATGGGTGCAGCCGCGAGCCCCTTTTGCACGGCAGCCATGTCCACCTCGCTGGGGTACTGGCCGAGCAGCACATAGTCAAACACGCGCCGGGCAATGGGCGCCGCATGGGCCGCACCGAAGCCCGCGTTTTCCACCACCACTGCCAGCGCAATTTTCGGATGGTCTGCGGGCGCAAAAGCCATGTACAGGGCATGGTCCCGCTGGTGCTCCTCGAGCTTGCGGGCGTCGTACTTGTCTTTCTGGCCGACACCCACCGCCTGGGCCGTGCCGGTCTTGCCACCGCTGAGGTAGCCGGCACCCGCAAACACCCGGGTCGAAGTGCCCTCCTGCGTGACGCCGACCAGCGCCTTGCGGATCACCGCCACGTTTTCCGGTTTGTAGCCCAGGTTTTGCGCCGGCTGCGGCGCAATGGGCTCGATGGCCCGCGTCATCGGGTTTTGCGTGGCGATCACCAGCTGCGGTTTGTGCCGGACACCGTTGTTCGCCACCGTGGCGGTGGCCTGCGCGAGCTGCAGCATGGTGAACGCGTTGTAGCCCTGGCCGATGCCCAGCGAAATGGTTTCGCCGGGGTACCATTTCTGGTGCTGTGGTCCCTTCTTTTTGTAGGCCTCACGCTTCCACTCCTGACTGGGCAATACGCCGCGCACTTCGCCGTTGATGTCGATGCCGGTGATCTGCCCGAAGCCGAGCGGCTTCATGAAGTCGTGCATGGCGTCCACGCCGAGGTCATTGGCCAGCGAGTAATAGTAGACATTGCTCGACTTGACGATGCTCTGGTGCATGTCCACCGGGCCGAGCCCGGCCCCATGGCTGCGGAACTGGTGGCCGCCAAACATCCAGGACCCGGTGTCGTTGGTGATGCTGCCGGGCTGGCGCTTGCCGGACTCCAGCGCCGCCAGCGCCATGAAGGGCTTGTAGGTGGAGCCGGGCGGGTAGGTCCCGCGCAGTGCACGGTTCAGCAACGGCTTGTCGAGCGATTCGTTGAGGGCCTGCCAGCTTTCACTGTCGATGCCATCGACAAACAGGTTGGGATCGAACGTCGGCTTGCTGACGAAGGCCAGCACTTCCCCGGTGGACGGGTCCAGGGCCACCAGCGCGCCGCGCCTGTCGCCAAACAGGTCTTCCACCAGCTTCTGCAGCTTGATGTCGATGGACAGCATCACCGTGTCGCCCGGCACCGCCGCCGTGCTGGCGAGCTTGCGCACCGCCCGGCCACCGGCCGACGTTTCCACCTGCTCGACGCCCGTGTTGCCGTGCAGCTGGGCTTCAAAGCTCTGTTCAACGCCGAGTTTGCCGATGTAGTCGGTACCGCGGTAGTTGCCCTCCTCGTCGTTCTCCTCGATCCGCTCCTTTTCCGACCGGTTGATGCGCCCGATGTAACCGACCACGTGGCTGGCCAGTTCACCATTCGGGTAGCTGCGAAACAGCCGCGCCTTGATGTCGACACCCGGGAAGCGGAAACGCTGGGCTGCAAAACGGGCCACTTCTTCGTCCGTCAGCCGTGTGCGGATCGGCAGCGACTCGAAATTGCGGGACTCCTCGCGCAGCTTCTTGAAGCGGCGCTTGTCGCGCGGATGAATCTCCACCAGCCGCCCCAGCGCCTCGATGGTTTCCTCCAGGTCGGCCACCCTGGACGGCGTGATCTCCAGCGTATACGCCGAATAGTTGGTGGCCAGCACAACGCCGTTGCGGTCGAGGATCAGGCCCCGGTTGGGCACGATGGGAACAACCGCGGTGCGGTTGCTCTCGGCCTGTTCGTTGAGGTCGTCGTGCCGAACCACCTGCAAAAAGACCAGGCGGGCGGCCAGCAGCATGAAAGCGAGCAGGATGACCAGCCCGGCCACCAGCACCCGCGCACGGAAACGTGAAAGGTCTGCCTCGACGTTCCTGAGTTCAGTCATGGCGAGTAGGACTCAGGGCCGGCGGAAAAAGTGCCCACATTTGCAAAGCACTCCGTCTGCAATCCGGCCCCCCGTTCAAGCAGGGGCCGCGGAACCGGCTTCGCCGGGCCGCAGGCGCAGCGGCCCCCTCGGGGGGCAGGGAGTTACACGCAGTGAACGACCGTGGGGGCTTCACAAGGGTCGGTTCTGGTCGGGATTCGGCGCCCGGCGCTGCGGCGCCAGCAGCATCACGCTGACCACCGGCCACAGCAGGGATTCGGCCAGCGGCGCCAGCAGCATCAGCCAGCCGGGAAAAACACCGCCGCTGATCATGCGGATGATGATTTCCACACCGTGCGCCACAGCGAACAACGGCAGGATCTGCAGCGCCTGGGAGGGCACGGTAAACCACAGCAGGCGGCGGTGAATCATGGTGGCGAAAAAGGCCAGGGCGGTGTAGGCCAGCGCGTGCTGGCCGAGCAGGGCCGACTGGTGCACATCCATACCCAGGCCGAACATGAAGGCCAGGCCAATCCCCACACGCTGTGGCTGGTGGATGTTCCAGAACACCAGCACCAGTGCCAGGAAATCCGGCATCCAGGGCACCCGCCCGAGTGGAAGCATGTCCAGCAACAGGGCCAAGATCAGGCTGGTCCAGATGAACACCGGATTGGCGGGCAGCAGCAGCTGCTGGCCAGAGGGCATGATCATTTGCCGGCTCCTTTTTTGACGGCCACGGGCGCGGGCTCTGCGGCGCCAGAAGGCAGCTTCTCGCCGGACAAGGGCTTGACCACCATGACATGGAAAGCGGCATTGACCTGGGCCTGCGGTGTGCAGTAAATCCGGGCAAACGCCGATTCGGCACGCCGCTCTATCCGGTCGATTTTGGCCACCGGCAGCCCCGGCGGATAAACGCCGTCAACACCGCTGGTCGTCAGCAGGTCGCCCTGCTGGACATCCGAATTGCTGCCCATGAAACGCAGCTCCAGCCCGCCGCCATGGGTGGTCGGCTCGCCGAAGGCCACACTGCGCGCACCGGTCCGGGTGTTGAGCACGGGGATGGCAAGGTCGCGGTCAATTACCAGCGTGACCTCGCTGATCAGGGGATGGACGCGGGTGACCTGGCCCAGCACACCGGACTCGTCCACCACCGGCGAACCAAGCGCCACACCCTGAAGCAGGCCTTTGTCGATGATGACCTTGCGGGTGTAGGGGTCGGGGGCGTCGTAAAGCACCTGTGCGGCCTGCCCTGTGAGGGCCGCCTGTTCGCGCAGATCAAGCAGCTTTCGCAGGCGCGAATTTTCGAGTGCCAGCTGCTCGACCTGGCTGGCTCGCAGCGACAGCGTCGCCAGTTTCTGGTGGGCCGCTTCTTCGCCGGCCCGGGCCTGGCTCAGTGCAGTGAAATAACCGCCGCCATACCGGGCCGCGCGGACCGGCTGCAGGGCCAGCCACTGCACGGGGTAAAGCGCCGTCGCCACGACCGCCCGGATGGGCTGGGTGATCTTGAAACGCAGGTCGGCCACCATCAGAAACAGGGCCAATGCGCTGAAAAACATCAGCTTGGAAAGAGCCGACGGTCCCTGTTTGAAAAAGGGCGGCGGGCTTCTGTCGAGGGTTCCTAAGGGCATGGTCTGCGGTCAATCATGCGCCTGTCCGGCTGCATCGAGGAGGATGCTTATTCCGAGGTGAAGATGGAACCCAGTCTGTCCATGCGCTCCAGCGCGATGCCGCAACCGCGCACCACACAGGTCAGCGGGTCTTCGGCCACCAGCACCGGCAGGCCGGTTTCCTCGGCCAGCAGGCGGTCCAGGTCGCGCAGCAGCGCGCCGCCGCCGGTCAGCATCATGCCGCGGTCGGCAATGTCGGCGCCGAGTTCGGGCGGCGTGTGCTCCAGCGCGGTTTTCACGGCGCTGACGATGTTGTTGAGCGGGTCGGTCAGGGCTTCGAGGATCTCGTTGCTGGAGATCGTGAAACTGCGCGGCACACCTTCGGACAGGTTGCGGCCCTTGACTTCCATTTCCTTGACCTCGGAGCCGGGAAAAGCCGAACCGATGTTTTTCTTGATGGCCTCGGCCGTCGGCTCGCCGATCAGCATGCCGTAGTTGCGGCGGATGTAGCTGATGATGGCCTCGTCGAAACGGTCGCCGCCAACACGCACGCTGCCCTTGTAGACCATGCCGCCCAGCGAAATGACGCCGACCTCGGTGGTGCCGCCGCCGATGTCGACGACCATGGAGCCGCTGGCCTCGGAGACCGGCAGGCCGGCACCGATGGCAGCCGCCATCGGCTCTTCGATCAGGTAGACGTCGCTGGCACCGGCGCCCAGGGCGCTTTCGCGGATCGCGCGGCGCTCGACCTGGGTCGAACCGCAGGGCACGCAGATGATGATGCGCGGGCTGGGCTTGAAGAAGCTGCGCGGATGCACCATCTTGATGAACTGCTTGAGCATCTGCTCGGTCACGGTGAAGTCGGCGATCACGCCATCTTTCATCGGCCGGATGGCCTCGATGTTGCCGGGTACCTTGCCGAGCATGGCCTTGGCCTCGTGGCCGACAGCCTGGATGGTTTTTTTGCCTTGCGGGCCGCCTTCATGGCGGATGGCAACCACCGAGGGCTCGTCCAGCACAATGCCGCGGTCGCGCACAAAAATCAGGGTGTTGGCGGTACCCAGGTCAATCGCCAGGTCGGTGGAAAAGTACCGACGGAATGTTTCAAACATGGTGAGGGAGTCCGGTTTTGGGCATGGAGCAAACTTCGTTGCTCTATCGCCTTTTGTGATTGTTGTGAGTGGTCAAAAAGAGTCGATGGACAGGAAAATGGAGCAACACCTTGGTTCCAGAGCGTAAACCGCGCCTAAAGCGTGCAACCGCCCCTGATTTCACACCAAAGGCGGGATAATAACGCATCCCCTGAAAATCTCAGGGCGGCACCCTGCCCATTATTTCATCTTTACACCCGGTTTCGGCCCCTGTTTTATCCATGGCATTGACATCCCAAGACATCGCACGCGTCGCCAACCTGGCGAGGCTGGAGTTGCGCCCCGACGAGACCGAGCACACGCTCGGGCAGCTCAACGGCTTTTTTGCCCTCGTCGAGCAGATGGACGCCGTCAACACGGAGGGCGTTGAACCGCTGGCCCATCCTGCCGCGGTCCTGGGCCAGGTGGCCCTCAGGCTGCGCGACGACGTCGTGACCGAAACCAACCAGCGCGAAGAAAGCCAGAAAAGCGCACCCGCCGTCGAGCGTGGCCTGTTTTTAGTCCCTAAAGTGATTGAGTAAACGATGAGCACCGACCTGCACGACCTCGGCGTCGCCCAACTCGCGGCCAAGCTCGCAGCGCGCGAGGTGTCCAGCGTCGAGCTGACGCAACACTTCCTGGCCCGCATCGAAAACAATGCCGGCCTGGGCGCCTTCCTCGCCACCGACAGCGAGGTGTCGCTGACCCAGGCCCGGGCCGCCGATGTCCGCCTGGCCGCCGGCGAGCGCACGCCCCTGCTGGGCGTGCCGCTGGCGCACAAGGATATTTTTGTCACGCGCGACTTCCCGACCACGGCCGGCTCGAAGATGCTGGAGAACTACCGCAGCCCGTTTGACGCGACTGTGGTGGCCCGACTCGGCGTGGGCAGCGGCGCCGGCATGGTGACCCTGGGCAAGCTCAATTGCGACGAGTTCGCCATGGGCTCGGGCAACGACAACAGCGCTTACAAGCCGGTGCAAAATCCGTGGGACACGACCCGCGTGCCGGGCGGCTCCTCGGGCGGCTCGGCAGCGGCTGTGGCCGCGCGGCTGGTGCCGGCGGCCACCGGCACCGACACCGGCGGCTCCATCCGCCAGCCAGCCGCGCTGACCGGCATCACCGGCATCAAGCCGACCTATGGCCGCTGCTCGCGTTACGGCATGGTGGCGTTTGCCTCCAGCTTGGACCAGGCGGGGCCGATGGCGCGCAGCGCGCTCGACTGCGCCCTGCTGCTGTCCAGCATGGCCGGGCCCGACCCGGACCGCGACTCGACCTCGCTGGATCTTCCGGCGCTCGACTACGCTACTGATTTGATAGCTTCCGGCGCAGCAACGACGGGCGCCACACCCCTAAAAGGCTTGAGAATCGGGCTGCCTGCGCAGTTTTTCGGTGCCGGCTGTTCGGCCGACGTGCTCAAAGCCGTGCGCGGCGCGCTGGCTGAATTCGAGAAGCTGGGCGCAACCCTGGTGGACGTGAGCCTGCCGCTGACCGAGTTGTCGATCCCGGTGTACTACGTGATCGCCCCGGCCGAGGCCAGCAGCAACCTGAGCCGCTTTGACGGCGTGCGTTATGGCCACCGTGCCGCGCACTACACCGACCTGACCGACATGTACAAAAAGTCGCGCTCCGAAGGTTTTGGCGACGAAGTGACACGCCGCATCATGATAGGCACCTATGTGCTGTCGCACGGATATTACGATGCGTATTACCTGAAGGCACAGAAAATCCGCCGCCTGATCGCCGAGGATTTCCAGAAAGCCTTTGCGCAGTGCGACATCATTGCCGGCCCGGTGTCGCCCACGGTGGCCTGGAAGATCGGCGAAAAGTCCGACGACCCGGTCGCCAACTACCTGGCCGACATCTACACGCTGTCGTCCAGCCTGGCGGGCCTGCCCGGCATGAGTGTGCCGGCCGGTTTTGGTGAAGGCGGCATGCCGGTCGGCCTGCAGCTGATCGGCAACTATTTCAAGGAAGCGCAGCTGCTCGGTGCGGCGCACCAGTTCCAGCTGGCAACCGACTGGCACAAGCGCCAGCCCACAGGCATTTGAGTGATTGTTGAAATTGAGCCAGACCCCCCCCCCCACGAACTCCTTCGCCCAGATGCAGGCCGGCCGGCCCACCGGGCCGCTGGTGCAGGGTTATGAAGTCATCATCGGCTTCGAGACCCACACGCAGCTGACCACCCAATCGAAAATTTTCAGCCGGGCCTCGACCGCGTTTGGCGCCGAGCCGAACACGCAGGCGTCCGCGGTGGACTTTGCGCTGCCCGGCGCGTTGCCGGTGATGAACAAGGGTGCGGTGCAACGCGCCATCGAGTTCGGCCTGGCCGTGGGCGCGCACATTGCCGAAAGCAGCGTGTTCGCGCGCAAGAACTATTTTTACCCCGACCTGCCCAAGGGTTACCAGATCAGCCAGTTTGAAATTCCCGTGGTGCAAGGCGGCACGGTGGAGTTTTTCCTTCCTTCGACAGGCTCAGGACAGGCTCTGGAAAAGAAAACGGTGCGCCTGGTGCGCGCCCACCTGGAGGAAGACGCGGGCAAGTCGCTGCACGAAGACTTCATCGGCATGAGCGGCATCGACCTGAACCGCGCCGGCACGCCGCTGCTGGAGATCGTCACCGAGCCCGACATGCGTTCATCGCTTGAGGCCGTGGCGTACGCGAAAGAGCTGCACAAAATCGTGACCTGGATCGGCATCTGCGACGGCAACATGCAGGAAGGCAGCTTCCGCTGCGACGCCAACGTCTCGGTGCGCAAGCCCGGCGCTGAGCTCGGCACACGCCGCGAGATCAAGAACCTGAACAGCTTCAAGTTCATGCAGCAAGCCATCGACTATGAAGTGCGCTGGCAGATCGAGCAGCTTGAGGACGGCCATGCGATCCAGCAGGCCACCGTGCTGTTCGACCCGGACACCGGCGAAACGCGTTCCATGCGCACCAAGGAAGACGCGGCGGACTACCGTTACTTTCCCGACCCCGATCTGCCGCCACTGGTGATCTCGCGCGAGTGGGTGGAGAAGACGCGCTCGGAAATGAAAGAACTGCCGCGGGCAATGGCTGCGCGTTTCCGAAGCCAGTACGGTTTATCTGATTACGACGCCAACCAATTAACCAGCAGCTGGGGTATTGCGAAAGATTATGAGGATGCTGCAAAACTCAGCAAGGAACCTAAACTTGCTGCAAATTGGTACATCAATGCAGTCTTACCTGCACTAAGTGCATCGGATGCTTTACCCGAAGTCAGTGTTGCCAAATTAATGAGCGATGACGCGCCAGCAAAAATTGCGGCGCTTATTTCCCGCATTTCCGACAACACGATCTCCAACAAAGCAGCTAAGCAAGTTTTTGAACTGCTTTGGTCGAGAAACGCAACTTTTGCCGAGCCGGTCACTCAAGTAGATGCGTTAATTGAACAACTGGGCCTCAAGCAGATGAGCGACACCGGCGAACTTGAAAAAATCATTGATGACGTACTGGCTGCCAATGTCAAAAACGTGGAAGAGGTGAAAGCCGGTAACGCCAAAGCCATGAATGCCCTGGTCGGCCAGGCCATGAAAGCCACCAAGGGCAAGGCCAACCCCACCCAAGTCAATGAACTGCTGAAGAAAAAGCTGGGCTGAAACGTGACGGGAACAGCGAAGGGTTGCTACCAAAACAGTAGCGCCCCCCGCAATACCGACAAGGACTGATGGCCTTTTTCGCCTGAATTTCTACTTCCTGGCGGTGGGCACTGCCGCCGCGGCAGGCACCGCACCACCCATCGCCCACAGTTGGTTGAGCTTGACCAGTTCTTCGTCGAAACGCATGTTGACGCGTTTTTTCTCCGCATCCTGGTCGGCGATAAAACGTTTCTGCACTGCCACGCTGCTGTCGTTTTCCTCCAGCCGGCGCTTGAGCGAGGCCGGTGCCCTGGCCGGATCGGATTTGTAAAACTCGAAGTCGGCATCGATGGCCTTGCGCTGGCCGGCCAGTTCGGTGGTTCGCTTGCTGGCCGCCTTGATGACCACGTCGATCTGGTCCAGCGCCTCGGCGCGCTCCTTGTCGTGCACGGCCCGGCTCGGGTAACGCAGCAGCAGGGCCCGGTCGCGGCGCTTTTCCTCCGCCTCGCGGGCCCGCACTTCGGCGGCCGCCTTGTCTTTCTGCTCCTGCGCGGCCCGCTCCTGTGCGGTCAGCGAAGGCCCGACGACACGTTTGATGGTGCCCGAAGGATTGATTTCCCGCTGCGGACGGTCAATACATTCGGCAATCGGACGGTCAGCGGTGATCTTCCGGCCTGCAGCATCGACACAGCTGTAAATGCCCTGGGCCTGGGCGATGCTGCACAGGCCAGCCGCCAACGCAACCCAGGCCACAGCGGCCATCGTCTGAACTTGCATTTGCATCGCCAAGAAGGTCCTTAATCCACGCCGTAGCGCTGTCGGTAGGCCAGCACATGCTGGTAATGAGTCTGAAGCGAATTGCCGGCGGTCAGATCCGCAGTGTCTTGCGGCACACGACTCGCCTCAGACAGATACTGCAGCAAGTCGGTCAAACGGGCAATCGCGAAAACGTGCAGCCCCAGCTGATTCGTAACATATTGCACGGCGCTGTAGTTGACGTCCTGGCCGTTTTCCGTGGCCTTTTCCTGGCGGTCCAGCGCGATCGCCACCGCGTGGGGGGTTGCCCCGGCCGCCCGGATGATGGCGATCGACTCGCGCGTGGCGGTGCCGGCGGAAATCACGTCGTCGATGATCAGCACCCGGCCGCGGACCGGCGCGCCGACGAGTGTGCCACCCTCGCCGTGGTCCTTTGCTTCCTTGCGGTTGTAGGCAAAAGGCACGTTGCGGCCCAGCCGGGCGAGCTCCACCGCCACCGCTGCCGCAAGCGGGATGCCCTTGTAGGCCGGGCCAAAAATCATGTCGAACTGCAGGCCGCGCGTTTTCTCCTCGAGCAGCAGGCCGCGCGCATAAAATTGCGCAAGCCGGCCCAGTTTGGCCCCGTCGTCAAACAGCCCCGCATTGAAAAAGTAGGGGCTCAGGCGGCCAGCCTTGGTCTTGAACTCGCCAAAACGCAGCACGCCGGACTCGATGGCAAACTGCACGAATTCCTGCGCCAGCCGGCCGTCTTCGGCGGTTTGGCTGCTGTCCTGTTTTTGCCCCGGCGTAACCGTTGTGATGCTCATTGGAAGTCCCATGTTTAAATTAACCAGCCTGAATCTCAATGGCATCCGCTCCGCAGCCAGCAAGGGACTGCAGGAATGGGTGGGCCAGACCCAACCGGATTGTATTTGCGTGCAGGAACTCAAGGCCCAGGCGGCTGACGTGGCCGGCCGCTTCGAGGACATCGCCGGGCTCAAGGGCCACTTTCACTTCGCCGAGAAAAAGGGTTACTCCGGCGTCGCCATCTACACCCGCCATGAGCCCAGCGACGTGATCACCGGTTACGGCTCGCACGAATTCGACGCCGAGGGCCGTTATGTGGAGCTGCGCTTCGACCGGCCCGGCCGCAAGCAGGCGCCCAAACTGTCCATCATCAGCTGCTACTTTCCAAGTGGCTCCTCGGGCGAAGAGCGGCAGGCGGCCAAGTTCCGCTTTCTCGCGGAGTTCTACCCCTACCTTGCGAGCCTGAAGGAAACGCGCGACTTCGTGTTGTGCGGCGACATCAACATTGCGCACCAGGAGATCGATCTTAAAAACTTCAAGGGCAACAAAAAGAACAGCGGCTTCCTGCCCGAAGAGCGCGCCTGGATGACCGAACTGCTGCGCGATGCCGAGGTGGCCGAAGAAGCCCTTGAAGAGATGACCGGCAGTACCGGCCAGCCTGCGGTGAAAGCAGTGCGCGGCGGCGGTATGGTCGATGTGTACCGCAAGTTGCAACCCGCAACTACCGACGAGGCCTACACCTGGTGGAGCAACCGCGGCCAGGCCTACGCGAAAAATGTCGGCTGGCGGCTCGACTATCACCTGGCCACGCCGGCCGTGGCAGCCCTGGCCCAAAGCGAAACGATTTACAGAACCCAGCGGTTTTCCGACCACGCGCCTATCACGGTGGACTACGCCCTCACGCTTTGACCCCCGCGCCGGCACCATGCGCCAGGGCAGCCGGCAGGCGCAAGGTGGCCTTTAGCCCGCCGCCGCCGGCTGGCAGCAAGCTGAGCTCACCGCCGTACAAGCCGACCAGGTCCTGCACGATGGCCAGGCCCAGCCCGGTGCCGGGAACCGACTCGTCCAGACGCACGCCCCGGGCCCCCACCAAAGCGAGATGTGCGGCGTCGATCCCGGGCCCATCGTCCTCGATATGAACTTGCAACTGAAGAGGCAGGGCGCCGGCCAGAGGTTCAACGGCAATCGTCACGCTTGAACGTGCCCATTTGCAGGCGTTGTCCAGCAGATTGCCCAGCATTTCCTGCAAGTCCTGCTCCTCGCCGGCGAAAAAGAGCGGCGCATCGGCCGTCAGCACGGTGATGGCGATGCCTCTTTCGGCATGGACCCGCTCCATCACCCGCACCAGGCCGGCCAGCACCGGCCCGACCGCGGTGCGCTGGCCGGGCAGGCGCTGCGTCGCGGCCACCCGGGCGCGGGCCAGGTGCCAGTCGATATGGCGGCGCGACAGCCCCACCTGCTCCTTCACCAGCCGGGCCAGTTCGCTGCCCTGCGCCGCCAGCGTCCC
The DNA here is from genome assembly GCF_029945925.1 of Polaromonas sp. Lineage (GTDB taxonomy): Bacteria > Pseudomonadota > Gammaproteobacteria > Burkholderiales > Burkholderiaceae_C > Polaromonas. The sequence continues at coordinate 196,728 of NZ_JAQSDN010000033.1, read as the reverse complement.
GGCCGCGGCCTGATCCAGCACCGACAGCGGCGTCTTGAGTGCATGGGCCAGGTTGCCCGCCTGGGTGCGCGCGCGCGTCACCACCTCGGTGTTGCGGTCGAGCACGTCGTTGAAATCGTCGATCAGGGGCTGCACTTCGTTGGGAAAGCGCCCCTGCAGGCGCTGCGTCCGCCCTTCATGCACATCGGCCAGCGCACGCTGCATGGCGCGCAGGGGCGACAGCCCCACCGCCACCTGCGCCAGCGCCGCCAGCACGAGCAACACCAGAAGCACCGCCAACGACGCTGCCATCACACCGTTGAAGCTGTCCACCGCCCCGGTGACTTCCTGCATGTCGGCCGCAACCACGATGCGCCAGCGGGCATCGGGCTGCTCGGCGATTTTCACCTTGCGCTCGAGCATCAGCAGCGGGGCGTCCAGCGGGCCCGTGCCCTGGTGCACATGCACCGCGCCATCGGCCAGTTCGTCGGCGAGCAGCGGCAGACTGGTGTCCCACAGCGAGCGCGAGCGCAACACGCCCACGCGGGACAGGCCATCGGCAGCGGTGCTGTCCAGCTGCCAGTACAGCCCCGAATAGGGTTTTTGCCAGCGCGGGTCGGACAGGGCCTGGGGATCGATCAGCGGCTGGCCGGCGGCATCGAATTCGAGCCGGGCGGTGACCTGGTCGAGCTGCTGCGTCAGGGTAGCCTCGAACTGCCGCATCACGTGGTCGCGAAACAGGCCGCTGAGCAGCACGCCCGCGAGCAGCAGCGCCAGCGCCAGTGCCACCAGCGTCGCGGCCAGCAGCCGAAAACGCAGCGATGTGGCCCGACGCCAGATGCTCATGGCGGGGGCACCAGCCGGTAACCCAGCCCGCGCACCGTTTCGATCAGTTCGGGCGGCAGTTTGCGGCGCAGGCGGCCCACGAAGACCTCGATGGTGTTGGAGTCGCGCTCGAAATCCTGGGCGTAAATGTGTTCGGTGAGTTCAGTGCGCGACACCACGGCGCCCGGTCGGTGCATCAGGTAATCGAGCACCTTGTACTCATGGCTGGTCAGGCTCACCGGCTGGCCGGCCAGCGTGACGCGGCCGCTGCGTGTGTCCAGCGCCAGCGCGCCACACTGCAGCACCGCCGAGGCCAGGCCGCTGGCGCGGCGTATCAGCGCGCGCACACGTGCCAGCAGCTCTTCCATGTGAAAGGGCTTGGTGAGGTAGTCATCGGCCCCGGCGTCGATGCCGGCCACCTTTTCATGCCAGTTGTCACGCGCCGTCAGGATCAGCACCGGCATGGCCCGTCCGCCGTCACGCCAGCGCTTGAGCACGGTCAGGCCGTCGAGCACCGGCAGGCCCAGGTCGAGCACCACGGCATCGAAGGCCTCGGTATCTCCCAGGAAATGGGCGTCGCGGCCATTGTCGGCCTCGTCCACCGCATAGCCGGCTTCCTGCAGGCCGGCACGCAGCTGGGCGCGCAGCGTGGGTTCATCTTCAACCAGGAGGATGCGCATGGGCCGGCAGCGGGGTGTCAGGGACGCACATCGCGGCCGGGGCGTCGCTCGTCGTGCCTGTCCTTGCTTTTGGCGGACAACAGGGCGGCGGTCCGGGCATCCAGCTTGAGCTTGACCAGTTGGCCCTGCGGCTGCAGCAGCTTGACTTCGTAGACCCAGCGGCCTTCCTCCTGCTCCAGTTCGACTTCCATGACCTGGCCCGGGTGCTCGCGCTCCAGCCGCTCCAGCACGCTGCGCAGCGGCAGCACCTGACCCGCCTGCACCGCCTGGCGCGCCCGGTTGTGGTCGTCCTTGCTGCCGGACCAGGCCGGCTGCAGCCCCAGGCTGCCCACCAGCAGCGCCAGCACCCACAGCCCGCCCGGCCGCGAACGGCGGCGTTTGCCGGCAAGGAGGAAGGGCTGGACGGAGGTCATGGCGTGATTGTCCTGCACACATTGTGAACCGCAGATGAATGGCGCCTTCAGGAAAGGTTCAAGCGCCCTTGCCAAAAATACATCCCATCGCCTGCCACACCTGCCAACACCCGCCCAAAACGAAGAAAGCCCAGCCATGACATTGATCCGCACCTTCTCTCCCGCAGCCTTCCTGCTGGCCGCCACGCTGGCCAGTGCGCTCCTGCCCGCCGCCAGCCAGGCGGCCGACACCTCGCCCGCAGAACAGCTCAGCTACTGGGCCGCCCAGGCCGGGACCCCCGGCCATGCCGACAAGGGCCGGGCATTTTTCAACACCAAACACGGCGGTGAATGGTCCTGCGCCTCATGCCACGGCACGCCACCCACGGCGCAGGGCAAACATGCCACTACCAGCAAGTCGATAACACCGCTGGCCCCGGCGTTCAACCCCAAGGCCTTCACCCACACCGCCAAGGTGGACAAGTGGTTCCGCCGCAACTGCAAGGATGTGCTGAGCCGCGAATGCAGCGCTGGCGAAAAGGCCGACGTGCTGGCCTACCTCAACAGCCTCAAGCCCTGAGCCATGCCGTTCACCCACCGGAGTTTCTTCATGAACACCCTCCCCGCCGTCCGTTCCCTGTTGATCGCCGCCACCTTGGCCCTCGCTGCGCTGCCCGCCCTGGTCCGGGCCGACAGCAGCCGTTTGCTGCCGGGCAAGGTGCCCGCGGCCTACACCCAGGAGTGCGCCGCCTGCCACACCGCCTATCCACCGGGCATGCTGCCTGCCCGCTCCTGGGAACGCATCATGACCGGCCTGGACAAGCACTACGGCACCGACGCCTCGCTGGACGCGGCCACGGTGCAACAGCTGAGCACCTGGCTGAAGGTCAACGCGGGCACCTACAAACGCGTGGCGGAAGAGCCGCCGCAAGACCGCATCACCCGCTCGGCCTGGTTTGAACGCAAACACCGCAAGGTCGATGCCGCCGTCTGGAAACACGCCAGCGTCAAGAGCGCTGCCAACTGCGCGGCCTGCCACACCGCGGCCGACAAGGGCGATTACAACGACGACAACATCCGCTTCCCGGCCGGGCTCGACGCCCGTTACCGCCGGGCCTGGAGCGACTGATCTCAAGGAGAACCACCATGCATGTCACCCCCGCTATTCCCACCACTACCCAGACCACGCGCGCAGCGGCCGCGTCAACCCGCCGGGTGACCGACGCGCCTACGCGCATGTTCCACTGGCTTTTTGCGCTGAGCTTTCTGGGCGCCTACGTGACCGCTGACGGCGAAAGCTGGCGGCTGCTGCACGTTACGCTCGGCTACACCATGGCCGGCCTGCTGGTGTTTCGTGTGCTGTATGGCCTGCTGGGTCCGCGCCAGGCGGGCCTGGGCCTGATGTGGCGCAAGCTGGCCGGCGCGCCGGCGTGGCTGAGGTCGCTCACGCAGGGCCAATCGCTGGCCGGCATCAACTGGCGGCAGGGCCAGAACCTGCTGATGGCGCTGGCCGTGGTGGCCCTGCTACTGATGGTGGTGCCGCTGACGCTCAGCGGTTATGCCACCTACAACGACTGGGGCGACTTTCTCGGCGGCGACTGGCTGGAAGACGTTCACGAATTTTTCGGCGAGGCGTTTCTGTTTGTCGTTCTGGCCCACCTGGCGCTCATCGCGGGCCTGAGCCTGCTGCGGCGCAAAAACCAGGCCCTGCCCATGCTGACCGGCCGGATCGATGGCAAGGGGCCGGATCTGGTGCAGAAAAACCGCGTCTGGCTGGCCGCCTTGCTGCTGCTCGCCGTGCTGGCCTTCGGCGCCTGGGAGTGGCAGCAGTCGAGTCACGGACTGATCCCGGCCAGGGCCTGGAACAGCAGCCCGGCGGCCGGGCAGGCCCACGATGACGACTGACACTCTCCGCGTCCCGTCCCACCCCCCAATCATCCCCAGTGAGGAATTCATGAACGTTTACATGTGTGTCGTCTGCGGTTTCATCTATGACGAGGCGGCCGGCCGGCCCGAAGACGGCATCGCCCCGGGAACACCCTGGGCCGCGGTGCCCGCAGGCTGGGTCTGTCCGGAATGCAATGTCGGCAAGGCCGACTTCACCATGGTGCTGATCTGAACACCCGCCAGCCGGCGGCCTGGCTGCGCAGCACCTGCGCGAAGAAGGGTCAAACCCAAGGGACGTGAACCCGTGGCGCTCACCGTGCGCCCGGGGCCAGCCCGCTTGCACCCTCCGCAGAAGATGGGAGAAGAAGCGAGAAGCAGCAAGAAGAGGGGGCGTTCGATCTTCTTTAAACTCAAGCCATGCACATCCTCTGGACCTACCTGCGTCCGCACCGCGCGCTGGCGGCGCTGGCGCTGCTGCTGGCGGCCATCAGCCAGGTGCTGGCCCTGATCGATCCGATCATTTTCGGCAAGATCATCGACGGTTACGCGGTCGGCCACCCCGGCATGTCTGATGAGGAGCGGGTGTCGGGCGTACTCTGGCTGCTCGGCCTGGCGGTGGTGATTGCCGTGTTGTCGCGGCTGGCCAAGGCGCTGCAGGAGTATGTGACGCGGCTGGTCGTGCAGCGCTTCGGCACGCAGATCTTCAACGACGGACTGCGCCAGGTGCTGCGCCTGAAGTTCCAGGAGTTCGAGGACCTGCGCAGCGGGGAGACCCTGTCGCTGCTGCAGAAAGTGCGCGCCGACTGCGAACGCTTCATCAACACCTTCATCAACACCGTGTTTGCCGCGCTGGTCGGCATGGGCTTTCTCTGCTGGTACGCCATCACCACCCACTGGCTGCTGGTGCCGGTGTTCCTGGTGGGTGTGCTGGTGATGGGCGGGCTGACCGGGCTGCTGAGCCGCGAGATCAAGACGCAGCAGCGCTCCATCGTGCGCGAGACCAACCGCAATTCGGGCTTCATTGCGGAATCGCTGCGCAACATCGAGCTGATCAAGAGCCTGGGCCTGACCTTCACCGAGATCCGGCGCCTGCAGGCGCAGACCCTGCAGGTGTTTGCGCTCGAGATGCGCAAGGTCAAACGCATCCGCCTGCTGTCCTTTCTGCAGGGCACAACGCTGAGCCTGCTCAAGCTCGGCATCCTGTTTGCGCTGCTGTGGCTGATCTTTCGTGACGTGCTGAGCACCGGTGAGCTGATTGCGATGCAGTTCATCTCGGTGGCGATTTTTGCGCCGCTGCAGGATCTTGGCAATGTGATCGTCGCCTGGCGCGAGGTCGAGGCCTCGCTGCTGAACTTCGACGTGCTGATGAAAAAGCCGGTCGAACAGCGTCCCGAGTCACCGCAGGACATCGGGCCGGTCACCCACCTGCGTTTTGCCAATGTCAGCTTCCGGCACAAGGGCGCGCCCGACAACGCGCTGGAGGACATTTCCTTTTCCGCCGGCCTGGGCGACACCATCGCGTTTGTGGGCCCGTCCGGCTCGGGCAAATCCACGCTGGTCAAACTGCTGGTGGGCCTGTACACGCCGGCCAGCGGCGAGGTGTTCTACAACGACATCTCGACGCGGGACCTGCGCTACAACGAGGCGCGCCGGCAGATCGGATTTGTGACGCAGGAGACACACCTGTTTGCCGGCACCATCCGCGACAACATGCAGTTCGTGAAAGCCGACGCCACCGATGCGGAGATTATGGCGGCGATGGAGCAGGCCTCCTGCGCCTACCTGCTGGACAAGTCCCCCGAGGGCCTGGACACGCAGATCGGCGAGATGGGCACCAAGCTGTCCGGCGGCGAAAAGCAGCGCCTGTCGATTGCGCGCGCCCTGATCCGGCAACCACGCCTGCTGATTTTCGACGAGGCCACCTCGGCGCTCGACTCCATCACGGAAGAGCAGATCACCGACACCGTGCGGCGCGTGTCGGCGCGCAGCAGCCAGATCACGCTGCTGATCGCCCACCGGCTCTCGACCATCATGCATGCCAACACCATCTTCGTGCTGGAAAAGGGACGCATCGTGGAAAGCGGCGACCATGCCGCGCTGCTGGAGCGCAAAGGCCTGTATTACGCGATGTGGCGTCAGCAGATCGGCGAGCGGCCGGATCCGCGCCGCGCCTTGGAACCGTTGCCGGAAGAAGAAAAAGACGACGTTCTGCCGTCACCGGATGCTATGGATATGTGAGCTGGTGACGCCCGAATCATCAGGGCTGAAGCCGGTTTTTATCTGAATTTTCGGGAGCGCGCGCCTACCGCATCGCCTGACCGTGCTGGCGTGCCAGATGCACCTGGTGCAGCGTGATCTTGCGCACCTCGGCCTGGCTGGCCTGGATGTGGGCGCGCAGCAGCAGGGCCGCCTGGTCGCTGCGCCTGCGCTGGATCGCCTTGAGGATCTTGGCGTGTTCCTCATAGGTCGCATCGATGCGCGGCTGCTTGGTGAAGTCGAGCCGGCGGATCACGCGAATGCGTTCGGTCACGTCGCGGTGCACACGGGCCATCTCGGCGTTGCCGGCCGCCGCCACCAGCGCGCAGTGAAAGGCCTCGTCCCACTGCGCAACCTGCACGGTGTCACTGCTGCGCTGCTCGGGGCTGACCAGCCAGATCGCGGCCAGGTCGTCCAGCAGCGCCGGGTTGACCTTCAGCGCGTCTTCACACAGGCGATGCGCCGCGGTGGTTTCCAGCACCATGCGCAGGTCATACAGCTCTTCGAACTGGTTGAAGTCAAAGGGCAACACGCGCCAGCCGCTGCGAAACAGCACCTCGACAAAACCTTCATGCTGCAGGCGGAACAGCGCCTGGCGCACCGGTGTGCGCGACACACCCAGGCGTTCGCTGATTTCGGTTTCGGTGAAGCGGTCGCCCGGCACCAGCTTGAATTCGGACACGTCGCGCTTGAGCTGCTCGTACACCTCGTCGGCACGCGAGCGGTGGGCAGGGGCCTCGGCAAGAGCAGGCAAAGGGCGGGCAGCGGTGTGCATGGCGGAACTCTAGCAGTCTTGCAGCAAAGGCAGCAGCTGGCCGCTGGCAGCGGTCCAGCCGACGATAGCGCCCTGCGCCCGCATCATCTCCACCGCCGCCGCCTTGAACGCCGGGAAGTAACTTTCGGTGCAGTCTTCCAGCAGCAGGCTGTCGTAGCCGCGGTCGTTGGCCTCACGCATGGAGGTCTGCACACACACCTCGGTGGTGACCCCCATGAACAGCAGGTGCGTGATGCCTTTTTGCTGCAGCAGCTCGTGCAGCGGGGTGGCGTAGAACGCGCCCTTGCCCGGCTTGTCGATGACGATCTCGCCGGGCAGCGGCGCCAGCGCGGCAACGATCTGGTTGCCCGGCTCGCCGGCGATCAGGATGCGGCCCATCGCCCCCATGTCGCCGATGCGAAGCGAAGGATTGCCGCGGTTGCGCTTGGCAGGCGGGCAATCGGCCAGGTCGGCCCGGTGCGCTTCCCGGGTGTGAACCACGAGGCCGCCGGCGCCGCGCCAGGCTTCGAGCACCGCCTGACAGGCCGGCACGATAGCCTGCAGCAGAGAGACATCGTTGCCCAGCGTCTCGCCAAAACCACCGGGCTCGATGAAGTCGCGCTGCATGTCGATGATGACGAGGGCGGTGGACTTCAGCTCGAAGTTGTAGGGGAAGGGTTGGGCTTGGTTTAGTTGCATGGTCGTGCTGTTATTGGTTTCATGCAAATGCCTTCGCCAGTGCAGGAGCCTGAGGTGCTTCGAGCAAGCCAGGGGTAGCCCGGCGGCTACTCACTTTTCTTTGTCTCGCCAAAGAAAAGTAAGCAAAAGAAAGGCGACCCTGCTGTCTGCGTCCCCCTTCGCTGACGCTACGGGGGCAACCTGCGGTGCTCGGTCCAGCCGGGGTCGAGCTCGAACTCGCCTTCGGCTCAGACAATCGCTCGCCCTGATCCGGCTGGCCCTGCGCTCCTCGGCGCAGCCAGAAGGGGGGCGGGATCAGGAGCGGGTTCGGGATCGGATTCGGGTACGCAGTCGGGCTCCGGCGAGGACACGCAAAGCGCGTCCTCGCCTCCCCGCACCCGTATTCGCTCCCCAACCCGTCGGGCCGGGCCGAGGAGCACAACCGAAAGAGGATCAGGGCGAGCGATTGTCTGAGCGAAGCGAGTTCGAGCTCGACCCCGCTTTCGGCGAGCACCGCAGGTTGCCCGTAGCGAAGCGAAGGGACCCGGACCATCGGGTCGCCTTTTCTTTTGCTTACTTTTCTTTTGGCGACGCAAAAGAAAAGTGAGTTGCCGCCGGGCAACCCCCGGCTTGCTGGCAAACCTCCAACAGCAGAAGCAAAGAAGGCTTCGACAAACTCAGCCCGAACGGTAACAAGGACCAGCTTGTTCAACAAATCCAGGAAGCAGTTCACACCGCCACCTCAGCCAAAGGCTGATGATGCCCCCCACCCATGTGCGCCCCAAGAACATGCCGCTCGGCGTCCGCAGCGGACGTTTCAAAAACGATGCGCCCTTCGCTCATCACCACGATGCGGTCAGCCAATTCAAGCAACTCGTCCAGGTCTTCGCTGATCAGCAGCACCGCGCCACCATGGTCGCGCACGCCGCGCAGGCGGGTGTGGATCTCCTTGACGGCCGCAAAATCCAGGCCGAACACCGGGTTGGCGGCGATCAGCACATTGATCTCGCCATGTAATTCCCGCGCCAGCACGGCTCGCTGCACATTGCCGCCCGACAAGCTGCGGATGGGCGCGTTTTCGCCCTGGGTCTTGATGCCGTAAGCGGTGATCCATTCACGCGCGCGGCTGCGCCAGCGGCCGAAGCGCAGGTGCCCGCCCCAACCTTCACGGGACGACAGCGGCGGCCGGTCGAAGTCGCGCAGCGCCATGTTTTCGGCCACACTCAGGTCGCCGACGCAGGCATTGCGCAGCGGCTCCTCGGGCAGGCTGCGCACCTTGAGGCGGTGGTTCTCATCACGCGTGGCCGCGTAGGGCTGGCCGTTGACCCGCACCATGCCCGCGGCGCGTCCGCGCTGGCCGACCAGCGCTTCGACGAGTTCGCGCTGGCCGTTGCCGGAGACGCCGGCGATGCCGAGGATCTCGCCGGCAGCCACCGACAGGCTCAGCTCGCGCACGGCGGGTGTGCCGCGGTCCCCCATCACGCAGAGTTTTTCCACGACCAGGGGCAGGGCCGCACTTGCTATGATTTCAGGAGCCACTTGCGCTTGCCGGATAAGGGCTGGAGGCAGATTTTGTTCTGCACTGAGGCTTTCGGGGCGGGCGGCGGCCGCATCACCCACCATGGCCTGCGCCAGCCGCGCCGGATCGGTCGCCGCCACCGACGTGGCGTGCACCGCCTTGCCGCGGCGCAGCACGGTCACGTCGTCGGCATAGGCCATCACCTCGCGGAACTTGTGCGTGATGATGAGCACCGTGCACAGCCCGCTGCGCGCAAACTCGCGCACATGGCCGAGCACCTCGTCGGCTTCCTGCGGCGTGAGCACCGAGGTCGGCTCATCAAGGATCAGCAGGCGCGGCCGGAGGTAGAGCTGCTTGAGCAACTCGAGCTTCTGCTTTTCGCCTGCCGCCAGTTCCGACGGCCGCGCGTCCAGATCCAGGCGGAAGGGCGTGTGGGCGAGAAAGGTCTTGAGTTCATCACGCTTGGCGCGCCAGTTGATCACCGCTGGCAACTGGCCGCCGGCCAGCAACAGGTTCTCCGCCACCGTCATGCCCGGTGCCAGCGTGAAGTGCTGATAGACCATACCGATGCCCAGGGCGCGCGCGGCCACCGGGTTGGCAATGTCGTGCTCGCGGCCGTCGATCAGGATGCTGCCGGCGGAGGGCCGCTGGAAGCCCGCCACGCACTTGACCAGCGTGCTTTTGCCGGCGCCGTTCTCGCCGAGCAGCGCGTGCACCGTACCCGGCGCCACTTTCATGCTGACCGCGTCCAGCGCGGTGAGGCTGCCGAAGCGCATGCTCAGTTCGTAGGTGTCCAGCGCCAACGCGCCGGTGGCTGGCGCCAGGCTGCCGATCAGGGCGGCGGCGCTCATTGGATAAGCTCCCTATCGAGGTTGCGGGCCTGACCCCTGCGGTTGTCATGCCGGACTTGATCCGGCATCCAGGTATTCGTATCCGGGCGAGTGCCGCGAAGACATGGATTGCGGGTCGGGCCCGCAATGACAGCACGGGGGTTCATCCGATTGCCTCCAGCACCGCCTTTGACACCGCATGCGCGCCAAACACGCCGCCCTGCATGGTGATCATCTTCAGTGCGGCCTCGTGGTTGCCCGGGTCGGTGGCCGCCGTGCAGTCGGACAACAACAGGCATTCAAGGCCGCGGTCATTGGCCTCGCGCATCGTGGTGTGGACACACACGTCGGTGGTGATGCCGGTGAGGATGAGGTTCTCGATGCCTCGGGTCCGCAGGATCAGCTCCAGGTCGGTCGCGCAAAACGATCCCTTGCCGGGTTTGTCGATCACAACTTCCCCGGGCAACGGGCTCAGTTCGGGAATGATTTCCCAGCCCGGCTCGCCGCGCACCAGGATGCGGCCCATCGGCCCGTCGTCGCCGATGCCCACTCCCTGGCTGCCGATCTGCCGCGACCGCCAGCGTTTGTTGGCCGGCAGGTCCGACAGGTCGGGCCGGTGGCCTTCACGCGTGTGGATCAGCATGTAGCCGGCCAGGCGCATCGCCGCCATGAGTTTTTTCAGGGGTTCGATGGGCGCCCGCGTGAGCGAGATGTCGTAGCCCATCTTGTCCACGTAGCCGCCGGGACCGCAGAAGTCGGTCTGCATGTCGATGACCACCAGCGCGGTGTTCGACGGTAGCAGCCTGCCGTTCCAGGGCCAGGCGTAGGGGTTGGCTTGAATGAAGCGTTGCATGGTTGCCGGCCTTCAGGCGATTTTTTTCACCGGCAAGGCCGCCGAATCGGGCACCAGTGGATGTGCCTCCGGTCCATGGTAGCTGCGCGTCGGCGGGGCGAAGCCGCAACTGCTGCCGTCGGTCACATCGACCTTCCAGGGCAGCTTGTAGGTGCCGGCCGCCATGTCGTGCATGTAGGTGTAGGGGCAGTCCTGGGCGCCGCCCTTCACCGCCACGTAACCGCGGTGGTAGAGCTGGTAGAGGTTGTTCTCCACGCCCCAGCCGCTGCGCGCTTCACGCACGAGATCAGGCCGCACTTCGCAGGTGATGATCTCGTCGGGCCGGCCGCTGCCCGCCACCAGCACCGTGCCGTCGAAGTTGCAGAACATGCCCTCGCCCATGGAATCGAAAGTGCCGTCGCTGCCGCACATACACACGTTGGCGGTGACCGCCAGGTTGCAGAAGGCGTTGGCCTGGTTGGTGATCTTCCAGCTGTGGCGAATCGGTGCGGTGTAACCCGCCGTGCGGATGATGATTTCGGCGCCCTTGTAGGCGGCCTCGCGCGCCATCTCGGGGAACATGCCGTCGTGGCAGATGATGAGCGCCAGCTTGCTGCCGTTCGGGCCGTCGCAGACGGGAATGCCCAGGTTGCCCGGCTCCCAGGGCTCGACCGGCACCCACGGGTGCAGCTTGCGGTAGTAGAGCCTGATGGCACCGGTGTTGTCGATGATCAGGCCGCTGTTGTACGGGTTGCCGCCGGGGTTGGCCTCCATGATGGAGAAACACCCCCAGATGCGGTTGTCCACGCAGGCCTGCTTGAAGGCCGCCACTTCGGGGCCGTCGAGCGAACACATGATGGCGGGGTCGGTCGCCATCGACAGGCCGTGCAGCGAATACTCCGGGAACACCACCAGGTCCATGGTGGACTGGTTGCGCCTGGCCTTGCCCACCATGTCGCAGATGCGCTGCGTCTGGGCCGCCAGCTGCGCGGGCGTCTCGACCACCGGCAGCTGCAGTTGCACCAGGCCCATGACCACGCCACGGGCCGATTTGTTGAGTCCACCGAGTCCGGTCATGTTGCTTCCCTGTTTGTGTTCAATGTGTGGAGGAGAGTTCGCCCGGGCTCCCGCTCACCGTCGTGCCGGGCCGGCAGGTGATGACCAGGATCAAGAGTGTCAGCACATAGGGAACGATGTTGAACAGGTGGTAGCCCCAGCTGATGCCGATGGACTGCAGGGCCGGGCCGATGGCGCCGGCGCCGCCGAACAGCAGCGAGGCATAAACGCAGCGGACCGGGCTCCAGCGCGCGAAGATCACCAGCGCCACCGCGATCAGGCCCTGGCCGCTGGAAATGCCTTCGTTCCAGCTGCCGGGATAAAACAGCGTGAGGCAGGCGCCGCCCAGGCCGGCGACCATGCCGCCCGCGGCGGTGGCCGCGATACGGATGGTAGACACCGAATAACCGAGGGCGCGCGTGGCGTTGGCCGAATCACCCGCCATGCGCACCAGCAAGCCGGCGCGCGTATTGGCAAAGGCCCACCACAGCGCCACCGCCAGCGCCATGCCGATGGGCACCAGCGCGTTGACCTGCAGGGCCGAGCGAACGGCCGCCGAATCGCTCCAGTTGCCCAGGGCGATGGCCGGCAATTGCGGCGCCTGCGGCTGGATCAGCGGCTTGCCCAGGTAAAACGCCAGGCCCATGCCCAGCAGCATCAGCGCAATGCCGGTGGCGATGTCATTGACGCGCGGCAACGAACACAACACACCGTGCAAGGTGGCCAGCAGCGCACCCGTGGCCGCAGCAGCCAGCACGCCGACCCAGGCCGAGCCGAAAAGCCAGGACGCGCCAAAAGCGGCCATAGCCGACAGCACCAGCACGCCTTCCAGACCCAGGTTGATGCGACCGGATTTTTCGGTGATGCATTCGCCCAGGCTAACAAACAGGAAGGGCGCACCGACGCGCAAGGCGCCGCCGACGATGCCGGCAAAAAAGATCAGCAGCTGGTCGGCGGTCATGGCTTGTCCTGTGGCAAGGGGATCGGACTCGGCTCGGACGGACCGAAGCGGTTGATGCGGGCGAGGAGGGCTTTCCAGTCCACGTCACGCAGGGCCTCGCTGGCCAGGATCAGCACAAAAGCAATGCCCTGCAGCACCAGCACCGACGCATCGGGCAGGCCCAGGCGCCGCTGTAGCAGGCTGCCGGCCGCGCCGAAGCCGCCAAACAGGATGGCCACCGGGATGATGGCCACCGGATGCTGGCGCGCGATGAATGCCACCAGGATGCCGGCGTAGCCGTAACCGGCGATGAGCGAGGCGTTGGCATTGGTGTGCACGGCCGCCACCTCGATGGCGCCGGCCAGCCCGGCGCAGGCGCCGCCGAGCGCACAAGCCAGCAGGATCAGCTTCGAAGCCGGCAGGCCGACCAGTTGCGCCGCCCTTGGATTGCCGCCGACCACACGCAGCGCAAAACCCGACGCTGTCATGCGCATCCACAAGCCGGTCGCCAGGCAGGCCAGCACGCCGATCACCAGGCCCCAGTGCACATCGGAGCCCGCGATGCCGCTGATGCGTAAACCCTCGTCCAGCGAGAAGGTCGAGGGCTTGTTCAAGCTGGACGGGTCGCGCAGCGGCCCTTCGACCAGGTGTTTGAACAGGCCGATGGCCACATAAGCCAGCAGCAGGCTGCTGATGGTTTCATTGATGCCGCGGTACTGGCGCAACCAGCCTGCCAGCGTGATCCACAACCCGCCGGCCACAGCGGCGGCCAGGCAGACCATCACCGTGCCGGCTGTGTTGGCCGGCAACGGCAGGCCCTGCGCCAGGCCGGCGCAGGCCAGGCCGCCCAGCACCACCGCGCCCTCGCCGCCGATCACCGTCAGGCCGGCGCGCGCCGGGATGGCCACACACAGGGCGGTCAGCATCAACGGCGCAGCGCGCTGCAAGGTGTTCTGCCAGGAGTACCAGTCGCCGAAGGCGCCCTTGAACAGCAGCAGCCAGACCTCCAGCGGGCTCACGCCGGCGAACCAGACGAACACGCCGAACAGGCCCAGCGCAGCGATGATGGCGCCGACCGGCAGCAGGAAGTTGGCGAGGGAGGTGCGCATGGGGATGCAGTGCTTTTGTCATGCCGGACTTGATCCGGCATCCACGCTGGCGCGCCAACATGGATGGCGGGTCAGGCCCGCAATGACAGCCACGTCAGACCGAGCCGATCACTCCTTCAACCAGGTAATTCATCTTCTCGAGCTCGAGATCCGTCTGCTTGAAGACCTTGCCGGCCGGGACGATGGTGCCGCCCTTGTTGTCCTTGAGCGGACCTTTGAAGATGTCGAAGCTGCCGGCCACCATCTGCGCCTTGACGCTGTCGGCCTGCTTTTTGGCGGCATCGGTCACGGTCGGGCCGTAAGCCGACATTTTCACGTAGCCATCCTTCAGGCCACCCCGGATGAAATTCGGGTGCGGCTTGCCGCTGCGTGCGGCGTCCAGGAAGGTGGTGTAGGCGGTCAGCCAGTTCCACTCGGCACCCGTCAGGTAGGCGTTGGGCGCGAGCTTGGCCTGGCTGGCGTGGTAGCCGCACACCATCTTGCCGCGTTTGGCGGCCGTTTCGACCACCACCTTGGGACCGTCCACATGCATGGTGAACACATCGCAGCCCTGGTCGGCCAGGCTGTTGGTGGCCTCGGCCTCCTTGACGGCCATGGACCAGTCGCCGGTGAAGATCACGTTGCAGGTGATGCCGGGCTTGACCGAGCGCGCGCCCATGGTGAAGGCGTTGATGTTGCGCAGCACCTGCGGGATCGGCTTGGCAGCGACAAAACCGATCTTGTTGCTCTTGGTCATGTGGCCGGCGATCACGCCATTGAGGTACTGGCACTCTTCGATGTAGCCGAAGTAGCTGGCCGCATTCTTGGGATGTTTGCCCTCGGTCCAGAGACCGCCGCAGTGCGCAAAACGCACGTCCGGAAACTTGGGTGCCACGGCCAGCACATGCGGATCAAAATAACCGAAGGACGTGGGGAAGACCAGCGTGGCGCCGTCCTGGGCCACCATGCCGGTCATGGTTTTCTGGACGGCGGCCGTCTCCGGCACGTTTTCTTCCTCGACCACCTTCACGCCGGGCATCTTCTTGAGCTCGGCAGCGGCCTGGGCCTGGGCCTGGTTGTAGCCGTAGTCGTCTCGCGGGCCGACATAGATCACGCCGACGGTAATGGGTTTTTGCGCAAAAGCCAGTTCGCTGAAAGCGCCCAGCGTGCCGGCAGCGCCGAGTGCGGCCAGGGACTTGAGGGAATCGCGGCGGCTGAAATGTCTGGTGTTCATGGGGTCTCTCCTTGGGTCAAGTTAAAGAAGTACTGCGGAAAACGGGAAGCAGGATTCATGCAAGCAGGCTCACATGGGCAGACACCACACGCCAGCCCTCGGGCGTGCGCAGCCAGGTCTGGCTTTGCCGGCCGGCCTTGGCGCTGCCGGCGCGCTGGAACTCGACATTGGCGGTCGCCATGTCCTGGCCATAGGTGGTGATGGCGGTCTTGAGCAACGTGCGCTCCAGCCCCTGCGCGGGGCGGCCGGCGCGGAAGGCCCGGATCGCGTCGTAGCCATAGAGGTTTTCGGTCGCGCCGTAACGCAGGGTGTGCGGGCTGTTCCAGAACAGCTCGTCGAGCACCGCCACGTCGTTGCCGGTCAGGGCCTTTTCGTAACGCTGGAACTGGGCCGTGACTTCGGCCAGGACATCGGGCAGGTTGATGGCGAGCATGTCTGTCATTCCGGGCTAGACCCGGAATCCATGGCGGTGGACCCGGATGTGCGAGGCATGGATGCCGGATCAGGCCCGGCATGACACAAGGCGGGCCGGACATGCGCTACACCGGCATCGCTGAGGGCCCTGGCCGCGCGGAAAGCCAGGTCTTCGCGCCACGGCGCGGCGATCAGTTGCACCCCGATCGGCAGGCCGCCGGTGCCGGCAGGCCACAGCGGCGCGGTCACGACCGGACAGCCGGCAAACGAGATGGGCTGGGTCAGCAGCCCCATGGACGCACGCGCGGGTTGCTGCGCGCCGTTGATGTCCAGCCACTCGGTGCCGATGACCGGCGCGCTGACCGGTGTGGCCGCCGTGAGCAGCACATCCCAGTCGCGAAACAGGGCGTTGACCTTGTCGCGGTAGACCCGGCGAAAACGCTGGGCACGCAGGTACCAGTCGACCGGCTGCAGGGCGCCGGCGATGAAGCGGTCCACCGACAACGGCTCGAAGTCATCGGCGCGGGTGCGCAGGTCGTCCAGGTGCAGGCTGCCGCCTTCACTGGCGGTGATGATGAAAGCCGCGGCGCGTGCCAGGGCCGCGTCCGGCCAGGTCACCGCGGTCTGCGCCCCCAGGGTGCGGGCGGCCAGCGCCACCACCTCGCGTGCGGCCGGCGTGGCGTTGTCGTGAAAATAGCCGCCCAGCACGCCGATGCGCAGGCCTTCGATACCCCGGCCGATCAGCGGCATGACCGGCTGCACGCGCAGGGCCTGGCAGCCCGGGTCCAGGGCGTCGGGGCCTTGCAAGGCGTCATAGACCAGCGCCAGGCCGGCCACACTGTCGGCCAGCGGCCCGAGGTGATCGATGCTGTGCACAAACGGGTAACTGCCGCGGCGCGAGAGCCGGCCAAAAGTGGGCTTGAGGCCCCAGACGCCGCACAGCGAGGCCGGCACACGGATGGAACCGTTGGTGTCCGACCCGAGCGACACCGGCACCTGGCCGGCCGCGACTGCGGCACCGGAGCCACCCGACGAACCGCCGGCAATCCTCGTGAGGTCGTGCGGGTTGTGGCAGGGACCGTAATGCGTGTTCTCGGTGGTGAAGCCGTAGGCGTATTCGTCCATGTTGAGCCCGCCCACCAGCACGGCGCCGGCCGCCTTCATTTGCCCGACCAGAAAAGCGTCGGCGGTGGCCGCCGCATCACCGCGGTTGACCCTGGAGCCGGCCAGGGTCACCACCCCTTCGATGTCGAACAGGTTTTTGACGGCGTAGGGCACGCCGGCCAGCGGACCGAGCGGCTGCGACGCCGCCCGCTGCGCATCCACGGCATCGGCCTCGGCACGGGCACGGGCGTGCGTCTGGTCGGTGAAGGCGTTGACCCGGCCGTCGGTCGCGGCGATACGCGCCAGGCTGGCGTCCAGCAGTTCGCGTGCGCTGACCTCCCCCGAGGCGACCGCTGCCGCCATGACTTCCGCGCCATTTGCTATATTTTTCATAGCTATTGGCGCCCGTCAATATTGGGCGGAAAGGCTGCCGGCCTGTATATTTCCGCGAGTTCGTCGTGTGCAGCCAGGGGCGCGGCCTCCAGCAGCGCGGCCATCACGGCCGTGCGCTGCAGGTTCAGCGCGACGCGCTGGGTACGCGCCGCATCCAGTGGCAGCTTGAGCAGCGCGGCCGTGGTTTCAACGTAAGCCAGCATGCGGGTGTCGTTCATGGTTGGCCCGCCGTTCAACGCCGTACTTCACGCTGGAAGATTTCCAGGCTGCGCTTCTTGGTGCCGATGAAGCTGGCCTCGGACAGCGTTTCCACCGTGCGCGGGCGCGCATCGCCATACGGCAGGATTTCGGCCACACGGGTGGGCCGCTTGGTCAGCAGCAGCACCTGGTCGGCCAGGTAGACGGCCTCTTCAAGGTCGTGCGAGACCAGCAGCATGGTGGTGCCGGTCTGCATGAACACTTCCTGCAGCTTTTCGCGGATGAATAGTGTCATTTCAAAGTCGAGCGCCGAGAAGGGCTCGTCGAGGAACAGCACCTCGGGGTTGTTCGCCAGTGCCCGCATGATGGAGGCGGTCTGCTGCTGGCCGCCCGAGAGTTCGTAGGGGTAACGCTTGAGGTCGAACTTCACGTCGAAGGAAGCGACCAGTTCCGCCATGCGCCGGTCCACTTCGGCCTTGGACCGGCCTTCGAGCTTGAGCGGGTAGGCGATGTTGTCGATGGTGCGCATCCACGGAAACATCGCCTCGCGGTAGTTCTGGAACACGTAGCCGATCTTGGTGTCTTTCAGCGACTTGCCGTCGAACAGGATTTCACCGGCGTCGATGGGCACCAGCCCGGCGATCATGTTGATCAGCGTGGACTTGCCGCAGCCGTTGGGCCCGAACACCGAGACGATCTTGTGTTTCGGGATGTCTAGGCTGAAGTCCTCGTACAGCGGCCAGCCGGCAAAATATTTGGTCAGCCCGCGTATGGTGATGTGGGTGCCGGCTGGGCCGGGCCGGAACCCGGGAACGGGCACATCGGCAAACACAGGGGCGTTGAGAACTGCAGACATGGCTACCTTCCACTCCAATGAACAATACGACGCTCAACAACGAGAAAGAGAATATTCAGTGCATAACCCAGCGCGCCTGCTGCCAGAATCGACGCATACATGTCCTTCACGTTCATGACCTGCTGCGAGTTGATGATGCGGTTGCCCAGCCCGCTGTCGGCGCCAATGAACATCTCGGCCACGATCACGATCACCAGCGCCATCGACACGGCCGAACGCAGGCCGACAAAACTCGGCTGCAGGCTTTCCCAGATCAACACGTCCTTGAACACCTGCCAACGCGACGCGCCCATGACCCTGGCCGCCATCACGCGTTGCTTGCGCGCGTTGATCACGCCGTAGGCGCTGTTGAACACCACGATCAGCAGCGCGCCAAAAGCCGCAATCGCGACCTTGTTGATGTCGGACACGCCGAAGATCATGAGAAACAACGGGATCAGCGCCGACGACGGTGTGGAGCGGAAAAAGTCGATCAGGAACTCGACGCTGCGGTAAGCCTTCTCGGAGCTGCCCAGCAGAACACCCAGCGGCATGCCGACGGCGGCGGCGATCAGGAAGGCCTGCACCGTGCGCCACACCGTGACGGCAAAGTCCTTGAGCAGGGGGCCGCCCGCCAGGCCGTTGACCAGTGCACCCAGCGCATCGAGCGGTGGCGGCAACAGGATGGCCTTGATGAAGCCCAGGCGCACCACCAGGTCCCAGACGATGAACAGCACCACCGGGCCGATGAAGGGCAACGCCCTGTCCAGCGCCGGCGTGCGCTGCACAACGACCGCCGGCGCGCTGGCCGGCGGCGCCCAGGGCTTGACGGGCGCTGCCGGCGCCGCCGTCACGGAGGAGGTGACGTCCATCATGTCGCCGCCGGGCCGCCCCAAGGCGACATGCGCCCCCTCGGGGGGCAGAGAAGCCGCGAAGCGGCAAACGTGGGGGCGGTCATTTCTCAACCTTTGTAGAGCATCGAGTCCACCATGAGGCGCGAACTGAAGATGCCTTTTTCGGAGAACAGGTCGAAGAACTTCTGGAAGTGCGCGACGTCGGCCGGCTTGAACTCGTTGTACATCATGTAGGCCGCCAGCGGCACCTCGCCGGTCAGCGCGCCTTCGATGGGGGTGTAACCCTTGAGGTACTGGCGCGCCTCGACCGGTTTGCTGCGCACGTGAGCCACGCCCTTGCCGTAGGCGGCAACAAACTTCTTCGCGGCATCGGGATTCTTCTTGATGAACTCCGAGGACAGCGAGGCGGAGCCGCCGAACCAGGGCGCCATGTTGTCACCCAGCACGTATCTGGAGATCACGCCGGCCTCGAGCACGCGCGTGGTGCCGTTCATGCGGCCTATGGTGCCGGTGGGCTCCAGCGTGTAGGCGCCGTCGATCTGGCCCGCAGCCAGCGCGGCCACATGCTGGCCGATCGGCAGCTCGACCACCGTGGCACCCAGGGCACCGCCGCGCTCCAGCACGGTCTTGGCCAGGGTCACGTTCTGGATGCCGGGACCCGAACCGATACGTTTGCCCTTGAGGTCGGCCATCACCTTGGCGGGGCTGGCCACCGGCACGATGACTTCGTCGAGCACATTCTTCACATTGCTCGGGTTGGAGCAGAAGATCTTGAAGGTGCCGGGCTGGGCCAGCTCGCCGATGGCAATGTTGGCCGAGCCGGTGCCGTTGGCGGTGCCGTCGGAACGGCCCGACAGCACGGCCTCCATCACCTGCTGGGCGCCAGCGAACTTGAGCGCTTCCACGTCCAGGCCGGCTTCCTTGAAGTAGCCCAGCTCGATGGCCGCGTAAAACGGCAGGCCGGCGGCGATGGGCCAGTAGCCGATGCGGATCTTCGGTGCGGCCTGGGCACGCACGATGGCAGGCATGCCCAGTGCGCCAAGCATGGCCGCGCCGGTTTGCAGGACTTTCCTGCGCGAGGCCGTGTAGGTGGAGGAAGTGCGGACAGTGGTCATGGAAAGCTCCTGAAGTAATAGAGGGAGAAGGGTTGGGAATCCGTGCAAGGTGTCAGGCCGCGGCCGTCTTGAGCGAAGTCATGTAAGCGCGCCAGCCGCCCAGGTGCGAGATGTCCAGCGCCCCGTGCAGCGCTTCGGGCTCACAGACAAAACCCTGCACCGTGCTGCCGTCGCGAAGCGCCAGCGTGCCTATGCCCAGAGGCGCGGGGATCAGCGCCACAAACGAGCCGTAGGCAGCAAGCGGCATCTCCCAGATTTCAAGCGCGATACAGGCCCCCTGGCCGGCACCGACACGGAGCAGGCCGGGCTTGGGCGGGGTGGTGCCCTGCAAGGCGAACAGCCTGTAATCGGGCGCGGTTTCGGCGGGGCCTGCCAGCACGGCCCCACGCTCGGTCAGCTGGGTATTCAAGGGCATGCCCGACAGATGTGCACCGACCACTGCCACCCGCACCATTGCTGTCGCCATTGCCGGCTTGCGCAGGCCGGCGATGGCGCGCATGGCGGGCAGGGGCAGGCCGGTCGCGCCCTGCGTCAAGCCGGTAGCGTGGTGGTAGCGCTGGCCGAGGTCGGCCAGCTGCCA
Organism: Polaromonas sp.; assembly: GCF_029945925.1. Lineage (GTDB taxonomy): Bacteria > Pseudomonadota > Gammaproteobacteria > Burkholderiales > Burkholderiaceae_C > Polaromonas. The sequence goes on along the minus strand of NZ_JAQSDN010000033.1, from coordinate 176,285 downwards.
GTCGCTGCCGCAAGGGGCGATCAGGGTGATGCCAAACGGCAGCCCGTCGGCGCGCACGGCACTGGGCACGGACAGGGCGGCGTAGTCGAGCAGGTTCACGAAGTTGGTGTACGCACCCAGCCTGCGGTTGAGCACCACCGGGTCCTGCTGCATTTGCGCAATCGTGTAATGCGTCGGTGCGGTCGGCACCACCAACACGTCAATGTTGGCCCCCACGCTCCCCACTGCGTGTGGTTCGCTGCCCCCCGGGGGGGCTGGCCTTGCTTGGGGCGGCCCTTCGCTGCGGCCGTCGGCGGAACAAGACCACATCGCGTCGGCCTGCTGGCCCAGGCGCTTCAATTCGGTTTGCACTTCGTACAGATCCGCCGCGCTGTACTGTCGGCCCGCGGCAATGATGCTGCGCACCGGCTCGACCACCTCGGCTTCATGGTCGTCGAAGAAGCTGCGGATGGCGGTGTAGCGTTCGGCCACCAGCGCGCTTTCATAGAGCAGGGCCGCGACCTGCGCCAGCGGTGCAAAGTCAATGGCCACGGGCGTGCCGCCCAGGGCCTGCAGTCTCGCCACGGCCTCCCGGAAGGCCGCTTCTGCGGCACCGTCATCGTAGAACTCCAGCGTCGCCGGCACCCCGAAACGGAAGGCCGGTGCAAACGGTTCGCTGGCCAGCGCCAGCCGGCGCGAATACGGATCGAGCGCGTCATGCGCCATGGCGCTTTCCAGCACCTGGACCGCGGTGGCCACCGTGCGCGCAAAGATGGACACACAGTCCACGCTTTGCGCGGCCGGGACCACACCGCGCGCGCTGATCAGGCCGCGTGAAGGCTTGAGGCCGACGATGTTGTTGAGCCCCGCCGGCACCCGGCCCGAGCCGGCCGTGTCGGTGCCCAACGAGAAGTCGGTCTGCCCGGTGGCCACCACGTAGGCCGAGCCGGAACTGGAGCCGCCTGACACATAAGCGGGATTAAACGCATTGGGCACGGCCCCGAAAGGTGAACGGGTGCCGTTCAGCCCGCAGGCGAACTGGTCGAGGTTGGTCTTGCCGGCTAGCTGTGCACCAGCATCGAGCAGTTTTTGCACAACAAAGGCACTGGCAGTCGGTGTGTAGGCAAAAGCCGGGCAACCCGCGGTGGTGGGCACGCCTGCGGCGTCGATGTTGTCCTTGACAGCAAAGCTCAGCCCCGCCAGCGGCCCGGCCGAGGTTCCCTGCGCACTGGCGCTTGCCGGCGGCGTGGCGCGGCAGATCCAGGCCCGCGGCGCGAGCGCCGTGCCGTCCGCAGCGGCCGGCATGTTGTCCGGTGCCGGCGGCTGGCCGGTCAAATCAGAGGTTAAAGAATTTCGCACCAATTTAAAGCATCCATACTTGTGTACAAGATGAGATGCAAGAGGTGTGCCAAGTGCGGGCGACGAGTTCGGGACGCGGAGCGCCGAACCGGCTCAGAACGGATTTGCTATTTAATCAATAGCTGTCAGCGCTTGTCCAGAAAGGGCCCGAAGCCATTTTTCTCTCCTACGCGGCACCACGGCGGCCCGGCCCGCGGGCTGGCGACGCCTGGCAGCGCCACCACACCGATCCGGAAAAACTGCGCTGAGCCGGCGGGCCAGCCCGGCGAGAAAGCGGCATCAACTCTCCAGCACCAGCCGCGTCACCACCGGCGGCGTTTCGCCCCGGTGAAACGCCAGCTTGCGGTCGCGCAAGGCCACGTCGCCCGCCGTCACGCGGTCAAAGCGGCGCAGGTGTTCGGTCCAGGACTCGTCGGTGATCTGCTCGACGTAACGTCCCGGGTCCGAGATGTCGCGCAGCAGCTCCCAGGCCAGCGCGCCCTGGCGCAGCCGGCTGCGCCGGCTTTCCTGCATCAGCGTGCGAAATTCGAGGGCCCGGGCCGGATCGATCCGGTACTCGATCAGGGTGCGCACCTGGCCGGTCAGTGGCGGCGCTTCCGCGCTGGGCACCTTGAATTCGCGCGACGGCGTCAGGTCCTCCTCGATGCTGCGGTCGCGCAGCAGCAACTGCGTGGCACCCATGGCCACCATGGCTGTTGATGCGGCGATCAGCATGCTGGTCGGGACACTGGTCACGGTCGCAATCTGGCCCCAGACCGCCGCACCCAGTGCGCTGGCGCCCATGATCGCCATCTGGAACATCGACATGCCGCGCGCACGCACCCAGTCGGGCAGGGCGAGCTGCGCCGAGACACTCAGGGTGTTGGCGGTGGTGATCCAGGCCGCGCCCGCCAGAAACATGGCCGGCGCGGCGACGTAGGCATTCGGCGCAAAGGCGATGATGGCCGTGGCTGCCGACTGCAGGCCCATGCCGCCCAGCACCATGGCATCGCGGGACAAGGTGCGGCGCAGCCGCGGCAGCAGGAAGGCCACCACAAAAATCGCGCCCGAGCCCATGGACGCCAGCAGCAGCGTGAAGGTGCCGGCACCGCCGCCGTGCAGGCCGCGCGCCACCAGCGGCAACAGGGCCAGCAAGGCGGTGGAATGAAAGAAAAACAGCGCCACCCGCAGCAGCACCGCGCGCAGGCGTGCCGACTGGCGCACGAACTGCACGCCGACACGCATGGCGCTGATCAGGCGCTCGCGGCCCAGCGGACTGGGCACGTGTTCGCGGCGCCAGCGCATGATCACAAAACCGGACACCAGCGAAATCACCGCGTTGAGAATAAAAACGTATTCGCTCCCGGCACCGGCAATCAACGCCCCTGCCACCAGCGGGCCGATGATGCGCGAGGCGTTCATGGCGATGCCGTTGAGCGCCAGTGCCGCCGGCAACTGCGCGCGCGGCACCAGCTCCGGAACAATCGCCGAAAACACCGGCCAGCGCATGGCCAGCCCGACGCCGTTGGCAAAGGTCAGCGCCAGCAGCAGCGGCGCGGTCATGGCGCCCATCACAATCGTCAGGCACAGCACCAGGGCCACGGCGGCCACCCAGAACTGCGTGATGATGAAGTAGCGGCGCCGGTCCAGGATGTCGGCCAGCGCGCCGCTGGGCAGGCCCAGCAGGAAGACCGGCAAGGTCGAGGCGGACTGCACCAGGGCCACCCAGATCGGCGAGGTGGTCAGCGAGGTCATCAGCCAGGCGGCGGCAACGTCGTTCATCCACATGCAGATGTTGGCGGCCATCCAGGTGCCCCACAACATGCGGAAAACCGGTGAGCGCAGGGGCGCCCAGGCCGACAGCGAGGCCGGGTCGTGACGGCTCGCGGCGGGGACGCCGGGCAGATCCGGCGGGGGGGAGTGGGGCATGGGGCGGAGGTCCTGAGACAGGTCTGGCTTCAATGACCAGCAGCCAAGCTGGTTCTGCTCAAGAACCGTTACTGCCGGGCTGCAGTCGCCAATGCGTTTTTACGACCCCTGCTGCGCCCAGATACGGCTGATCTGCGCCGACAGCTCCATCGGATCAAACGGCTTGTGAATCACGTCGATCGCTCCGAGCTCGCGGTACTGCGCCACTTCGGTGGCCTGCACCTTGGCCGTCATGAAAATCACCGGCGTGTCTGCCGTGGCGGGCAGCGCCCGCAGGGCCTTGAGCGTGCTCGGGCCGTCCATGCCCGGCATCATGACGTCGAGCAGCAGCAGGTCGGCCTGGGCGGTCGGTGCCGCGGCCAGCGCCTCGCTGCCTGACGGGCAAGCGATCACGGTGAAGCCGCCCACGGCCTCCAGGGCCATCTGCGCCACCATGCGGATGTCGGGTTCGTCTTCGACATAAAGAATGCGGGCAAGTGTTTTGCTCATGGTTATCGTCCTTGGTCAAGAAAGAGGTTCGTCGGCCGGCAGGCTGGCCTGCAGCGCGGCAACGGCCAGGGCAATGTCGGCGCGCTGTGGTGACAAGGGTAACTGACCGGCCAGCGCGGCCTGTTCGAGCAGCAGCTCCAGCGCCCTGGCGGCCGCGCCCACCTCATGAAACCCCAGGGTGCCGGCCGTGCCTGCCAGGGTGTGCACCAGGCGCTCCAGTTCCACCGGCAGCGCCGTTTCGTCGCCGTCGGCCACCGCGCTCCACAGGGCGCGGATGTGTGCTATTTTTTCCGGCAAGGCGCGCTGGTAGTCGGCACGCTGCTGATCGAGAAACTTCTGGAACGCCTGCTGCGGGGTATTCATGCGCTCAGCTTTTTCGCGCCCGCTCGTACAGCGGCATCACCCTGGGCAGGGTGCGTTCCATGTCGGCAATGCGCGTGGCGCCGGCGGGGTGGGTGCTCAGCCACTGCGGCGGCGCGCCCTTGTTGGCCGCGGCCATTTTCTGCCAGAGTGTGATGCCGGCGCGCGGGTCAAAGCCGGCGCGCGCGCCGAGTTCCATGCCGACCAGATCGGCCTCGGACTCGTCTTCACGGCCAAAACGCAGGTTGATCAGCTCCACGCCGAGACCTGCAACGGTCTGGCCCAGGTCCCCGAGGCCCAGCAGATTGGACAGCAGGCTGGCACCGATGTTGGTGGCCGCCGACTTGCCCATGCGCTCGCGCGCGTGTTCACGCAGGGCATGGGCCATCTCGTGGCCCATGATCATCGCGACTTCGTCGTCGTTCAGTTGCAGCTGGTCCAGGATGCCGGTGTAAAAGGCAATTTTTCCGCCCGGCATGCAAAACGCATTGATCTGCTTGCTGCCAATCAGGTTGACCTCCCACTGCCAGTCCTTCGCACGCGGATTCCAGGCCACGGCATGCGGGATGACACGCTGGGCAATGCGGCGCAGTCGCTGCAGTTGCGGATGGCCGGCAGGGGCCAGAGCCTTCTGGGCCGCCGCCTCCTGCAACATCTTGCTGTATTGCTGCCGGGAGGCCTGCTCGATCTCCCCCGCCGGCACCAGCTGGGTGAAGCCGGAGTTCTTGCCCACTTCGACACCTTCGCGCTGCGCCATGGCGGGCGCTGCGCCCAGCACCAAGGCCGCGGACAAGGCCGCCAGGGTCAGTCTCAACGCAAATGTCATCGCCTTCTCCAAATAATAAAGGGCAAGTTCCAGCCGGTCGGGCCAAACGGCCCACAGCGTATTATTCCTGCATGAGCGAGACCTTATCCGACGATCCCCAGGCAAAACGTCAGCCAACGCCGCTTTCTGAAGCTCATCCTTCCGCAATCGCTCCCGCCCGGGCCGCGCGCCCAAGCTGGGGCGAGACCTTGCGCGTCTACCTCGAGGCGCCGACCCTGCGCATGCTGCTGCTCGGGTTTTCCGCCGGCCTGCCGCTGCTGCTGGTGTTCGGCACGCTGAGTTTCTGGCTGCGCGAAGCCGGCATTGACCGCACCACCATTGGTTACCTGAGCTGGGTCGGGCTGGCGTATGGCTTCAAATGGGTCTGGGCGCCGCTGGTGGACCGCTTGCCGATCCCGCTGCTGACGCGCCTGCTGGGGCGCAGGCGCAGCTGGCTGCTGCTGTCTCAGTCCGTCATCATGGCGGCCCTGGTCGGCATGGCGCTGACCGATCCCAAAATCGCCCTGCTGCCGGTGGTCTGGTGCGCGCTCGCCGTGGCCTTTGGCTCGGCCACGCAGGACATTGCACTCGACGCCTTTCGCATCGAGTCGGCCGACGTGCAGCGCCAGGCCGCGCTGGCGGCGGCCTACCAGACCGGCTACCGCATGGCGATGATCTGGGCCGGCGCCGGTGTTTTGTGGATTGCCGCGCGGGCCGAAGTCGCCGGTGCGGGCGGTGTCATCGGCTACCAGCACGGCGCCTGGCAGATGGCCTATTTCGCGATGGCGGCGTCCATGCTGGTGGGCGTGGTGACGGTGCTGTTTTCGCCTGAGCCGGCGCCGCGCGAGCTGCCGCCTGCGCGCAACGCCGCCGAGTGGCTGAAAAGCGCGCTGGTCGAGCCCTTTGCCGACTTCCTGCGCCGTTATGGCAAACAGGCGGCGCTGATCCTGATGCTGATCGCCGTCTACCGCATCAGCGACGTGGTGATGGGCATCATGGCCAACCCGTTCTACGTCGACATGGGTTACACCAAGGATGAAGTGGCGGCCGTTACCAAGATCTATGGCGTGATCATGACACTGGTCGGCGCCTTTGTCGGCGGGGCGCTGGCCATGCGTTTTGGCGTGATGCGCGTGCTGATGCTGGGCGCCGTCTTGAGCGCCGGCAGCAACCTGCTGTTTGCCTGGCTGGGAACGCTCGGTCACGATGTCCATGCGCTGATCTTCGTGATCTCGGCCGACAACCTGTCCAGCGGCATCGCCTCGGCGGCCTTCATTGCCTACCTCTCGAGCCTGACCAACATCAACTATTCGGCCACGCAGTACGCCTTGTTCAGCTCCATGATGCTGCTGCTGCCGAAGTTTCTGGCCGGCTATTCTGGCACCTATGTGGACGCGTTTGGTTACAGCAGTTTTTTCACGGGGACGGCCTTGCTGGGGGCGCCGGTGCTGCTGCTGGTGTGGCTGGCTTCACGCATGAAAATGCCGCCCAACCCTTGACTCACGGGCGCCGGCAGCTACCGATTTCATAGCATGCCGAAGACCCGCAGGGGTCGGTCCTGGCGGCCGCGACGGTTTACCTAACTTTACAGCGGCTTCAACGCGACTTGTTGGGCGGCGCGCACCATGAGGCAGTCATTGACGAAGGAGCCTCCATGAGTGACCGTACCCCCAGCCCTTTCACCACCGACGTGCTGGCGGCCAGCCCGCCGGCCGGCGCCAGTGGCTACACTGATCAGCCCACAGGCAACCGCGCAGCGAACCCGCCCATGACACAGCAACTCCTGATGATCGAAGACGACACCCGCCTGGCGACCATGGTGGGGGAATACCTGCGCCAGTCGGGTTATGGATTTACCCATGCGGTCGATGGCGGCAAGGGCCTGGAAGCGCTGCAAAGCTGCAAGCCTGATCTGGTGATTCTCGACCTGATGCTGCCCGACATGGACGGCCTCGAAGTGTGCCGGCGCATCAAGGGCCTGGGCGGCGACGCCGGCCGCACGGCCGTGCTGATGCTGACCGCCAAGGGCGACCCCATGGACCGCATTGTCGGCCTGGAAATCGGCGCCGACGACTACCTGCCCAAACCCTTTGAGCCGCGTGAATTGCTGGCCCGCATCCGCGCGGTACTGCGCCGCGGCGGCGAGGCCCCCAGCACGGGTGGCAGCCAGCAGGCCATGCGCTTCGGCTCGCTCGAGATCGACCGCGACGCGCGCACCGTGTCGGTTTCCGGCAAGGTCTGCGAACTGACGTCCTACCAGTTCGACCTGCTGGTGGCGCTGGCCGAACGCGCCGGCCGCGTGCTCTCCAGAGACCAGATCATGGAAGCCGTGCGCGGCCGCGAACTCGAAGCTTTTGACCGCTCGATCGATGTCCACATGGGCCGCATCCGCAGCGCCATCGAGCTCGATGCGAAAGACCCCAAACGCATCCTGACGGTGCGCGGTGTGGGTTACGTGTTTGCCAAGCAGCAGGATTGATCCGGTCTTATGGGACTTCCAGAAATTCGATTGTCGGGATGCAGGGCAAGGCGCACGGAGCGCAGGACACCGGAATGCACTTGGGAGCATGAGGGTTCCGGGCACCGCGCAACGCAGTCATGCGCCCGAAAATCGGAGTTGTAGGGGTCTCCCATGTGGTCACGTTTTACCTCGCATCTGTATGTACGGATCTGGCTCGCCGTGGTGGCCACGGTGGTGGTGCTCGCTTTCCTCGTTGGCGCAGCCTGGCAACTGAGCACCGATCCGCCGCAATTGCCGATCCGCGAAGTCCTGGTGCACAACGCTGCCGGCGAAGTCATCGGCCGGGCACAGACCAAGCCGGATCGCAAGCTCGGCGACAGCCTCGAGTTTGATGTCTTGACCAAGGACGGGCAGACCCTGAACCTGCTGCTGCCCCGGCCCAAACGCCCTCCGGGCAACTCCTGGAACCGCCCGCCCTACGGTTTTGGCTTTGGCTGGATGCTGGGCCTGGTCGCGCTGGCTGTCGCGCTGGGCGCCTATCCCATCATCCGCCGGCTGACGCAGCGGCTCGAAGGCCTGCAGCGCGGCGTTGAGCGCTGGGGCAGCGGCGACCTGTCGGCCCGCATGACCGTCCAGGGCAGCGACGAAGTGGCTTTTCTGGCGGAACGCTTCAACCACGCCGCGGAGCGCATCGAAACGCTGATGGAGTCACAGAAAGCCTTGCTGGCCTCGCACAAATCGCTGCTGGCCAATGCCTCGCACGAGTTGCGCTCGCCGCTGGCGCGCATCCGCATGGGCCTGGAGCTGATGGGTGGCGGCGCCGGTTCGACGCAGCGCGCCGAAATCTCGCGCAGCATCAACGAGCTGGACCAGCTGATCGACGAAATCCTGCTGGCCAGCCGGCTCGATACCAGACAGGCCGACGCCGAACCGTTCGAGCTGCTGGACCTGACCGGTCTGGCGGCCGAGGAATGTGCCCGGGTGCAGGCCGAACTCGGCACGGCGACCCAGACCGAAAGCCTCACGCTGCAGGGCTCGGCGCGCCTGCTGCGCCGCCTGATCCGCAACCTGCTGGAAAACGCCAGGCGTTACAGCAACGGCGAAGTCAGCCTGGAGCTCGGACAGACCGGCGCGGGTGCGCAGCGGCGTGCCGTGATCCGCGTCAACGACCACGGACCGGGTGTGCCGCCGGACCAGCGTGAACGCATTTTCGAGCCCTTCTATCGCCTGCCGGGCGCCAGCGAGCGCGAAGGGGGTGTGGGGCTGGGCCTGGCGCTGGTCAAATCCATCACCGAGCGCCATGGCGGCAGCGTGCGCTGCGAGGACAGGCCGGGCGGAGGCGCTTCTTTTGTGGTCGAGCTGCCGATGCCGGCTGCCGCCTAGCGCAGGCGCCGACAAGGCCGCCGCGCTGACACCCGCGTGAAGAAAATCGCATTTTGTAACACCGTTACGCGAAAAAACGACATTTCTCCCCCAAATAGGGGATGCCATAAAAACTATCTACCCATTAAAGTTGCGCAGTTGCTGTGACAACATCGATCGCTGACAACAAAGGCAGAAGACTTCAAATCGATCAACAGATCATCAGTCTCAACGACGTCCCTCAAAAGACTTGGCAAGGCCACCGCAAGGTGGTCTTTTTTTGCCCGAATACACCTGCGGGGCAGTCGCTTCCCCGCGTTACCATCGCTAGCCGATGGAAAGGCAGCACGGCCCTGCGTCATGCCCTGCTTTTCCGGTTCCCCGCCAGCCACGTCATTGCAGGAGTTTTCGCGTGAATACCAACCATCCCGCCGCACCTGTCAGCCAGGGCTTCTCCACCCCGGCCCCGGATCGGCTTCCCATGCTGCCGGCCGAAGCGATGTCCGCAGCGCAGCGCGAAGCGGCCGATGCCCTGATCGCCGGCCCGCGCAAGGCAGTGTTCGGTCCTTTCATTCCCCTGCTGCGCAGTCCGGCGCTGATGGCGCGGGTTGGCCAGGTGGGCGAGTACCTGCGTTTTGACAGCATGCTGGACGTGCGCATCCGCGAGCTGGCGATGTGCCTGGTCGCGCGCCATGTGTCCAACCAGTTTGAATGGCTGATGCATGCACCGCTGGCGCTCAAGGCCGGCGTGCCGCAAGCCAGCCTGGAGGCCATTGCCGAAGGCCGATACCCGCACAGCACCGCCCCCGACGAAGCGGCCATGGTGGACTTCGTGACCGAACTGCTGCAGCACCACGGCGTCAGCGACAGCTCGTATGCCGCCGCCCTGGCGCTCTTCGGCGAACAGGGCGTGGTGGAACTGACCACGCTGGTCGGCTATTTCGCGATGGTCTGCTGGGTGATGAATGTGGCGCGCACACCGGGGCAGCCCCAGCCGGGCTTCAGCGCCCTGGCGGCCTTTCCGGCCTGAGTTTCAGGGCGACAGTGCCGCGAGCACCCGCGCCGCGCCGACGTCGTTCAGGCAGCGCGTGTGGCCCAGCGGGCATTCACGCTCGAAGCACGGCGCGCAATCGAGCGGTGGCAGGTAGTCCGCATCGTTCTTCAGCCACAGCACCGTGGCTTTCGCGCTCAGCGGCGGCGTGTGCAGCGGGCTCGACGAGCCGAAGATGGCGACCTGCGGCACGCCAAAGGCCGCCGCCACGTGCATCAGGCCCGAGTCGTTGCTGACCACCTGGCGGGCCGCTGCGATGGCGCACAGCGCCTGCACCAGCGTGGTCTTGCCGGCCAGGTTGAGGCAGGCACCGGGTCGCACCGCGTTGGCCGGGCCGGCAATCTCTTCGCACAGCGCCGCTTCCTTGCCCGAGCCCAGCAACACCACCGGCAGGGCCAGGCTTTGCGCCAGTTCGGAAAAATGCGCCGCGGGCCAGCGCTTGGCCGGGCCGTATTCCGCGCCCGGTGCAAAGACGTCATAGCCGCCGCGCTCCAGGCCGAGCTCGGCCAGCGCCTGCGCCACCTCGGCCGCCGGCATCTGCAACTGCGGCCGGTCGGTGTCCAGATCTGTGTCGCCGCTGAGCGCCGAATAAAACGCCACCATGGGCGGACGCTGGCCTTTGGCCGGATTTTTCAGGCGGTGCGTGAGCAGGCCGATGCGCGCTTCACCCAGATAGCCGACACGTTTGGGAATGCCGGCCAGCAGGGGAAGCAAGGCGCTTTTCAGCGAGTTGGGGAGCACGTAGGCGGTGTCAAACCGGCCGGCGATCCGCTTCGCCAGCGCGCGGCGCGCCTTCAACTGCAGGCCGCCATGCGCAAACGGGAATTCGATGACCTCGTGCACCTGCGGCATCGCGCGGTACACCGGCGCCACCCAGGGCAACGCGCCGACGCTGAGCTGTTCACCCCGCGCGTGCAGGCGCCGCAGCAGCGGCTCGGTCATGACTGCGTCGCCTATCCACTGAGGGGCAATGATTAAGGAAGCCCCCCCGAAGCGGCCTCCGGCCGCCTCCCCCCCAGGGGGGCGCCGCTGGCGGCCCGGCGAAGCCGGTTCCGCGGCGGCCGCTTGAAGGGAGGCAGGCACCTTAGTGGCCAGCGCCGACGTGCTCGCCCGCTTTCAGCGCGTAAGTCGTGCCGCAGTAGGGGCACTTGGCCTGGCCGGTGCGCGCCACATCGAGGTAGACCTTGGGGTGGCTGTTCCAGACGGCCATCTCGGCCTTGGGGCTGGGGCAGAACACGCCGCCTTGCGGGTTCAGGTCCTTGGCCAGCAGCTCGACGGTGAAAGAGGTACTCATGATCAGACTTTCGCGAGCCAGTGTGCGTACTTGGGGTTGCGGCCATTGACGATGTCAAAAAACGCGCTCTGGATTTTCTCGGTGATGGGCCCGCGCGAGCCGGCGCCGATCTCGATGCGGTCGAGTTCGCGGATGGGTGTGACTTCTGCGGCCGTGCCGGTGAAGAAGGCTTCGTCGGAGATATACACCTCGTCGCGCGTGATGCGCTTCTGGACCAGTTCGAGGCCCAGGTCCTTGCAGATGTGCAGGATGGTGTTGCGCGTGATGCCGTTGAGAGCACCGGCCGACAGGTCAGGCGTGTAAACCACACCGCCCTTGACCACGAAGATGTTTTCACCCGCGCCTTCGCTGACAAAGCCCGAGGCGTCCAGCAGCAGCGCTTCGTCGTAGCCGTCGTCCAGCGCTTCCATGTTGGCGAGGATGGAGTTGGTGTAGTTGCTGACCGCCTTGGCCTGCGTCATCGTGATGTTGACGTGGTGGCGCGTGTAGCTGGAGGTTTTGACGCGGATGCCGCGTTGCATGCCTTCTTCGCCGAGGTAGGCACCCCAGGGCCAGGCGGCCACCATCAGGTGGATGGTGTTGCCTTTGGGGCTGACGCCCAGCCTCTGCGAGCCTATCCAGGTCAGCGGCCGCAGGTAGCAGCTTTCCAGCTTGTTGTCGCGCACCACGGCCTTTTGCGCTTCCATGACCTCTTCCTGGCTGAAAGGAATTTTCATGCGCAGGATCTTGGCGCTGTTGAACAGGCGCTCGGTGTGTTCCTCGAGCCGGAAGATGGCCGTGCTGCCGTCGGCCGTCTTGTAGGCGCGCACGCCTTCGAAGGCGCCGCAGCCGTAATGCAGGGTATGGCTCAGGACGTGGATTTTGGCGTCGCGCCATTCGACCATCTGGCCATCCATCCAGATTTTGCCGTCGCGGTCTTCCATGGAGGGTGCTACTGGGGACATGGTGCTGATCCTGTGATGAATGTCGTGAAAGGGTTCCCGGCGCCTGGCCTGCTGCCGGCCGGACCGGAGAAACTGCCGAAAAACCCGAAACGCTGATTTTACGGGCCGGGCGGCGGGCCATCGGCGGCCGGCAGCGAATCCTCTACCTGCGGCCTGAAAAGTTCATGGTGCGCCAGCTTGCCGCCGACAAAGGTGCAGGTGACATGCGACTGGCTGCCATCGGTCCAGCGGAACACCTCGGGCTGCGCGTCCTTGTCCGATTGCAGCGTGCCCAGGCTTCGGGTCATGGCCACCACGTGCAGCAGCGTCATGCCCGGCTTGAGTTTGGCATTGAGCATGACGGCGCTGTCGGCATAACCGATGGGCCGGTTGGCCGCGCGTTTGAGCACCTGCATCATGCGGGTGAAGTGAAGCAGCAGCCACATCATCAGGCCGCCGACCGCAGCCGCCACACCGGCCCAGCCGAAACCGCGGTAAGCCAGCACCACTACGGCGACGCCGGCAATCGGAACAAAAATTTTCTGGAAGTTCATGGCTCTATTTTCGCAGCTGTGCGCGGACCCGGTCTGTGGGGACTGCGTAGGCGTGCCGGCCTGCAGGAATTTTCAAAGGCGAGGCAGCGGTACCAGGCCAGGGCAGGCGCCATCGTGCAGATGATGAAAACCTTGAAACAAAATATGCCATTAGCCCTTATTCCACGGGCGCAAGCAGCTATAAATTCAGGAGCATTTCATGCCCGCGGCATGCGTCCGGTCAAAAGCGCGTGGGCCCAGTCCGGCCGGCCGTGGCGCCGCGCGACCTCGGCCTGGGCTTCGTGGGCATAAGGTACGGCGCGCAGTTGGACTTGCCAGCCACCTGGCGCCTGTTCAAGCAGGGCATAACGCGCATGCGGGGCGCCGGTCTCAACAACATGCGAATGGGGACGGGCGTCGCCATAGGCCTGCAGACCGACACTGCCCGGATTGACCACCAGCGAGCCGCCGCACTGCACAACGCGGGGCACATGGGTGTGGCCGCACAGCACCAGCCCATGCCGCTCGTCACCGAGACGCTCACGCACCTCTTCAGGCGTGGCCGGCCGGATTCCCGCGCTGCCCATGTCGCCAAAGCCGGGCACCACGGTTTCCAGCCAGTACTGCAGGTCGGTGCCGGGTGTGCCGTGGCACAGGCGAATGTCCGGCTCCAGCGCCCGCCCGGCAGGCAGCGCGCGCAGCCACCCGGCCTGCGCTGCATTCACTTGTGCTGCCGCAAACCCGTCGCTGCTCAGCGGGTCCATGGCCGAAGCACCGGGCGCAAGCAAGGCCAGCAGCTGGCGATCGTGGTTGCCGCGTATGGTCGGGAAGTCCCGCGCCATCAGCAGGTCGGCGGTTGCTGCCGGCTGCAGCGGCCCGCTCAGAATGTCGCCGAGGTTGACGGTCTGGTCCACACCCTGGCGCGCAATATCCGCCAGCACCGCCTCAAGCGCCAGCAGATTGCCGTGGATGTCGGAGATGACCGCGAGTTTCATATTCCGCTCTGTCCGGATGGAAGGACTACCGGTCCTTGACCAGCGCCTGCATTTTGCGGCGCAGGGCTTTTTCCCGTTGCTGCTCGGCTAGCCAGTCCTGGCGAATGGCGCGCGTCACCGAGACCGCCATCAGCACCACCACCAGCGAGAACGGCAACGCAAAAACAATGGTGGCGGTCTGCACCGCTTTCAGGCCACCTGCCAATAGCAGGCTCAGCGCAATGCCCGAGATCAACACCCCCCAGATGACCTTGACGCGTGCCGGCGGCGCGGGGTTGCCGCGGGTGCTCATCATGGCCAGCACCAGCGTGGCCGAATCGCCGGAGGTCACGAAAAAAACCAGCACCAGTACCGTGGCCACCCCCGACATGATGGCGCCTCCCGGCAAGGCACTGAACAGGGCAAACAGCGCGGTGGAGACATCGGCCTTGACGGCCTCTGCCAGCGGGACGCCCTGGAAAATCTCCATGTAAAGCGCTGTTCCACCAAAAATCGAAAACCAGGCAAAACCCACCAGCGTGGGCGCCAACACTGTTCCCGCAATGAACTGGCGTATGGTCCGGCCGCGCGAGACGCGCGCAATGAACAGGCCGACAAAAGGCGACCAGGACAGCCACCAGGCCCAGTAAAAAATGGTCCAGTCGCCGACCCATGCGTTTTCCCGGAAAGGCGTCATGCGCAGGCTCATGCGCACGAATTCGCTCAGGTAGGACCCCAGGGTGTTGGTGAAAGTGTCGATGATGGCGATGGTCGGGCCTACCAGCAGCACGGCCAGTGCCAAGGCACCGGCCAGCATGAGGTTGCCGCTGGAGAGCCACTTGATGCCGCGGCCCACGCCGCTCAAGGCGGACGCCAGAAACAGCACCGTCGTCACCACGATGATGGCCGCCTGCGACGCCGGGCCCACCGGCAGGCCGAATACCGCGTGGAGGCCGCTGTTGATCTGTGTCGCGCCCATGCCCAGGGAAGCGGCAACACCAAAGGCCGTTGCCACGACCGCCAGCACATTGAAGGCGGGCGACAGCCGCTGGATGAAGGTCCAGGGCAGCGCCTCGGTCACGGAGCTGACCAGCGCTGAGGACTTACGGCGGAACTGGAAAAAGGCGATCGAGAGGCCGACGATGCCGTAGATCGCCCAGGGATGAAGCCCCCAGTGGAAAAAGGCGTAACGCATGGCGGTGTTGGCCGCCTCCGGCGTTCCGGGGGCGACACCCGGGGGCGCGGTCACGTAGTGGGACACCGGTTCGGCAACGGCCCAGAACACCAGGCCTATGCCCATGCCTGCAGCGAACAACATGGAAAACCAGGCGCCCACTGAAAACTCGGGCTCATCGTCCTCGTCCCCAAGCTTAAGATCGCCGTAGCGGCTGACAGCCAGAAAAAATGCCAGCACCACCAAGCCCAGCACCACCCAGAGGTAAAACCAGCCGAAGTTGCGTGTAATGCTGCCCAGCAGCTCGCTGAACACGCTGTCCAGCGTGGCGGGGGACAACAAACCCCAGAGGACGACCGCGGCAATCAGCCCGGCAGAGATGACTAGTTCCATGCGACAGCGTGTGAGTTCAAACGCTGCAGTATGGACCTATTCCAGGCTGCGCACCACGTCCATGGCCTGCTCGACCCGCTCCACCGCATGGATGGTCAGGCCTTCGATCGGCTTTTTCGGCGCGTTGGCCTTGGGCACCACGGCCACGCTGAAACCCAGCTTGGCCGCTTCCTTGAGCCGCTCCTGGCCGCGCGGCGCGGGACGCACCTCGCCGGCCAAGCCGACCTCGCCGAAGGCGATGAAGCCCTTGGGCAGCGGCTTGCCGCGCAGGCTGGAAGTGATGGCCAGCATCACCGCCAGGTCGGCCGCCGGCTCGCTGATGCGCACGCCACCAACCGCGTTGACGAACACGTCCTGGTCCATGCAGGCAATGCCGGCGTGGCGGTGCAGCACCGCCAGCAGCATCGCCAGGCGATCCCGGTCGAGGCCCACCGACAGGCGTCGCGGGCTGGGGCCGCCGCTGTCGACCAGTGCCTGGATTTCCACCAGCAGCGGACGCGTGCCCTCCAAGGTCACCATCACACAGCTGCCGGGCACCGGTTCGGCATGCTGGCTCAGGAAAATCGCGCTGGGGTTGCTCACCCCCTTCAGGCCTTTTTCGGTCATGGCAAACACGCCGATTTCATTGACCGCACCGAAGCGGTTTTTGATGGCCCGCACCAGGCGAAAGCTCGAATGGGTGTCGCCCTCGAAATAAAGCACGGTATCCACCATGTGCTCGAGCACGCGCGGGCCGGCCAGGGCGCCTTCCTTGGTGACATGGCCGACCAGCACGATGCAGACGCCGCTGGCCTTGGCCGCGCGCGTCAGGTGGGCAGCGCATTCGCGCACCTGCGCGACCGAACCGGGCGCCGACGTGAGCTGCTCGGAATACACCGTCTGGATGGAATCGATCACGGCCACGGCCGGCCGCGTCGCTTCCAGCGTGGCGAGGATTTTTTCGAGCTGGATCTCCGCCAGCACCTTGACCTGGGAGCCGTCCAGCCCGAGCCTGCGTGAACGCAGGGCGACCTGGGCGCCGCTTTCCTCGCCTGTCACATACAGCGTGTCGAGACCTGCGCGCTGCAGGGAATCGAGCGCCTGCAGCAGCAGGGTTGATTTGCCGATGCCCGGGTCGCCGCCTATCAGCACCACGCCGCCTTCGACGATGCCGCCGCCGAGCACACGGTCCAACTCCTCATGCCCGGTGGGCGTGCGCGCCATGTCGGTCGCCTCGATGTCGGCCAGGGTCGCCACTTCTGACGGTTTCGCCAACGAGGCAAAACGGTTTTTCACCGGCGACTGGCTTTCCGCGACGGATTCGATCAGCGTGTTCCAGGCGCCGCAGTGCGGGCACTTGCCCAGCCATTTGGGGCTGATGCCGCCGCATTCGGTGCAGGTGTAAATCGTCTTGTCTTTGGCCATCCGGCAATATTACTGTATTTATTCCCAGTACGGGTTAATCCTGGTCTCGCGCGGTTGGTGGCAAGTTTCAAAATCATTTAATATATTAAATAAACCCATCTTGCCCATGAACACGCCTTTTATTCACCGCAACCTGCCCCGCCTGCTTCTGCAGGCGCGCGAATCCGTCATGGCGCACACCCGGCCGCGCCTGCGCGAACATGCGCTGAGCGACCAGCAGTGGCGGGTGCTGCGGGTGCTGGGTGAACACGGCGTGGTCGAAACCGGCAAGGTCGCACGCGAAGCCTTCATCCTCGGCCCCAGCCTGACCGGCGTGCTGACCCGCATGGAGCGCGACGGCCTGATCCAGCGCTCGCGCGATCCGGCGGACCAGCGGCGCACCACCGTGGAAGCCACGGACAAAGGTGTGCAGCTGGTGACCACACTCTCGGGGGCCATCGAAGCGCACTACGCCTGGATGGAAAAAACCCTGGGAAAAGACAAACTCGCCCAGCTGTATGCGCTGCTCGACGAAGTGATTGCACTGGAGCAGCCATGAGCTGGATACCTGAAGGAACCGTGTATGGCGTGCTGCTGAACTTCCGCGCGGAGGTCGAGGCGCTGGCGCCGCAGATGAACCAGCCGCCCTACAAGGCGCCGCCCCAAGCGCCGGTTCTGTATGTCAAGCCGGCCAACACCTGGAGCGCCAGCGGCGCCAGCATTCCCGTGCCGGCTCGGGTCCCTGAGGTTGAAGTCGGCGCCAGCATCGCCATGGTGATGGGTGGGGCCGGCGAAGTGGCGGGCTACGTGCTGGTGAACGACCTGTCCGTTCCGCACGCCAGTTTTTTCCGGCCGCCCGTCAAGTTCAAATGCCTGGACGGCTTTCTGGGCATAGCCGAGCGCCTGGTGCCTGCCAGCCAAGCCGGCGATCCTTCGGGCTTCATGCTGGAGGTTCGCATCAACGGCGAACTCAAACAAACCGTGAACTTCAACCATCTGGTGCGGGATGCCGACCGGCTGCTGGCCGATGTCGGCGGCTTCATGACGCTGCGCCCCGGCGATGTGCTGATGCTGGGCTGTGATGCGGGCCGGCCGCTGGCCAGGCGGGGTGATCGCATCAACATCAGCGCGCCGGGCTTTGGCACGTTGAGCAATATGCTTGTGGAGGAACCGAGCGACGCCGGGCCGCCCCCAGGCGCGAGCGCCCCCTCGGGGGGCAGCGACGACACGCCAGTGCGGAGCGTGGGGGCCACATCATCATGAAGCACGCCAGCGTCATGTATGAAGGCAAGACTCAGCACGCCGTCGAACGCGATGGCCGATTGCTGCTCGATGATGGCCGGCTCGTCAGTGAAGACGCCGTCACCTGGCTGCCACCGCTGGTGCCCACGCCACGCCCGCGCACCATCCTTGCGCTGGGCCTGAACTACGCCGACCACGCGAAAGAGCTTGAATTCAAGGCGCCCGAGGAGCCGCTGGTTTTCATCAAGGGAGAAGGCACGCTGACCGGTCACCGGCAACTCACGCGCCGCCCGGCCGGCGTGCAGTTCATGCACTACGAATGTGAACTCACGGTGGTCATCGGAAAAACGGCCAAAAAGGTGAAACGCGACGACGCGTACGACTTCATCGCCGGCTACACCATCGCCAACGACTACGCGATCCGCGACTACCTCGAAAACTGGTACCGGCCCAACCTTCGCGTGAAAAACCGCGATACCTGCACGCCGCTAGGCCCCTGGCTGGTGGACGCAGCCGATGTCCCCAACCCCATGGCGCTGGCGCTGCAAACCACCGTCAACGGCAAGATCACGCAGTCCGGCAACACGCGCGACATGATTTTCGACGTGCCTTTCCTGATCGAATATTTCAGCAGCTTCATGACGCTGCAACCAGGCGACCTGATCCTGACCGGCACACCCGACGGCGTGGTCGATTGTCGGCCCGGTGACGTGGTGGTCACCAGCATCGAGGGCCTGGGCGAACTTTTCAACACGATTGAATGAACATGACAAGAATAGATCACCTCATCAACGGCAAGGCCGTTGCCGGCAGCAGCTACTTCGAGACCGTCAACCCCGCCACACAGGACGTGCTGGCCGAAGTGGCTGCTGGCGGCGAGGCCGAAGTCAACGCCGCCGTGGCCGCCGCGAAAGAGGCCTTTCCGAAGTGGGCCGGCATGCCGGCACCGCAGCGTGCCAAACTGGTCCGCAAGCTCGGCGACCTGATCGCCGCCCATGTGCCCGAGATCGCGCAGATGGAGACCAACGACTGCGGCCAGGTGATTGCGCAGACCGGCAAGCAGTTGATCCCGCGCGCGGCCGACAACTTCTATTATTTTGCCGAGATGTGCACGCGGGTGGATGGCCACACCTACCCGACCGAGACGCACCTGAACTACACGCTGTACCACCCGACCGGCGTCTGCGCGCTGATCTCGCCCTGGAACGTGCCCTTCATGACGGCCACCTGGAAGGTCGCGCCCTGCCTGGCGTTTGGCAACACCGCGGTGCTGAAGATGAGCGAACTCTCGCCGATGACAGCGGCGCGCCTGGGTGAACTGGCGCTGGAAGCCGGCATTCCGCCCGGCGTGCTCAACATCGTGCACGGCTACGGCAAGGACGCGGGGGAACCGCTGTGCCGCCACCCCGATGTGCGCGCGATTTCCTTCACAGGATCCACCGCCACCGGCAACCGCATCGTGCAGGCCGCCGGCCTGAAAAAATTCAGCATGGAGCTGGGCGGCAAATCACCGTTCGTGATTTTTGACGACGCGAACCTCGAGCGCGCGCTCGACGCCGCGGTGTTCATGATTTTTTCCAACAACGGCGAGCGCTGCACCGCCGGCAGCCGCATCCTGGTGCAGCAATCGATTTACGCCGACTTCGCCGCGAAATTCGTGGAGCGCGCCAAACGCATCAAGGTCGGTGATCCGCTCGACGAAGCCACCACCATCGGCCCCATGATTTCGCAGGGCCACCTGGCCAAGGTGCGCAGCTACATCGAGCTCGGCCCGAAAGAAGGCGCCACCCTGCTGTGCGGCGGACTGGGCACGCCGGACCTGCCGGACCGCGTCAGGAAGGGCAACTATGTGTTGCCCACGGTGTTTGCCGACGTGGACAATCACATGCGTATCGCCCAGGAAGAAATTTTCGGCCCTGTCGCCTGCCTGATCCCGTTCAAGGATGAAGCCGACGCGATTCGCCTGGCCAATGACACGCAGTACGGCCTGTCGAGTTATGTCTGGACCGAGAACCTGGGCCGCGCGCACCGCGTCGCTGCCGCCGTCGAGGCCGGCATGTGTTTCGTCAACAGCCAGAACGTGCGCGATTTGCGCCAGCCCTTCGGCGGCACCAAGGCATCGGGCACCGGCCGCGAGGGTGGCACCTGGAGTTACGAAGTGTTCTGTGAGCCGAAGAACGTGGCGGTGTCGCTGGGGTCGCACCATATTCCGCATTGGGGGGCCGCATGAATATGACACCTTGTCATCCCGGACTTGATCCGGGATCCATGTCCGCAAGAAGCGACGCCTTGGTCCACCAACATGGATTGCGGGTCAAGCCCGCAATGACAAGACAAGAGGCAGTCCTATGGGAACACTAGCCCTCGCCGCCAAAATCACGCACGTGCCTTCGATGTACCTCAGCGAGCTGGACGGCCCGCGCAAGGGCACGCGGCAAGACGCGATCAACGGCCACCTGGAGATTGACCGGCGCTGCCGCGCCCTGGGCGTGGACACCATCGTGGTGTTCGACACGCACTGGCTGGTCAACGCGAATTACCACATCAACTGCGCGCCGCACTTCAAGGGCCTGTACACCAGCAACGAGCTGCCGCACTTCATCAGCAACATGGGTTTCGAGTTTCCGGGCAACCCGGCGCTGGGCCAGCTGCTGGCCAAAGTCTGCAATGCGCACGACGTGGAAACGCTGGCGCACGACGCGACCACGCTGAACCCGGAGTACGGCACGCTGGTGCCCATGCGTTACATGAACGCCGACCAGCACTACCAGGTGGTGTCGGTCTCTGCGCTGTGCCAGGCGCATTACCTGAACGACAGCGCGCGCCTGGGCTGGGCCATGCGCCGTGCGATTGAAGACGAGTACGAGGGCACCGTGGCTTTTTTTGCGAGTGGCTCGCTGTCGCACCGCTTTGCGCAGAACGGCCTGGCACCCGAATACGCTTTCAAAATCTGGAGCCCCTTCCTCGAAACGCTGGACCATGAGGTGGTGCGCATGTGGCAGCGCGGCGACTGGAAGGACTTCTGCGCCATGTTGCCCGAATACGCGGCCAAGGGCCACGGTGAAGGTTTCATGCATGACACCGCCATGCTGCTGGGCGCCTTGGGCTGGTCGGACTACGATGGCCAGGCGGAGGTGGTGACGCCCTACTTCGGCGCATCGGGCACGGGGCAGATCAACGCGGTGTTCCCGGTCACGCCGCAAACCGGCGCCGCCATTCCCGCTGCGCAGGCCTCGTCCGCGCAGGGCTACCAGGCCGCGAGCCGCCTCTGACAAGACAGGACAACATGCCCCACCTCGTCATCCTCTACACCCCCAACCTCGAGACCGCCACCGACATGACGGCGCTGTGCCGCGCGCTGGCCGACACCATGCTGGCTGTGAAAGACGAGGAGGGCCAACAGGTCTTCCCCACCGGCGGCACGCGGGTGCTGGCCTACCCGGCCGCGCACTACGCAGTCGCGGACGGAAAACGCGACTATGGCTTTGTCTACCTGAACCTGCGTATGGCCGCAGGCCGCTCGGACGCTACCAAAAAGAGAGCTGGTGACGCCTTGTTGGCGGGCACTGCGGCCCATTTTGATCCTTTGATGAAGGAGCGACTGGTCGGCATCACGTTGCAGGTGGAAGAAAGCCCGGGACAGGTCTACGACGGCAAACACAGCAACATTCACCCCCTTTTCAACAAATGACTTCCCCTTGCTGTCATTGCGGCCTTGAGCCGCAATCCACCGCCACCAATACCTGGATTGCGGCTCAAGGCCGCAATGACATCCTTTATGTTTGACCAAGCACTCATCACCCAGCTGGCCGCCGAACTGGACCACAGCGAGAAGACCCGCGTGCAGGTGGAGCATTTTTCAAAACGTTACCCCGGCATGACCGTGGAGGACGGCTACGCCATTTCACGCGCCTGGGTGCAAATGAAAATCGCCGAAGGGCGCGTGGCCAGGGGCCACAAGATCGGCCTGACCTCGCGCGCGATGCAGATCTCCAGCCAGATCGACTCGCCCGACTACGGCACGCTGCTGGACGACATGTTTTTTGAGCCTGGCGACATCCCGGCAGCCCGCTTCATCGCGCCGCGCGTGGAAGTGGAACTGGCCTTTGTGCTGAAGAAAAAACTGGAAGGCAGCCACATCACCGTGGACGACGTGCTGGACGCGACCGACTACGTGCAGCCCGCGATCGAGATCATCGACGCACGCATCGAGCAGTTCGACCGCCACAGCAAAGCCATGCGCAAGGTGCAGGACACCATCAGCGACAACGCCGCCAACGCGGGCATCGTACTCGGCGGGCGCAAGGTGTCGCCGCAGGGCATCGACCTGCCCTGGGTCGGCGCCATCCTGCGCCAGAATGGCGTGGTCGAGGAAACCGGCCTGGCCGCCGGCGTGCAGGGCCACCCGGCGATCGGCGTCGCCTGGCTGGCCATGAAACTCGCCCCCTGGGGCGAATGCCTGCACGCTGGCGAAGTGGTGCTGGCAGGTTCCTTCACCCGGCCGGTCGCCGCGAAAGCCGGTGACCGCTTCGACGCAGACTACGGGCCGTTGGGCCGTTTTGAATTTCTCTTTTCCTAAAAAATACCCCATGCAAACACCCGTCAACACCTTCAAGCAGGCCCTGCGCGACAAACAGGCGCAGATCGGCCTCTGGCTGGGCCTGGCCAGCCCCTACAGCACCGAGATCTGCGCCGGCGCCGGTTTTGACTGGCTGCTGATCGACGGTGAACATGCCCCCAACGACATCAACAGCATCCTGGCGCAGCTGCAGGTGATGGCCGGCTACCCGGGCTCACACCCGATCGCGCGGGTGCCCATGGGCCACGGCCATGTCGGCGAAGCGCTGATCAAGCAGTACCTCGACATTGGCGTGCAGACCTTGCTGGTGCCCATGGTGGATACGCCCGAACAGGCCGCCGCGCTGGTGCGCGCCTCGCGTTATCCGCAATACGACGCGCAGGGCAAGGACATAGGCGGCATACGCGGCATGGGCGGCGCCCGCGCCTCGCGCTGGGGCCGCTATCCGCAGTACGCGCATGAAGCCAATGCACAGGTCTGCCTGCTGGTGCAGGCAGAAACACAGCTGTCGCTCGACAACCTGGACGCCATCGCCGCCGTGGACGGTGTGGATGGTGTCTTCATCGGCCCGGCCGACCTGTCGGCGTCCATGGGCCATGTGGGTAACCCGGCCCACCCCGAAGTGCAGGCAGCGATTGCCGACGCCATCACGCGCATCACGCGGGCCGGCAAGGCCGCCGGCATCCTGACGCCCGACGAAGCCACGGCGCGCAAGTACCTGGCCCTGGGCGCCACCTTTGTGGCCGTGGGGCTGGACACCCACCTGCTGGTCCGGGCCACCAGCGCCCTGGCCGCCGCTTTCAAGACAGCGGTCGCGCCCGCGCCCGTCAGCAAAACCTACTGAGTGGAGACCGCCATGAACGCCATCCTTCAAAAACCCGGAATACATCCCGACGAATGGAAAACCCGCGTCGAGCTGGCCGCCTGTTACCGCGTGTTTGCCATGCTCGGCTGGACCGAGATGATCTACAACCACATCACGGTGCGGCTGCCGGGCAGCGTCACCGGCGACCAGAAGCAATTTCTGATCAACCCCTTCGGCCTGCATTACAGCGAAGTCACCGCTTCCAACCTGGTGAAGATCGACCTGCAGGGCAAGGTGCTGGACGGCTCGACACACCGGGTCAACCCGGCCGGCTTCACCGTGCATGCGGCGATTCACGACGGGCTGCCCGATGCCCACTGCGTGATGCACACCCACACCACCGCCGGCGTGGCGGTCGCCTGCCTGCAGGGCGGCCTGCAGCAGACCAACTTCTACACGGCCCAGTTGCATGACAAGGTGGCCTACCACGACTTCGAAGGCATCACCATCCACGCCGAGGAAGGCCCGCGCCTGGTCAACAACATCGGCACGCGGCAGGCAGTGATCTTGCGCAACCACGGCCTGCTGACCTGGGGCCACACCCTGCCGCAGGCCTTTGCCATTTTGTGGACGCTGCAGCGCGCCTGCGAAATCCAGCTGGCCACCTTCAGCATGGGCCCGGCAATTGCGGTGACAGAAGCCGTGGCGCAAAAATCCACACGCGACGCGCTGCAGTTCCAGCCGGCCTACGGCGCCGGCCAGGATGTCTTTGACGCACTCGTGCGGCAGGTTGACCGAATCGACAACAGCTATCAAAACTAGAGCGCCTTGCGCCCGTCAACAAAGGGCTTGAAGCCAAAATGACTCATAAACCCATCAACAAAGCGTGTATTTACGGCGCCGGTGCCATCGGTGGCTGGATAGGCGCCGGACTCGCGGCGGCAGGTTGCAGCATCAGCGTGGTGGCGCGCGGTGCCACGCTGGAAGCGCTGAACAGCCACGGCCTGCGTGTGGTGAGCGGCACGGAGACGCGTTCCGCGGCCGTGCAGGCCAGCGCCGACCCGGTAGCGCTGGGCGTGCAGGACCTGGTGGTCATCGCGGTGAAGGCGCCGGCGCTGCTCGACGTGGCGCGCCAGATCGCACCGCTGATCGGCCCCGACACCCTCGTCCTGACTGCGATGAACGGCGTGCCCTGGTGGTTCTTCCAGGGTTTTGGCGGCCCCTACGCTGGTACGACATTGAAGGCGGTGGATGCCACCGGCGAAATCGCCGCGGCCATTCCGGCGGCGAACATCATCGGCTGCGTTGTGCATGCGAGCTGCTCGGTCGATGCGCCCGGCGTGATTCGTCACCATTTCGGCAACGGCCTCATCATCGGCGAGCCTTCGGGCGCGCAGAGCCCACGTGTGCAGGCGCTGGCGGAGCTGCTGGTGCGCGCCGGTTTTGCGGCCAGCGTGTCGCCGCAGATCCAGAAAGATGCCTGGTACAAGCTCTGGGGCAACATGACGGTCAACCCGATCAGCGCCTTCACCGGTGCCACCACCGACCTGATCCTGGGCGACCCGCTGGTGCGCGATTTCATCTCAAAAATCATGCTCGAAGCCAAGGAGATAGGCGCACGCATCGGCCTCCCGATTGACCAGCAGCCGGAAGACCGGCATGCGGTGACGCTCAAGCTGGGCGCCTTCAAGACCTCCATGCTGCAGGACGTGGAAGCCGGCAAGGCGGTCGAGCTCGACGCCCTGGTCACCGTGGTGAAGGAGCTGGGCGAACTGACGCAGGTGCCTACCCCCTTCACCGACGCGCTGCTCGGCCTGGCCCGGCTGCACGCCCGAGTGCACGGCCTTTACGGATACCCCGCTCCTTCCCCATGAGCCACATCCAGGTCATACAACTCACCCGCACTGGCGGCCCCGAGGTCCTTGAACTGGCCGAACGGCCGCTGCCGCAGCCAGCGCCCCATGAAGTTCGCGTGCGAGCCCTGGCCATCGGCGTGGGCAAGCCCGACGCCCTGATCCGCAAGGGCGTCTATCAGTGGATGCCGCCTCTTCCCGCCGTGCCCGGCAATGAAATGGCCGGAGTGATCGACGCGCTAGGCACCGGCGTCAGCGGTTTGCATGAAGGCCAGCAGGTGCTGGTCAGTGCGCGCGAACTGCCGCAGCGCGGTGGCTGCTACGCGGAAGCGATCTGCGTGCCGGCCGAAGCGGTGTATCGGCTGCCCGATGCGGTATCGGCAACCGATGCCGTGACTCTGGGCAACTACCAGTTGGCCGGCGCCTTGCTTTACGAGTCCGGCATACGCCGGCCCGCAAGCCTGCTGATTCATGGCGCCGCCGGCGGCGTTGGCACAGCCGTTCTGCAACTGGCCCAAGCCGCTGGCCTGCTGGCGATCGGCACCGTAAGCAGCGACGACAAGTTCGACTTTGCCCGCGCCGCCGGCGCGCAGCATGTGATCCACCGCGGCACGCACAACGTGCATGCGGAGGTGATGGCGCTGACGAGTGGCCGCGGCGTGGACCTGGTGCTTGACCACGTGGGAGGGCCGGCATTTACGGCGAATCTTGATTTGCTGGCTCCGTTGGGCACACTGCTGTCCTACAACGCATTGGCCGGCTTGCCGGAAGAAAATCTCCTGGGAGCGTTGCGCCGGCTCATGGGCAAGAGCCTGGGCGTGCGCTGTTACTCCATCCACAGCCTGGACCAACTCCCGGCGACGCGGCGTTCCCTGATGGAACGCGCTATTTCGCTGATGGCGGCCGGCAACCTGCGGCCGCCACCGCCGACCCTGCTGCCGCTGGCCGAGGCGCAGCGCGCGCACGAACTGCTCGATGCCGGCCTGACGCTGGGCAAGCTGGTACTGCTGCCGCGCGGCACAACTGCGGCATGAGAACGAATGAACAGGTCAGCGCGGCACGCCACCCAGGTCCGGTCCTGAGCTGTCTTGTCAGCGTTGGCCGTCGCCGACCGACACGGCTTCCTTGGTCAGGCCGCCCAAACGCGAGTGCACGCGACCGCCTGTCCCCATAACCAGCGCGAACAGAATTTCCTTGGGTCGCGGCGCGTCCTGGATGCCGATTTCCATCGAGTTGTAGTGACTGCGTACATAGCAGGCATGGATGTAGTGCAGCGGCACCATCAGGCGGTAACCGGTGGCGGCCACGGCCTTGGCCGAAGGCACGATGGCTTTGGGCTCGTCCAGCACAGCACGCATGGCCCACCCGCCCGCCTCGTGCCACACGGCGGCGTGCTCCAGTTCACCATCGACACCGACAATCGCAGCTTTGCTGTAGACCTCGACATTTTCCTTGCCCAGCAGGTCGACCAGTTCCTTGGCCAGCAGCGTGCCCAGTGAACGCAATTCCGCCATGAAGGGCATCAAGTCGGACTCGTAACGGCCGGCATAGGGATTGCGGATCACAGCGCAGGCCGCAGCCAGGCGCAGCGGGGTAGCCACCGGCGGCCCTCCCTCGTGATAGATGGTCTCGCAGGTGAGGCTGCGTTTTCGGATTTCGATCAACGACATGACAGAATTTTCCTGCTTACTGTTTGGGAATCTTGGCTTCGGCGACGACCTGGATCCAGCGGGTCAGTTCTGCCGCCACCATGGCCTTCATTTCTTCCGGCGTGCTGCCCCGCGCTTCGCCACCAATGTCTTCAAGACGGGCCTTGACCGCCGGGATCTGCAACGCCTTCAACACCTCCGCATTGAGGCGGTCAATGATGGCTCGCGGTGTGCCCGCAGGCGCCAGCAGCCCGGCCCAGGAGCGGACGTCGTAACCGGCAACGCCCTGCTCGCTGACCGTGGGCACATCGGGCAGACCCGGCCAGCGTTGCGGACCGGTTGTAGCCAATGCCCGCAACTTGCCGGCCTTGATGTTGCTCAGCACGGCCGTGGGGGGCGCGATGATGAAGGGTACGTCGCCGGCCAGCAGCGCCGTTAATGACGCCGAGTCGCCACGGTAGGGCACATGCATCATCTGGACGCTGGCCATCTTGGCCAGCAATTCACCAGCCAGATGGTGCGTCGATCCGATGCCAGCCGTGCCGTAGGCCACGGTGCCGGGCGCGCCGCCCGCAGCCGCCATCACGTCGCGAAAGCTTTTGAACTTCGAGTCGGCGCTGGTGACGATGAGAAAGGGAAAATAAGTGATGGTAGACACCATCTCGAAGCTGCCGACGGTCTGGTAAGGCAGCGCGTTGTAAAGGGCGCCGGCCACCACATGGCCACCGGTGGCCAGCGACAGGGTGTAGCCATCGGGTTTGGCACGCGCCACAGCAGCGGCGGCGATGGTGCCGCCTGCACCGGCCAGCGACTCAACCACGATGGGCTGGCCCAGGGCCCTGCCCATTTCGCCACCCACCAATCGCGCAATGGCGTCGGCATTGCCCCCGGGCGCAAAGCCCTGGAGGATCTTGATGGGTCGGTCTGGATAGCTCTGCGCCCAGCCAGGAAATCCAGCGCTCGCTGCGGCAGCTCCCGCTGCAAGAAAAAGTCGTCGATCCATTTTTGTCTCCTTTTGTAAATTGATGAGCAATCTTGACGTTGCTTAACTACTTCTTGAGAGCGGGGCACAGGGCACGCCAGTACTGTCTGGTTCAGTCGCCAGCAACGACCGGGTTGCGCAGCGTCCCTATGCCTTCGATCTCCACTTCCACCACGTCACCATCGCGCATCACCTTCGGCGGCTTGCGGCTCCAGCCCACACCCGCCGGCGTGCCGGTCGCAATCACATCACCCGGCACCAGCGTGAAGATGGTGGAGGCATAGTTGATCAGCGTGGGAATGTCGAAAATCATGTTGCCTGTGTGGCTGGACTGCTCGACCACCCCGTTGAGGCGCGTCTCCAGCTTCAGCTGGCGGCCCGGTGCAATCTCGTCAGCCGTCACCATCCATGGACCGAAGCCACCGGTGGCCTCGAAGTTCTTGCCGGAAGCGATCTGCTTGGCATGGAACTGCCATTCACGCACGCTGGCATCGTTGTAGCAGGAGTAGCCAGCCACGTGGTCATAAGCCTTGTCCAGCGGGATGTTGCGGCCCGGCTTGCCGATGATGACGGCAAGCTCGCCTTCCCAGTCCATCGAATCGGACACCGACGGGTTGACAATGGGCTGGTTGTGTGCCGTTTGCGAGCGCCATACGCGCAGGAAGATGGGTGGCTTCTCCGACAACTCGCGATGCATGCCTGCCGCCACCACTTCCTGGTGATGGTCCATGTAGTTGCGCACGGCGCAGACAATTTTTTCCGGACGGGGAATCACCGGCAGGTAGTGAATGTCCGCCAGCTTGCCATCGACCGGCTGGCCTTTGACATGCTCGGCCGCCTGCAAATACGCGCCCGAGGCGATGTAGTCCGCCAAAGCGGGTTCCCGCGGCCTGGCACGACTCAGGTTGACCACGGAGTCGCCTACAGCGGCGCCATAGGATTCGTGGCCTTCGTGCAGATATGACAGTAATTTCATGAAATTTCCAGAACGGTAAATAAAAAGCAGGAAAAGGTAAGAACCTGGGCTCACGCCGAAGGGGCAGCCCGCTGAAACTTCGCCCGCCATTCCTCCAGCGGCATGAATGTCGGATCGGCGCGGCAGATGGCTTCCGTCTCACGCATCAGCTCTTCGTCGCTCTTGCTCAGATCGAGCGCGTCGCCATGCGGCTGGGCCACGTAATAGGGTGTGTCGATGTAGACCTCCACCGTGTTGCCTTCCGGATCTGAAAAATATATCGACAACGCATTGCCGTGGTTGAGGCCGCGCAGGTTGGTGGCGCCACGCGCCAGCGCGAGGACCTGGATGTCGCGGATATGCTGGATGCTGGGCACGGCGAACGAAATCTGCATCACGGTACTGAAGCTGGCCTCCTCCGGCCGGCCGGAGGCAAGCACCAGCTGGTGGTGCTGGTCAGGGCTGGCGCTCATGAACACCAGCTCACTCTTGAATGTGCGGCCCCGGCCGCGATCAGTCACCGTCAGTCCGAACACCTGGGTGTAGAAGTCCACCATGCGCTCGGTGTCGGTCACGAAGATCCCGAAATGCGAGGGCGTGGGACGGGTCACTGAAAGCATGAAGTGTCTCCTTGGAGGGGGTATTTATCTGCACGGGCCAGTTCACGCGGCCGCGGCTTCGAGCCGCTTGAGCGCGGCCTCGACATTCCTTTGCGTGCCATGAATGTGGTCGGCCAACAACATGCAGGCGGTGTCGACGTCGCGTTTGAGCACCGCATTCATCAGCCTGCGGTGTTCCTTGTTCTTGTTGCGGACGATGACGCGATGGCGCGCCGAGAAACGGCGGTAGCGCTCGGCCTGGTCAAACAGACTGGCACACATCGCCAGCTGGCGCTGCGACGGACAAGCCGCCAGCAGGGACAAATGGAAATCGCGGTGCAGCCGACTCCATTCGTCACCCAGCAGCGCCGGGCCGTCGCCAAGTTGCGACTCGATTTTTTCGAGCAGGTGGGAGGCCGCCACAATGCCGGCTTCCCAGGCGGCATCGCCCTGCTGCACCGACGCGCGCAACGCCTGCACATCGAGTAACAGCCGCATGTGGGTGATATCGGCCAGGTCAGCCCGGGAAATGGCCGCCACGCGAAAGCCGCGCCGCTCGTCGGCCTTGACCAGACCCTCCTGACTCAGGCGGTTCAAGGCCTCGCGAAGCGGGCTGCTGGAAAAACCATAGCTGGTTTGAAGCTCGTCGATCTTGAGCTTCGCGCCCGGCTCGAACTCGCCGAACAGCACATCGCGGCGAAGGCTCGCAAACGCCTGCTCGGACAAAGGTATGGCGGGAATCGAAGGGGAGGCTTCCATGGGCAGTATTTGGGTGTTGGCAAATTTTATGCATAAAATAACTTTTTGTGCAACATATGGCAAACCCCTATCCCGGGTGCAGGCATCCCATAGACGACAATCTGCCAGTACGCCTGTCTTCCTCAAGGTTGGCGCACACTTGCGTTTTGGCGTCAAAATGACGCACCTTTCATGAAGATTGCCCCAGAGTGGCAGTCACTCAACACGTCGTCCGGCCTGCCCTGGCCTAACACCCCGAATCAGCATGACTTCAAAGCGCGCCCTGAGCGGAACTGCTTTCGCCACACTGCTCCTCATCGCACTGATGATGGGCGCCAACCATGTCGCAGCGCGTCTGGCCTTCAACAACGGCGTGGACGTGGCGACCGCGGTTACTTTTCGCAGCGTGGGCACCGCGCTGGCAGTGGCTGCCCTGCTGGCCATCCAGCGTGTGCCCCTGCGCTTCACCGCACGCAACAAACGCATCCTGCCGGTCATCGGCCTGCTGATCGCGGTGCAGAGCCTGTGCCTGTATTCGGCCGTAGCACGGCTGCCGGTGGCGCTGGCCCTGCTGGCCTTCAACACCTACCCGATCTGGACGGCGCTGTGGGACTGGGTGCTGTACCGCCGCTCGCCCGAGCGCGCCCTGCTGCTGGCCATGCCGGTGATCCTGATCGGGCTGGCGCTGGCGCTCGACGTGCTGGGCGCCGCTTCGGGCCTGGGCGCCGCCGGGCAGTGGGGCCGCATCGGCACCGGGGTGGCCTTTGCGCTGGCGGCAGCGGCCACCTTCGGCGTGGCGCTGGTGCTGACTCAGCACGAGGCCGGCGATGTCGATGGCCGTGTGCGCACCCTGACCACCATGAGCATCGTCGGCCTGTTTGCCCTGGCGGGCGTGGCAGTGCAGGGCGGCTTTCAGCTGCCCCAGGCGGCCATCGGCTGGTGGGGCCTGGCGGCGCTGACTTTTCTGTATGGCACCGCTTTCACCATCATGTTCACCGTGCTGCCCAAGCTGGGCGTGGTCGGCAACTCGGCCATCATGAACGTCGAGCCGGTGTTCGCGCTGGTGCTGGCCTGGCTGATTCTGGGTCAGGCGATTGCGCCGGTGCAGGTGGCCGGCGCCCTGCTTGTCGTGGGGGCGGTGATGGTGCTGGGCTTGCGCAAGCGTTAAGCCGGCTCAGCCCTCACAAGGTTCACGGCTATAATTGCTATACATGTATATCGGAGATTGCCATGCTTGCCATCAGATTGCCTGAACCTATCGAACAGCGCCTGAATGCCCTGGCCCAGGAAACCGGACGGACCAAAACCACGCTGGCACGTGAGGCCATCCTTGAGTTCATCGACGACCTGGAAGACTACTACCTGGCCGAAGCCCGCGCGCGCAAGAACCGCAAAACCATCCCGCTTGAAGACGTGGAGCGCCAGCTTGGTCTGGGCCGTTGAATTCGACCCTGATGCCGTTAAGGACCTGAAGAAACTCGACAAGCAGGTTCAAGCGCGCATTCTTGAATTCCTGCGCGAGCGCCTGGCCCGCCTGGACAACCCTCGCGAACTGGGCGAGGCACTGGCAGGCAGCAAGCTGGGCAACTACTGGAAATACCGCGTGGGCGATTGGCGCATCATCTGCGACCTGCAGGATCGGCGTATCGTGGTTCGTGTCCTGCGCGTGGGTAATCGGCGCGAGGTTTACCGATAGCCCTGAAAGGCCCGGTCCGCACATGACGGCGGAATTCGCCAGACTCCTGGACCTTGGGCTCAGCGACAAGAACCGCCAAATGATTGGGCGACTTATTGAGGTTCTCGTCATTCATGACCCCACGCCGTTCGGGCTGGGCCTGTCATGATTTATGGACGTCTCCACAGAAACA
This sequence comes from Polaromonas sp., assembly GCF_029945925.1. Taxonomy (GTDB): domain Bacteria; phylum Pseudomonadota; class Gammaproteobacteria; order Burkholderiales; family Burkholderiaceae_C; genus Polaromonas. The sequence goes on along the minus strand of NZ_JAQSDN010000033.1, from coordinate 144,567 downwards.
GCCGCCGCGCCTGAAACCCACCTTCTGTTTCACTCCACCACCACCGGCACGCGCGGTGCCACGGCGCACATCAACTCATAACCGACCGTGCCCGCGGCCGCTGCGATCTCGTCGATCGGCAACACGGCGCCGCTGGACGCGCGCCCCCACAAGGTCACGTCCGACCCCATGCCCGCATCGGGCACCGGCGTCAGGTCCACCGTGATCATGTCCATGCTGACGCGGCCCACCATGCGTGTGCGCACGCCCTGCACCAGCACCGGTGTACCGGTCGTGCAATGCCGCGGGTAGCCGTCGGCATAACCGCAGGCCACGACGCCAATGCGCAGCGGGCCGTCGGCGGTGAAGCTGGAACCGTAACCCACCGTGTCGCCCGCCACCAGGTGTTGCACCCCAATGATTTTCGACGCCAGCGTCAGGGTCGGCTGCAAGCCCCAGTCGGCGGCGCTGTGCTCGGGAAAATCGGGTGAACTGCCATACACCGCGATGCCGGGCCGCACCCAGTCGGACTTCTCGCCGATGGCCAGGCCATGGCGCAGGGTGGCCGCGCTGTTGCTGAGCGTGCGCTCGCCGGGCAGGTCATGCGTGACCGCTTCGAAGACCTGCAGCTGGTGGGTTATCCCGCGCGCGCCGTCGGCATCGCTGAAATGGGTCATCAGCGAAATTTCTTCCACCTGCGGCAAGGCGTTGAGCCGCGTCCAGGCCGCGCGGTAACGCTCGGGCGTGAAGCCCAGGCGGTTCATGCCCGAGTTCATCTTGAGAAAGACACGGTGCGGCACCTGGGTCTTGTGGGCCGCGAGCATGTCGATCTGCTCGTCGCAATGAATGGCGTGCCACAGGCCCAGACGTGAACAGAGCTCGAGGTCGCGCGCGTCAAAACAGCCCTCCAGCAGCAGGATGGGGCCGCGCCAGTCGAGCGCACGCAGGCGCTGGGCCTCGGCCAGGTCCAGCAGGGCAAAGCCGTCGGCGCTGCGCAGTGCATCAAACACGCGCTCGATGCCGTGGCCGTAGGCATTGGCCTTGACGACGGCCCAGACTCGGGCGTCCGGCGCAGCAGCGCGCGCGCGCGCCAGGTTGTGGCTGAGGGCGGCGGCATGAACAGTGGCAAGAATGGGGCGGGGCATGTCAGGCAAGGGCTCGTGGTAGGGGTGGTGGCAGTGGGAAAACAGGACGGGACTGGGGTTAACGCAGGCTTGTCAAGACCTATTTGTCGATTCTGCCATCCTGCCGCGTGCTATAAACCTTGATAGTCAGGAGACATTCACTTTTATCGTGCCGCATCAGACTGCCTGATGCATTCGCCACAGTGATCAACACCGTTCAATGAAGCTGAAGCGCGGTTTTTACACCATCATGGCAGCCCAGTTTTTCAGCTCTCTGGCTGATAACGCGCTGTTCGTCGCCGCCGTGGAGCTGCTCAGAACCAGTGGCGCGCCCAAATGGCAACCAGCCGCGCTGGTGCCGATGTTTGCGCTGTTTTATGTGGTGCTGGCGCCTTTTGTCGGCGCCTTCGCCGATGCGCAGCCCAAGGGCAAGGTCATGTTCATCAGCAACGCCATCAAGGTGGTGGGCTGCCTGATGATGCTGTTCGGCACACACCCCTTGATGGCCTACGCGATTGTCGGCCTGGGCGCTGCCGCCTACTCCCCGGCCAAATACGGCATCCTCACCGAGTTGCTGCCGGCCTCGCAGCTGGTCAAGGCCAACGGCTGGATCGAAGGCCTGACGATTGCCTCCATCATCCTGGGCGTGCTGCTCGGAGGTCAGCTGGTCGGCCATTCGGTGTCGCACCTGCTGCTGTCGTTCGACTTCCCCGTCATCGACACCGGCATCGACACGCCGCCCGAAGCCGCCATCTGCGCGCTGATCATCCTGTATGCGATCGCGGCCTGGTTCAACACGCGGATTCCCCTCACCGGCGTGGAGATGCGTCCGATGCCGCGCAACAAGCTCGAGCTGCTGCCCGATTTCTGGAATTGCAACGCAGCGCTGTGGCGCGACAAGCTGGGCCAGATCTCGCTGGCGACCACCACGCTGTTCTGGGGCGTGTCGGGCAACCTGCGCTACATCGTGCTGGCCTGGAGCGCGGCGGCACTGGGCTACAGCACCACGCAGGCGTCGTCACTGGTCGGGGTGGTGGCCATCGGCACGGCGGCCGGTGCGATCCTGGCGTCGATGCGCATGCGGCTGGAACACGCCACCATGGTGATGCCGCTGGGCATTGCCATGGGCGTGCTGGTGATCCTGATGAATTTCATCACCAACGTCTGGGTGGCCGCACCCTTTCTGATTCTTCTCGGCGGCCTGGGCGGTTTTCTGGTGGTGCCGATGAACGCGCTGTTGCAGCACCGCGGCCACAACCTGATGGGCGCCGGCCGCTCCATCGCCGTGCAGAACTTCAACGAGCAGGCCTGCATTCTGGCGCTGGGCGCCGGCTACAGCCTGTCCACCGGCATGGGCCTGTCGGCCTTCGGCGCGATCACCGCCTTTGGCGTGGTCGTGGCCGGTTTCATGTGGCTGATCCAGCGCTGGCACAAAAGCAACTGCATCAAATACAAAGAACAGGTGGACCACCTGCTGACCATCGCGCGCAGCGACAACTCGCACTGATGCGCGAGGCATGGATGTGCGGCCCTGCCGTGGCCCCGGGGAGTCAGATGCCGTGATCCACCGTGGCGCCACGCTGGCCGCATCCGCGCTGGTCTTCAACGCCTTTGTCTGGGGCGTGTCCTGGTGGCCGTTTCGCGAGCTGCAGTCGCAGGGGCTGCACCCCCTGTGGTCGACTGCGCTGATCTACTTCTTTTCGCTGGCCTGCATCTCGGCATGGCGGCATGGCGGCTGGCGCAGCTTCGCGCGGCATCCGCAGCTCTGGTGGCTGGCCGTCGCCGCAGGGCTGACCAACGTCGGCTTCAACTGGGCCGTGACCGTCGGGGACGTGGTGCGGGTGGTGCTGCTGTTTTACCTGATGCCGGCGTGGTCCGTGCTGCTGGCCTGGGGCCTGCTGGGGGAAAAACCGACCCGCGCTTCGCTGCTGCGCCTGGCGCTGGCGATGGCGGGTGTGCTGATCGTGCTGAAGTCACCCGGCTCGCCCTGGCCGGTACCGCACAGCGCAGCCGACTGGCTCGCCCTGATGGGAGGCCTGAGCTTTGCCGCCACCAACGTGCTGCTGCGCAAGCTGGCGTACACGCCCAGCGAATCCCGCATGATGGCCATGTTTGGCGGCGGCGGCCTCATGGCCACCGCCACTGCGCTGCTGGGCATGGGATGGCACATCGTGCCGGCGCCGGTCTGGAGTACCTCGTGGGCCGGCGTCGCGCTGGGCCTGGCTGCGGCCTTCCTGCTCAGCAACATGGCGCTGCAGTATGGCGCGGCGCGCCTGGCGGCCAGCACCACCGCACTCGTGATGTTGACCGAAATCCTGTTTGCCAGCCTGTCGGCGGCCGCACTGGGCGCAGCGGAATTCAGCCCGCGCACGCTGCTGGGCGGCAGCCTGATTGTGCTGGCCGCCTTGCTCGCAGCCACGGCGCCGGCGCCCTTGAGGAAATAGCCCCCACGTTCGTTCACTGCGTGTAACCCTCTGCCCCCCGAGGGGGGCGCTGCGCCTGCGGACTGGCAAAGCCAGATCCGCGGCCCCTGCTTGAATTTATGAGCCCCCACGCTCCCTCGCTGCAGTACAGTGGCAGGTCCAACCAGGACGCACCATGAGCAGCATTTACGACTTCGAAGCGCGGCAGATCAACGGCCAGGACATTGCGCTTTCGCAATTCAAGGGCAAAGTCATGCTGATCGTGAACACGGCCAGCAAGTGTGGTTTCACGCCGCAGTTCGGCGGCCTCGAAGAGCTGCACAAGGCCTACACCGGCAAGGGCCTGGTGGTGCTGGGTTTCCCGTGCAACCAGTTCGGCGCCCAGGACCCGGGCGCCGACGGCGAGATTGCCGAGTTCTGCCAGGTCAACTACGGCGTGAGTTTTCCGATGATGGGCAAGATCGACGTCAACGGCCCGGCCGCGCACCCGCTGTACAAGTGGCTGTCGTCCGAAGCACCTGGCCTGCTGGGCAGCAAGGCCATCAAGTGGAATTTCACCAAGTTCCTGGTCGGCAAGGACGGTCAGGTGATCCGGCGTTATGCACCGACCGACAAACCGGCCGACCTGGCGAAAGACGTGGAAACCGCGCTTGCTGCCTGAGAGCGGCTTCAGGCTTTCCCACGGGCTTCGCCTTGCCCGCACGGAGCGCGCGATTGCCTTGGGGAAACTCCGCGACTGCGCAGTCCGAACAGCGGACGCAGCCAGGCGCTGCGGCGCACCAGGGCGGTGATCGGCCAGCATCCCGCCACCGTCAGCAGCAACAGCAGCGCCGGCTCCACGGCCGGTCCCAGTTGCAGCGGTGCCAGCCACCAGATGGCCACGATGACCACCGTCTGGTGCAACACATACCAGGGATAAACCGACTCGTTGGCCCAGGACAGCCAGCGCCGTGGACGGTTGAGCTTCACATGGCCCCAGCCCAGGATCGCCACCAAGGCCGTCCACAGGTATAAATCGGCGATCAGGCGCAACAGCTGGCGCGGCGCAGCCACATCCGCAGGCAGTGCACGCAGACCCATGTACGCCGCCAGCAGCGCCAACGCCGCGCCCAGGGCCGACCAGCGCAAGCGCGCCGCCGCGGCCCACCAGCCTTCGTCCGTACCTATCCACCAACCGTAGAGGAACAAGGTGAAATACACCGCATGCAGCCAGCCGTCGCCGATCAGGTCATGCGTCGGCGGGAAATGCGGCCACAGGGTCAGCGACCAAACCATCAGCGGCAGCGCCGGAACCACCAGCAAGGCCGCGCCGCGCAGCCCGGCAAATGCCCGGCGCAAGCGCTGGCCGGCGGCCGATTGCAAGGCGGGCAACAAAAGGACCAGCACGCTGGTGTAGAGCCACAGGTAAGGCAGGTACCACAGGTGGTTCCAGGTGACACCGAAGTCCGAACCGTCAAACGCATTTTTCGGCCAGGGCCCGCCGACGGCGTACCGCAGCAGAAAGGCGACGAAGCCCGGGGCGATGCTGCCGTTGGCCACACCCTGGGCATAAGCCTGGAAGGGCACAACCACGGCCATGCCAAAAACCAGCGGCAGCAGCAGCCAGCTGCGCTGGCGCCAGAGGGCGCCCGCACCCTGGCCCCGTTGCAGGAAACCCAGGGCCAGGCCCGAAATCAGGAAAACCAGGTCCATGCGCCACAAGTTGAGGGCCCGCATGGGCAGCTGCAGCCACTCGGCCGCATGCGGGCTTTTCAAGTGCCAGTGCCAGTCGGCCACGTAATACATGGCCACGTGGTAGACGATGACCAGGCCAAAGGCCAGGGCACGCAGGGCATCAATGTCGTGACGGCGGTTCATGGTTTTCTCCTGAACGAAAAACAAGTGGCGGCCATTTTTTTGCGCGCGAGGCATCTTCGGGCACCCTCATGGGACAAGTTGCGGGACGTTTGTGACAGGCGGTGGCCACCGGTGACGAAAATCCGGGCAATTCTTCTAGACTGGCGGTATGTCGGACCCTGCAGACCCAACAAAAGCCTTGCTGGCGCGCTACCGGCCCTACCGGCGCGCCGCCGAAATCGGCTTCTGGATCGCCGTGCTGTCTATCCACATGCTGTTCAACAGCATCACGGCCTGGATCGATCTGCGGACCGCGCCTTTTGTCCAACCCCTGGCCTGGGAGCTCTCAAGCAACCTGACCGTGGGGCTGCTCATCCCCGTGCTGATCGCTTTCGAGCGGCGGTTTCCGCTGCGCTGGGACACGCTGGGCCGACACCTGCCCTGGCACCTGGCGGGCACACTGGTGTTTTGCGCCGTGCATGTGCTGGTCATGATGACGCTGCGCAAGGCTGCCTACGCGGCCGTGGGTGCCAGCTACGAGATCGGCAACTGGGCAACCGTGTTCGCCTACGAGTACCTCAAGGACGTGCGCAGCTATGTGCTGATTCTTGGCGCCGTGCTCGGCTACCGCCTGCTGTTGCTGCGCCTGCAGGGCGAAGCACGTGTGCTGGACTCGCCCGAGCCGGCGGCCGGCGCCGAGCCTGCCGGGGCGTCAGCGCGGCCCGAGCGTTTCCTGGTGCGCAAGTTGCGCAAGGAGTTCCTGATTGCCGCAGCAGACATCGAATGGCTGCAGGCCCAGGGCAACTATGTGGGCATCCATGTCAATGGCCACGACTACCTGCTGCGTTCGACCCTGGCGGATTTCCTCGGTCGGCTGGACCCGGCGCGTTTTGTCCAGGTGCACCGGAGCTTCGCCGTCAACCTGGACCGCGTGGCCGAGATCGAACCCCTGGACAGCGGCGACGCCCGCCTGCATATGAAGGACGGCAGCCGGGTGGCCTGCAGCCGGCGCTACCGCAGCGCCCTGGGCGGCGCCTGACTCATGATCAAATCAGCCCTCAGCCCACGCCGGACGGGCGCAAACAGCTATTTATTTTGTAGCAAATCAACCCCGGTCAGCGACTCGTCCAGCACTTCGATCCAGTGCCGCACCGGCGTGGCCGTGCCGCTTTGCAGGTGCGTGATGCAGCCGATGTTGGCCGACACAATCACTTCGGGTGTCATCTCGCCCAGGTTCGCCAGCTTGCGGTCGCGCAGCTGGAAGGCGATCTCCGGGTTCAGAACGGAGTAGGTGCCGGCGGAGCCGCAGCACAGGTGCGCCTCGCAACTGGCGACCTTCACGTCGAAACCCAGGGCGCCCAGATGTTGTTCAACACCGCCGCGCAGCTGCTGGCCGTGTTGCAGGGTGCAGGGTGGATGAAACGCGATCGGTGCGGCGCTGGCGGCCACCCGGCCGCGCAGCGGCGCCACCAGTTCGGGCAGCAGCTCGCTCAGGTCGCGCGTCAGTTCGCTGATACGCGCGGCCTTGGCCGCGTACGCTGCGTCGTCCCGCAAGTGGTAACCGTACTCCTTGACGGTGACACCGCAGCCCGAGGCGTTCATGACGATGGCCTCCACACCCGCCTCCACATGCGGCCACCAGGCGTCGATGTTGCGGCGCATCTCGGCCTTGCCGCCGTCCTGGTCGTTCAGGTGAAACTTCACGGCGCCGCAGCAACCGGCCTTGGCCGCCACCACGGTCTGGATGCCCGCCGCGTCGAGCACACGCGCCGTCGCGGTGTTGATGTTGGGCATCATGGCGGGTTGTACGCAGCCGGCCAGCATCAGCATCTTGCGGGGGTGTTCACGCTGCGGCCAGCGGCCCGCCGGCTGGCGCGCCGGCACCTTGTTTTTCAGCGCCGCGGGCAACAGGCCACGCACGGCCTGGCCGAGTTTCATGGCCGGTGCAAACAGCGGTGACGGCAAGCCTTCTTTCAGCGCCCAGCGCACCACGCTCTCGGAAGCGGGCCGCGGTACCCGCTCATCGACCAGCTTGCGGCCGATGTCGATCAGGTGGCCGTACTGCACGCCGCTGGGGCAGGTGGTCTCGCAGTTGCGGCAGGTCAGGCAGCGGTCCAGGTGCAGCTGGGTCTTGCGCGTCGGCGCCTGGCCTTCGAGCACCTGCTTGATCAGGTAGATGCGCCCGCGCGGGCCGTCGAGTTCGTCGCCGAGAAGCTGGTAGGTCGGGCAGGTGGCGGTGCAAAAACCGCAGTGCACACATTTGCGCAAAATCGCTTCGGCCGCCTGGCCGTCGGCGGTGTTCTTGAATTCGGGGGCGAGGTGGGTTTGCATCAAGTCTCCGACGGGCCGCCCCTAGGGGACTTGCGCCCCCTCGGGGGGCAGTGAAACGGCGCAGCCGCGAACGTGGGGGTCAACATCAGAAGTCCGGGTAGAGGCGGCCGCGGTTGAAAATCCCGGCGGGATCGAATTCTTTCTTGAGTTGCCGGTGAATCCGGTCCAGCGGCGGTTTCAAGGGATCAAATCGGCCCTCAGCCCTTTCAGCATGGGCGCCACCAGCTATAAAAAGCGTAGCGGTTCCGCCAACGACCGCGACGGCATTGCGCAGGCGCTGCGCCTCACCGGCCGCGGCCCGCACCCAGCGCTGCGCGCCGTGCCATTCGACCAGCGGCGGCTCGGGCAGGTCCAGCACCGGCGCGGTCTGCGGCACCGACAGGCGCCACAGGTCGCGTTCGCCGCGCGCCAGAAACCAGGGCAGTTGCTGGTCGCGGCACAAGGTCCAGTCGGGCGCCGTCGTGGCTTGGTCCTGGCGTTCGCCGCCCAGTGTTTTGCAGGCGGCCTCGACCGCTGCGACGGCACCGCGCAAACGCAGGTACAGGGTGGGTGCGCCGGCGTCGTCGACCCAGCAGCTGGCGTTGAGCGGCAGCGGCTGCCCGCCCCAGCGACTCAACTTTGCCAAGGCCTCTGACTGGCCCATTCCGAATTTCAGCGTGGCTTCGGCCGGCGCTACCGGCAACACCTTGAGACTGATGTCCGTGAGCAGCCCCAGCGTGCCCATGGCGCCCGCCATCAGCCGGGAGACGTCGTAACCCGCCACGTTTTTCATGACCTGGCCGCCAAAGGTCAGCAACTCGCCCTTGCCATTGAGCAGGGTGACGCCCAGCACATAGTCGCGCACGGCACCCACGCTGGCGCGCGCCGGCCCGCTCAGGCCGGCAGCAACCATGCCCCCCACTGTTGCGCCCGGCCCGAAGTGGGGCGGCTCGAAAGGCAGGCACTGGCCGCGTTCCGCCAGCACCGCCTCGAGCTCGGCCAGCGGTGTGCCGGCCCGCGCGGTGACCACCAGTTCGGTGGGCTCGTAGCTGGTGATGCCCGCCAGCGGCGTGACATCCAGCACCTCGCCTTGCAGCGTCTGGCCGTAGAAGTCCTTGCTGCCACCGCCGCGTATGCGCAGCGGCGTGCCGCTGGCTGCTGCGGCCCGCACCCGGGTCATGATCAATTGAAGCGCTGAGTCCATGTTCCTGATGGTAAAGGGGCGCCGGCCGGCCGGGTTTGATATTTTTGAACGGCAGCTGTTCGCTTTTTTGGGATTCAGCCCGGGTCCGCGAAAAAATGAACGGGCAGACCGGGCACATCGACACGCATGGAAAACACGCAACCGGACTGCGGCAGCGCTTCGAGCTCTGCGGCCGGTCGCCCATGACGCGCCGTGGTCAGGTACAGCGTCTGCAGATCGTCGCCGCCAAAACACACCATGGTCGGACACACCACGGGGGTGGGGATGTCGGCCAGCAGTTCGCCGCCCGGCGACAGCTTGAGCACGCGCCCGCCCTCGTACATGGCCACCCAGTAGTTGCCTTCGCTGTCCACCGCTGCGCCGTCAGGCCGGCCGCCATAACCCGGCATGCCGACCTGCCAACCGGGCGGCTTGGACGGGAACTGCCGGAACACGCGCTGCCGGGCCAGGGTGTTGCCGGCGGCGTCCCAGTCCCAGGCATGGATGACATGGCCAGTCGTGTCGGCCCAGTACAGGGTCCGGCTGTCAGCCGACCAGGCCAGGCCATTGCCCACGGTCGCGTCGCCGGCCATGCGCACCAGCGCCGGTGTGTGGCCCGCCCGGCCGTCCAGGCAATACAGCGCCGCCCTGCGCGCATCGCGCGGCTCGTAAATGGTGCCGGCCCAGAAGCGCCCCAGCGGGTCACATTTGCCGTCGTTGAAGCGGGTGGTTTGCGGGTCGTGCGCGGCCCCGGCGAGTTTTTCCAGCGCGCCACCCCAGGTCCGCGCCCGGTAGATGCCGTCGCGCAACGCGATCACGAGCCCGCCGCTGCGCGCCGGTGCGATGCAGCCGGGCTCCAGCTCATGCGGCGGCGCCATGGCCCAACTTTCCACCGTGCCCATGAACACATTGCTGCGCTTGATTTGTTTACCCGCGATATCGACCCAGTAAAGCAGCTGCTCGTCGGGGTGCCAGAACGGCGATTCGCCCAGTTCGCTGGGCTGCGCCACCGTGGTCGTCCAGCTCATGGGGCGGGCTCCACCTGGATGCTCATGTGGGCACTCATCGATTCGCCCGGTGCCAGCACCTGGATGCCCAGCTCATCGGCCTGGCCCGCGCCGGCCTGTAGCAGGTTGACTGCATTGTTGACATGGCTGACCGGCTCGATCGCGACAAAATCCCGCTGGGGGTTGGTAAACACCACCAGGCGGCCCAGGTTGGACGCAATGCGGGTGTGCATTTTTTCGTCGCGCAGATGCACCACGCCGTTCCAGCCGTCAAAGCAGTGGTCCACATCGAGTGCGGCGCAGTCCCCATCGAGCCCGTGCGCGGGCTGGCGGTGCGTCGGCAGTTTTTCCTCGTTCATCTCCCAGCGCCCGATCGCTTCAAACGCGATGTGGCTGCGGCTGCGCTTGACGAAGTAGGGGTGCCAGCCGAGACCGGCCGGCGCCGGCATGGCCGACTGGTTGGTCATGCTCAGCGTGAGTTCGAGGGTGTTGCCACTGAGGCGGAAAGTCTGCGAAGCGTCAAAGGCAAACGGCCAGGAGGCGTCGGCGCTGTGTTCGAAGGCCAGCATCAGGAGCTGATCGTCCTGGTCGAGCACCTGCCAGGGCCGCTGCCAGCCCAGACCATGGATGGCGTGCGGTTCAGGCCCGTTGTTCTGCACCAGCGGATGGCTGGTGCCTTGCCACTTCAGCGTGGCATGCCCGACACGGTTGGAAAACGGCACCAGCGGATAACTGCCGGCCAGGCGCACCGACATCAGCTCGCTGGCGGGCGTCGAGCGCAGCACAGGCAGGTCGCCCAGCCAGAGGCCGGTGATGCAACCGCCCAGGTCGGGCTTGATGTCGCAGCGCAGGCTGGCGCTGGACAAGGTGATGGGCTCGGTCATGGGCAAGTCTCCTGCCGACATTGTGCACCGGGGGACAGACAGCCCTGGACAAAAAAAAGCCCGCCAGAACCGAAGTTCTTGCGGGCTCAACATCCAAAGGAGACTCTCGCTATTTATCCCAAATTCATTGAAGCTGCCGTGGCCACCCGGAGGCGGCCACGGCTTGTGCCGGTCAGCGGCTGTAAGCGGTTTCGCCGTGCGACGTGATGTCGAGGCCTTCGCGCTCGTCTTCTTCACTGACACGCAGACCGATGGTCAGGTCCACCACCTTGTAGGCGATGAAGGAAACCACACCGGACCAGACCACCGTGATCAACACGGCCTTGAGCTGGATCCAGACCTGGGCAACGATGGAGTAATCCGCCGCCGTCACCATGGTGGCCGTGACCCAGTCCGCCACGTAGCCGGGGCCACCCAGGCTTGGCGAGTTGAACACGCCGGTCAGCAGGGCGCCGAGGATACCGCCGATGCCGTGCACGCCGAACACGTCGAGCGAGTCGTCCGCACCCAGCATTTTCTTCAGGCCATTGACACCCCAGAGGCAGGCAAAGCCAGCCACCAGGCCAATGATCAGGCCGCCGCCGATGCCGACATTGCCGGCGGCCGGCGTGATCGCCACCAGGCCTGCAACCGCACCGGAAGCTGCACCCAGCATCGACGCCTTGCCGCGCATCAGCGCTTCTCCGACACACCAGGCCAGCACCGCGGCTGCCGTGGCACCCAGGGTGTTGATGAAGGCCAGGGCGGCGAAGCCGTTGGCTTCCAGGGCGGAGCCGGCGTTGAAACCGAACCAGCCGACCCACAGCAGGGCGGATCCGACCATGGTCAGCGTCAGGCTGTGAGGTGCCATGGCTTCCTTGCCGTAACCGATGCGTTTGCCCACCATGTAGGCGCCGACCAGACCGGCCACAGCGGCGTTGATGTGCACGACGGTACCGCCGGCGAAATCAAGCGCACCCGATTGCCAGATGTAACCGGCTTTGGAGGTCATCTCGTCAACGACTTCCTTGGCGGTGTAGGCATCAGGACCCATCCAGAACCAGACCATGTGGGCCATGGGCGCATAGCTGAAGGTGAACCAGATGACCATGAACATCAGCACGGCGGAGAACTTCATGCGTTCGGCAAAGGCGCCGACGATCAGTGCGCAGGTGATGCCGGCAAAGGTGGCCTGGAAGGCTGCGAAGATGATTTCAGGAATCACAACACCTTTGCTGAAAGTTGCGCCGTTGGCGAAAGTACCGGCAACGTTGTCCCAGACACCCTTCATGAACAAGCGGTCGAAGCCGCCGAAGAAGGCGTTGCCCTCGGTGAAGGCCAGGCTGTAGCCGTAGATGAACCAGAGCACCACGATCATCGAGAAGGTGACCATGACCTGCATGAGTACCGACAGCATGTTCTTGGAGCGGACCAGGCCGCCATAGAACAGGGCCAGGCCGGGAATGGTCATCAGGATCACCAGCATGGTCGACACCATCATCCAGGCGGTATCGCCCTTGTTGGGGACGGCGGCAGGTGCAGCAGGAGCGGCAGGCGCCGCTGCTTCGGCCGCAGCTGGTGCAGCCATCGCTGCAGGAGCAGCAGCGGGAGCGGCCGCCGGTGCAGCGGCTTCAGACGCCGCGGGGGCAGCCGCCGGCGCCTGCGCCAGCACGGCGGCGCCGGAAGTCAGCAGACTCAGTCCCAGAGCCAGGGAGGCAAGTAGTTTTTTCATGTCTATTTCTCTTTTTAGGGTTGAGGCTTAGAGCGCTTCCTTGCCGGTTTCACCGGTGCGGATACGCACGACCTGCTCGAGGTTGTAGACGAAGACCTTGCCGTCACCGATCTTGCCGGTACGGGCTGCGCCCTCGACGGCTTCGATGACGCGGTCCACCAGCTCGTCAGACACCGCTGCCTCGATCTTGACCTTGGGCAGAAAGTCCACCACGTATTCAGCGCCGCGGTACAGCTCCGTGTGGCCTTTCTGGCGGCCGAAGCCCTTGACCTCGGTCACGGTGATGCCCTGCACACCAATACCGGACAGCGCCTCGCGCACTTCGTCCAGCTTGAACGGTTTGATAATGGCCGTTACGAGTTTCATGAGTTCTCCTTTGCCTCAGCTTCCAAGCTGTGTTATTTCAGAAACTTTTCTTGATGGACAGGACCAGGCCATCCTTGGCAAGGTCACGGGTACCTGAACCAGGCAGGGTGTAGGCGCCGCCCAGGCCGTTGGTGCCGACCACAGCCAGACTCACCACCAGACCGTCGATGTCCTTGTTGACGGCCACCGAGTAGTCCGTGTAGGAGTTGCCGTTCTTGATTTTCTGCGCGCCGACGTGCGGCACGATGGACCAGCCGGAGCCCAGGTCAAAGTTGGCGCTGAGGTCGAGGTAGCCGCTGTTCTTGCTGTTGGCCGTGCCAAACAGGTTGGTCGTGGCGCGCGAGTACTTGGCGGTGACGATGCCGAAAGTGAGCGCGCCGTACAGCTCGAAGGTGTTGGGACTCACGAAACCAGCAGTCTTTTTCAGGTTATTGCCGGCATACCAGTAGTAGAGGCCGCCAACGTCATACCCCACGCTTTCGGACAAAGCACCTTTGTAGCCGCCGTAGACGTCGATCTCGATCGGACCCTTGGTGGTGTTGGGGTTGGCGGTAGAGTCTTTCAGCCAGGTGATGGTCGAAGCCCAGGTACCGAGGTAAAAGCCGCTGGAGTGCGCATAGTCGATGCCGCCATTGAGCGCTGGTTTTTTGCCGGACTGCGAAATGCCGCGGTAGCGGTAGTCGGTGGTGGCGCCGACGTTGTAGGACAGGGTGTAGTCCGGCGCAGGGGCTGCGGTCTGGGCAAAGGCCGAACCTGCCAGGGCAAGTACCATCACCAGCATTGATTTTTTGGCGGCTGATTTCATTGAAGGCTCCATGGATAGTTAAAAAGGGAATGTGGCGCGTTGAACACTTAGCATGGAGCGTGCCAAATTTTGTAGGCCTGAGGCCCCTTCGTCGTCGTCAGCAAGGGCTGACACGTTAACTTGAACTGGAATAAATACAAGATTCGCACCGATCAAGTGCATCAGCGTATGCTCTTTTTTGGTGCATGAGGGAGAAATCGACAAATGAGCTTATCTTTAGTGCAGAGCCGCGCCTTGCTGGGCATGCAGGCGCACCCGGTGTGCGTCGAAGTGCATCTGGCCAACGGCCTGCCCAGCTTCACGCTGGTGGGCCTAGCGGAGACAGAGGTCAAGGAAGCGCGTGAGCGGGTGAGGTCTGCCATCCAGAACACCGGCCTGGAGTTTCCCGGCAACAAGCGCATCACCGTGAATCTGGCGCCGGCCGACCTGCCCAAGGACTCCGGGCGCTTTGATTTGCCGATTGCGCTGGGCATTCTGGCGGCCAGCGGCCAGCTCGACACCACCAAGCTCGCGGGCTACGAATTTGCCGGCGAGTTGTCGCTGGGCGGAGAACTGCGCCCCATACGCGGCGCCCTGGCCATGAGCCTGGCCCTGCCGGGCCGGGACGCCGGCCAGGCCCGGCCCCGGCTGGTGCTGCCGGGCGGCAGCGCCGAGGAAGCGGCGCTGGTGCCGGATGCCGAGGTTTACCGGGCCCACCACCTGCTCGACGTGGTCAGGCAATTTCTGCCAGGCGACATGATTCCTGAGGACACACAAGGCTGGGTCCGGCTCCAGCCCAGCGCACCGCAGGACGCCACCCCCTACCCGGACCTGTCCGACGTCAAGGGCCAGGCGGCGGCCAAACGCGCCCTGGAGATTGCCGCCGCCGGCGGCCACAGCCTGCTCATGGTGGGCGCGCCAGGTTCGGGCAAGTCCATGCTGGCACAGCGTTTTGCCGGCCTGCTGCCGGCCATGAGCACGGCCGAGGCGCTCGAAAGCGCGGCGGTTGCCTCGCTCGGCGGCCGCTTTTCGCTGGACAACTGGGCGGTCCGCCCCACCGCCGCTCCGCACCATACCGCCAGCGCCGTGGCCCTGGTCGGCGGCGGCTCGCCGCCCCGGCCCGGTGAAATTTCACTCGCGCACCACGGCGTTTTGTTCCTCGATGAACTCCCCGAATTCCCGCGTGCGGCGCTGGAAGCCCTGCGCGAACCGCTGGAGTCGGGCACCATCACGATCTCGCGCGCCGCGCAGCGCGCCGAGTTTCCGGCGCGCTTCCAACTGATCGCTGCCATGAACCCCTGCCCCTGCGGCTACCTCGGCTCCAGCCTGCGTGCCTGTCGCTGCTCGCCGGATCAGGTCTCGCGTTACCAGGGCAAACTCAGCGGCCCCCTGCTGGACCGGATTGACCTGCATGTGGAAGTCGGGGCGCTGGCCGCCGAGGAACTGCTGGGGGCCGCCCCGGGCGAAAGCACGGCCAGCATCCGGCAACGGGTGGTGGCGGCGCGTGAACGCGCCACGGTGCGCCAGGGCAGCAGCAACCAGGCGTTGCAGGGCAAGGCCATTGATGCGCAATGCCAGCTCGACGACGCGGCGGCGAAATTCCTGAACACCGCGGCCGCGCGCCTGGGCTGGTCGGGCCGCAGCATCCACCGCTGCCTGAAAGTGGCACGCACCATCGCCGACCTGGCCGGTGCGCAGGCGGTGCAGGTCACGCACGTGGCCGAGGCGGTGCAGTACCGGCGGGCGCTCAAACCAAATTAAGGCCCCCACGGTCGCTCACTGCGTGTAGCTCCCGCCCCCCGAGGGGGCCGCTGCGCCTGCGGCCCCTGCTTGAAGGGAGCGCCTCGCGGCCGTTCAAAGGTTCGGGGCCAGCAGCCGCTGCAGGTCTTCGGCCTTTTCGCCGCGACGCTTCGCCAGGTCCTGCAACTGGTCGTCGCCGATCTTGCCGACATTGAAGTACACGCTTTGCGGATGGCTCAGGTAGAAGCCGCTGACGCTGGCGGCCGGTGTCATGGCCAGGCTTTCGGTGAGGGCCATGCCGATGTCGGCGGCCTGCAGCAGCTCGAACATGTCCTTCTTGACGCTGTGGTCCGGACAGGCCGGGTAGCCCGGCGCCGGGCGTATGCCCTGGTACTTCTCGGCAATCATGTCCTCGGTGCTCAGCGTTTCGCCAACGGCGTAACCCCACAAATCCTCGCGCACCCGTTTGTGCATGGCCTCGGCAAAGGCCTCGGCCAGCCGGTCGGCCAGCGACTTGAGCATGATGGACGAGTAGTCGTCGTGGTCGTCGTTGAAGTACTTTTCCTTCTTCTCGGCGCCCAGGCCGGCCGTCACGGCAAACAGGCCGATGTAGTCAGGCAGCATGAAGGTGTTGTGGCCCTCGGCGCCCGCATGTCCGGCGCGCTGGGCCTTGGTTTCGGCTGACAACACTTTCGGCGCCACAAAATCAGCCAGGCAGCGGCTGGGCCGCATCACGCCGTCGAGCGCGGTTTTTTCGGCCTGCTGGCGCAGGCCGTACCAGGTCATGGCCACCGCGCTGCGCGACTCATCCGTGTAGATCTCGATGTCGTCACCGACGCTGTTGGCCGGGTACAGACCGATGACGCCGCTGGCCGTGAGCCAGCGGCCCTCGATCAGGCGCTTGAGCATGCGCTGGGCATCGGCATACACGCGCACGGCCTCGCTACCGACCACCTCGTCTTTCAGGATGGCCGGAAACGGGCCGGCCAGGTCCCACGTCTGGAACAAGGGGCCCCAGTCGATGTAGTTCGCCAGTTCGGCCAGATCGAAATTCTTGAACACGCGACGGCCGATGAATTTCGGTCTGGGCGGCGTGTAGTGTGCCCAGTCAATCGGTGTTGCATTGGCGCGGGCCTTGGCCAGCGGCCACATGGGTGTCTGCTTCTTGTTGGCGTGCTGGGTGCGCACCTTGTCATAGTCGGTATTGAGCTCGGCTATGTATTTGGCTGCCTGGTCAGAAAGCAGGCTTTGCGCCACGCTGACACTGCGCGACGCGTCGGGCACATACACCACCGGGCCTTCATAGTGCGGCGAAATCTTGACCGCCGTGTGCACCCGGCTGGTGGTGGCGCCGCCAATCATCAGCGGAATTTTCTTGATGCGGAAGTGGTCGTCCTTCTGCATCTCGCCGGCCACGTACTGCATTTCCTCGAGGCTGGGCGTGATCAGGCCGGACAGGCCGACGATGTCCGCGCCCTCGACCTTGGCGCGCGCCAGGATTTCGTGGCAGGGCACCATCACACCCATGTTGACCACGTCGAAGTTGTTGCACTGAAGCACGACCGTAACGATGTTCTTGCCGATGTCGTGCACGTCGCCCTTGACGGTGGCGATGATGATCTTGCCCTTGGTCTTGACGTCGCCGCCGGCGGCTTCCAGCAGCAGCTTTTCGGCCTCAATGTAGGGCAGCAAATGCGCCACGGCCTGCTTCATCACCCGTGCGCTTTTCACCACCTGCGGCAGGAACATCTTGCCCTGGCCGAACAGGTCGCCGACCACGTTCATCCCGTCCATCAACGGGCCTTCGATCACATGCAGCGGCCGCCCGCCCTCGGCCTTGATCGCCTGCCAGACCTCTTCGGTATCCGTCACGATGTGTTCGTTCATGCCGTGCACCAGCGCGTGCGACAGGCGCTGGCGCACCGGCAACGCGCGCCACTCATTGCGCTTGCTGTCATCCTTGGCGCCGCTTCTGGCGCTCTCGGCGACCTCGATCAGGCGTTCGCTCGGCGAGACTTCAGGCTCGCCCGGCTTGTAGACCGGTGCGCGGTTCAGCACCACATCCTCGACGCGTTCACGCAAGGTCGGCTCGAGGTCGTCGTAGACGCCGACCATGCCAGCGTTGACGATGCCCATGTCCATGCCGGCCTGGATCGCGTGGTACAGGAACACCGTGTGAATCGCCTCACGCACCGGGTCGTTGCCGCGAAAGCTGAAGGACACATTCGACACGCCGCCCGACACCTTGGCACCGGGCAGGTTCTGCTTGATCCAGCGCGTGGCGTTGATGAAGTCCACCGCGTAGTTGTTGTGTTCCTCGATGCCGGTGGCAATCGCAAAGATGTTGGGGTCGAAAATGATGTCTTCGGGCGGAAAGTCCAGCTCGTCAACCAGCACGCGGTAGGCGCGCTCGCAGATTTCGATCTTGCGTTCGTAGGTATCAGCCTGGCCCTGTTCGTCGAAGGCCATGACCACGGCGGCGGCGCCATAACGCTTGAGCAGCTTGGCCTGGTGTTTGAAGGGCTCGAGACCTTCCTTCATGGAAATCGAGTTGACGATGCCCTTGCCCTGGATGCAGCGCAGGCCGGCTTCGATCACGCTCCACTTGGAGCTGTCGATCATGATGGGCACACGTGCGATGTCGGGTTCGCTGGCAATCAGGTTCAGGAAACGCACCATGGCGGCCTGGCTGTCGAGCATGGCCTCGTCCATGTTGATGTCAATGATCTGCGCGCCGTTTTCGACCTGCTGGCGGGCCACGACGAGTGCCTGCTCGTACTCGCCATTGAGGATCATGCGCGCAAAGGCCTTGGAGCCGGTCACATTGGTACGTTCGCCGATGTTGACGAACAGGCTGCCCGCGCCGATGGCGACCGGCTCCAGGCCGGACAGTTTCATGGGGGGAACTTGGATTTCGGACATTCACTCACCTTGGCTATCGAAGGTGAGCGCCGTTGCAAAGGCAGGCCGCGAGGGTCCTGCTGTCACCCAAGCCTGACGAAACCGGCTTCTGCCGGGTTTCGCTGCAACGCTCCTTGAGTTGCGACTATTTTAAACCAAGGTGCCGGTCAGGCCGTCAGCCGCGTCAGCGCTTCCTGGTACTTGGCCGCGGTTTTCTCGACCACATCCTGCGGCACGCGCGGTGCGGGTGGCGTCTTGTCCCAGGGCTTGCCGTTGACCAGGGCCTGTTCCAGCCAGTCGCGCACGAACTGCTTGTCGTAGCTGGGCGGGTTGGTGCCCGTGGCGAAGGCCTGCTCGTAACCTTCGATAGGCCAGTAACGCGAGGAGTCGGGCGTCAGCACCTCGTCCATCAGGGTCAGCGTGCCGTTTTCGTCCAGGCCGAACTCGAACTTGGTGTCGGCAATGATGATGCCCTTGGTCAGGGCAAAGGCCGCGGCCTCCTGGTAGATGCGGATGCTGAGGTCGCGGATCTGCGCGGCCAGTTCGGGGCCAACAACTTTCACGACCTGCTCGAAGCTGATGTTTTCGTCATGCTCGCCCACCGCTGCCTTGGCCGCCGGCGTGAAAATCGGCTCGGGCAGCTTGCTGGCGTTTTTCAGGCCGGCCGGCAGCGGCACACCACAAACCGACTGGCTGTCCTGGTATTCCTTCCAGCCACTGCCGGCCAGGTAGCCCCGTACCACGGCCTCGACCGGAATCGGCTTCAGGCGCTTGACCAGCATGGAACGGCCGGTGACCTGCGGCACTTCGGCGGTTGTCACCACGCTTTCGGGCGCCTCGCCGGTCAGGTGGTTGGGACAGATGTGGCCCAGCTTGTCGAACCAGAACAGGGCCATTTGCGTGAGCAACACGCCTTTGCCCGGAATCGGCTCGCCCATGATGACGTCGAAGGCGCTGAGCCGGTCGCTGGCGACCATCAGCAGCCGGTCTTTGCCGACAGCGTAGTTGTCGCGAACCTTGCCGCGCGCGAGCAAGGGCAGGGAGGTCAGGGCCGAAGTGTGGAGAGCGGAGGTCATGGGATGCTTGCCAAAAGTAAAAAAGCCCGCCGGTAGCGGCGAGCTTTGAATTATCGCCAGTTCGACACGGCGAGGATTTTCCGGGTTAACGCACCACCTGGGCCAGCTCGCCCCTGGCGTATTTGGCGGCAACAACACTCAGTGCTTCACCCTTGATCTTGCTGGCCTGGCCTTCGCAGCCGAACTCGATGTAACGCTGCTTGCAGATGGCCCTGGCCGCCGCCGTGGCGGGCTTGAGCCACTCGCGCGGATCGAATTTGCTCGGGTTTTCGGCCATGAACTTGCGCACGGCGGCGGTCATCGCCAGGCGGATGTCGGTGTCGATGTTGATCTTGCGCACACCGAATTTGATGGCCTTCTGGATCTCCTCGACCGGCACGCCGTAGGTTTCCTTCATGTCCCCGCCGTACTGGCGGATGATGGCCAGCAGGTCCTGCGGCACACTGGACGAACCGTGCATCACGAGGTGGGTGTTGGGGATGCGGCGGTTGATTTCCTTGATGCGTTCGATCGCCAGGATGTCGCCCGTGGGCTTGCGCGTGAACTTGTAGGCGCCGTGGCTGGTGCCGATCGCAATGGCCAGCGCATCGAGCTGGGTGCGTTTGACAAAATCAGCAGCCTGCTCGGGGTCGGTCAGCAACTGGTCGTGGGTCATCACCGCGTCGGTGCCATGGCCGTCTTCCTTGTCGCCCTGCATGGTTTCCAGGCTGCCCAGGCAGCCGAGTTCGCCCTCGACGGAGACGCCGGTGGCATGCGCCATCTCCACGACCTTGCGCGTCACGTCGATGTTGTAGTCATAGTCGGCAATGGTCTTGCCGTCGGCCATCAGCGAGCCGTCCATCATCACCGAGCTGAACCCCAGGTCGATAGCGCCGCGGCAGACATCCGGGCTCTGGCCGTGGTCCTGGTGCATCACGACCGGGATGTGCGGGTAGCTCTCGACCGCCGCCTGGATCAGGTGTTTGAGGAAACCTTCGCCGGCATATTTGCGCGCGCCGGCACTGGCCTGCATGATCACCGGCGCATTGACCTCGTCGGCCGCCTGCATGATGGCCTGGACCTGTTCGAGGTTGTTGACGTTGAAAGCTGGAATGCCGTAGGTATTGACTGCCGCATGGTCCAGCAGCTCGCGCATGGAAACGAGTGCCATAAGAGATATCCCCAGGAAGGTTGAACGGATTCGGTAACTGACCGGTAACTTTTTTCATTTTACCCGCCGCGCCGGCCCGCGGAGCCCTCAGGCCGCCTCTGGACGGCCTTCCTTCGTCAGCCATGAAAGGGCAAAGACGTAGGACAAGCGCGATGCGAACCGTCGCGTACCCCTTGCCAGGCGCCGGCATTAAGCCTGATTTAAGGCGGGCAGGGCTATCGTCCAGTCTTCCTTGCGCCCAACACGTCCCCATGAACGCCTCCCGCAGTCCAGCCGTTTCCAGCCCGTCGCGTCTTTTTTTCTGGTCACTTGCCAGCCTTCTTCTCTTGCTGGCGTGGGACGCTTCAGGACTGGACCTGCCCCTGGCGCGCTGGTTCGGGTCCGCCAGCGGCTTTGCCCTCGAAAACCACTGGTTCTGGCGCGGCGTGCTGCATGACCACATGCGCCCGCTGCCCTGGTTGTTCGAAGGAGCACTGCTGATCGGCATCGCCCGGCCTGTCGGCCCCCTGCGGCGGCTGCCTGCACTGCGCCGCGCCCAGCTGGCCGTGACCACGCTGTTGGCGCTGCTGGTGGTCGCCGACATCAAGCTGCACAGCCACAGCAGTTGCCCCTGGCGCCTGCAGGAATTCGGCGGCGTGGCCAGCCATGTCTCACACTGGGCCTGGGGCGTGCAGGACGGCGGAGACGGTGGCTGCTTTCCGGCCGGTCACGCCTCGGCAGGTTTTGCCTTTGTCGGCGGCTTTTTTGCCTTCCGGCATGTCCTGCCGGCCACGGCTCGCCGCTGGTTGCTGGGTTCCATGCTGGCCGGCCTGCTGGGGCTGGCGCAACAGGTGCGCGGCGCCCACTACATGAGCCACACCTTCTGGACCGCCTGGTTCTGCTGGGCCACCGCCGCCGGGCTGGACCTTGGCTTCACCTGGGTCACCCGCCAGGCGTCACAAAGGCCGGCACGCGCTCCGGCAGAGGTGCCCGGGCACTGAGGAGCGTGGCCATAGTCGCCACCACGGCGACGGGGTCGGACAGGCCCGGCTCACGCCACGCGGCAGATCTTGAGCATGTTGGTGCCGCCAGGGGCACCCATGGGTTCACCGCAGGTGATGGCGTAAACGTCGCCGCTTTGCACGATGTCGCGGCGCAGCAGGTGCCCCTCGGCCTGTTCCAGCGCGGTGTCGCGGTCGGCGCTGGTGTCCATCAACAGCGGGCGCACATTGCGGTACAGCGCCATCTTGCGCTGCGTCGCCAGGCGCGGTGTGAGCGCGTAGATCGGCACGCGGATGTCGTGGCGGCTCATCCACAGCGGCGTGGAACCGCTGTCGGTCAGCGCCACGATGGCCTTGGCGCCCAGGTGGTGGGCCGTGAACAACGCCCCCATGGCAATCGACTGGTCGATGCGCGTGAAGGTCTTGCCGCTGAAGTCGGCGTCCAGCGCCGCGTATTCGGCTTTTTCCGCTTCCAGGCAGATGTTGGCCATTTCCTCGATGGTCTCGAGCGGGTAATTGCCTGCGGCCGTTTCTGCGCTCAGCATCACGGCGTCGGTCCCGTCGAGCACGGCATTGGCCACGTCGCTGACCTCGGCCCGTGTCGGCACCGGGTTGAGGATCATGCTTTCCATCATTTGCGTGGCGGTGATGACCACCTTGTCCATGGCGCGGGCCATCTTGATCATGCGTTTTTGCAGCGCCGGCACGGCGGCGTTGCCGACTTCCACCGCGAGGTCACCACGCGCGACCATGATGCCGTCGCTGACCCGCAGGATGTCTTCGAGGTTGGGAATGGCTTCGGCGCGTTCGATTTTGGCAATCAGGCCGGGCTTGTGTTTGTAGGGCGCGGCGGCCACATTGCACAGCTGGCGCGCCATTTCCATGTCGGTGGCGTTTTTCGGAAAACTCACCGCCACATAATCCGCCTGGAAACTCATGGCGGTCCGGATGTCTTCCATGTCCTTGGCAGTCAGCGCGGGCGCGGTCAGGCCGCCGCCCTTTTTGTTGATGCCCTTGTTGTTGGAGAGTTCGCCGCCCAGCTTGACGGTGGTGTGGACCTCCTCGCCGCGCACCGCGTCGATGGTCAGCACAATCAGGCCGTCGTTGAGCAGCAGCAGGTCGCCGGCTTTCACGTCTCGCGGCAACTCCTTGTAGTCCAGACCCACACCCTTGATGTCGCCCGGCTCGGTCCGCGAGGCATCAAGGACGAACTTGGCGCCGGGCACCAGCAGGACCTTGCCCTCGGCAAATTTGCCGACGCGGATTTTCGGTCCCTGCAGGTCAGCCATGATCGCCACCTCGCGGCCGGCGCGCTGGGCCGCCTCGCGCACCAGACCGGCCCGGTCGATGTGGTCCTGCGCCGTGCCATGGCTGAAATTGAGGCGCACCACGTTGACGCCCGCACGTATCATTTTTTCAAGCAACGCCGGATCGCTCGAGGCGGGGCCCAGGGTGGCAACAATTTTGGTGGCGCGGCGTGGCATGGATGTCTCCTGTAATTTGTAGACGATTCTCACACGGAACCGGTTACAGGCCGGGTACACCGGGCGCGCTGCACAGACCCGGCGGCGATGCGCAATAAGCTGGTTACAGCGCGCCCAGCTCGTGCAGGACCCGACGCACCGTTTCCACACCCTCCGGCGACAACGGGGCTTGCGGCGCCAGGGGATGGCCGACCTCATACCCCTGCAGCACGAGGCCGGCCTTGATGCAGGCCGCCAGGTTGAAGGTGGCAAACACCTGGTTGATGCTCCAGAGCCTGCGCTGCAAGGCCATGGCCTCGCTCCAGCGGCCGGCCCGGCACAGGTCGTACAGCGCGATGCTCTGCCGGGGAACCAGGCAGGCAGGCCCGGCCATCCAGCCCGTGCCGCCCATCAGCATCACGGTCGCAGGCACGTGCGACGACGCGGCAAAAACTTCCATCCGGCCCTCGACGACATTCATGATCGACAGCAGGCGCCCGGTGTTGAAGGAAGCGTCCTTGATATAACGGATGTTGGGGATGTGGCTGAGCCGCTCGATGACCGGCAGCTTGAGGTCGGAGCGCTGGAAATTCGGATTGGTGTAGATCACCACCGGCAGCGACACGGCATCGGCAATCGCCTTGAAGTACTGGTAGACCCCCTCGTCGTCCACGGGAAAATACGCTTCCAGCACGGCCAGGATGCCGTCGCAGCCCATGCGTTCGTACGCCCGGGCCTGGCCGACGGCGTCGACGATGGTAGTAGCCGCCACACCGGCCACCACCGGCACCCGGCGGCCGGCCGCCTGCACCACCACCTCTACCACCCGGCGCCGCTGCGCCGGGTTGAGGTAGGCAAATTCGCCGGTTGATCCCAGGGGCGTCAGGCCATGCACACCGGCCGCCATCAGGTCCTGGCAAAGGCGTGTCAGGACATCCGCCTTGACCTCCCCGTCGGCGTCAATGGGCGACACCAGATAAGGAAAAACACCGTGAAAATCCGTCATCTGCAAACTCCCGGCAACTATCCGTGGATCGGAAAAAATTCAAGCAAAATGGCCTCCAGCCCTTGCCCTGCTTGCGGAGACAGCTATATTTTTAATAGCAAAAACCGCGCCGGCTCAGCCTGCCACCCGCTTCTGCAGGATATCGAAAGCCGGCAGGGTCTTGCCTTCCAGCACTTCGAGGAAGGCGCCGCCGCCGGTGGAGATGTAGCCTACGTCTTTTTCAATCCCGTATTTGGCAATGGCGGCCAGCGTGTCGCCACCGCCGGCAATGCTGAAGGCGGGGCTGGCAGCAATCGCCTGGGCGATGGTTCGGGTGCCGCCTTCAAAGGCGGCAAACTCGAACACGCCGACCGGGCCGTTCCAGACAATGGTGCCGGCGGCCATCAGCTGGTCGGCCAGCTTTTTCGCGGTTTGCGGGCCGATGTCCAGGATCAGGTCGTCGTCCGCCACCTCGGTGGCAGCCTTGACGGTCGCGGGCGCGTCGGCACTGAAAGTCTTGGCAGTCACCACATCGGTCGGAATCGGCACTTCGGCGCCGCGCGCCTTCATGGCCGCCATCACCGCCCGGGCCTGGTCCAGCTGTTCGCGTTCCGCCAGGCTTTTGCCGATGGGCAGGCCGTTGGCCAGCATGAAGGTGTTGGCAATGCCGCCGCCCACAATCAGCTGGTCCACCTTGCCGGCCAGCGCCTGGAGAATGGTCAGCTTGGTCGACACCTTGCTGCCGGCCACAATGGCCACCAGCGGTCGCTTCGGGTTGGCCAGGGCTTTGGAGATCGCATCCATTTCGGCCGCCAGCAGTGGGCCGGCGCAGGCCACTTTGGCAAACTGCGCGATGCCGTAGGTCGAGGCCTCGGCGCGGTGCGCCGTGCCGAAAGCGTCGTGCACAAAAATATCGCAGAGCGCCGCCATCTTGCGGGCCAGCGCCTCGTCGTTCTTTTTTTCGCCGGGGTTGACGCGGCAGTTCTCCAGCAGCACGAACTCACCGGGCGCCACGTCCACGCCGTCGACCCAGCCGGACTTCAGCGGCACCTCGCGCTGCATCAGTTCACCCAGGCGCTGCGCCACCGGTGCGAGGGAGTCTTCGGGCTTGAACTGCCCTTCGGTCGGCCGGCCCAGGTGGGAAGTCACCATCACCGCGGCGCCGGCGTCAAGGGCCATCTGGACGCAGGGAATCGAGGCGCGGATGCGGGTGTCCTCGGTGATGTGGCCGCTGTCGTCCTGCGGCACATTGAGGTCGGCACGAATGAACACGCGCCGGCCTTTGACAAGGCCCTGGGCGCAAAGATCGGAGAAACGGATGAATTTCATGGGGCCTCGCAAGGAAACGGAGAAGAAAAATCGATGCCTGATTGTAGGAGTGGCCCCGGCAGGGCCTACCAGCCCAGATGGATGTGCAAGGGAAGGTACACCGCCATGCCGGCCACGATGGTGCCGAGCACGGTGCGGCGCCAGAAAAACCACGCAGCACCAGCCAGCGCCGCAAACACGCGCGCGTCCCGCCAGGTGCTGATCAACGAGCCCTGCGTCATCACGATCTCGGGCACGATCACCGCCGCCAGCGCAGCAATCGGCGCATAGTGCAGCCCGCGCTGGGCCCAATCCGGCAATGTCCAGGGTTTGCTCGACAGGAAAAAGAAAGAGCGCGTAAGCACCGTGACCACCGCCAGGCCCAGGATGGTCACGACGGTCCAGGCATCGGTCTGCATCATGCGGTCTCCCCGGATGTGGGAAGGCCGGCGGCGGGCCGGGCGGGTTTTTCGAGCATCAGGCAGACCGCCACGGCCGCTGCGATGCCGACCAGGATGTTGAGCTTGAGCGGCAGGGCAAAGGCGGCCACCGCTGCGGCGCCGGCCACACCGGCGGAGATCAGGCGCAGCCGGCTGCTCGCCAGTGACAGCGTGATGCCCAGCAAGGCCAGGATGCCCGCAAAACCCAAGCCCCAGTGCAGCGGCACGGCGTTGGCCATGGCGATGCCGAGCAGGCTGGGCACCACCCAGGCGACCCAGGTGACGGCGCAGTTGCCCGCCAGGCTGGCCTCCTGCGCACGCAGGGTCAGCAGATCATCGGGGGGCACCGGCTTCGGATGGCGGGCGGTGAACATCACATAACTGAGGTCGGTCGTGAAGTAACCGCCGGCCATGCGGCGCCACAGCGGCTGGTGCATCATGTACGGCCGCAGGTGAGCGCTGAACACGACAAAGCGCAGATTCACGCAGGCAGCGGTCGCCAGAATCACCCACATGGGCGCGCCGGCCACAATCAGCGGCACCGCCGCCAGTTGCGAACTGCCGGCAAAAACCACCACTGTCATCAGCACGCACTCGAACACACTGAGCCCCGACTTGACCATGGCCACGCCGGTCATCAGGCCCCAGGCGGCGGTACCGGCAGCAATCGGCGCCATGTCGCGCACGCCTTGGCGGAACTCGGGGTGGCGCCAGAGCGGCTCCTTCAATGCAGTCATGGCGCAGCCTCCACGGCCGTCCCGAATACCATGCCAGGCGTCAGCGCGAATCCACGCAGGAACTGCGCGGCATCCAGCGCCTTGCCGCCCGCCTTCTGCAGGCGCGTCAGGCGCAGTACGCCGTCTGCCGCGGCGACATCCACCCCCTGCTCGCTGACGGCCAGCACTTCGCCCGGCCGGGCGCCGGCCGGCACGGTCCCCGGCCACACGGCCGCCTCCCAGATCTTGAGGATTTCACCGGCCACCGGACTGGCGGCGGCCGGGAAGGGATTGAAGGCGCGGATACGCCGTGCGATCACCGCCGCACTTTGCGTCCAGTCGATGGCGGCCTCGTGTTTTTCAATCTTGTGGGCGTAACTGACGCCTTGCTCAGGCTGGCGCACCGGGGTCAGCCCGCCGCAGGCCGCCAGCGCCAACGCCTCGACCATCAGCCGGCCCCCCTGGGCCGCCAGCCGGTCGTGCAGGCTGCCGGTGGTGTCGGTCGGCAGGATCGCGATTTTCTCCACCAGCAGCATGTCACCGGTGTCCAGCCCGACGTCCATTTGCATGATCGTGATGCCGGTTTCGCTGTCGCCAGCCTCAATGGCGCGGTGAATGGGCGCCGCACCGCGCCAGCGCGGCAGCAAGGATGCATGGATATTGAAGCAGCCCAGCCTCGGTGTTGTAAGCACCCACTGCGGCAGGATCAGGCCGTAGGCCGCCACCACCATGGCGTCGGCCTGCGCCGACTCGATAGCGGCACGTGCTGCGGCAGCGTCTTCGGGGTATTTGCCGTCCAGCCGCAGGCTGCGCGGCTGGGCCACCGGAATGTGGTGGTCGAGGGCAAACTGCTTGACGCTGGACGCCTGCAGCTTCATGCCGCGACCGGCGGGACGGTCCGGCTGGGTCAGGACAAGGGGAACGTCACAACCAGCCGCGTGGAGTTGCGCCAGCGCCACGCGGGCGAATTCGGGGGTACCTGCAAAAATAATGCGCATCGGGGGATTTTCGCCGAGTACCGGCCCGGAAAAGTGGACCGTCCAATTTTTCAGAGGCCTGCCTGGCGGAGATGCGCCGTGACTTCTCTTCACACCAGCCGGGGCCGCGGAACCGGCTTTGCCGGGCCGCAGGCGCAACGCCCCCATGGGGGGGCAGAAAACTACACGCAGTGAGCGAACGTGGGGGCTGTACTCAGACCCGTTCCTCGTCTTTTTTCTGCTTGATCATCTTGGTCTTGATGCGGTTGCGCTTGAGCGGCGACAGGTACTCGACGAACACCTTGCCCATCAGGTGGTCCATCTCGTGCTGGACACACACCGCCAGCAGGCCTTCGGCACTGTGGGTCTGCGGCTGGCCATCAAGGTCCAGCGCCCGCGCCCTGATGGCGCTGGCGCGCTCCACCCCGTCATACACGCCGGGCACGGACAGGCAGCCTTCGTCGTTGACCTGGGTCTCGGGGCTGGACCAGATGATTTCGGGGTTGATCAGCACCAGTGGCTGGTCCCGGCCCTCGCTGACGTCGATCACAACGACTCTTTCGTGAACATTGACCTGGCTGGCGGCCAAGCCGATACCCTCTGCGGCATACATGGTTTCCAGCATGTCGCCCACCAAAGTGCGGATACGTGCGTCCACCGCCGCCACGGGCTTGGCAACGGTGTGCAGACGTGGGTCAGGGTAACGAAGAATGGTCAGTTGGGTCATGGTGGCGGGTAATCAGATGTCGCTATTTTCGCTAATTTTCGCCATTTTTCAGCATCCCCGCTGTCGCGAAATGGCATATTCGTTGCCTAATCAAGGGCTTAAGTACAAAATCGCTAGTGATTTATCAAGATACAAACGCGGCGTCCGGCCTTGATGCCCAAGGCCGCGCCAGCCCCAAGGGCCTCAAGATGCAACATATTTTTGGTCGGTTCAGTCAGATTTCAATAGCGGCCGCTCTGCTGGCATCCACTGTAGGCCTGCACGCCCAGAATTTTCCGATCACCGCCGGCCAGAAAGCCACGGCCAGCCAGGTAGCCCAAACCGGCGTGCCACTGAGCGATCTGGCCCCCAACGCCCCCGACGAATACACCGTCAAGCGCGGCGACACCTTGTGGGCCATCTCGGGCATGTTCCTGAAAACCCCGTGGCGCTGGCCCGAGTTGTGGGGCATGAATCTGGACGACATCCGCAATCCGCACCGGATTTATCCCGGCCAGCAGCTGTATCTGGACAAATCCGGCGGGCGCGCCACTTTGCGGGCCCGGCGCGCGGGCGACGGCGACGGCCAGCCCGGCACCGTGCGGGTATCGCCGCGCACGCGTTATGAATCGCTGGCTGATGCAGCCATCCCCACACTGTCGCCGCAGGCCATTGAGCCCTTTCTGTCGGAAGCCCTGATCGTCGACGAAGCCGCGTTTTTGACCGCCCCGCGCATTGTGGCCGCCCAGGAAGGCCGGGTCTTGCTCAGCCGCGGCGACCGCGCCTATGCACGCGGCGTCTACTCCAGCAAGGACACCGGCAAGCCGCTGAGCACGGCCAAAGGCGAGCCGCTGGACTACCGGGTCTTTCGCAATGCCACACCGCTGAAAGACCCCGCCACCGGCGAGATCCTCGGCTACGAGGCGCAATTTCTCGGCAAGGCCGAGCTGGTGCGCGGCGAATCCACCGCCAGCGTGCGGGGCAAGGACGGCAAGCTCGTCAATGAGGTCATCCCGGCCACCATCGACATCCTCGTCGCGAAAGAAGAAATGCGCGTCGGTGACCGGCTGGTGCCGGAACCGCCGCGTGAACTGCTGAGTTATGTACCGCGCGCACCGCAGCTCCCCATTGAGGGCCAGATTGTCTCGATTTACGGCAGTGCCGTGCGATATGCGGCTGGCAACCAGGTCGTTGTCATCAACCGCGGCATCCGGGACGGTCTGGAGCGAGGCCATGTGATGGCGATTTTGCGAAGCGGAGAACGCATCACTGACCGCACGGACTCCGCCAGAACACAGATCAAGCTGCCCAATGAACGCAATGGCTTGTTGATCGTCTTCCGTACTTTCGAAAAGCTCTCCTACGCGCTGGTCCTGGAGGTCAGCGAAGGCGTAAAAGTGGGCGACCAGTTCGAAAATCCCAACTGAACGTCAGCGCCAGCTTGTGCAGACTGCCTGCATGAATTGCGATGCCGCCTTCGCCTGAATGCGCCCCCTCCATGGACGTCGCTGAACTCTGCGCCTGGTTGCGCCTGTCGCTGACCCCGGGTATCGGCAACGCGGGAGCCCGCCAGTTGCTGGCCGCGTTCGGGTCAGCCCAGGCCATCTTTGAACAAGACGCAAGCAGCTTGCGGCAGCTCGGCTCCGACCGCCTGGCCGATGCGCTGCTGACCGAACCCGCCACCCTGGCCGACCAGCTGCAAGCCACCCTGGACTGGTTGCAGGGCGCGGACAACCGGCGCGTGGTGACGTTGGGCGATACCGGCTACCCGCCCGCGCTGCTCGACATCGAAGACCCACCCTCCATGCTTTATATGCTTGGAGCCCTTGATCCATGGGCGCCGGCAGCTACAAATAATGCAGCACCCTGCATCGCCATCGTGGGCAGCCGAAACCCGACGCCCCAGGGGGAAAGCAATGCCCGGCAATTTGCCAGAGTGTTCGGCGAAGCCGGCCTCTGTGTGGTGTCGGGGCTGGCGCTCGGCGTGGACGGTGCCGCCCATGACGGTGCCCTGCTCGGTGGCGGCACCACCATGGCTGTGGTCGGCACCGGGCTGGACCGGGTGTATCCGAAGCAGCATCTGGCGCTCGCCCACCGCATTGCGCAGCGCGGCCTGATCATCAGCGAGTTCCCGCTGGGCACACCACCCCTCACCGCCAATTTCCCCAAGCGCAACCGCCTGATCTCCGGTCTGTCCCAAGGCACGCTGGTCGTCGAAGCGGCGCTCAAGTCGGGCTCGCTCATCACCGCGCGCCTGGCCGCGGAACAGGGCAAGGAGGTGTTTGCCATCCCCGGCTCCATCCACTCCCCCCTGTCGCGGGGCTGCCACGCCCTCATCAAACAGGGCGCCAAGCTGGTGGAGTCCGCCCAGGACGTGCTGGAAGAGTTGAGTCTGCCTCAGCTTTCGCCTGCTTTGACCGCAGAAGCGGATGCGGACGGACACCCCGCAGACGACCCGCTGTTTGCGGCGATGGGGTACGAGCCCGTCAGCCTCGACGCCCTGCAGGCGCGCACCGGGCTGGCAACCGCTGAATTGCAGGCCCGTCTGCTGGCGCTGGAGATGGCTGGAGAGGTCGCCAGGCTGCAGGGCGGGCTGTTTCAGCGCATGGCGAGGGGTTGACGCCTGCGGCTACGTTGGGCCAAGGGCCTTCGGCCTCGTGCAATGGCCACACCGCTCCCAACTGCGTTATATTGAGTGCATGTTTGAAGTACTGGTGTACGTTTACGAAAATTACTGGCAAGGCGACGCCTGCCCCGAGCTGCACCAGCTGAGCCGCAAACTCACGGCAGTCGGTTTTGAGGCGGACGAGATCCAGGCCGCGCTGGTCTGGCTCAACGGCCTGAACATCGCCGCGCAGAACACCCAGGTCGGCATGCCTGCCGCTTCGACGGCCAGCGCCCCGCCTTTCCCCGCAACGGCCATCACGCTACCGGGCTTTCAGCCCCAGTCGGCCGGCAGCCTGCGTGTCTATTCGGTGGCAGAGCAGGACCACCTCGGCGCCCAGGCCCTGGGCTTCGTCAGTTTCCTGGAGTCTTCGGGTGTGCTGCCATCCCACATGCGGGAAATCGTGATCGACCGGGCGATGGCTGCACCGGGAGACCCCCTTGCGCTGGACGACCTCAAGATCATTGTGCTGATGGTGTACTGGAGCTTCGGCGAAGAACCCGACGCACTGGTCCTGGACGAACTCTGCGACGACGCGGACTTCCGCGTGGCTCACTAGAGCCCCACGCTCCCCACTTCGTGTGGTTCGCTGCCCCCCGAGGGGGCCACTGCGCCTGCGGCCCGGCAAAGCCGGTTCCGCGGCCCCGGCTGGTAAAGACCCATACCTTAACCGACTTAGCCTAACAGTCGCTCCGGATTGGCATCGAGCTTGGCCAAGGCGTCGCGGGTGGCGCGCACCGTGAGCGCCTCGTCTTCGGTAGGTACAAGCAGGCCGGCCTGCAAGTAGGCCGCCAGGCGGCGCGCCTGGATCAGGAAGTTGCGGCCGTCGGTCGATGCAAACAGGTTCAACTGCTTGCGGTCGCTGCGCCAGGCAAACTGCACATGGCTGACCTGGCCGTTGTGGTCCAGCGTGAACCAGGCCCCGAGCTGCAACTCCTGCGCCCAGGAACGCATGGCTTCACTGGGCTGGCTGCCACCGTCGGTAATCACCGCGATTTCCGAGGCATCAATGCCGATCATCATGACCAGGTTTTCGGTGTCCAGCGGCAGGTCACCAACATCCTCGTCCGACAGGTAGTCCTCCAGATTCGCCAGCCGCCTGGACATCTCCTCGATGCGCTCCAGGGAGATGGCATCGGTCTTGGACATGAAGGCGTCCGCCAGCGTATCGCTGATGATCTTCAGGTGCTGGTCCTGCACCGGCGCGGTCATGCCCAGCATGGACATGCCCAGACGCAGCAGGTGCAGCAGCTTGGGCAGGTCGGCAATGACGCGGGCCCGGTCATTGCGGTTGGGCTTGGCGCTGGCGGCCCAGACGAGATCGGCCGCCGCTTGCTTGAGCGTGATCGTGTCTTTGTGCTGGGGCCCGTTTTTCATGCCTGCAATGGCCAGCACCTCGGCCCAGATCTTGAAGAGAAATTCACGGATCTCTTCGCGCACCGGCATGTCGTTGAGCATGTTGCGCATCTCGATGGTGTACTGGATGGCCATGGTTTCCTTCTGCTCCATCTGCTGGGCCACGCTGACCACGCGCGCGGCGCTGCCTTGCCCGGACAGGAACTTCGAAAGGAATTTCTGAAACTCGTCATACACCAGCTGGAACACCCGCCTGCCGGTCTCCGGGTATTGCTCGATGACCTGCACGATGCGCTTGATTTCGATCTCCAGCGCACCGCCCGAGATCGTTGCATCAAAGCCCAGCACGCAGGAGCCCATGCGGTCGATCAGCCGGCGTGCCGGATGTTGCAGGGAACCGAAAAATTCGGGTTCTGAAATCGCAACACGCAGCACCGGCATCTGCAGCCTGGCAAACCACACCCGCACGGCAGGCGGAATACGGTCTTCCGCCAGAATGCTCTGGAACATCAGCGCCACGATTTCGATGGTGGCCTTTTCACTGGACGTGCTCGCCGCCTGCTTGAGGTCACTGGTGCGCTGGCGCAGGGCGCCTGCCGCCTGCTCCACATCGACGGCACCATAAACCTGACCGGGTGCATCGACCAGGGTGCCTTCATAGGCATTGCCCGTCGCGGCGCGGGTTTGCACCCTGGACAGGGCCTGCGCCAGCCGGGGCGAAGGCTGATTGGCGTGGGTGTGGTCAAAGTCAACGGCATGGTCGGACAGCAGGCGCTTGAGATGCCCCATCACCCCCTGCGCCCGCATGCGTGCCCGTGCCAGTGGCGACGTCCCGGTCTGCATGCGCGTCTCGTCGTGGATCGCTTCCCTGGATGCGGCGGAGTTCGCGGAAGCCCCTGTTCCGCCCGACGCGCTGCCACCGCCACCGCTACCTCCACGCCCTGAACCTGAACCTGAACCTGAACCTGAACCTGAACCTGAACCTGAACCTGATCCCGAACGTCCGCCGCCCGCGGCACCAACGCCTGAAGAGCCCCCATCAACGCCAGCTCCGCCTGACGAGCCCGCACCGGACGCCTGCCCGGCGGGCGCCGTGGCGCGACGGCCCTCCGGCTTGGGTTTGGCGCGGACGGACAACGGGCTGTTTGCAGAGGGCGTGCGTTTGACAAGAGCCCGCAGATCAATGTCCACCATCACGTTTTCCTTGATCAGGAACTCGTTGGCGGCGCGGTAGGCCTCCAGCAGATGCGCGGTCAACTGCTGCTGGATCAGGTCCTGAACCATCAGCCATACCTCGCGCGACAGGGGTGCCAGGGTCCATTGCTCCACCATTTTTTGCGAGAGGACCTCGGGGCGGAGAATGTCTTCCTTGGCGAGTTCGGACCCCCCCTCCAGGCTCTGGACGCGCAGACGCAGGTCGTTGAGCTCCCAGCTGGCGCTGTCCAGCAGGCGCAAGGCGAGGCGGGAGGCAAGAATCCTGTTCTCCATCACCTCGTTGCCCATCAGCTCGAACTTGCCGGTATCCACCGCCATACCAACCGATGCGGCCACCGGGAGCAGCGCATTTTTCCAGGCGGCGATGGTGGCGTTGACCCAGACCGATTCCGAGTTCTGAAAGGACAACCAGGCGTCACGGCGGTCCTGCATGTCGCGGGCACTGCCGCTCTGCTCGGTCAGGGCAGACAGTTTTTGCCTGATGGCGCCGGCCAGCTCGGGCAGAATGCGCGCGGCGTGGCTCACAAACCGTTCGCGCGCCTGCCGGGCAAGAAGAAGGTCTCTTTTGGTGTTTGCGGCCACGTCCGTGTATGTGTTGGTGCGGTTTGTCTAAACCGTTGCGCCGGCATTCGGATCGTTCGGATCCTCTTCCTTTTTCCCCGATGGCTTGACAAGGTCTTCGCGTTTGATACCCAGCCACATGGCAATCGCCGCGGCCACAAACACCGAAGAATAGATGCCGAACAGGATGCCAATCGTGAGGGCCAGCGCGAAATAAAACAGGGTCGGTCCGCCAAAGAGCAGCATCGACAAAACCATGATCTGGGTGGAACCATGCGTGATGATGGTGCGGCTGATGGTGGAGGTGATCGCGTTGTCGATGATCTGCACGGTGTTCATCTTGCGGTAACGGCGGAAATTTTCACGGATCCGGTCGAAAACCACCACCGATTCGTTGACCGAGTAGCCCAGCACGGCCAGCACGGCGGCCAGCACGGAGAGCGAAAACTCCCACTGGAAAAATGCGAAGAAACCGAGAATGATCACGACGTCATGCAGGTTGGCAATGATGGCCGCCACCGCATACTTCCATTCGAAGCGAAAGGCCAGGTAAATCATGATGCCGACCACCACCATGGCTAGCGCCTTCAGGCCATCCTGGGCCAGCTCTTCGCCCACCTGGGGGCCGACAAACTCGGTCCGCCGCAGAGTGATCTGCGGGTCGTCTGCCTTCAGCGCCGCCATCACTTTCTCGCTCTGCTGGGCGGTGGTCACGCCTTTTTGCGCAGGCAAGCGGATCATCACTTCACGCGCCGTGCCGAAATTCTGCACCTGCACATCGGTAAAGCCCAGGCCCGCCACGGTACCCCTGACCTTTTCGACATCGGCGGGCTGTGAATAGCTGACCTCCATCACCGTGCCGCCGGTGAACTCCACCGACAGGTGCAGCCCGCGCGAAAACAGGAAAAACACGGCCAGCACAAAGGTCGTGAATGAAATCACATTGAAGATCAAGGCATGCCGCATGAACGGGATGTCTTTTTTGATTTTGAAAAATTCCATGGCGTTTTCTGTCCGTTGTTCTGTGGTCTAGTTGGCCGACGCTGCAGGCTTGGCAGGCACAGTAGTGCTGCCGGCGGGTCGCCAGACGGTACCAATGGACACCGATTTGAGTTTCTTCTGCCGTCCATACCAGAGGTTGACCAGCCCACGGGAGAAGAACACGGCCGAGAACATACTGGTCAAAATGCCGATGACGTGCACCACGGCAAAGCCGCGCACGGGTCCGGAACCGAAGGCCAGCAAGGCCAGCCCGGCAATCAGCGTGGTGATGTTCGAGTCCAGGATGGTGGCCCAGGCGCGTTCGTAACCGGTGTGAATGGCGGCCTGTGGCGCCGCCCCATTGCGCAGCTCTTCACGCACCCGCTCGTTGATCAGGACATTGGAGTCAATCGCCATGCCGAGCGCCAGCGCCATGGCCGCCATGCCGGGCAGGGTCAGGGTCGCCTGAAGCATGGACAGCACCGCCACCAGCAGGAGCAGGTTCACCGCCAGGGCCAGACCGGAGAACAGTCCGAACAGCATGTAGTAAACGGCCATGAAAGCGACGATCACGACAAAACCCCAAGCCACGCTGTGAAAGCCCTTGGCGATGTTTTCAGCGCCCAGGCTGGGGCCGATGGTGCGTTCTTCAATGATTTCCATGGGGGCAGCCAGCGATCCGGCACGCAGCAGCAGCGCCAGGTCATTGGCTTCCGTCACACTCATGGAACCGGAGATCTGAAAGCGATTGCCAAGCTCACTCTGGATCACCGGGGCCGTCAGCACCTCGCCCTTGCCTTTTTCAAACAGCACGATGGCCATGCGTTTCTTGACGTTTTCGCGGCTCACGTCGCGCATGATGCGCCCACCCTTGGCATCGACGGTCAGGTCCACCTTGGGCTGCTGGCTCTGCGAGTCAAACCCCGGCTGGGCGTCCGTCAGGCTTTCGCCGGTCAGGATCACCTGCTTCTTGACAATCACGGGCCGGCCGTCGCGTTCCAGGAAGCGCTCGGAGCCAAAAGGAACGGCGCTGGCGCCGCTCTCTGCCGCGCGGCCCTCTGCGCTTTCATCGACCAGGCGCATTTCCAGCGTGGCGGTGCGCCCCAGAATATCCTTGGCCTTGGCCGTGTCCTGCACACCGGGTAACTGCACCACGATGCGGTCCAGTCCCTGCTGCTGGATCACCGGTTCGGCCACGCCGAGTTCGTTGATGCGGTTGTGCAGCGTCACCATGTTCTGCTTGAGTGCCTGATCCTGTACCAGACGGGCCGCCTCGGGCTTGATACTGGCATTGAGCTTGTACTCGGTTCCGTCGGGCGCGTCCGCCAGCTGCAGGTCCGCAAACTGGTCCTGGATCAGGCGTTTGGCGGCTTCCAGCGTGGCCGCGTCGCGGAACCTGACCTCAATGACCTGGCCGTTGCGGTTGATGCCGCCGTGGCGGATGTTCTTTTCGCGCAACACCAGGCGGATGTCCCCGGCCAGCGACTCGGCTTTTTTCGTCAGTGCTGCCTGCATGTCCACCTGCAGCATGAAATGCACACCACCGCGCAAGTCCAGGCCGAGGTACATGGGCCGGGCGTTCAGGGCGGTCAGCCAGGCGGGTGAGCGTGACAGCAGATTGAGGGCCACGATGTAAGACGGTGTGGCCGGGTCGGACAGCAGCGCTTTTTCAATCGCGTCCTTGGCCTTGAGCTGGGTGTCCGTGTCACCGAAACGTGCCTTGACCGATGTGACATCGAAAGTCACCGCCTCCGCAACGATATTGACATCCTTGAGCGCCTTCTCAACGCGAGCGACTGTTGTCTCGTCAATCTTGACGCTGGACCTGGCGGCGGACACCTGCACCGCAGGCGCCTCGCCAAAAAAATTGGGCAGCGTGTAAAGGGCGGCAATCAACAGGGCGACGACGATGATCGCGTACTTCCAGACCGGATAACGATTCATGAGCGTGCTGTTCCTGGGAAACTGAGGGGCTGAAAAAGCCGGCCCATGCCGGCCGGCCGGGGGAAATTAGGACTTGATGCTGCCTTTGGGCAGGACCTGGACGATGGCACTGCGCTGCAGCTGGACCTCGACGCCCGTGGCAAGCTCCAGGCCCAGGTAGGCCTCGCCCAGCTTGGTAACCGTGCCGAGCAAGCCACCGGCGGTAACCACCTCGTCGCCTTTGGCCAGTGCGTCAATCATCGCGCGATGCTCTTTCTGCTTTTTCATCTGCGGGCGGATCATCACAAAATACAGCACCACAAACATCAGCACCAGCGGCAGCATGCTGGTGAGCGAAGACAACATGCCGCCTTCGGCAGCAGCGGCTGGGGCGGTTTGGGCAAACGCGGAAGAAATAAACACGGCAGACTCCACAACAATAAGTAAGGCTCCCACTAGTGACAGCGGGGGCGCGGAAGGCCGATTGTATGCGGCCGGGTGGATGTCAGGACTTGTAACCCTACCGGTTTTCACCCTTTGCAGGCCGTTGCCGGCGGGCAAATGCGGTCAACCGGGCTTTTTCAGGCCGGACGCGACCCCCGGCCCTGCCCGGCGGGTCCTCAGGCAGCCCGCTGACGCTCGCTGGCGACCGGCTGGCGGAATGCTGCCGTCGCCGCGCTCCATGGTTGCTGGGCAGCCTCGACATGGCGTGCCTTGACGTGGCCATAACCCTTGATGAGCTCCGGAATACGGGCGATGTCAAGGGCCGCGGCATGGTTGGCCGCATCCAGCGTGCGCAGCACTTCCTCGATGCTGGCCTCGTAGCGGGCGATCAGCCCACGCTCCATCCTGCGTTCTTCAGTGCGCCCGAACGGGTCCAGCGCCGTGCCGCGCAAGCCCTTGAGCCTGGCCAGCACTTTGAAGCCCGTCAGCATCCAGGGACCGAACTTCTGCTTTTGCAGCTCGCCCTTGTCGTTTTTCTTCGCGATCATGGGCGGCGCGAGGTGATAGTTGAGCTTGAAGTCGCCCTCAAACATCGCGTCGACCTTGTCCAGGAAACTGCGGTCGGTGTGCAGACGCGCAACTTCGTACTCGTCCTTGTAGGCCATCAGCTTGAACAGGTACTTCGCAACGGCTTGTGTGAGCAGCGTTTTTCCGAGCGCCGATTCGGCCTGCTGGACCCGGTTCACGAAACTTTCGTAGCGCTTTGCATAAGCCGCATTCTGGTAATCCGTCAGAAAGGCCACGCGGCGCGCCACCAGCTCCGGCAGGCCCTGGCGCGGCGCCGGCATGCTGATGACCTGCGCGGAGGCAAACAGCTTTTCCACCGAAGTCAGGTCGTGGGCTGCGCGGCGGCCCCATTCAAAGGCAGTCTTGTTGTTGTCCACCGCGACGGCATTGAGCTCGATGGCACGCATCAGTGACGCGTATTCCAGCGGGATCCATCCCTTTTGCCAGGCGTAGCCCAGCAGCATCGGGTTGGTGTAAATGCTGTCGCCCATCAGCTTGATGGACGCTGCGTCGGCATTGAAGGCACCGACACCGGCCACACCCACGGCTTTGACAATCTCCGCGGCGCAGGCCTCGGCCGGGTTCTGCCAGTTCGCGTTGTGCACAAACGCCGCCGTCGGCGTGCTGTGGGAATTGAGCGCCACATGGGTGCGGCCCTCGCGCATGCGCAGCACCGTTTCCTTGCCGGCCGCCACAATGGGGTCGCAGCCAATGATCAGGTCGGCGCCGGCCATGCCGACACGTGTGGTGCGGATATCGTCCTGGCTCGCGCCTATCAGCACATGGCTCCAGGTGGCGCCGCCTTTTTGTGCCAGGCCGCCGGCATCCTGCGTGACGATGCCCTTGCCTTCAATGTGTCCGGCCATGCCCAGCAACTGGCCGATGGTGATGACGCCTGTGCCGCCGACGCCGGCCACCACGATGCCCCAGACAGCGCCGTTGACGCCTTGTGTCGCGGGAATCTGCGGCTCCGGCAAGGCACCCATCTCAAACGGTGAAGCCGCCTTGCCCTTGGCCTTCTTCTTGAGTTGTCCGCCCTCGACAGTCACGAAACTGGGGCAGAAGCCCTTGAGGCAGGACATGTCCTTGTTGCAGGTGGACTGGTTGATCTGGCGCTTGCGGCCGAACTCGGTCTCCAGCGGCTCCACGCTCAGGCAGTTGGACTGCACGCCGCAGTCGCCGCAGCCTTCACAGACCAGCTCGTTGATGACCACGCGTTTGGCCGGGTCAATCATGGTGCCGCGCTTGCGGCGCCGGCGCTTTTCCGTGGCGCAGGTCTGGTCGTAAATGATGACCGTGGTGCCCTTGATCTCGCGGAACTGCCGCTGGATGGCGTCGAGCTCGTCGCGGTGATGCACCGTCACACCCTCGGCCAATGCCACACCGTCGTATTTTTCTGGCTCGTCGGTCACCACGACGATTTTGGCCGCGCCTTCGGCCCGCATGGACTGGGCAATCTGCACCACCGAGAGGCCTTCCGGCCGCTCGCCGATCTGCTGGCCGCCGGTCATGGCCACCGCGTCGTTGTAGAGAATCTTGTAGGTGATGTTCACACCCGAGGCAATCGACTGGCGCACAGCCAGCGAGCCGCTGTGAAAGTAGGTGCCGTCACCGAGGTTGGCAAAGATATGCTGGTCGGTCGTGAACGGCTGCTGGCCGACCCAGGGCACGCCCTCGCCGCCCATCTGGGTGAAGCCCGACGTGCTGCGGTCCATCCACAGCGCCATGAAGTGGCAGCCGATGCCGGCCATCGCACGCGAGCCCTCAGGCACCTTGGTCGAGGTGTTGTGCGGACAGCCCGAGCAAAACCAGGGCTGGCGGTCGGCCTTGACTTCCAGCACCTGCAGTGAGCGTTCCTTGGCTTCCAGAATCGCCAGCTGCGCGTCGATGCGCGCCGTCATGTCGCTGTCCAGGCCCAG
Organism: Polaromonas sp.; assembly: GCF_029945925.1. GTDB lineage: Bacteria > Pseudomonadota > Gammaproteobacteria > Burkholderiales > Burkholderiaceae_C > Polaromonas. The sequence continues at coordinate 104,887 of NZ_JAQSDN010000033.1, read as the reverse complement.
CTTGCGAACACGCTGCGCAATCGCCTTGGCAATCAACGCGGGCGACAGGTCGGCGTTGGCACGCAGCAGGGTGTTGGCCGTCGGGTTGGGCATGGACCATTCGCCGCCGCTGAAGTCGCCATCCACCTCGTTGAACTTGCCGTAGATGTTGGGGCGCACATCGGCGCGCCAGTTGTAAAGTTCTTCCTTGAGCTGGTACTCGATGACCTGCCGTTTTTCCTCGACCACCAGGATCTCGCGCAGGCCGGTCGCGAACTCGCGCGTGCCCTGCGCTTCCAGCGGCCAGACCACACCCACCTTGTGCAGGCGGATGCCGAGCTGGCGACAGGTGGCGTCGTCCAGGCCCAGGTCGATCAGGGCCTGGCGGGTGTCGTTGTAGGCCTTGCCGCTGGCGATGATGCCAAAGCGGTCGTTCGGGCCTTCGATCACGTTGTAGTTCAGCCGGTTGGCGCGGATGTAGGCCAGCGCGGCATACCATTTGTAATCGAACAGGCGCGCCTCCTGGTCCAGCGCCGCGTCGGGCCAGCGGATGTGCACGCCGCCAGGCGGCATCTGGAAGTCGGTCGGCAGCTTGATCTGCACACGCTCGGGGTCGATCATCGCGGTGGCGCTGGATTCGACAATTTCCTGGATGGTCTTCATGCCGGCCCAGACGCCGGAAAAGCGGCTCATGGCAAACGCATGCACGCCCAGGTCCAGGATTTCCTGCACGTTGGTCGGGAAAAAAACCGGCAGGCCGCAGGCCTTGAAGATATGGTCGCTCTGGTGCGCGGCGGTGGAGCTTTTGGCCACATGGTCATCGCCGGCCACGGCAATCACGCCGCCCCAGGGTGTGGTGCCGGCCATGTTGGCGTGTTTGAACACGTCGGAACAACGGTCCACGCCCGGCCCCTTGCCGTACCAGATGCCGAACACGCCGTCGAACTTGTTGGTGCCCGGTGGCGAAAAGCCGAGTTGCTGTGTGCCCCACAGGGCCGTGGCGGCGAGTTCTTCATTGACGCCCGGCTGGAACACGATGTTCTGTACCTTCAGGTAGCTCGAAGCTTTCCACAAGGCCTGGTCGTAACCACCGAGTGGCGAACCGCGGTAACCGCTGATGAAGCCCGCGGTGTTTTTGCCCAGCAAGGCGTCGCGCTGGCGCTGCAGCATGGGCAGCTTGACGAGGGCCTGGACGCCGCTCATGAAGGCCTGACCGTAATCGAGACTGTATTTGTCGTCGAGCGTGACGGTCTCGAGCGCCTTGCGGATGTGCTCTGGTAGCGGGGCATTCATGCTGCGACTCCACGAATGGCCGGCTCGACGCCAAATACAGCACAGCCGGCTGCGCCGCCTGCATATTTGTGCCTGCGGCGAAATCCGCTTTGCAGATTTTCATCCAAGGTCACCGTTTCCAATGCCTTGCGGATGTGTTCGGGAAGGGGGGCGTTCATCTTGTCTCCAGTCGTGGGGCTGACACCGCCTTTTGGGCAGCGCGAAAAGGCTCACACCCGGATAGGGTGATGCCTCTATATAAGAGCAAAGTGTAGGCTCGATGGCCAGATAAGTCTTTGCTTTTTACCCCTTGTTTAACGCGTTTCAAGAAAGATTCTTGCTTAAAATTGCCACCCATGAAAACACTCGACAAGTTTGACCTCGCGATCCTGCATGAATTGCAGACCGACGGCCGCTTGAGCAATGCCGAACTCAGCACCCGCGTCGGCCTGAGCGCCGCACCCTGCTGGCGGCGCGTCAGGGCACTGGAGGACGGCGGCTTCATCAAGGGTTACCGCGCGGAGATAGACCGCCACAAGATCGGCCTGGGCGTGCTGGCTTTTGTGCGCCTGGATGCGGATCGCAACACGGGCGATGCGACCAGCGCGATGGAGGAAGCCATCCGCAAATTGCCTGAGATCATCGCCTGTCACTACATCAGCGGCACCGGAACCTTCGAGTTGCAGGTGGTGGCCCGGGACCTGGACAGCTTCTCGCGCTTCGCTCTGAAAAGCCTGCTGAACCTGCCCAATGTGAAGGATATGCACACCAGCTTTTCCCTGGGCGAGATCAAGTCCAGCAGCGTGCTGCCGCTGGGCCATTTGTCAGACAAGACACCCTGACCGCCCGCGCCCTGCGTGGATGCCGCCCGCTCGCCGTTTCATCCATGTTTTCAGTGCTTTTTATGGCTCCAGCCCTTGCTGCACTTGCGCAAGCAGCTCCTGAATTAATAGCAAATCAAGCCTGCTGATGCGCCATCTGCAGATCGAAGTCCGGCAGGTGCGCGACGGCCGCGAATCCCGAAACCTGGGCGCCTGCGCACGCAGTCGGCAAACTGGTCGGCGTTGACGGTGCAGCTGCGGATCTCGCTGCGTTAGGAGGCTTCTTTTCCATCCCGCACGCAGCGCGCCACCAGCGGCAGCAGCGGGTAGCGCAGCACCGCCTCACGCCCGCCCGAACCCAGGCCAAACTCGGCGCGCATACGCGTGTTGCTGTACACGGTCTGCGAGGCGCCTTGCCCGCCTGCGTCGCGGAAAAGCACGTCGGAGGCGCGCGAACTCTCGATCAGCGCGCTGTCATCCACAAACCTCACGCTGAAGTCAATGCCATGTTCACAGCGGTAACGCGCGGCCACTGATCCGGTGCCGGTGGCGGCGCAAGCCGAGAGCAAGGCAAGCGCAGCGAGCAGCAGGCTGCAGCGGGGAAGAAAGGTGGGCGGCAGGCTCATTTGGGCCACAACACCCACAGGCGCAAAGGCTGGCTCACCCGGCTGGCCAGCTCGCCGGCCTGCGGCCCCGTCCCGGCAAAATAGTCGGCCCGCACGGCACCCACAATGGCGCTGCCCGTGTCCTGCGCGATCACGAGTTTTTGCAGGTCTGCCGCCGCGCCGCGCGAGGCCAGCCAGACCGGGGTGCCGTAGGGAATGCTCTCCCGGTCCACGGCGATCGAACGGCCCGGCGTCAGCGGCACGCCTTGGGCGCCGCGCGGGCCGTAGGCCGCGTCCATCTCGCTCAGGGTTTCTTCACGGAAAAAGATATACCGCGGGTTGCTCCACAACAGTTGCGACACGCGCTGCGGATTTTGCGCCGCCCAAACCTTGGTGGATTCGGTCCAGGGCGCGTTCATCCGGCCCTGGCCCTGCTCCATCAGCCACTGGGTGATGCTGCGAAAAGGCTGGTCGTTGGAGCCGGCGAATGCAACACGCACGGTACGCTGCGCACCACCGGCGTCGGTGAGGGCCAGCCGGCCCGAGCCCTGGATGTGCAGCGACATCGCATCAATCGGATCGGCCAGCCAGGCGATCTCCCGCCCGCGCAGTGCGGCCTGCGCCTCGGGCAGCGTCTCGATTTCCTGCCGGGTGTACCAGGGCTTGCGGCTGCCCAGACCGGCCGGGGGCTGGTACAGCGGCACCGGGTAAGCGGCGCCGGGCTGCCGGCTGGCCCTGAGCACGGGTTCGTAATAGCTGGTGAGCAGTCCCTCGGCCGTGCCTTGCAGGGTTTCGACCCGGTAAGGTTGCAGCCGGCCCACCATCCAGGCGCGCTGCTCTTGCCCTGTCGCAATGCTCAGGCGCCGCACCTCGCCACACAGCGGTGCAAACACCGGTCCGGGCCGCTCACAGCTTTTGAGCCAGGCGTTCCAGGCCTCAAACAGCGCGTCATTTTCAAACCCCGGCAGTTCGCTCCAGGCCACCGGCACCCAGCGGCTCTTGCCGCGCACCATGGCGCCCGCCTCTGCGCCTGACCCGGGACGCGCAGGCACGCTGGCGGCGGCCGGCGCCGAAGGCAGGGGGGGTGCAGGCACGGGCGCTGTTGCGCAGGACACCAGGCCCAGCACGGCGGCGATAATGACAAGTGTCGGTGTTATCCGGGGAAAAACAGTCATGGCCTTACTTTTACTCGAAGCCCTGGGGGCCTTGCTCATTCTGGTCTTCATTGTCTGGTGGACGATGTTCTCCGGCCGCAACAAGGGCGAACTCAAAAGCGATGCCCAGCGCGAGGCACCACCGGAAAAACCCGGGGATTCGCCTTAACGCTATAAATTACGGAGCAGATTCGCCAGCTCCACTGCCGACTTTACCTGCATTTTGTCAAAAACCCGGGCCCGGTGCACTTCCACCGTCCGCACGCTGATGTCGAGCTGGTCGGCCACCAGCTTGTTCGGCAAGCCCTCCACGACCAGCTTCATGACGTCGCGCTCACGCTCCGTCAGGCCTTCGAGGCGCGCATGCAGGCCGGTGTGCTTGCTGAGATCGGCCAGCGCCGCTGCCGACTGCATCAACGCCTGCTCGATGCGGTCCACCAGCAGATTGTCGGAAAAGGGCTTCTCGCAAAAATCGAAAGCACCCCGCTTGACGGCATCGACCGCGGTCGGCACGTCGGCGTGACCGGTAAGAAAAATCACCGGCAGGGTGGGCAGCAGGCCATACCCGATCAGCTTTTCGAACATGGCCAGCCCGCTCATGCCGCCCATGCGCACATCGAGCAGGGCACACGAGGGCGTGGCGATGGCGAACCCCCCTGAGATCCGCTCGTCGAATGCCTCGGCGCTGGCAAACGTCTCGCTGGTCAGGCGCCGCGAACGCAGCAACCAGGCCAGCGCCTCGCGCACGCTGGCATCGTCATCCACGATGTAGACCGTGGCATTCTGGATGGGTTCCATGGCTATTCCTTCCCGCAGGCGGGTTTTCAGGCGGACACTTCGGCGACCGCGACGGCGGTGACCGCAGCCGGCAATGTAAAGGTGAAAATCGTACCCTGAGGCTGGCCCGCCGCAAAACCAAGAAACCCGCCGTGCTGCTCGATCACCGTGCGGCACAGGCTCAGCCCCAGGCCCATGCCCTCGGCCTTGGTCGTGAAGAAGGGCGTGAACAGCTGGCGCGCCACGTCCTCCGAAATGCCTTCCCCGTGGTCGATCACGGCAAACTCCACCCAGCGGCTGTGTGCATTGGAGGCCGCCGGCCGCACGCGCAGGATCAACAGCCTGTCGGCGCGCCGGCTTTTGTCCGGCGACTGCATGGCCTGCATGCCGTTGCGCGCCAGGTTGAGCAGCACCTGCTCGACCATGGTCCGGTCGCACAACACCGGCGCGCAGCTTTCGTCCACCTGGATCAGCACCCGGACCCCCAGCTTGCGGGCCTGCAGGCTGACCAGCGGCAGCACCGCGTCGAGCAGGGCGCGCGGCGTGACGGGCTCGCGCACCTGGTCGCGCCTGCGCACAAAGTCATGCACGCTCTTGATGACCTTGCCGGCGCGTTCGGCCTGCTCGGCAATGCGGCGCATCGCCAGCTGCAGGTCCTGGTTGTCGGGCGGCTGCGGTTCGCCGGCCACCGCGCTTTGCAGCAAATTCAGCGAGCCGGTCGCGTAGCTGGAAATGGCGGCCAGCGGCTGGTTCAGTTCGTGGCTCAGCAGCGAAGCCATCTCGCCGACCGTGGCCAGCCTGGCCGTGGCCTGCAGCCGGTCCTGGCTGGCCCGCGACAACTCCTCGACGCGCCGCTGTTCGCTGACGTCGAGGATGGCGGTCATCCAGCCGGTCTGTTTGCCCACGGCGTTGATCAGCGGCGCCTCGATGATCAGCACCGGAAACCGCGAGCCATCCCGGCGCATGAAGACGGACTCGAAGCCTTCCCGCGGCAGGGTGGCGCCGACGGCCAGTCGCCGCGCCTGCCGCTGCTCGTACTCCTCGACCTGCTCGGGCGGCCAGTATGGCGGCGGCGTGCCGTGCTTGAGCAACTCGCCGGCCTCCAGCCCCACCATCTGGCAAAAGGCCGGGTTCACGTAGGTCACGCGACCCTGCAGGTCCCTGGCCCGCATGCCGGTGACCAGCGAATCCTCCATGGCCTTGCGAAAGGCCAGCGCGTCGGCCAGGTCATGCTCGACCTTCAGGCGCCGGCGCATGTCGCGCCCGAGCAGCGCCAGCACGGCGACCAGCGCCAGCGACATGGCCGCCACCAGCGCGGTCAGCAGGTTGGGAAACAGGGCCGGCGTTCCGAGCTGGCGCTCCATACGGAGAACCATGGTGTTGCCCGGCAGATCGAGCAGTTGCTGCGCGACATAACCGCGGTTGCCGCGGGCCGGGTTGCCGTACATGGCCAGGCGCGTGCCGTCGGCCTCGGTGAAAGCCAGGCCGTGACCACGCGCCAACTGCCGGCCCACCAGCTCGGACAGGATCTCCTGCAGCGAATAGGTCGCCAGCAGGTAGCCCGTCAGCTGTCCGCCCGCCAGCACCGGCAGGCACATGTCCAGCACCTCCAGCCCCAGCCCATCGGCCTGCGGCAAAAAGTAGCTGCTCGAATAGGCCGGGCCGCTGAAACGGCGCGCCGCCGCGCAGGCAAAACTGACGTCGGTCTGCGCGCTGGCGCGCCCGAGCCGCTCAAACACCGAAGGCCGGTAAGGCGTTTGTGCATAGGAGACCGGCGCCAGCGCCGCATCGCGCCACTCCAGCCGCAACATCTCCCGGTGTTCGTGCAGCAGCGCGGACGCGGGCACACGCCATGCAGCCGGATCCGGGCTGCTGGCCTGCAAGGCCTGGATGCCCTGGACGTTGCGTGTCAATGCGGCGCGAATGTCGGTGGTTGTCTGCACCGCGTCCTGCTCCAGCCGGCTTTGCACCTGGCTGGACTCGTAGCGCCCGGCGAGCCAGACCAGCGTGGACAACAGGCCGAGCAGCAGCGCCACCAGCAGGGCCCACAGACCCCAGCGCCGGCTCCAGCGCCGCCGGTCCGGAGACGGTTCGGCGCGGCTGGCCGCTTCGCTGGGTTCGCTGGGCTCGCTCACAACACCCCGTGGTCCAGCGCGGGCAGCTGCAGGCGAACCGCCCGCAACCTGTCCGCGCTCACCTCGGCCATGACCACGGCGGGGCCCTGGGCCTGCTGACCCAGCACGTCACCCCAGGGGTCGACCACCAGGCTCTGGCCCCAGGTGCGGCGCCCGTTGTCGTGTTCGCCCCCCTGGGCCGCAGCCACCACATAGGCCAGGTTTTCAATCGCGCGCGCGCGCAGCAGGACTTCCCAGTGCGCCTGGCCGGTGGTCCGCGTGAAGGCGCTGGGCACCAGGAGCAGGTCCGCCTTCATGGCCCGGTACAGCTCGGGAAAACGCAGGTCGTAACAGACGCTCAGGCCGACCCGGTAACAGTGGCCATCGACCGAGGGAAGCTCGAAGGTCACCGGCGTTGCGCCGCTTTCAATCACACGCGACTCGTCGTACTGCTCCAGCCCGTTGTCAAACCGGAACAGGTGAATCTTGTCGTAACGCGCGACGCACTGACCCGTCGACGCATACACCAGCGAGCTGTTGCGCACATGCTGGCGGTCGCTGGCGCCAAGCGGCACGGTGCCGCCCACAATCCAGAGCCCCAGTTCGCGCGCGGATCGGGCCAGAAAATCCTGGATCGGGCCCTCGCCGGCGGCCTCCTGCACCGCGAGCTTGTCGGTGTCCTTCAAACCCATCACGCAAAAATACTCGGGCAGCACCGCCAGCTCGGCGCCCTGTGCGGCAGCTCGCTCCAGCAACTGCCTGGCCATGACCAGGTTGGCGGGGAGGCTGGTCCCCGAAACCATTTGAAGGGCGGCGACGTGCATGGCTACTTCCTTGCTCCGGTATCCTCGTCGGGCTTCTCGCCGGGCTTGACCTCGGCCGCGGCCTTGCGATCCACCTTGGTGATTTTCGGGTTGGTCCAGGTTCCGTCAATGTGGAATTCCTGGGTCGCCGCCTCGGTCAGCGGGCGGCGCAGGAAATACTGGGCCAGGAAGGAGCCCAGGCCAATCGCCGGATTGATGACGGTGGCAATCAGGGACGCGGTGCCTGCGTTGATCTCAGGCACCACCACCACCGTCAGGTCCTGGGTTTCTTTGGCGATGTCGGCCTTGCCCTCCATCAGCACGGCGGCGTTGACGCCCTTCATCTGCAGGTTGTTGGTAAACGCCAGGCCCTGGTTGATGCTGACGTCGCCGCGCACGAAGTCAAAGGAAAAGCCGTCCGAAAACACGTCGCGGAAATCCAGCGTCAGGCGCCGGGGCAGGGCCTGCAGGCTGAGCACCCCGAGCAGCTTGGCAATGCCCGGTTCGGCCTTGAGGAACTGGCCGGAGGCCACATTCACATTGAACTGCCCGCTCAGGCTCGGGTAGTCCAGGCTCAGCGGCGAGCCCACCCAGGCGATCTGGCCTTCGAGCTTGCCCTTGCCGCGACGGATCACATCGCTCATGCCAAAGCGCTTGAGCAGTTCGCCCGAATCGGCAATGTCGAGCCTGAAGTTCATCACGCTGCGGCGCCGCTCGACCGCCCCGCGCGCCCCGCCCGCAGCCACCGGCTGCTGCGCATTGACGGCCACCCAGTTGCCGGTGGCCGTCAGCGTGGCCTCCGGCACGATGACATTGAGCTTGTTGAGCCGCCACTCGCGCGCGCCCCCTTCGCGGGCCACCGTCCCGGCGCCGCGGTTGATGGCTTCAATTTCAACCCGGCCCAGTTTCTTGCCGCGCAGCTCCAGGTCTTCCACCACGATGTCGAGAGCCGGGACGTTGGCAGGCTGCTCGTTGAGGATGGCCTCGACCTCGCTGGCCGTGCTCTGGCCCAGGCTCAGGCGCGACAGGCGCGCATACAGCCGTCCGGCACCCGCGCCGCCGGCCTGGCGAAACTCGACGTACCCATTGAGCTCGGTCGCGTCGATGTTGGCGCGCCAGGTCAGACCGTCACGCGATCCGCCGAGCACGACGTTGTTGAGTTTTCGTCCGTCGAACACCAGCTCCCTGGCACGTATCGCCATGGTGGTCGGCAGATAACCCAGCACGGCGCTGGCGGGGGTCAGCCGCTCGGCCGGTGCCGCGGCAACCGGCGCCGGGCTGGCGGCCAGCACTTGCTCCCAGGCATCGATGTCAACACTCGCGAGATTGATGTTGGCGGCCACCCCGGCCTCAGGCACCGGTGCACTTTCACCAGGCTCCAGGCCAATGGCAATGCTGCCGCGCAACACACGGGGCTCCGACCCGCTGATGTCGCGCACGTACTGCACCAAGGCCAGCCGCCCCACGGTCAGTGACAGCTGGTCCTGCAGGGCCTGCCCTGCAGTCGCGCCACGCACAACCGTGTTGTCAAAACGCACCGGCAGGGCGGTCTCGGCACTCTTGTTCAGGGGAGCCGGCAGGCTCAAGGCCATGCCCTGCAGGTTGCTGGACACACTGATCTCGGTGGCGCCGCGCCAGAAGCCGAGGCTGGCGGTGTAGGCGGCGCTGCCGCTGGCGCGGCTGCCCAGGCGCGACACCAGATCGAGCCCCCGGGCTTGGCGCAGCCCCTCGGCGCTCAGGGTGCCCTGGGCCCGAATGAGCACGGTCGCATCCGGAAACTCCGCGGGCCGGACCGCGCCGGCCTGCGCTGTGCGCGTGCCCCCCTCCAGGCGGACGTCGCCGCCCAGCAGGCGCGCCTGTCCGCCACTGATGGCAAAGCCGCTTTCGGTGAAGCTCACCAGGGCCTTCGCCCGGGTGAGCTGCGGCGTGTCCGGTGTGAACTGCACATCGTTGCCGGCCAGGCTGACACTGCCTTTCACCCTGGACTTGTCGAGGTCGTCCAGCGGCAGGCTCAGTTCAAGCTTGTAGCCGGCTGTCCCGGTCGCCACGGTGGTGGCCAGCGCCTGGCCGGTGATGTCGCCCAGGGGCGAGGTATTGACGACTGCCACGGCCTCGGCCAGCGGCCCTTTGAGCTCGCCCACCACCTGCACCGTGGCACCGTGCATGAGGTTGGGAATCCGCGCGTCGGCCTTGACCACCTGCAAACCGGGAAAACCGGCGATCCGCCCCGTCGCGCCATTGACCTGCATGGAGGCACGGTCGAACACCAGTTCGCCATCAAGCTCGCTCAGGGCCGGCCAGGCGCCGGCGTCACGCGGCTGTATCGACCGGGGCACATAGGCCAGGGTCGCCTTGGCCACCCTGGCCGACACCCGGAACTCGCCGAGCTTGGGGTCGGCAAACGGCATGTCATTCAAATTGCCCTTGAGCCGGAATTTCACGTCGCTGAGCGCACCCTGGGTCACCGCATCACGCACATAGTGGCGCACCGTGTCGGGCAGGATCAGGGGCAGGTAGCGATGCACCCGGCCGCCGTCGCCGCGGCTCAGGCTGCCCTGCAAATCCAGCACACCGGGAAAGCGGCCGTCGTGGGCGGCGCCGCCGGCAGCCGCTGCCGGTGCGTCTGCGGTGTGCCAGCTGGCCTGCGCGCTGCCCTGGGCATCGGCGTTGGCAAACACCAGGTTGCGCAGCTGCAATTCGATTTTCGGGCCGGTCAGCTTCCATTGGGCGTCGGCCGACAGCTGGTCGAACGGCAGGCGCGGGTCTTCGAAAATGCCGGGCAAATGCAGGTCGCCATTGGTGATCCTGACTTTGGCCTGTCCGCCCTGCTGGGTCAGGTCAAAATCCACCGCCGCACCCCGCACACCGGGCCGGTCGCTTGTCCCCTGGGCCGCGGCCTGGGGTGCAACTTCAAGCTGCGACACCCGCCCCTTGGCGGCGTAGGCAAGAGGCGCATCGAGCGCGCCCTGCCAGCGCGCTTCAACGACGTCCACCAGGCCCCTGGGCGTCAGCGAGGTGAGCATGGCATGCGCCGCATCGCCCAGCGGCAGCCGGCTGGCGATCAGCGCCAGCGCGGCCAGATCGAGTTTGTCCGCGCGGAACTCGCCGCGTGCAGCTGCCTTGCCCTCGGCACCGGTGTAGACCAGCGACACATTGCCGCCCGGCCACTGCAGGCCATCGCGGGTGCGAAACTGCAGCCCTTCGGTGGCGAACTCGAAGCCGTTGGCAAACTGCCGGCCGCCAAAACGGCCGCTCACGGCCTGCAGCGCCAGGGGTTGCAGGGCCTTGCCCAGTTGCGCATCCACCTCCAGCAGCGCCACATCGGCCGTGCCGCCGGTGATCTGCCCGTCACTGACATCGGCCCAGACCCGCAGCGCGCCGCTGCCCGCCCGCAGGTCGATCCCCAGGCTGGCCAGGTTGGCGTAACGCTTGACCTCGGACACATCGACCCGCCCGAACTCGGCATACATCTGCCCGGCCCAGCGGCGCCACTGGCCGGCGCCGCCCGACCACAGCGGCTCGCGAAACACACCGCGCAGGCTGAAACGCTCGCCCCATTCGGGCGGCGGCGTCGCATCCAGGCGCATCAGGTGGCGCCGGCCCGGGTTGCGCAAGGTCCAGTCCACCTGGGTCAGGGCCAGCAGCGGGACCTGCCGCAGGTCGTCGGTCCAGCGCACCGTGCCGCCGCGAATGACAAACTCGGTTTGCGAAAAAACCCAGTCGGCGATGGCGCTGCTGTCGTCGTTGGGGTCGGGCGACACATCCAGGCCGGCCACATAAATCTTGCCGTCGGACGTGCGCCGGATATCCAGCTCGGGCCGGTCGATGTAAAGCTGCTCAAAACCCAGACCCCACAGCGAGGACGGCGAGACGGCCGCCAGCACGCGCGGCAGGCGCAGGGCTTCGCGCCCCTGGGCGTCCAGCAACGCCACATCGCGCAGCTCGAAGGACGGAATCAGCCCGCCCGGCCGGGCCGTGATCTGGCCGATGCGCACCGGTACACCCAGGACCTGGCTGGCTGCTGTTTCCAGGCGCGGGCGGAATTCGCCGATTCGCGGCACAATCCAGCCGTGAAGCACGGCCCAGGCCGCGCCGAAAAGCACCCAGAAAGCCAGCACCAGGCCCAAGGCCAGGCGGGCAACCAGCGCGGCAATTTTGAGACGTCGAGAGGCAAGCGCCGGCTGGGAGGGTGTCGTTTGATCCATGGACATGAGAATTATGACCTTCAGCGCTTCCGTCCGTTCAATGCAAGCCAGGGAAGTCCTGTAATGTCCATGCCATCGACCGACCTGTCGGCCCAGCCCCTGGCGGCATCGGGCTATTCGCGGTTTGTGCAGCGCATACGTCGGCGTTACGCCGACGAGTTGGCCTTGTTGCCCCCCGGTGCACCCGAGCGGGCCGGCATGCAGATCACCTACGACGCCTTGCAGGCACGCGGACTGGACACCGGTTCGGCCTTGCGGGTGTTGCGCCAGCTGGTCATGGAACGTCTCGTGGTTCTCGACTGCGACGGTGGCCAGGCCCCTCTGCAGGTCATCACCAAAGCCATGACCGAGCTGGCCGAACTGGCGCTGGACATCGCCATCTGCGAGTCGCGCAAGCCGCTGGACGCGCTGCATGGCGCACCCCAGGCACTCGACATGCCGGGCGCCCCGGCCGGGCAGCGCGCCCAGCTGTGGGTGATCGGCATGGGCAAGCTCGGGGCCAGGGAGCTCAATGTCTCCAGCGACATCGACCTGATCTACGTCTATGACCACGACGGCGAGACCGCCGGCCGGGCCGATGGCCGGGGCGTCATTTCCAACCACGAATATTTCGCGCAGCAGGTCAAGGCCATCTACAACCTGATTGGCGAGGCCACCGAACACGGTTTTGTGTTCCGGGTGGACCTGGCCCTGCGGCCCAACGGCAACTCGGGCCCGGCCGCCGTCTCGCTGGGCGCGCTGGAAGAATACTTCCAGGTCCAGGGGCGCGAATGGGAGCGTTTTGCCTGGCTCAAGAGCCGGGTGGTGGCGCCGCTCGAATGTATCCAGAACGGCTCGGCCCAGGCCATGCGCGGGTCCGTGCTGCCTTTTGTCTTCCGGCGCTACCTCGACTACAACGTGTTCGACGCGCTGCGCATCCTGCACCGGCAGATCCGCGAACACGCCGCCAAACGGGCGGCAGGCCACCCCGAGCGCGCCAACGACGTGAAGATGTCGCGCGGCGGCATCCGCGAGATTGAATTTACCGTGCAGCTGCTGCAGGTCGTGCGCGGCGGGCAGTTCCCCGAGCTGCGCACCCGCCCGACGGTCGATGCGCTGCAGCGGGTGGCCAGCGCCGGACTGATGGCGCAGGCCACGGCCGAGGCGCTGATGCGGGCCTACGATTTCCTGCGCCGGGTCGAGCACCGCATCCAGTACCTCGATGACCAGCAGACCCACGTGTTGCCGACGCGCGATGACGACCTGGCCTGGATTGCCCAGACCCTGGGTTACAGCAGCTGCTGCCCGTTTCTGAGCGAGCTGGACACCCACCGGGAGCTGGTCGCCCAGGAGTTCGACACGCTGCTGGGACAAAAAAGCGACTGCAAGGGCTGCGGCAAGTCGGCCCCGGCCGCACCGCAAAACCTCGACGAACTGCTGGAAAAACTGTCGGACCAATGGCCCGACAAATTTCGCGTCCGGGTGGAGTTGTGGCGCGAGCACCCGCGCGTGCTGGGGCTGCGCGACGACGCCAGGACGCGCCTGACGCGGCTGGTGCAGCGCACCGCGCAGTGGCTGCTCGAAGGCAAGGTCGGCGAGGAAGCGGCGGTGCGCATCGTCGACTGGATCGAGCCGCTGCTGCGCCGGGAAAGTTATCTGGCGCTGCTGGTGGAACGTCCCGCCGTGCATGAGCGCCTGTTGCGCCTTCTGGGCGCGGCCAAATGGCCGGCGCGTTACCTGCTGCAGCACCCGGGTGTGATCGATGAGCTGGCCAGCGACGCCATGCTGCATGAACGGTTTGACGCCGCCGCCTTCATGCAGGAACTGCAGCAGCGGCTGGCCGCCCTGCGCCGCACCGGCGAGGACGACGAGGAAAGCTGCCTGAACCTGCTGCGCCGTGCGCACCATGCCGAGCTGTTTCGCACGCTGGCGCGCGACGTCGAAGGTCAACTCACGGTTGAGCAGGTCGCCGACGACCTCAGCGCCCTGGCCGAAGCGGTGCTCAAGGTCACGACCGACTGGTGCTGGCAGCGCCTGAAAAACCGCCACCGCGAGACCCCGCAGTTCGCCATCATTGCCTACGGCAAGCTGGGCGGCAAGGAGCTCGGCTACGGCAGCGACCTGGACATCGTGTTCGTTTATGACGACGAGGACGAGCGGGCCTCGGAGGTGTATGCCGCTTTTGTGCGCAAGCTGATCAACTGGCTGACCATCAAGACCGGCGAGGGCGACCTGTTCGAGATCGACACCGCCTTGCGGCCCAACGGCAACTCCGGGCTGCTGGTCACGCGTTTCGAGGCCTACGCCAACTACCAGCAGCAGCGCGGCAGCAACACCGCCTGGACCTGGGAACACCAGGCCATCACCCGCGCCCGTTTTGTCCAGGGCAGCGACGCCCTGCGCCAGCATTTTGACGCCGTGCGGCTGGCCGTGATCAGCGCCGCGCGCGACATCCCGGCCCTGAGCCGCGAGATTGTCGCGATGCGCGAGAAAGTACGCGCCGCCCATCCAATAAAACGCCCCCACGCTACGCTGCCCCCCGAGGGGGCGCCCGCGCCCAGGGGCGGTCCGTCGGCGCTCAAGGGTGAAAAAACCACGGAGAAATTCGACGTCAAGCACAGCCCCGGCGGCATGGTGGACGCCGAATTTGTCGTGCAGTTTCTGGTGTTGTCCCAGTCGCGCAGCCACCCGGAGCTGGCCGACAACGTCGGCAACATCGCACTGCTGCAGCGCGCCGAAGCCGCCGGCCTGCTGCCCGCCGGCCAGGGCCAGGCGGCGGCCCGCGCCTACCGCGCGCTGCGCCGGGTGCAGCACCAGGCGCGCCTCAATGAAGAGCCAACCCAGGTTGTGCCGTCGGCGCTGCAGTCCGAACGCGAGGCCATCCTGGCGGTGTGGCACACGGTGTTCGAAGCCGGCGAGCCCCACGCTGGCGCCTGAACAACGCTTCCGAGCCTTCGCCCCTGGCCGCCGTGCATGAAATTCATACAATTGAAACAATTGTTTTAATTAAATCAATCGTTTGATTTATGGTCCAATCGGGCCCATGAAACCCTCCCTGCCTGTCCACCCCCCCGCCGGCGGACCCGAAACCCGCAAGCAACGCGCCGACGGTGCCGAAGCGCGGGCCCACCTGCTGCTCAGCGCACTGAAGCTGTTCGCCGAAAAGGGCTTTGCCAAAACATCGACGCGCGAGATTGCGCATGCGGCCGGTGCCAACCTTGCCGCGATCAGCTACTATTTTGGCGACAAGGCCGGGCTGTACCGCGCGGTTTTCACCGAACCATTGGGCAAACCCTGCGACGACATCGCGCGCTACCTGCCGGCACACCTGACACTGCGGCAGGCCCTCGAAGGTTTTATCGGGGGCTTTCTGGAGCCCCTGAAGCTGGGCGACCTGGTGCAACAACTCACCCGCCTGCACTTTCGCGAAATGCTGGAACCGACCGGCCTGTGGGCCGAGCAGCTCGACAACAACATCCTGCCGGCGCACGCCGCACTGGTGGAAGTGCTGGGCCGCCATCTGGGCGTCACGAAACCCGACGACGATGTGCACAGGCTGGCGTTTTCCATCACCGGGCTGGCCATGCAGACCTTCATCAGCCGCGACCTGATCGTGACGGTCCGGCCGCAACTGATTGCCACGCCCAAAGCCATCGACCTGTGGGCCGCGCGCCTGGTGGATTTTGCCGAAGCCATGGTCGCGGTGGAACGCGCCCGGCGCCAGTCCCCCCTTCCCGTGAAAAAGAACAAGCCATGAAAAAACCCCGTTTCATTGTCTGCGCCCTGGTGCCGCTGCTGCTGGGCGCCTGCGCCCTGCAAAGCCCCCCGGCGGCGGTTTCTGCCAACGCCCCCTCGCAATGGTTTGCCCCCTTGCCGGCACAGGCCGGCAGCGCGGGCCTGCCGCACAACGGCGCCCTGACTGACCTGACCCAATGGTGGCAGCAGCAGGGCGACCCCTTGCTGGTCGAACTGATCGCCGCCGCCCAGGCGGTGAGCCCGACCGTGGCCACGGCGCGTTCGCGCATCGAGCAGGCCCGCGCCACGCGGGTGGCCGCCGGCGCGGCCCTGCTGCCCTCGCTCGATGCCACGGCCAGTACCAGCCGGGGCCGCTCGCAGCAGGCCACCGGGCCGGGCCCGGCGCCGGTCACGACCACCACGCAGACCGGCCTGCAGGCGAGTTGGGAAATCGACGTGTTCGGCGGCCGGCTGGCCGGCCGCGATGCCGCCGGCGAACGCCTGACCGGCGCCCGGGCGCAGTGGCACGACGCGCGCGTCTCGGTGGCGGCGGAAGTGGCCAACCAGTACTACAGCCTGCGCACCTGCCGCCAGCTCGAGGCGGTGACACGGGCCGACGCCAGGTCACGCGGCGAGACGGCGCGCCTGTCGGGGCTGAGCACCGGCGCCGGTTTCACCGCACCGGCCACCGACGGGCTGGCTCGCGCCAGCGCGGCTGAAGCCCGCGGCCGGGCCACACAACAACGCGCGCAGTGCGAGCTCGACCTGAAGGCGCTGGTGGCCCTGACCGGTCTGACCGAACCGGATATAAGACAAAAAGTGGCCGCGACGCCCGACCTGCCTGCGGTAACAGCTATGATTTCAATAGCACACGTACCGGCCAGCGCCCTCGCGCAGCGTCCCGACGTGTTCAACGCCGAGCGCGATGTCGCGGCCGCCAGCGCCGACGTCGGCAGCGCGCAGGCCGAGCGTTACCCGCGCCTGAGCCTGAGTGGTGCCATCGGCAGCTCGCGTTTTCGCGCCGGCGGCGTGAGCACCACACTGGACACCTGGTCCATCGGGCCGCTGGCCCTGACCTTGCCGCTGTTCGATGGCGGCCGCCGTGCGGCCGACGTCGATGCGGCGCAGGCGCGTTACGAGGAAGCGGCCGCGCTGTACCGCGCGCGGGTGCGGCAGGCCGTGCGCGAGGTCGAGGAAGCCCTGGTCACGCTGCAGAGCACCGCTGAACGCGAAGGCGATGCCCAGACCGCGGTGACCGGTTACCGCGCATCCTTCACCGGCACCGACGCGCGTTACCGCAATGGCCTGGCCAGCCTGGTTGAACTGGAAGACGCGCGGCGCGCGCAACTCGGTGCCGAAACCGCCTTGGCCACGCTGCAGCGCGAACGCCGCTCGGCCTGGGTGGCGCTGTACCGCGCCATGGGCGGCGGCTGGACGCCGGCCATGACCGGCCCCGAGGCCGGCCCTTCCGCCTCGTCGAATGCACAGGCCGCACCCGCCCGGCCCTGAGTTTTTCCCCTCTTGACTGTCCCTGTTTGATTCCAAGAACACCATGAAAAAATTCAAACTCAAACCCGTTGCCGTGATCGCCCTCGTTGTTGCCGCGGTGGCCGCAGGCGCCTTCTTTTTCCTGTCGTCCGGAAAATCCGGGGACGCCGCCGCAGACGCCAAGGCCGCGCCCAAGCCGGCCCTGACCGTGACCGCCGCGCAGCCGCAGCCGGCGCGCCTGCCCCTCATGCTGGCCGCCAACGGCAACATCGTGGCCTGGCAGGAAGCCATCATCGGCTCCGAATCGAACGGCCTGCGCCTGACCGAGGTGCGGGTCAATGTCGGTGACGTGGTCCAGGCCGGTCAGGTGCTGGCGACCTTTTCAACCGAAAGCGTGCAGGCCGACGTGGCACAGGCGCGCGCCAGCCTGCTGGAAGCGCAGGCCAGCGCGGCCGACGCCGCGGCCAATGCCGAACGCGCGCGCACGCTGCAGAACTCGGGCGCGCTGAGCACCCAGCAGATCAACCAGTACCTGACGACCGAAAAAACCGCCCGGGCGCGCGCCGAGGCGGCGCAGGCCGTGCTGGGCGCGCAGCAGCTGCGCGGCCGGCAAACCCAGGTGCTGGCGCCCGACAGCGGCGTGATCTCCGCGCGCACAGCCACCGTAGGCGCTGTCGTCAGCGCCGGCACCGAGCTGTTTCGGCTGATCCGCAAGGGCCGGCTCGAGTGGCGCGCTGAAGTGACCTCGGCCGAGCTCGGCCGCCTCACGGCCGGCACCACCGCGGTTGTGCGCCCCGCCAGCGGTGGCGAGATCCAGGGCCGCGTGCGCATGATTGCGCCCACGGTCGACCCGCAGACGCGCTCGGCGCTGGTGTATGTCGATCTGCCCATCCTGCCCGCCAAAAATTCACCCGCCAAGGCCGGCATGTTTGCGCGCGGCGAATTCAACCTTGGCAGTTCGGACGCGCTGACGGTGCCGCAGCGCGCCATTGTTGTGCGCGACGGCTTCAACTTTGTGTTCCGCCTGGCACCCGACAACCGCGTCAGCCAGGTCAAGGTGGTGACCGGCCGGCTCGCGGGCGACCGGGTCGAGGTGCTCTCCGGCCTGGCGCCAGACGCGCGCATCGTGGTCGATGGCGCCGGCTTCCTCAACGACGGCGACCTGGTCCGCGTCAGTGAAGCCGCAGTAGCAAATAAAGCCGCAGCCATTGCTGCGCCTGCGCCTCAAGCTACTAAATAGGGAGCTTTCTGATGAACGTTTCCTCCTGGTCGATCAAGAACCCGATCCCCGCGATCATGCTGTTTGTGCTGCTGAGTTTTGCCGGCATGTTGTCGTTCAACGCCATGAAGGTGCAAAACTTTCCCGACA
Organism: Polaromonas sp.; assembly: GCF_029945925.1. Classification (GTDB taxonomy): domain Bacteria; phylum Pseudomonadota; class Gammaproteobacteria; order Burkholderiales; family Burkholderiaceae_C; genus Polaromonas. Next base: position 86,586 of record NZ_JAQSDN010000033.1, on the reverse strand, counting down.
TCGACCTGCCGACCGTCAGCATCTCGGCCTCACTGCCGGGCGCCGCGCCGGCGCAGCTTGAAACCGAAGTGGCGCGCAAGCTCGAGAACTCGATTGCCACGGTGCAGGGCCTCAAGCACATCTACACCAAGGTGCAGGACGGCGGCGTCACCATCACGGCCGAGTTCCGCCTCGAAAAACCGGTGCAGGAAGCCGTCGATGACGTGCGTTCAGCGGTCGCGCGCGTGCGTTCCGACCTGCCCGGTGACGTGCGCGACCCGATTGTCAGCAAGGTGGACCTGGCCGGCCAGCCGGTGCTGGCCTTCACCATCAGCTCGCCGCGCATGGATGCCGAGGCGCTGTCCTGGTTTGTCGACAACACGGTCTCGCGCAAGCTGCTGGCCGTGCGCGGCGTGGGCGCAGTCAACCGCGTGGGCGGCGTGACACGCGAGGTGCGCGTGGCGCTCGATCCCTCCAAGCTGCAGGCGCTGGGCGCCAGCGCCGCCGACATCTCGCGCCAACTCAAGCAGGTGCAGACCGAAAGCGCCGGCGGGCGCACCGACCTGGGCGGCAGCGAACAGCCGGTGCGTACATTGGCCACGGTGAAATCCGCCGACGAGCTGGGCCGGCTGGAGCTGGCGCTCAGCGACGGCCGGCGCATCCGGCTCGACCAGGTGGCCACGGTCAGCGACACCGTTGCCGACCCGCGCTCGGCTGCGCTGCTCGACGGCAAACCCGTCGTGGGTTTTGAAGTGGCGCGCAGCCGCGGCGAAAGCGAGGTCACGGTGGGTGCCGCGGTGCAGGTGGCGCTGGCCGAACTCAAGCTGCAGCATCCCGACCTGGTGCTGACCGAAGCCTTCAACTTCGTCAAACCGGTCGAGGAAGAATACGACGGCTCGATGGCCCTGCTCTACGAGGGCGCGCTGCTTGCCGTGCTGGTGGTCTGGCTGTTCCTGCGCGACTGGCGCGCCACCTTTGTCTCGGCCGTAGCGCTGCCGCTGTCGGTGATTCCGGCCTTCATCGGCATGTACCTGCTGGGTTTTTCGATCAACGTGGTGACGCTGCTGGCGCTGTCGCTGGTGATCGGCATCCTGGTCGACGATGCGATTGTCGAGGTGGAAAACATCGTGCGGCATTTGCGCATGGGCAAGACGCCCTACCAGGCGGCGATGGAAGCGGCCGACGAGATTGGGCTGGCGGTGGTGGCCACCACCTTCACGCTGATTGCGGTGTTCCTGCCGACCGCGTTCATGAGCGGTGTGGCGGGCAAGTTCTTCAAGCAGTTCGGCTGGACCGCCTCGCTGGCGGTGTTCGCCTCGCTGGTGGTGGCGCGTGTCCTCACCCCCATGATGGCGGCCTACCTGCTCAAACCCATCGTCGGCGAGCACAAGGACCCGGCCTGGATGAAGCTGTACATGCGTGCGGCCACCTGGTGCCTCAAGCACCGCGTGACCACCATGGTCGCGGCGACGGTTTTTTTCATCGGCTCCATCCTGCTGATTCCGCTGCTGCCCACCGGCTTCATTCCGCCCGACGACAACTCGCAGACGCAGGTCTATCTGGAACTGCCACCCGGCACCAGCCTGGCGCAGACCGAAGCCGCGGCCGAACAGGCGCGCCTGCTGGTCAGCCAGGTCGAGCATGTGCGCAGCGTCTACACCACCATAGGCGGGGGCAGCGCGGGCACCGACCCGTTTGCCATGGCCGGCGCGTCGGAGACGCGCAAGGCCACGCTGACGGTGCTGCTGACCGAACGCAGCGAACGCCCGCGCAAGCAGGGCATTGAAAACAAGATGCGTGCAGCCCTCGAAGCCTTGCCCGGCGCGCGCACCAAGGTCGGCCTGGGCGGCTCGGGCGAAAAATACGTGCTGGTGCTGACCGGCGAAGACCCGGTGGCGCTGCAGGCAGCGGCGCTGGCCGTGGAAAAGGATTTGCGCACCGTGCCGGGCCTGGGCAGCGTGGCCTCGAGCGCCAGCCTGATCCGCCCCGAAATCGCCGTGCGGCCGGACTTCGCGCGCGCCGCCGACCTCGGTGTGACCAGCGCGGCCATCGGCGAGACGCTGCGCATTGCGACCCTGGGCGACTACGACGTGTCGCTGCCCAAACTGAACCTGCCTGAACGCCAGGTGCCGATTGTGGTGAAGCTGGCCGACGCGGCACGCCAGGACCTCAGCGTGCTCGAACGCCTCTCGGTGCCCGGGACCAAAGGCCCGGTCATGCTGGGCCAGGTCGCGACGCTGGAGATTGCCGGCGGCCCGGCCGTGATCGACCGCTATGACCGTTCACGCAATGTCAACTTCGAGATCGAGCTGTCGGGCCTGCCGCTGGGCGACGTGACCAAGCTGGTTCAGGAATTGCCTGCCGTGAAAAACCTGCCGGCCGGCGTCAAGGTGGTGGAGATCGGCGATGCCGAAGTCATGGGCGAGCTGTTTGCCAGCTTCGGCCTGGCCATGCTGACCGGCGTGCTCTGCATCTACATCGTGCTGGTGCTGCTGTTCAAGGACTTCCTGCACCCGGTGACGATTCTGGCCGCGCTGCCGCTGTCCCTGGGCGGCGCTTTTGTCGGCCTGCTGATTGCGCAAAAGAGTTTTTCCATGCCTTCGCTGATCGGCCTGATCATGCTGATGGGCATCGCGACCAAAAACTCCATCCTGCTGGTCGAATACGCCATCGTTGCGCGCCGCGGCAACGACGGCAGCAACGGCCACCCGGTGGTGGCGCCGATGTCGCGCCGCGACGCCCTGCTGGACGCCTGCCACAAGCGGGCCCGGCCCATCATCATGACCACGCTGGCCATGGGCGCCGGCATGATGCCGATCGCCTTTGGCTTCGGCGCGGCCGACCCGAGCTTTCGCTCGCCGATGTCGATTGCCGTGATCGGCGGCTTGATTACTTCCACCGTGCTGAGCCTGCTGGTGGTGCCGGCGGTGTTCACCTACATCGACGACATCGAGCACGGCATCAGGCGCCTGGCAAACCGGCTGCGCGGCCGCAAGGAATCGCCCGAGACGGGGCAGGCAACGCTGGCGGCAGACGCGAAGCCGGCGCAGTTGCCGGCGCCCTGAGCGGGTGGCAGCCCTTGGCCCAAGGTCGAAATTTGAGCAAAAATGGCCTCCAGCCCTTATAAACCGGGCGCTATCAGCTATTGAATCAATAGCGCCGCGGAAGCAGGGACGCGCTCACGGGGCCTGGCGGATCCTGCGTACCAGCGCGCTGGTCGAGTAGCCGTCGACAAACGCAATCGCCAGCGCCTGGCCGCCGTAACTCCGGACCACGGCGGTCTCGGCGAGCTTGTCCATGTCGTAGTCGCCACCCTTGACCAGGATGTCGGGCCGCAGTTCGTTGATCAGTTCCAGCGGCGTGTCTTCGTCAAACCAGGTGACCAGGCTCACCGCTTCAAGCGCCGCCATCAGCACGGCGCGGTCTTCCTCGTTGTTGAGCGGGCGGTCCGGGCCCTTGCCCAGGCGCCGGGCCGATACATCGGTATTGAGCGCCACCACCAGGCTGGCGCCCAGCGCCCGTGCCCGGGCCAGGTAGGTCGCATGGCCGCGATGCAGCACGTCAAACACGCCGTTGGTGAACACCACAGGCCGCGGCAAGGCGGCGACGCGCTGCGCCGCCTGCTCGCGGGAAACGATTTTTTGCGTGAAAAGGGGAGAAGAAGGGGGAGGGGATGCGCCTTGCATCACGCCACTTTAACGGAAGGCCGCCGCCACCCTCTCGACCCGCAGGCTGCCGTCGGGCATCAGGCGCCGGTAGCCACCGGTGCCGGGGCGACCGATGCCGCGATTTCCTTGCTCAGTTCCTTGCGGTAGCGGTTGAGCTCCTGCACGGTCTTGAAACTCTGGTTCATCAGCAGGCTCATGTTGTGCAGGATGCGTTCGACCACCTTGCCTTCCCAGGCGGCGTCGAAATTGATCTGCTTGTCCAGCCAGTGCTCCAGCCACTCGGGGTTGGGCAGGCGCGACTGGATGGTGTCGCGCGGAAACAGGGCCTTGTTCACGTGCAGGTTGGTCGGGTGCAGGGCCTGCGCCGTGCGCCTGGCACTGGCCATCAACACGCCGACCTTGGTGAAGGCGGCCTTGGCGTCGTTGCCGAAATTGTTGATGGCACGTTTCATATAGCGCAGGTAGGCCCCGCCGTGGCGCGCCTCGTCCTGGCTGAGCTGGGTGTAGATCTGCTTGATCACGGGTTCGGTGTGCCACTCGCTGGCACGCCGGTACCAGTGGTTGAGCCGGATCTCGCCGCAGAAATGCAGCATCAGGGTCTCGAGTGCGGGGGCCGGTTCAAATTCGAAGCGGACCTCGTGCAGCTCTTTTTCGGTCGGGACCAGCTCGGGACGGAAGCGCCGCAGGTACTCCATCAGCACCAGCGAGTGTTTCTGCTCTTCAAAAAACCAGATCGACATGAAAGCGGAAAAGTCGCTGTCGTCCTTGTTGTCGCGCAGGAACATCTCGGTGGCCGGCAAGGCGGCCCACTCGGTGATCGCATTCATCTTGATGGTCTGCGCCTGCTCGTCGGTCAGCTTGGACGCGTCGAAACTCGCCCAGGGAATGTCCTTGTCCATGTCCCAGCGGACGGATTCGAGCTGTTTGAAAAGTTCTGGATAAAGCATACGCACTCCTTACGCGGCACACACCGCACTAGATTCACCCTGATTTTAGGGGCTGAATGTGACAAGCTTTTTCAAGCAGGCTTTACAGCCCCGCATTCATGCGGGGTTCAAAGGATGGCGCGCTTTTGCACGCCCCTTCAACCCTTCTACACCCTTGCGCCGGCCTTGGGTAGCGGTCAACGCCGCCAGAAAGCAGCCACGCCGGCTCAGGGCTGCGCCTGGCGCCAGCGCTGGAGTTCCGGCTCGATGGCGGCAAAGCTGGCCAGCACCCGCACGCCCGGCAGGCTGCGGCGCTGAAGGACGGGACAGGCGCCCCCGGTCCAGATCTCGACAGCCGGCGGCAACAGGCCGCGCAGGTCGCGCAGCCCCTGCGTGACATCCTTGGGGTTGAGGCTGGCGCTGAAGCTGAGCACCACGATGCGGGCACCGTGCGCCAGCACCGCCCGGGCGATGTCGGGCACCGGCGTCTGCACGCCCAGCGACAGGCAGTTGCAGCCCTGCAGGGCCAGAAAGGTTTCGGCCATCAGCAGGCCCAGCCCGTGCGACTCCTGCGGAAACGTGGTCAGCAGCACCCGGGGCGACGCGGCGCCGCCCACGCCCAGGCTGCTGATGCCGTGGCGCAGCACGGCCGTCACCGACTCGGTGTAGAAGTGCTCCTCGAAAATTTCCAGCCGGCCATCCATCCAGGCGTCGCCGATCAAGGTGTTGAGGGGCGCCACCAGCGTGCTGACGAAAGGCGCCAGGCCCAAGGCCTGCACGGCGGCGGACAGGGTGTGGCGCAGGCCCAGCGCGTCGTGGCGCTTGACCAGCTCGAAACAGGTCTGGATCTGCGGCGCGAGAACGTCGCCCGCCGCCGTCACGGCGGTCTTGCCGCGCGGACCCTGCGGACGCTGCTTGCTGCCGCCGGCCTGGCGGCCCAGGGCCTGCAGGTCGGCATGCGGCAAACCCACCACCTGCCCGGGCCGGTGCCCGGTGTCCAGCAGGCGCTTGATCAGCCGCAACTGCTCGAGCTGCTCGCGTGAATACAGGCGTTCGCCATGGACGTCGCGGCCGGGCACGGGAAACAGGTAGCGGCGCTCCCAGACCCGCAAGGTGTCCTTGGACAGGCCGGTGTCACGTTCGACCGCGGCAATCGTGAAGCCGGGGGCATAGGCCTCGGCCTGGCAGGGAATTACCGGACCGGGCAGGGAGGGATCGGGGGGCAGCATGCTTGAATCTGATCGGGCCCACACTGCGTATTTCCGTCAGTGGGGAGGCAGGTTTCCGGTAGTTTGATTTTGTTGCGCGCAGACTGCGCAACAAGGCCTTCCATTATTCAACAGCGAGCAAGATCATGAAGCACCCGTCCCTCAAACCCTGGCTGATGCTGGCGCTGCTGGCGGGCATGGCGGCCCTCACGCCCGGCCGTGCAGCCCCACCCGGCGCTGCTGCAGCCCAAGGGGCGCCGGCCTGCGCCCCCTTGCTGCAACACAGCTTTTTGCGTCTGCAGGACGAAAAGCCCCAGACCCTGTGCCAGTACAGCGGCAAGGTGCTGGTGGTGGTCAACACCGCCAGCTTCTGCGGTTTCACCCGCCAGTACGCGGGCCTTGAAGCGCTGTATGCGCGCTACCGGGACCAAGGCCTGGTGGTGCTGGGCTTTCCGTCCAACGACTTTTCGCAGGAGAGCGGCAGCAACAGGGAGATTGCCGATTTCTGCGAAAACACCTTCGGCGTGAAGTTTCCGATGTTCGTCAAATCCGGCGTGTCCGGCACAACGGCCAACCCGCTGTTCCGGCAACTGGCCAGACAGACCGGCCAGAGGCCACGCTGGAACTTTCACAAGTACGTCGTGGCCCGCGACGGCCAGCGCGTCACCAGCTTCAACACCGCCACCGACCCCCATGACCCTGCTTTTTTGAAGGACATCGAGGAGAAGCTCCTAGGCAGATAAATACCAATCGGTAATAATCTGACCATTAAGTCTTTTTAAGAACTTCACGGGCAACATCTTTTCTTCCCCTACCTTCACCTGATCCATGGCTTCTGTGACATTAACAAATTTTTACATCCGCCAGGCTATCCGGGAGGGGAACTGCGGGCGGGGTCGCGGACTCATACCCTTGTCGGCACTGGCACGCAAGCGCAGTGCGGACAGTCACTGTTTTTTGTTGCGAAGACTTCCGGCCGCTTGCGGTCAGGTTGCAATCCCGGGGCGGTTCTCCTCCTCCTCCCTCCCTCCCTTGTTCGCATCGGGGCGCTTCGCAACATTTTTATCTTCCGGGCTGTGAGATGAGTTCTCCAGTCCGCCCCAAGGTCGCCATCGTCGGCTCCGGCATTTCCGGACTGGCGGTCGCCCATGCCCTGCAGGGCCAGGCCGAGCTCACCTTGTTCGAGGCCGGCAGCTATTTTGGCGGCCACACCCACACGGTCGACATCACCCTGCCAACGCCGCAAGGCCTGGTGACCCACGGCGTCGATACCGGTTTTCTGGTCTTCAACGAACGCACCTACCCCCACCTGATCGAGCTGTTTGCGGATCTGGGCGTGGCCACCGCGCGGTCGGACATGTCGTTTTCAGTCAAGATCCCCGGCGCCGGCAAACGCGGCGCCCTGGAGTGGAGCGGCTCCAGCCTGAACACGGTGTTTGCCCAGCGCGGCAACCTCCTGAACTGGAAGTTCTGGCGCATGCTCCGCGACATCATGCGCTTCAACCGCACGGCCACCGCGCTGGCCGAAAGCGGCGCGGAAGCCGCCATGATGCAGCCACTCGGCGAGTTCCTGCGCGAGGGCCAATTCTCGGCCGAGTTTCGCGACTGGTATTTCCTGCCCATGCTGGGCTGCATCTGGTCCTGCCCGACCGACCAGATGCTGCAATTCCCGGTGGCCACCATGATCCGCTTCTGCCACAACCACGGACTGATCCAGGTGGCCGACCGGCCGCAGTGGTGGACGGTCTCCGGCGGCGCCCGGCATTACGTTGAGAAAATCGTTGCCGGCATCGGCGACAAGCGGCTCAACACCCCGGTGCGCTGCATCGCCCGCGACGAGTTCTCCGCCACCAGTGGCGTGCGCGTGCTGACCGACGGCGCAAGCGAGCACTTTGACAAGATCGTGCTGGCCACGCACTCCGACCAGTCGCTGGCCCTGCTGCAGGCCCCCACCGACGCCGAGCGCGCCGTGCTGGAAAGCATCAGCTACCAGCCCAACCGCGCCGTGCTGCACACCGACACCTCGGTGCTGCCCGCCCGCCGGCAGGCCTGGGCTGCCTGGAACTACGAACGTGCGCAGGACCCGCGGCTCGAGTCCTCCCAAGTCTGCCTGCATTACCTGCTGAACATGCTGCAGCCCCTGCCGTTTGCCCAGCCGGTGCTGGTGTCGCTGAATCCGGCGGCCCCGATCGCAGATCAGCACATCATGGGTGAATTCGACTATGCCCATCCGGTCTTTGACGCAGCGGCCATCCGTGCGCAGAAAGAACTGCCCGGGCTGCAGGGCCGGCAGCACAGCTATTTCTGCGGCGCGTGGACCGGTTATGGTTTTCATGAAGACGGCCTGAAGTCCGGCCTGCAAACAGCCAGGCTGCTGCTGCAGGACTGCGCAGGAGCCACGCCATGAACGCGCCGCCAGGCATGGACGGCGCGCGGAGCGACGGGGCTGCGTCTGCCCAAGCCAGGGCCGCGGAACCGGCTTTGCCGGGCCGCAGGCGCAGCGCCCCCCCGGGGGGCAGCGCAGTACGCGAAGCGACAAGCGTGGGGGCTCCATTAATTGGTTTTGGCGAGGTGCGGCACACCCGCCTCAAACCCGTTGTCAACGCCTTCAACTACCCCACCTACTTCCTGATGCTGCCGCTGCGCAGCCTGCGCCAGCACGGCAACGGCGCGCTGGCGCGCAACCGGGGCGCGGCCCTGAGCTTTTTTGACCGCGATCATGGTGAGGGCGGCGACGACTGCCTGGCCTGGGTCGATGCGTTGCTGGAGCGCGAGGGCATCACCGACGCCGCGGGCGAGGTCTGGCTGCACACCTACCCGCGGGTGTTCGGCCACACCTTCAAGCCGGTCAGCTTCTGGTATTGCCACAGTGCCGCCGGCGAATTGCGCGCCATCGTCGTCGAAGTCAACAACACCTTTGGCGAGCGCCACTGCTATCTGCTCGACCGCCCGCGTTATGGCCAGGAACTGCAGGCCGTCAAGGTGTTTCACGTGTCGCCGTTCTGCACGCTTGACGGTTTCTACCGTTTCCGTTTCATGCGCGCCGAGAGCGAAGGCGTGGAGAAAACGGTGGCGCGCATCGATTACGACGACGCATCGGGGCCGCTGCTGCAAACCAGCGTCGCCGGCACGCTGCAGGTCCTGAGCGCGGCCACGCTGCGCAAGGCCCTGTGGGGCTACCCGGCCATGACGTTCGGTGTGGTGGCCCGCATTCACTGGCAGGCCCTCAAGCTCTGGCGAAAACGCGTGCCTTTTGTCAGCAAACCCCAGCCCCCAGAAATTTTTGTAACCCGATGAACATGGCCAGCAACTCCACCGCATCTTCTTCCGTCAATGGCGCTTCGTTTGCGCTGCCCAGCGGCGCCCCGGCCGCCGCACGCACGGCCTTCAAGCTGCTGTCGCGGCTCAAGCACGGCACGTTGACCCTGCAGCTGCCCGATGGCAGCATGCAGCGCTTCGGCTCGGGCGAGGCGCCGACGGCCAGCCTGCGTCTGGTGAACTGGAAGGTCTGCAGCGCCGCGCTGCGTTCTGGCGACATCGGCTTTGCCGAAAGTTTCATTGCCGGCGACTGGACCACCCCGCACCTGACTGAATTGCTGCGCGTGCTGATCGTCAACCGCAAGGAAGTCGATGACGTTATCTACGGCACCTGGCTGGGGCGCCTGGCCTACCGCGTCAAGCATCTGCTCAACCGCAACACCAAGGCCAACAGCCAGAAAAATATCCACGCGCACTACGACCTGGGCAATGCCTTTTACGAACTGTGGCTGGACGGCACGATGAATTATTCGTCGGCAATTTTCGAGACGCCGCAGACTTCGATGAAGGATGCGCAACATGCCAAGGTCAGGCGCGCGCTACGTATGGCGGGCGTGAAACCCGGCGACCGCGTGCTGGAAATCGGCTGCGGCTGGGGCGCACTGGCCGAGATGGCCGCCACCGAATTTGACGCCTCCGTCGTCGGCGTGACGCTGAGTACCGAACAGCTCGCCTGGGCGCAACAACGCATGGCCCGGGTGGGCGCGGCCGACAAGGCCGATCTGCGCCTGCAGGACTACCGCGACATTGGCAAAACCAGCGGCGATGCGCCGTTTGATGCGATCTGCTCGATCGAGATGGTCGAAGCCGTCGGACGTGAATACTGGCCCACCTACTTCCAGGCGGTGGCGCGCCTGCTCAAGCCCGGCGGACAGGCCTGCGTGCAGAGCATCGTGATTGCCGACGAACTGTTTGAACGCTACGTCTCGTCCACCGACTTCATCCAGCAATACATTTTTCCAGGCGGTTGCCTGCCCTGCCCGACCGAGTTTCGCGCCCAGGCGCGCGCCGCCGGGCTGGAGGTGATCGACGAGTTTTCGTTTGGCCAGGACTACGCACACACGCTCAGGCTGTGGCGCGAACAGTTTATGGCGCAAGAGTCACGGGTGCTCCAGCTCGGGTTTGACAAGAGGTTTATCCGCATATGGGAGTTCTATCTGGCGTATTGCGAAGCGGCCTTCGCCCAGGCCAACACCGACGTGGTGCAATACACGCTGCGCAAGATCTGACTCTGACAGGCGTGCTGCTGCTGGCGCTGGTCATGGGCGCCGGTGCCGCCGCGCCGGCGGCTGCGCAGACCGGCGCCGAAGCCGTAGCGGGCAGCGCCAGACCACCGGAATTGCTCGATGCCCTGCCGCAGGGCAGGTTGCTGGGCGGCGGCCGGCTGCGTGTTTTCGGTTTTCAGGTTTACGACGCGCGTCTGTGGGCCGGGCCCGGCTTTCGGGTGGACAGCTTTGCCAGCCAGGCGATGGCGCTGGAGCTCAGCTACCTGCGCGCCTTTGAAGGCCAAGCGATCGCCGAACGTTCGATCACGGAAATGCGCCGCGCCGCGCCGGTCAGCGACGACCTGGCGGACCAGTGGTCGGCCGCGCTGCGCAGGGTGCTGCCCGATGTCAAAAAAGGCGACCGCATCATGGGTGTGCACCGGCCCGGGGTCGGTGCGGCCTTCTGGTTGAATGGCAAGCCGCTGGGTGAGATCCGCGATGCGGAGTTTGGCAGACGCTTCTTCGGCATCTGGCTTGCGCCCGGCACCTCGGAGCCCGGCCTGCGCAATGCGCTGATAGCGGGAGCAGGCCCGTGAACCCTGCCGCCGCCCCGGGCGCGTTCGGCACCCGCAACGGCCTGGCCTACGGCCTGCTGGGCCTGCCGCTGGCTTTTGTGGCCCTGCCGCTGTATGTGATCCTGCCCAACCACTACGCCCGTGAATTCGGTGTGCCGCTGGCCACCCTGGGCGCGGTGCTGCTGGGCGCGCGCCTGTTCGACGCCCTGATCGATCCCCTGCTGGGCCGCCTGAGCGACCGCCTGTTTGCACGCTCGGCCAGGGCGGTGCTGGGGCTGGGCGCCATCGCCGCGCTGGTGCTGGCGCTGGGCTTCGCGCTGCTGTTTTTTCCGCTGGTGAGCGCGCCGTCGGCGCTGGTGGTCTGGGCCAGCCTGATGCTGATGCTGACTTATGCCGGCTACAGCGCGCTCAGCGTGTCGCACCAGTCCTGGGGCGCGATGCTGGGCGGCGACGAGCGCCAGCGCAGCCGCATCGTGGCCTGGCGCGAGGGCCTGGGGCTGGTCGGTGTGGTGCTCGCGTCGATCACGCCGGTCGTCTTCGGGTTGCCGGCCAGCACCGCGCTGTTTTTTGTCGCCCTGACGATCGGCTGGCTGGCCTGGGCGCGCGCCGACCGGCCGGTGGCGCGGCGGGCGCAAGCCGGCCCGCACACGGCGACGTCGATCTGGCTGCCGTTTCGCCAGCCGGGCTTTCGCCGCCTGCTCGCGGTCTTCCTGCTCAACGGCACGGCCAGTGCGGTGCCGGCGACACTGGTGCTGTTTTTTATCCAGGACCGTCTGCAGGCGCCGTCCAGCCAGGAGCCGCTGTTTCTGGGCAGTTATTTCGTGAGCGCGGCCCTGTCCATCCCGCTGTGGCTGGCGCTGGTCAAACGTGTCGGGCTGGCGCCCACCTGGCTGCTGGGCATGTTTCTGGCCATCGCGACCTTCGGCTGGGCAACGCAGATAGCAGCCGGGGATACGGCGGGTTTCGTGATCGTCTGCGCGCTGTCCGGCATTGCGCTGGGCACCGACCTGGCGCTGCCCGGCGCGCTGCTGGCCGGCGTGATCCAGGTCAATGGCCAGTCGGGCCGGGCCGAAGGCGCTTACTTCGGCTGGTGGAACTTCGCCATCAAGCTCAACCTGGCGCTCGCCGCCGGCCTGGCCCTGCCGCTGCTCAGCCTGTTCGGCTACGCGCCGGGCGCACGCGACGCGCAGGCGCTCAACGCGCTGCTGGTGGCGTATTGCGTGCTGCCCTGCCTGCTCAAGCTGGCCGCCGCCGCCTGCCTTTATTTTCTTGTCATCAAACACCCGCAAGGGGTCCAACCATGAAGCACTTTCTCCACAGGAGCGCAGCCGCGCTCGCCTTGTCCCTTCCCCTGCTGGCCGGTCTGGCGGGCTGTGCCGGCCCGCAGATCAGTGACTACGCCGCCGAAAAGCCGGTGCTCGACATGCGCCAGTATTTCAGCGGCACGGTCGATGCGTACGGCGTGTTCACCGACCGCTCGGGCAAGGTCGTCAAACGTTTTACCGTGGTCATGACCTGCAGCTGGAAAGGCCCGCCGGGGATGGAGACCGGCGTGCTCGACGAAGCCTTCACCTACTCCGACGGCAGCACGGACCGCCGTGTCTGGACGCTCAAACGCTCACCGGACGGCCGCTACACCGGCACCGCCGCCGATGTGCTGGGGGAAGCCGCCGGCGAGGAAAAGGGCAACGCCTTCCGCTGGGGCTACACGCTCAAGCTGCCGGTGGACGGCCGCGTGATTGAAGTGCAGTTCGACGACTGGATGTACCTGATGAACGACAAGGTGTTGCTGAACAAGGCGGTGATGAGCAAGTTCGGCGTGCGGCTCGGCGAGGTCACGCTGTCGTTCGTGAAACGCTGAACACGCCTTCCCGTTTCAAGCCAAATTGGCCTGCAGCCCTTTATCCACCTGCGCCAGCAGCTATCATTTTTATAACAAAACAGCACCATGCCGTACAACCTTCCCCTTCATGACTGGCACGGCAAAACCGTGTGGCTGGTCGGCGCCTCCAGCGGCATTGGCCAGGCCACGGCGCATGCGCTGCATGCGGCCGGTGCCCGGGTCGTGGTGTCCGCCCGCAATGGCGCGGCGCTGGAAGCCTTTGTGGCGGCCCACCCCGGCGCGCAGGCGTTGATACTCGACGCGTCGGATGCGGCTGCCGTGAAAACCGCGGCGCAGTCCCTGCTGGCCCAGGGGCCGCTGGACCTGATGATGTATTGCGCGGGTTACTACAGGGAACAACGCGCCACCGGATTTGACCTGGCAGACATGCTCAGGCACCAGCAGGTCAACTACGTGGGGGCCCTGTATGTGCTCGACGCGGTGTTGCCGGCGATGCTGCAACGCGGCAGCGGTCACCTCAGCCTGGTCGGCAGCGTGGCCGGCTACCGCGGCCTGCCGCAAAGCCTGGCCTACGGCCCGACCAAGGCAGCGCTGATCAACCTGGCCGAAACCCTGTACCTGGACCTGCAGGCCAGCGGCGTGGGGGTGAGCCTGGTCAACCCGGGCTTTGTCGAAACACCGCTGACCGCCGGCAACCAGTTCAGCATGCCGGCCCTGCTCAGCCCGGCCCAGGCGGCGGCCGCGATCCTGGCCGGCTGGGCGCGGGGCCAGTTCGAGATCCACTTTCCAAAACGGTTTACGCTCTGGATGAAAACCTTGCGCGTCCTGCCCTACGCGCTGTATTTTCCGGCGATCCGGAAATTCACCGGTCTGTGAGCACCCCATCATGAACACCCAGGTCGAGTCACTGGTGCAATTTTTTGAAACCCTGAGCCCGGCCAGCGTTGCTCGCATGGGCGAGTTCTATGCGGCCGACACCTGGTTCAAGGACCCGTTCAACGAGGTGCAGGGCCTGGCGCAGGTGCAGCAGATCTTCAGCCACATGTACGTGGCACTGGACCGGCCGCGTTTTGTGGTGACGGCGCAGGTGGTCGACGGCCGGCAGTGTTTCCTGACCTGGAACTTCGAGTTTTATTTCAGGCGGCGCGGGCCCCAGCCGCTGCAGACCATACGCGGCGCCTCGCACATCAGCTTCAACGAGGCCGGCCTGGTGGCGCGCCACCGCGACTACTGGGACGCGGCCGAAGAGCTGTATGAAAAGCTGCCCGTGCTGGGCAGCCTGATGCGTTGGCTCAAAAAGCAGGCTGGTAAATAGCCCCCACGGTCGCTCACTTCGTGTAGCTCCCTGCCCCCCGAGGGGGCCGCTGCGCCTGCGGCCCGGCGAAGCCGGTTCCGCGGCCCCTGCTGGGTTGGAGAGCTTCCGCGGTCGCTCCTGTTTTTATAGCTGGCCGCGCCCACCCGGTATGGGCTGAAGCCTGATTATGCGTAAAAACTCAGGAAGGCAGGGTGTCGATAAAACTCGGACGCTGCGCCAGCTTGTCATACAGCCGGGTCAGGTTGGGGGAGGGCGTGCGCCAGTCGATTTGCGGAAAACGGAAGTCCAGGTAACCGAGCGCGCAGCCGACGGCGATGTCGGACAGGCTCAGGTGGATGCCGCTGCAAAAAGGCTTGTCGCCCAGGCCGGTGCTCATGGCCCGCACGGTGGTGTCGATCTTCTCCATCTGGCGGTCAATCCATGCCTGGCAACGCTGCTTGTCGTCGCGGCCGGCCCAGGTGGCCTCCAGCCGCGCGAGGACGGCCGCGTCGAGCAGGCCGTCGGCCAGTGCTTCCCAGGTTTTCACCTCGGCGCGTTCGCGGCCCTGCACCGGAATCATCTTGCCGACCGGCGAAAGTGTGTCCAGGTACTCAACGATGACGCGCGAATCAAACACGGCTTCTTCCGACCCATTGGCGCCTTCCATGACCAGACAGGGCACCTTGCCCAGCGGATTGGATTCGGACATGGTCGTGCCCGCAGCCCAGACGTCTTCAATGACGAACTGGTAGTCGAGCTTTTTTTCCGCCATCACGATGCGCACTTTGCGCACATAAGGGCTGCCGTAGGATCCAATGAGTTTCATAGTCAATCTTTGTCGTGGGCCCTGGGGCTTTGGGGTCGCGTACCTTAAGCCAAATAGCTTAGCAGGCCCCAGCCGATTGCATTCTATCGAGTATGCGTCGGCCGGGCCTGCCACGCGGCAAAAACGGGGTAACCTGTCTGCCGGGGCGCCAGGCCACCCGCCTACAATGTCGCCCATGAACCCGTCCACCAGCTTCTCCATCACCGCCCTGTCCCCCCTGGACGGCCGTTACGCCGCCAGACTCGCCCCCTTGCGGCCGCTGATGTCGGAGCTCGGTTACATGCACCGCCGCGTCCAGGTGGAAGTGGCCTGGTTCATCGCGCTGTCGGACGCGGGGTTTGCCGAATTCAAGCCACTGACCCCCGGTGCGCGCACCTACCTGCTCGGACTGGTCAAACATTTCTCCGAGAGCGATGCCGCCGCGATCAAGAACATCGAAAAAACCACCAACCACGACGTGAAGGCGGTCGAGTACTGGATCAAGTCGAAGTTCGAAGCCCGGCCGGAGCTGCAGGCTGCCGCCGAGTTTGTGCACTTTGCCTGCACCAGCGAAGACATCAACAACACCAGCCATGCGCTGCAGCTCAAAAGCAGTCGCGAGCAGGTCTTGCTGCCGGCGCTGGACAAGGTCATCACCCAGCTGCGCGAGATGGCGCACCGCTACGCCGACGAGCCCATGCTGAGCCGCACCCACGGCCAGACCGCCAGCCCGACCACCGTCGGCAAGGAAATTGCCAACGTGGTGGCGCGCCTGAACGTGGCGCGCGAGCGTATCGCCGCCGTCAAGCTGATGGCCAAGATGAACGGCGCCGTTGGCAACTACAACGCCCACCTCTCGGCTTGGCCCGACTTTGACTGGGAGGCGCTGAGCCGCCGCGTCATCGAGTCGCCCGAGCCGCTGGGCCTGGGCCTGACGTTCCAGGCCTACAGCATCCAGATCGAGCCGCACGACTACATGGCCGAGCTGTTCGACGCAGTGGCACGTACCAACACCATCCTGATCGACTTCGCGCGTGATGTCTGGGGTTATGTCAGCGTGGGTTATTTCAAGCAGCGCCTCAAGGCCGGTGAAATCGGCTCGAGCACCATGCCGCACAAGGTCAACCCGATTGATTTCGAGAACGCCGAAGGCAACCTCGGCCTGGCCAATGCGCTGCTGCGCCACCTCAGCGAAAAGCTGCCCATCAGCCGCTGGCAGCGCGACCTGACCGACAGCACCGTGCTGCGCAACATGGGCGTGGCCTTTGGTTACGCCGTGCTGGCCTACAGCTCCATGAGCACCGGACTGGGCAAGCTCGAACTCAACCACGAAGCCCTGGCCGACGACCTCGACGCCTCGTGGGAAGTGCTGGCCGAGCCGATCCAGACGGTGATGCGCCGTTACGGCGTGCAGGGCGCCTACGAAAAACTCAAGGAAGTCACGCGCGGCAAAACCGTGACGGCCGAAGCGCTGCACGGGCTGATCCGCTCGCTGGAGATTCCGGACGCGGAAAAGGACCGCCTGCTGGCCATGACGCCCGCCAGTTATGTCGGCAAGGCCGCCGAACTTGCGAAACGGATCTAGACAGGCCCCCACGGTCGCTCACTGATTTTCCGTTCGTCCTGAGCCTGTCGAAGGATGCCCCCCGGAGGGGACCGCTGCGCCTGCGGCCCGGCGGAGCCGGTTCCGCGGCCACTACGGGGCTACAGACCTCCCGCGTATTCCGTTCGCCCTGAGCTTGTCGAAGGGTCGAAGGATGCCCCCTGAAGAGCGCAACGATTTCAGGCGGGCGCCGGCATCATAGCGCCGCAGGACCAGCACTGCTCAAAGCCGCCTTCGACTGTTTCCCCGCAAGAACACAGCCAGTGTCGCTGCGGCAGATTTTGCAGGCTGTGCAGCAAGGCCTCGGCGCGCGGCTTTTCGTGGTCGTGGGTCAGCCAGACTTCGGGCTGGCACTGGTCGGGCGGCAACTCTCCCGCCACGCTGCCGAGAAAATAGCGTTGCACCGTGGCCGAAAAGCCTGCCTGCTGCAACACATCGGCCCAGAGCGCCGCGATGGCAATGTTGGGGGCGCGGGCAAGTCGGAGCATGGGAGTCAGTTTACTCCTGAATTGATAGCTGTCTGCGCACGTATTACAAGGGCGGATGGCCAAAAACGCTTAAGAAAAGCGACGTTTCAGACCGATTCCGGCTTGTCCTTCTTTTCCAGCGCGCGGTCGGCATAACGGCCAAAACGCCAGGCGGTGTCTTCCTGCGTGATGCGCCGCCAGGTGCCACGCTTGGCGGCCGGGCTCATTTCGGGCCAGCGCTGCACCTCCTCGAAGGTGCGCCCGCAGCCCTTGCACAACTCGTCGCCCTGGCTGGTCGAGCAGATGGCAATGCAGGGCGTGTCGGCGGTCGTGTCGTACCAGGCGCGCCAGGCCGCCATGGCCCGGGGTGGAAAACCGGCCTCGTCGGCCTCCTCCTCGCGGTAGAAAACCAGCAGGGCGTACACCTGGGCCAGGGCGCGCAACTCGGGCGCCAGCGTGATGCCGTCGGGCGACGGTTTTTTCTCGCGCCAGTAGTTGATGGCCGCTTCAATGTCGGTGATGTGGATGCCAGGCATGCGGGGCTGTGCAATCGGAAAAAGGAAACGTGGAGGCTAAAAATGGGCCGCCGCTGGGGGCGGCGCCCGCTATTTCCGGCTGGGCCGTGAATGATAGGCCAAGCCGGCAGCCTTCTGCGGCGCCGGGTTCTTTTCGGGGGTACCGCAGCCGGACTTTGCAAAAAAGCGCGCTTTGTTGTCAAATACGGGCTTCCGAAGGGGAGTAACTCCCTCGTCCGGCTGCATCGGGACCTTCCCGCAGCCAGACGTTCAACAAGTCGTCATTACGAAGCTCCCGCTTCCGGCTTGTTGGACATGCAGCAAAACTGCGTGTCGAGCCAGACCTTCGATTGAAACCTGTACAGGTTTGATCGAGGCGTCGCGGCAACCACTCCGCCCCTCACCGACCTGTCCGGTTTTAACGAAGCTGGAAGTCCGCCCGCCGGACTTCCATGTTGCAACCTGACGTGAAAGTGTTCAATGGAATTATTCTCCACGCCCTGGTGGTCGGCCCTGCTGGCGATCATCCTCATCGACCTGGTGCTGGCCGGCGACAACGCGATTGTGATCGCGCTGGCCGCGCGCAACCTGCCGCCCCATCTGCAGAAAAAAGCCATTGCCTGGGGCACGGTGGGGGCCATTGCCGTGCGCTCTGTCATGACCGTCGGGGTGGTCTGGCTGCTGAAGATTCCCGGCCTGATGCTGGTCGGCGGCCTGGGCCTGCTCTGGATCGCCTACAAGCTGGTGGCCGACCAGGGCGACAAAGAGCACGACGGCCCGGTGGCCAGCACCTTCTGGGGCGCGATGAAAACCATTGTGGTCGCCGATGCCCTGATGGGTGTGGACAACGTGCTGGGCGTGGCGGGTGCCGCTCACGGCTCGTTTGACCTGGTGGTCATCGGTTTGCTGGTCAGCATCCCGATCGTGGTGTTCGGCAGCACCATGGTGCTCAAGCTGGTCGAGCGTTTTCCCATGATCATCAACATAGGCGCCGCGGTGCTGGCCTTCACCGCCGCCAAGATGATTGTGAGCGAGCCCCTGCTGGACCCGGTTTACGGCGGCCCCGGCTCGCCGCCCGCGTCCGCCACCCTGAACCTCGCCGCGCAGTGGGGCACCTACGCCCTGGCCGTGGCCGGCGTCCTGGGTGCAGGCTGGTGGGTCACGCGCCGTGCCAGGGCCATGCAGCCCGGCCAAGCCGTGGCCGACCACGCGAACTGACATGAACCCGACAGGAACCCACTGATGGACACCACGATTGTTTATGTCGACGAAGCCGCCCATGCGCTGGGCATGCTGGCACCCCTGTTGCAATCCGGCCAGGCGCGCACGCCGACGCGCTGGATCGTGGTGGGTTGCGCGCCACGCATCACACACCGCGTCAGCAAGTGGGTCACGCACAGCGCCCGCGAAAGCTGGCGCGGCAAGTGGGCCGAGAAAGTTTTTGAACAAATCGTCCCGCTGTTGCAGGCCTGCGGCGAGCCGGTCATCACGCAACTTGCGCGCGGCTCGCTCGAAGAATTCACCGCAGCCTTGCAGGCACAGCATGGCGAGGGACGAATTGTGGACGCGCGCCGGCCCAAACCCGGGGCGGACCTGCAGGCGGCCCCCGGGCCGCATCCCGGCGAGCCGCGCGGCGTCTGGGGCTTTGCCGCCATGCTGGCCGGCTCCGGCCTGCTGTTGACGGCCGAATATTGATCTTTTCCAAATACACGGCAGTGAATTGGACTGCTCTCACCCTCGCCCTCTGGAAGAGGGTCGGGGTGAGGGATTGATCGTTCCGACTGTCCTGAGTTTTAAAACGCTCAATAGAAAGCTGCCGACAGCGGTGGTATTCTTGAACGCATGAAACTCATCGTCAAATGGCTTTGCAGCGCGGCCGCCTTGCTGGCGGTGGCTTATCTGTATTCCGGCGTCACCGTGACCAGCTTCCCGGCGGCGCTGCTTGCCGCGGCCGTGCTGGGCGCGCTCAACACGGTGGTGCGCCCGGTGCTGGTGTTGCTGACCCTGCCGGTGACGCTGGTGACGCTGGGGCTGTTCCTGTTTGTCATCAACGCCCTGATGTTCTGGGCGGCCGCCAGCCTGCTCAGCGGCCTGCATGTCACGGGATTTGTCGCTGCCCTGATCGGTTCGCTGATCTACTCGGTGCTGCAGCTAGCGATCGAGTTTCTCCTGGAGCGCCTGCTCCCGAAGTAGCTGGTCGATCTCACGCGCCCGCGTGTCAACGATGGACGCATCGATGTAGTTGCTGGCCGCCGCGCCGCCGTCGCGGCCGCTGCGCATCAGATCCTGCGCGGCCTTGAAACGGTCGCGGGCCGCGGGGTAGTCCAGCTGTGCCACCCGGCTCTCGGCGTCGGCCCGAATCGCGCGCAACGTCTGCCCCTGCTGGCCCCAGGCTGTCGCCAGCAATTGCCAGGCAATGGCATCTTTCGGGTGGGTGGTGACCCAGGTTTGCAGGGCGCCTGAGACATCCTGCGCCCGGCCTGCCGCGAGATCAGCCCGGGCCTGCAGCAACAGGGCCGCCCGGCTGCGCGTGTTGCCGAGTTTCGGCACCGCCGTATTGCCGGCAGCCAGCTCGATCTCAAGCGCCAGCCACTCCACCGGATCGGCCAGTGCCGTCTTCGCGGGCACGGCCGACTTGAGCTTGCCCGCCAGGCTGCGTGCCAGGGCATGGTCGCGCAGCCGGCTCGCCGCCAGGGCGCCGCCATACAGGGCACCGGCATCGCGCGGTGTCCATGCCGCATTCGCCGCACCGGCGAGTGACACACGCTGCGCATCGGCCACCAGCGGCCGCAAGCCATCCACCCCCGGGTCACCCAGCACACGAGCCCGGGCCGCCATCATGGCGTGCAGCGTGCGCGCGCCGCCCGGCTCTTCACTGGCGCCCTTGGGCGCTGAACTCGCCCCGCCTTCCAGTTGCAGCCGGCCCTTGATCTCGGCAATACGCTCGGTTGTCAGCGGGTGGCTGCGCAGGTAGGGAAAAGCACCGTTGTCATTGAGCCGCGAGGCCTGCTGCAGCTTGTCAAACATACTGGCGAAACCCTGCTTTTCGAAGCCCGCGTCGGCCATCACACCAAAGCCGACCCGGTCGGCTTCGCGCTCCATGTCACGCGAAAAATTGAGCTGGTTCTGCACGGCCAGCGCCTGCCCGCCGGCAATGGCCGCGTTGGCGGCGTCGGGGCTTTTGCTGGCGGCCAGGGCGCCGAGAATCATGGCCGCAATCAGCCAGGGCATTTGCTGGCTCTGCTTGCTCATCAGGCGCGAAATGTGCCGCTGCGTCACGTGGCTCAACTCGTGCGCCAGGACCGACGCCAGCTCGTCGCGCGTGGCCACGGCGCCTATCAGTCCCAGGTGCACACCCAGATAACCACCCGGCAAGGCGAAGGCGTTGATGCTGCGGTCACGGATCTGCATGACGTCCCAGGCAAACCGCTCGTCCAGTTCGGGGCCCAACTCGCCCCGGGCGCGCGCCGCCGTCATCAGGGGCTGCCAGATGCCCTGCAGGTAGTCGCCCAGCACCGGATCGTCCAGGTAGTCCGGGTCGCGGTAAATGCTGGCGGCAATCCGGTCACCGAGCCGCCGTTCGGCACTGGCGGACAACTCCGAGGTGTCGCCCAGCGCAGGCAGCGCGCCGCTGGGCCGGACTGGCGTCTGGGCCTGCGCCAGGCCGGCTGATGCTATAAAAATAGCAGCTGCCAACGCAATAGGACCAAGGACAAAATGCCTGTTCAGCTTGAAAAATGAAGACGGCATGAGGGGTACAAAACGAGGGGGTTGAGATCCAGCAAAACTATCCAGTACTTGTCGAAGCCTGGCAGGCCACGCAACTGTTGGGCCGCCTGCCGACCCGTGACTTTCCCAAGCGCTTCAAAATGCACCTGCGCATCTTATGATGACGGATGCTTGTAAAGGTTCTGTAACAGTATGACCACGACTTCACCGCTGACACATTTTGACGGCCAAGGGCAGGCGCACATGGTTGATGTGGCCGGCAAACCAGCCACCCACCGGGTGGCTGTCGCGCAAGGCCGCATCGCCATGAATCCTGCCACGCTGGCCATCATCCTGGAAGGCACCGCCAAAAAAGGCGACGTGCTCGGTATCGCCCGGATTGCCGGCATCATGGCGGCCAAAAAAACCAGTGAGCTGATTCCCCTGTGCCATCCGCTGGCGCTGACCCGCGTGGCAATGGATTTCAGCCCCGACACAGGCAACGCCAGCATCACTTGCCAGGCGACGGTGGAAACGGTCGGACCGACCGGCGTGGAGATGGAGGCCCTGACTGCAGTGCAAGTGGCACTGCTGACGATTTATGACATGTGCAAGGCCGCCGACCGTGGGATGACGATGACGGATATCAAGTTGCTGGAAAAGCATGGCGGCAAGTCGGGAAGTTTTATCGCGACGCCCTAGCCGCGTCCAGGGTCAGTCTGCAGGCCCGCCAGTCAGGCCGTTGGCATGGCGCCACTTTGTGTAGTCCTCGGGGAACGCCGCGCGGTAACGAACCAGATGCAGCAAGGCTTCATCGTCGCGCCCCAGCATGACGGCACTTTCAATCACCTTTTCAATCACCCGTGGCTCGGGCGAGTAATGCAGTAAGGCCATGGCGGTGTCGAAAGTCCATTGCGCGTTGTTGCGATTGAGCGCGGTGGTGGTCAGTTCCGCAAACCGCACCTGGTTCCGGAAAAGCCGGGATCCGCGAACCTTGTCCAGCGTATCGTCACGGTAGGCCGGGTCGCGTGCCTGTGGCGCCAGGTAAATCTGGCTGACACGGTGGTAATCCCATGCAGCATAAGCCACCGCTGCCAACAATGCTGTCGCCACGACAAGCCGGATTGTCGGTGCCGAGCGCGAGGAAGGACGGGAGCCCGTTGCGGGCTCTCGCGGCGCCGGCCACAGCATCCACACGCACAGCCCAAATGCCATCTGGAAAGGGCCGTACCAGAGTGGATACTCCAGCATGCTGTGCAGCATGATGACGGCCAGCACACCCCAGGCCATCTGCCGGGTCGGGTCCGTTTCTCGCCAAGGCCTGGCACGCCAGACGACCCAACCCGCACCACCACAAACAGCCAGGGCCAACGGAATACCCAGCTCCACGGCCAGGTGCAGCGGCAGATTGTGGGCATTGTCCAGGATGTCGCAGAAACGCGCGCCCGGGTATAGCGCCATGTAGTGCGCATAATCCAGCTCGCCCCAGCCCCATCCGAACCAGGGCTTTTGCGCAATCAGATGCAATACGTTGGACCAGAGTGTGAGGCGACCGGCACAGACGGGGTCCCCCGCACGCAGGCGGGCGACCATGCCATGGCCCAGCAGGTCCAGCCCGGCCAACCAGGGCAGTGCCAGCATGGCCACCCCATAGGCCAGCAGCGCCGTCAGCAACACGCGGCGCACCGGCGGTTGGCGCCAGCCGGTCCAGAGCAAACACAGCACGCATAGCAAAACCAGCTGCAACAACCCTGTCCGCGATGAAGATGCTGCGTTCCCCGCCGCCAGCAGGCCAGCCACCATCCACACCAACGGCTCCCGGCGACGGGAGAAACCGTCCTTCACCACAAGCCAGACCAGCGCGACCAACGCGATATTCGTCAAACTCGCAAATTGGTTGCGTTGACGCAAATTGGCAAAGGCCTCACCCAACGGGGCCTGGTTGACCCACGGAGCGAGCGCCGCCGCCGCACCGAAATATTGCAGCAAGCCGATAGCGCTGCTGGCTGCACCGGCGAGCACCCAAGCCCATGCCGCAGAGTAAAACCAGCGCTGCGCATAGGGAGTATCGCCGGGCCTTGTGGCGAGGGCCGCGCGCAGTGATGCGAACAATATCAGGCCTGCTGTAGTGGCGAGAGCAAGCAGGCAGGGCACGATAGCAGGAAAGGGCCCGGGCGCTACTGGATTAAGCCACGGCAACATCACTACCAACCCGACGGCGAATACAAAAACGGGCCTCCTTGACATGCCCCCGTATATCACGGCAACTTGAGTTCACGCAATTGAGGGTACTTGTCCTGTGAAAGGTGGCGCCAGTTCGCCCTGATCTCCTCATATTTCTTGTCACCATGCATGGCTTTAAGGACACGCAGTTGTCTGACCGCCTCCCCAGGGTTGCCATTCAATGCCAGCGAAAGCGCGTATCGTGACTGTGTTGCGATCCAGGGATAACGCAGAGCCACTTCTTGGGCGATTGCCAGTTCTTGCGCGGTCATGCCCGGCCTGGGTGAAATGCGCGCACCATCGAGCAATGTACCCAGCTGCGTCAGCAACAGCACCTCGGGCCTCTGATAATTGAGCGGGGTTTGCCCCACGCGCATGGACTCAAAACGCGCGACTCGAAAGTCTTCCTCAATTGCGACATATTCGACTACCGACCAAGCCGCCACAATAGTCACTGTAAGCAAAAGAACGGCCGACGGACCCACCCCGATGCGCAGCACGCGCTTGTTTTCCACCATACCCTCCAGTGCGCCCAAGGCAAACATCACAGGCACCAGGAAATAAGCATAAGCAAACGGAAATTCCAGCATCGAATGCACGGCCAGAGGCAATGCCACGGCCAAGCAGTACCACGCCAGCAACTGGTTGACCTTCCGCACGCGCCGCCACAACCAGACACCGATTACCAATATCAATAGGGCCGTCAGCGGCACGCCCGTCCCCAGCGCCAGATCCAGCAAGATGTTGTGACTGTATGAAAAGGGTTCGCTCAACTCATAAGCATCCAGAACAGCGTTGTGCGCCCTCGGAACCTGGTTCAGGCCCCATCCCAGCCAGGGCCGTTGGCCCAGTGCTTCCAGCAACTGAGGCCACACCACCAAACGCATGCCAGGCTTGATGTTGATTTCTGCCACACCTGAACTCTGCAGGAGAAAGACAAAAATCGACGGCCACATCCAGAGAAAGGCTAAAAAAGCCACGCAAGCGAATGCAACGATCCATGGAGACGCCCTGAATTCCGATCGTTTTCTGTTGCCGAACCACCATCCGGCCAGCAACAAAAAACTCAGAGCGCCCGTGCGGGACTCCGTAATTCCCAATGCAATAGCCAGCACCAGAAATATCGACATTGACGACGTAGCCCGGAGCCTGTCGGACTCATAAAGGTACAGTAGGCTGGCCACCCCCATCAGTAGCAGGGTCGCTAGGTGATTCGGTTGCCCCAGATTGCCACCAGGACGTCGTAGTCCTGGCATGCGATTGATCCAGAACGCGCCGTCCCATAACTCCAAAACTTGGGCGAACGCCACCACCGCGGATACGAGCGCTCCCATAACCAGCAAGATAGCCAGCCCAATCAAGGCTCGAGGGTGACTGTTTCCGGTGACTGAGGCGGGTCGGAGGGGGGATGACTTCCGGTCAAGGGAGAAACCCAAAACCATGCAAATAACGCAGAGAGCCACATAGAGCTCAAAGACAAGAACATCGCCCCGAAATACAACAAGGCCTGAAGCAGCCTGCGCAATGGCAACGACCCCCAGCGATAGGAGGGGGATGGTCGCCCATGGAAAAATGATCGGCTTGGACAGACCCTGGTGAGCCACTTTGAGCAGACCTCGCCAAGCCAGTAAAAACACCATCGCAAACGCGAGCATCTCGCCATGCCAGCTGACCCAAGGCAGGAAATGCAAGGGGATCAACCAGCTCAACAGCAGGAGCAATGCCGACATCGCAAAAAAAAGTTGCCCGACAATAGAAAAACGCCCCTCATGGGGCGTTTCTGTTTGAACTTCCGAGAAGTTCAAAAATCAGGTGCCGCGGCAAGAGCCGGGCAGGTACTTCAGAGGCGTCGTGGTCACGGCTGTGCCGCCGTTGACGACTGCGCGATTACCGCAAATCCACTGCGAAAGAGGTGCAGTGGCTGAGATGGCAGCGCCAGCAGCGGCAGTCGGCACCAAACTCACCGTCGTACCGTCAATCGTGGTATCACCAAAACTGCCGGCTGCAACCGTCACGATAATGCCGCCATTGGCATCCGTATCGACACGGCCCACGTATTTGGAGGTGGCGACGGAGCTTTCGCAGCCCCAAGCGTTGGCAATGGGCAAGCTCGCTGCGCTGTTGGTCTGGTAGACCTCGGTAATCGAAGTGCGGCAGGCGGAAGACGCCAAAATCACTTCCGACATCTTGGCGCGCTTGGTGTAGTCAGAATAAGCCGGCAAAGCCACCGCAGCCAAAATACCAATGATCGCGACAACGATCATCAACTCGATCAGGGTAAAACCCTTTTGCATGGAACGCTTCATAAAAACTCCTTGGTTGAGAAACTAGCGAGACTAACCAGCAGATACCGTGCCAAGAAGAAACCCGTTCTAAATCAACCTCTTTGGCCCATCTTCTGGCAACAAAAGTTACTTTTTTCGTCACCCTGCAGGGAGTCGCCGACAATTTTGTCACTTGATGCAAACCGACCGAACCTGCTTGAGGTCGGTCAGCCCCATCAGCACTTTCTCCATCCCGTCCATTTTCAGTGTGCGCATGCCGCTGTTGACGGCCGCCGCAAACAGTTCTGCCACGCGGGCACGCTCCTGAATCAGCTTTTTCGCTGCGTCGTCGGCCACCATCAGCTCGTGCAGGCCGATACGGCCCTTGTAGCCGGTCTGGTTGCATTTATCACAACCAACCGCCCGGTACATGGTGAGCTGGCCCTCTTTGCCATAGCGCTCCATCCAGTCGTCCAGCAGCTTTTGCGCTTCGCCGCCGGGATCGGTCTTCCAGGCCTCCGTGTTCCGCAATTCTTCCGAGTACTCCCTGACGAAGTCCTTGACTTCCTGTGCACTCGGCTGGTAAGCCTGCTTGCAGTCACAAAGCTTTTTGGCCAGGCGCTGGGCCAGGATGCCGAGCAGGGCATCGGCAAAATTGAAAGGGTCCATGCCCATGTCCAGCAGCCGGGTGATGGACTCAGGGGCAGAATTGGTGTGCAGCGTCGAGAACACCAGGTGGCCGGTCAGCGAAGCCTCCACGCCCATGGACACGGTTTCCTTGTCGCGCGACTCGCCGACCATGATGATATCCGGGTCCGCACGCAGGAAGGCGCGCATGATGGTTGCAAAGTCGAGCCCTGCCTTTCTGTTGATCTGAACCTGGCGCAAACCTTTTTGCGTGATCTCGACGGGGTCTTCGGCCGTCCAGATTTTCCTGTCTGGCGTGTTCAGGAATTTCAGGATCGAGTGCAGCGTCGTTGTTTTGCCTGAACCCGTCGGGCCACAAACGTAAAAAAGGCCATAGGGCTTGGAAACGGTTTTCTCCAGCCGCTCCCTGTTGTGATCCGTCAGCCCCAGCTTTTCGAGCGGAATGGGCTCGCCCGCCGCCAGAATCCGCATGACGACATCCTCAACCCCTCCCGCTGACGGGATCGTGGCCACACGCAGTTCGATGTCGAGGGGCCCGTATTTCTTGAACTTGATTTTCCCGTCTTGCGGCTTGCGCTTTTCGGAAATGTCCAGATCACACATGATCTTGAGCCGCGTGACCATGGCCTGGCGAAACTGGGCCGGCACCTCGATATAGGGCAGCAAGCTCCCGTCGACCCGAAAACGGATGCCAGTCTTGGCCTTGCCCGGCATGGGCTCGATGTGGATGTCGGAGGCCTTCTGCTTGTAGGCATCAATGATGACCTTGTTGACAAACTTGACCAGTTCGTTGTCGGCGGCGGCCGACTCCAGCGCCGAATCGTCGTTGGCATCGTTTTCGAGCGGCGAATCCATGTCGGCCAGAAGCTGGTCAATGGAGCCGCCCTCGTTGCCCGCGCCAAAAAGCTGGCTCAGGGTTTCATTAAATTCGGTCTGGGTGGTCACGCAGTAGGCGAACTTGCTGATTTTCGGAAATACCTGCGGGACCACCCGGGCCCCCCGCACTGCTTCGGGATCAACACACATGATGACCAGACCGTCCGTCGTTTCCTCCAGCGGCATCCAGCCCTGCTGCTCGACAAAGTGCCGCTTGAGCAGGCCATGCAGCATTTCCGAACGGATGCGCCCTGCGTTGTAGGCCTCGTAGGGAACCCCAAAGAACTTGGCTAACGACGCGCCAATCTGCGCGGGCCGAATACGGTAATCAGCCATCAGCAGATGTTCGACCGACTGGACCTCGTCGCGCGCCTTCTGGATGCAGTGGAGCAACTCGTTCTGGCTCAACACCCCGTCGGCCACCAGCCCGTCGTACTTGGTCGCCCTGCGCCGCTGACCGTCTTCGGCCTTCTGCATGCGCTGGCGAATGGCGATGCCCAGCGTCTTGCACAGTTGCTGCGCACCGTCTTCTTCCAGCTTCCCAAAAGGCTGGTCGCTGCGGTTGTTGATCACCTGCAGGACACCATAAAGCGTACTGCCGTCCATCACCGGTGCAACCAGCATCTGTTTGGTGCGGTAGCCGGACCGTTTGTCCACTTCCTGCAGAAAACTCAGGTTGGGATGGATTTTCTTGAGCGCTTCGTCGTCATACACATCGGTGATATTCACCATGGTTTTTGACAGCGCAACGTAGCCCGCAATGCTTTGCGCGCTGATGGGCAGCTTCAGGTCGCGGCTGGTGTTGAGCCCCGTCTTGACCTTGGAGATGATGGACGTACGGTCTTCATTGACGGCGTAAAGGGTCAGGCGGTCGGCGTTGAAAAGCTTGCAGATATCCTGGCTGGCCTCCAGCATGATCTGGTCAATGTTCTCGGTTTCATGAATGCGGTTGGTAACCAGTTGCAGCTGGCGAAAATAAAGCGCTTCAAAAGTGCCCCCCCGCTCCTGCGGTGGAAGCATCTGCGAGTCGAAAAACGCGTCTTCGGGGTCCTTCTGTACAACGGCATTCATAACTCAAACTCCTGACCCGCGCGCAACCAGCGTATGTCGTGGGTAACGTTGGGACCAAACGGCGCCGTCTGGTCAAAGCGCTGGATCTCGGCCATGATCAAGTCGGTCTCCGCCGGCTTGGTATGGGTGATGTAAATCGGATAGTTCCTGCCTTTGTCAATGCAGTCCAGCTCGCTGGCCAGCGCATGAGGCGACAGATGCAGGCTGCGCCGGGCCAGGTCGCGTTCGCGGTTGCTGAAGGCCGTCTCGATCACCAGCATGGCGACATTAAGCTGGTTGATGCGGGCCCACAGCGCGGGGTTGCGCTCGGTGTCGCCGGTGAACACCCAGCACCCGGCGCCGGTGGCCACCGCATAACCCACCGCGGGCACGGTGTGAACCGCAGGCAGCACTTCCACATATTTTCCCGCCAGCAGCAGCGTCTGACCGACGGTCAGTGGATGAAAGCTGACAAACGGCGCTTCCGGCGTGGGGATTCTCGAGAAATCAGGCCAGATGGTGTTGTTGAAAATATGGGTTTTCAGCGCGTCAATCGTGCCCTGCAGCGCATGAATCTGTATCGGGGTCGTTCGTTGTGCCGCAATCGCGTCCACCATCAGCGGCAAGGCCGCCACATGGTCCAGGTGGGAGTGTGTCAGCAGCACGTGATCAACACCGCGCATCTCGTCCAGCGTGAGATCGCCAACGCCCGTCCCGGCATCGACGAGCACGTCGTGATCCAGCAGGAAGGACGTGGTCCGGCAGCCTTTGGCAATCGCTCCCGAACAGCCCAGTACGCGTACTTTCATGGTCTTTTGTGGCTTGAGGCGCCGGCAGGCTGTGTCATTTGGTTTCGAAGTTGGTGGCCCCGTCCCACTCGGGATCAAACGGCAACAACCTCATGGAGGCTACACGCTCTGCATACAGCCGGTAAAGGTACTTTTGCGCATTCATGCGCTGTAAGTTGAGCAAATGCCCATCGCAGTCGTCCCAAGCCTGGTTGCGGTAGGCCTTGAGCGCCAACGCCCACTCCCGCAGTTCGCTGCCCAACTGCTTGTCGAGCTGGCCGGGAAGCGCCACCGGACAGAAAATGGCCACCGCTTGGTCCTTGCCCTTGACCCTGACCTTGTCGAGTTCCTGCCAGGCAAACCCGGTGGCCAGTTCGCGGGTGGACGCACTGACCACGGTATCGACGCCATAGATTTTGGACAGCCCTTCCAGGCGGGACCCCAGGTTGACGGCGTCGCCGATGACGGTATAACTGCGGCGGATATCCGAGCCCATGTCGCCCACACACATGCTGCCGGTGTTCAGCCCAATGCCTATGCCAATTTCCGGCAAGCCCTTGCTGCGGTGCTCTTCATTGAGCTGGCGCACTGCCCGCACCATCTCCAGCGAGGTCTTGACCGCCAGAGCGGCGTGTTCAGGCGTCTCGACGGGTGCACCCCAGAAAGCCATCACGCAGTCACCCATGTACTTGTCGATGGTGCCGCGGTTGCTGCGGATCAGGTCCGTGAGCCGGCTGAAGACACTGTTGAGCAAGGCCTGCAACTGCGTCGGCTCCATGGTTTCCGACATCCGGGTGAAGCCGCGCATGTCGCAGAACATCACCGTGAGATCCTTGGCCGAGGCCTTCATGCTGTAGCTGTCGGGGTCCTTGACCATTTCATCGACCAGTTCGGGAGGCACATAGGTGCCAAACAGGTTGGCCAGTTCCCGTTTGGAGCGGCTTTCCACAAAATAGCCATAACTCATGTTCAGGGCAAACGCCGTGAGCGCCATGACCAGCGCGGTAGCCAGAGGCAAGACCAGCCCATAGGTCGAATAAAGCCAGAAATTCAGTCCCACCAGGGCGGCTGTCACCGCGGCGCTGGTCGCCACCGCGCGCGGGGCGGACAGCAACGGCAAGGCGAGGGCCAGTGTCAGCCCCGACAGCACAAGAACCACCACCTCGAAACCTACCGCATAGTCCGGTTTGACAAATACCTTGCCATCGAGAAACCCCGAAATCACATTGGCATGGGTCTCGACGCCGGGATAGGTTTCCCCGACCGGCGTGACCCTCAGGTCCAACAAGCCAGGCGCCGTGGTGCCGAGCAAGACAATCTTGTCCTTCAACTGGCCCGGCGGCATCTTTCCGGCCAGCACATCGGACGCAGAGATATACCGGTAGGAACCGCCACTGGCGCCACCGGGCCCGCGAAAAGGCACCAGGGTCGCCACCCGGTCATCCACCGGAATGGCCAGCGTTTTACTGCCCTGCCTGAGCAAAATGCTTTCCAGCCCCTGGTAATTGCGGGTCAGGAATTTTTCCTGTGGAAATCCGGGCTCGACGCCGGGCTGGCCCACCAGCATGCGAAACATCGCCAGGGACAGCGACTCGTAGTACTCGCCTTTGTATTCAGCCAGCAGGGGAACCGATCGAACCACCCCGTCGCCTTCCGTGATGGAGTTGAAAAACCCCGCCAGGGGCGCCGCCCTGGCGATGGTGTCGATGTTGGCACCGAAGCCGTTCCAGCTTGTAAACCGGATGGGCCGCCCCTTGAGCGCCTCCCGCCCCATGACGGGAGCGGGCAAAACACCGTTGACGCGGCCGTCCCGGTCGCTGGTGAAGTAGTAGCCCAGCACGACGGGCCTGTTCTCCAGCGATTTTGCGAAGACGGCATCGTAATCAAGGCTGGCCTGCATCTGGCCGAGCTTGTCGGTAAAGGCGGGCTGGTCCTTCAATTCGGTCCGGGCCAGTTGCTGCAGCCTTTTCAGGCCGGAGCTGTCGTCAGCCTCCGCAAAAACCACGTCGAATCCCAGCAGTGCGGCCTGTTGCCGCCCCAGCAACTCGTCCACGAGCACGGCCAGCTTGTTGCGGCCCCATGGCCAGCGGCCGGCTTCCGCCAGGCTTTTTTCGTCGATATCCACGATGACAATGCGCTCATCCAGCGTCCTGGGCATGGTGGCCCGAAGGCGGGCGTCATAAAGAATGTCGTCAAGCCGCTGCAGGACATCCAGGCGTAACGCGCCGCTGGCATGGAGCAAGGCAAAAACCAGCGGAATCAGCGTGACGGCAATGCGAGGCCAATGCCGGGAAAAAAGTCGCATAAGGCTTCGTGAAGAGCCGCGATTTGCAGTGGTTTTCCGGCCGAACGCGGGGAACCAGCCTGGTCAGCGCTGGACGAATTGCATTTGCGTGCCCGCCAACTCAAGGACATCGCCATTTTTCAGCGGTACAGGCTCGACACCAATGTGCGTTCCGTTCAGCGTGGGTTTGTTGTCCCCTTCCACATGCGCCACGACAAAACCATGCGGCCGCTTGGTGATGGCCGCAACCGCCACCCCGGGCTTGCCGATGGTGGTGACCACCTTGACCAAGGCGACTTCGCGGCCGGCGGCTGCGCCCGACATGACCTTGATGGCTGCGCTGGTGCCCGCCCCATCGACAGGTGCAGGCGCTGCCGGGGCCGTGGCGGCCCCCGCAGGCGCGACCAACCCGGCCGAGCCGGCCTTGATGATCATCGTTTTCTCAAAGCCCGCACTCGCGGCTTCGTTGACATACTTGATCTTGTACTTGCCGATTTCGACGGTGTCACCGTTGTTGAGCTGCTGCTTCTTGACAGCCTTGCCGTTGAGATAGGTGCCATTGGTGCTGTTCAGGTCCTCAACAAAAACCTCGTTGCCGGACATCTGCAGAACGGCGTGCTCCCCACTGACGGCCAGGTTGTCAATGACGATGTCGTTGTAAGGACGGCGCCCGAGGGACGTGCGGTCCTTGGTCAACTGAACCTCTTTGATCACAACGCCGTCAATAGAGACGATCATTTTCGGCATGGCCGACTCCTGTCTATTTTTAATATGTCACTCAATCGGACTATTTCCCCAGCATTCTGGACAGCAGGCCGCGCTTGACGGAGGCCTCCTTGGCCTGTGCCAGCAATACCGAAATATTATCCCGACCGCCGCTGTCGTTGGCCGCAGCAACAAGCTGCCTGGCGCCCTGCTCCAGCGACTTCGATCCCGATAGAATAGCCGCAATCGCCTCGTCACTGATCATGTCGGACAGGCCATCAGAGCACATCAGGTAAATATCGCCCAGCTCCACACGGTGTTCGTTGACTTCCAGCAACACCGCGTCCTCCACACCCAAAGCCCGCGTCACCAGATTCTTGTTCACCGAAGTCAGCGCCTGTTCAGGTGTGATCAGTCCCGCGTCGATCTGCTCCTGTAGCAGGGAATGGTCCTTGGTGATCTGCTCGAGCTGGCCACCCCGCAAGCGGTAACAGCGCGAATCGCCAATGTGACCCAGCATCAGGCGGGTGTTCTGGAACACACCGACCACCAGCGTGGTGCCCATGCCCGAGTACTGCGGGTTGGAGTTGGCTGCGTTGAAAATGGAATGATTGGCGTTTTCAACACAGATCTCCATCGCCCTCCGCACCTCCTTGCCGTTCGCATGCTTACCAGCCTGCGCCAGCCAGCGCCCCAATTCGGACTTGATAAATGCCGTCGCCATGCCGCTGGCGATTTCCCCCGCGTTGTAGCCACCCATGCCGTCAGCCAGAATGCAGAGGCGGGTCGGGGCATCAAACGTGACGGAGTCTTCGTTGTTGTCCCGGGTTAAACCGGGGTCTGTCTGGGTGCAAATCTCGTAAATCATCGTGTTTTTGTTATGGCTTCAAACCTGTAGCATCCACGCCGGCCGGGGGATTCGGCAGGGGGCGGGCCGCAATTGTTCGTGCAAAAGCAAGATTGTCGCCGGCCGTGAACACTGCCGTCTTTTCACTGCCTTCCGGACCCGTGGTGGCGGCACCGGCGGGGAACGCCAGGCCTGTGGGTACCGCCGACAGTTCGGCAATAGCGACACGCAGATCAGCAGCAAACTGGTCGCCCTCCTGATAACGTGTTTCAGGCTTTTTGCCCAGCGACAGCGCCACGATATCCGCCAGTCGCGCGGACAACTCATGGCGGATCACACGAATGTCGGGCGCCGGCTCATTGGCAATCTTGTACATCAGCTCGGCCATGGAGTCGCCGCGGAAAGGCAAAACGCCCGCCAGCATCTGGAACAGCATCACGCCCAGCGAATAGAGGTCCGAGCGTCCATCGACCTTCTTGCCCGCAATCTGCTCGGGCGACATGAAACTCGGGGTGCCGAGCACCAGACCGGTTTTGGTTTTGCTCGAGTCGGTGATGCGCGCAATGCCGAAGTCGGTCACCTTGACGGTGTCACTGTCGGGGTCGTACATGATGTTGGCCGGCTTGATGTCGCGGTGCACCACGTTCTGCTTGTGGGCGTAGACCAGCGCCTCTGCAACACGCGCCACAATCGACAGCACTTTGGCAATCGGCAGCAACTGCCCGTCCTTGGTGACATCCAGCAGATCCTTGCCCTTGAGGAACTCCATCGCGATGTAGGCCAGGTCGTGCTCTTCACCGGCATCAAAAATGGTCACGATGTTCTGGTGCTGCAAGCGACCTGCTGTTTCGGCCTCGCGGAAAAACCGTTCACGGGCGTCCGTCAGTTCCTCACCCTCAAACTCCTGGCTCAAGGCCATGGTCTTGATCGCGACCACACGCCCGATCTTGGGGTCCTTGCCCAGATACACCACCCCCATCGCACCCTTGCCCAGTTCCCTTTCAACCTGGTAGCGACCCAGCATGGGCTTTTCGACACCGCCGCCGTCGAGGAGCATGGTGCCACCGGGGTGCGCTCCGCCACCGCCCATAATGACGGTTTCCGAAAGATTCTTCGCACGGTTGAGTCTGGACTGCAGGTCCTTGTGGTTCTTGTTGTAGCTGGCCATGTATTCGTACACCGCCTGGGCCTTGTTGAATTGCCGCTTGCGCTCGAAATCAAGCGCCAGGTTGTTCATGTTGTCCATCAGCGCGTCGGTGAAAGGAACGCGGCGGAACCGGTCGAAGGCCATGTCCAGTTGCCCCTGCCCCTGCAGGGCCAGACCCATCATGCGGTTGGTTTCGGCCGACTCTTCGTCGGACTTGAGCTTGCCGGCCTCGGTCATCAGGAAACGCTTGGTGGTCAGCGCCAGGTGGCCAATCACCAAGAGCGCGGCCGGAAAGACCAGCTTGAGCCAGGTGGCGGCCGCCGACAGCAAGCCGAACTCGATCACCAGCAGCAACACAAACAGCAGCAGCGTTATGACGGCAGCCTTGCCTGCGGACAGGCGCGGCAGGCCGGCAATCAGGTAGGCGGCGACAACCAGCAGGACCCCCAGCGTAGCCCAGATGCCCCAGGCGGGCTGGACAATGAAGTGTTCGCTGAGGATGCTGGAGGTGATGTGCGCAATGGTCTCCGCCGGTGACAGTCCGGGCCCGGCCGGTGTCGGAAACTGCGTACCGACGCCGGCGGCGGTGGCACCAATAATCACGATCTTGTCGGTGTATTTGCTCGCTGGAATCTTGCCGGACAACACGTCGTAGAAAGAGTCCACGGCGAAAGCCGGCCGGCCATCCCGGCCCTTGTAGAACTGCGGCAGCATCAGGGCGGCCTCATCGGTACCTATGCGCAACTTGCCGATCTGCACCGATTCACCGGCGTTGAGTTTGATATCGGCCGCGGCGAGGTTCAGGCTCTTGACCGCGGCGAGCAATCCCATGGACGGAACCGCCTGGCCGTCATAGTTGATCAGCAGCGGCTCCTGCCGGACCGCGCCGTCCACGTCGGGCAGCTGGTTCAAATGGGCAATGCCTGCCGCGCTGCGGCTGATGATCTCTATGGGCTGCTGGCCCCGAATGGCAGGCAGCGAGAACCCGCCCGACTCCTCCACCGCGCTTTTGAGGGCATAGGCGGGCAAGGGGTCGGGCTTGCCCTGGGGCTCACCCAGCACAAAAACCGAGGGCACCAGCACATTGCCAGCCTTGGCCATGCTCGCCGCCAGCTTGGCGTCCGTGTCCAATGCGACCTCCGCTTCGGCAATCACCTTGCCGAGTTGCTCGCTGAGGCTGTCCTGGTGAGCTGCGGGATCGGCAGGGATGGCGGTCGGTCCCAGCGCTTCTTTCATCTTGCGAATGAACACCAGCCCGCGGTCGGTCTGCGGTTCAAAAAAGAAGGCGGTATGCGCAATGGTTTTGACTTTCGCAGCCGCCAGCTGGTCAATCAGCTGGGCATGCACATCGCGCGGCCACGGCCAGCGGCCAATGTTGGCGATGCTCTGGTCGTCGATCGCGATGATGGCAATGCGGTCCGACGGCTGGCGCGACGTGCTGGTACTGGCAAAGTCGTAATACCGGCGCTCCAGCGTGGCAAAGAAGTCGGTCGCGCTGTGCAGCACCAGCACGGCCAGCACCACCAGAACGCCCACAAACCAGTCAGCTCGCCAGAATTGCCCGCGCTTGTTTGATGATGTGGCCACGTCCGTCCCGCCTTTTGTCCTGGTTCGCCAGACCGTGCGCCAGCCGCGCCGGCTTCTTTTTTGCGCTCTTGTCACCCGGCCAGCGTTACACGCCGGTTACAAATTCACCGCCTTTGGACATTAACAGACGCCAAGAACGCGGACAAGGGACTTTTGCACACGGCCAGAGGCTTGTGTTGCAAATTGGTGCCGCTGGCGCCGGGGCTGCGTGCCTGCAGCCCGGCGGTGGCCGGGACTCAGGCCGCGTCGGCCGGCTTGTGACGTGCCTGCAGGATTTTGCCCGCTGCCAGCACCAGCAAGGCGCCGGCTACTGCCGCCGCATAGCTCCAGACCGCCGAGTCAGGCAGGTAGGCCTTGATCGCCGGGTCGGTGTAAGCCATCTGGCCGGCAATCCAGCCCAGCAACATGGCGCCCAGGGTGATCACAATCGGAAAGCGCCCCATCAGCTTGAGAACCAGCTGGCTGCCCCAGACAATGATGGGAATACTGACCAGCAAGCCGAAAATCACCAGTGCCAGTTGATGGTCCTGATGGGCGCCCTGCGCAGCGCCTGCAATGGCCAGGACGTTGTCGACGCTCATCACCAAATCGGCAATGATCACGGTTTTGACAGCCCCCCAGAGCTTGTCGCTGGAGCTGATGTTGTGGTCGCCCTCGTCTTCCGGTTGCAGCAGCTTCACGCCAATCCAGAGCAGCAGCAGCGCGCCCACGATCTTGAGGTAGGGCACGGCCAGCAAGGCAAGCGCAAAGGCGATCAGGATCACACGCAGGACAATCGCACCCATGGTGCCATAGATAATGCCCTTGGTGCGCTGCTTGGGAGGCAGGTTCCGGCATGCCAGGGCGATCACCACCGCGTTGTCGCCACCCAGCAGGATGTCGATCATGATGATCTGGCCAACCGCGAGCCAGAAGCCAGCCGTCATGAACTCTTCCATGGAAACCTCTCAGAAAAATCAAAAAAAACCGATTGTCAGCGATGACAACCGGTCTGTCTGTTGTGGCTAACCGCAATACGCGAAAATTTAGAGCAGCGCCTTGAGCAGCTTTGCCATTTCCGAAGGATTGCGCGTGATGGTAAAGCCGCATTCTTCCATGATGGCCAGCTTGGCGTCCGCCGTGTCGGCACCGCCCGAGATCAGCGCGCCGGCGTGGCCCATGCGTTTGCCGGCAGGGGCCGTGACGCCAGCGATGAAGCCGACGATCGGCTTTTTCATGTTGGCCTTGCACCAGATGGCCGCTTCAGCCTCGTCCGGTCCGCCGATTTCGCCGATCATGATGACGGCATCGGTGTCCGGGTCGTCATTGAAGGCGCGCATCACGTCGATGTGTTTCAGTCCGTTGATCGGGTCGCCGCCAATGCCGACGGCACTGGACTGGCCCAGGCCGATTTCGGTCAGCTGGGCCACGGCTTCATAAGTCAGCGTGCCGGAGCGGCTGACCACGCCGATGCGGCCCTTGCGGTGAATGTGGCCGGGCATGATGCCGATCTTGATTTCTTCGGGCGTGATCAGTCCGGGGCAGTTGGGACCCAGCAGCAGGGTTTTCTTGCCGCCGGCCGCTTCCTTGGCCTTCATGCGGTTGCGCACTTCCAGCATGTCGCGCACGGGGATGCCTTCGGTAATGCAGATCGCCAGGTCGAGGTTGGCTTCCACGGCTTCCCAGATCGCTGCAGCGGCGCCGGCCGGCGGCACATAAATCACCGACACCGTGGCGCCGGTGGCCTTGGCGGCCTCGGTCACATTGGCAAAAATCGGGATGCCTTCAAAGTCTTCGCCGGCTTTCTTCGGGTTCACGCCAGCGACAAAGCACTCTTTGCCATTGGCATAGTCGCGGCACATGCGCGTGTGGAACTGGCCGGTCTTGCCGGTGATGCCCTGCGTGATGACTTTGGTGTTTTTGTTGATGTAGATCGACATGTTGGTTCTCCTGGCTTACTTGACGGCGGCCACGATTTTGGTCGCAGCTTCAGCCATGGTGTCTGCGGCAATGATGGGCAGACCGGAGTCCGCCAGCATTTTCTTGCCCAGGTCTTCGTTGGTGCCCTTCATGCGCACCACCAGCGGAACCGAGAGGTTCACGACCTTGCAGGCGGTGATCACACCGTCGGCAATCGTGTCGCACTTCATGATGCCGCCGAAGATGTTGACCAGGATGCCTTTGACATCGGGGTTCTTCAGCATGATCTTGAAGGCTTCGGTGACTTTTTCGGCCGTGGCGCCGCCGCCGACGTCCAGGAAGTTGGCCGGCTCGCCGCCGAACAGCTTGATGGTGTCCATGGTCGCCATGGCCAGACCGGCGCCGTTGACCAGGCAGCCGATGTTGCCGTCCAGGGAGATGTAGGCGAGGTCGAACTTGGAAGCCTCGACTTCGGCCGGGTCTTCTTCGTCCAGATCGCGCAGGGCCACGATTTCGGGGTGCCGGAACAGCGCGTTCGGGTCAAAGTTGAACTTGGCGTCCAGCGCGATGAGTTTGTTCTTGCTGTCGCGGTTCAGGGGATTGATTTCCACCAGCGATGCGTCAGTGTCCATGTAGCACTTGTAGAGCTTCTGGAACACGTCCACGGCCTGGGCGGTGGACTCCGCCGGCAGCCCAATGCCGTTGGCGATCTTCGTGGCCTGCGCGTCGCTCAGTCCGGTGAGC
This sequence comes from Polaromonas sp., assembly GCF_029945925.1. GTDB lineage: Bacteria > Pseudomonadota > Gammaproteobacteria > Burkholderiales > Burkholderiaceae_C > Polaromonas. The sequence continues at coordinate 48,410 of NZ_JAQSDN010000033.1, read as the reverse complement.
GGGTCGATGAATTCGGTGATGATCTTTTCGGGGGTGGAGTGCGCCACTTCCTCGATGTCCATGCCGCCTTCGCTCGACGCGATGAAGGCCACCTTCTGGGTGGCGCGGTCGGTCACGATGGAGACGTAGTATTCCTTCTGGATGTCGGCGCCGTCTTCAATGTACAGGCGGCGAACCTTCTGGCCTTCCGCGCCAGTCTGGTGCGTGACCAGCTGCATGCCGAGGATCTCGCCGGCGAGCTTTTTCACGTCTTCGATGCTGCGCGCCAGCTTCACGCCGCCGCCCTTGCCACGTCCGCCGGCGTGGATCTGGGCCTTCACCACCCAGACCGGTCCGCCCAGTTTCTGGGCGGCTTCGACGGCCTCTTGCACGGTGAACGCAGGAATACCACGTGGAGTGGGGACACCAAAGTTGCGCAAGATTTCCTTGCCTTGGTACTCGTGAATTTTCATGAAATTACTTCCAGGAGTCGGTAAAAAGGGGCGTTCACCGAAGTGATGTCAATCTGCCACATTTCCGCAGAATTCACCAAAATGTAACGCCTTCGGTCACTGCACGCAGCAGCGCAGAACTGTATCATGTTGCGATGCACAATTTTTGTGCGCGGCTTACACCGCTCTTATCAGCACTTTCCACAGGAAGAAGCCACATGGCCAAGGTCTTTATCGACGGCGAAGCAGGAACCACGGGTCTGCAGATCCGGGAACGCCTGCAAGCCATGCCCGCCATCGAACTGGTGAGCATCGCGCCGGAGTTGCGCAAGGACGCGGCCGCCAAGCGCGCGCTGATGGGCACGGTCGACTTGGTGGTGCTGTGCCTGCACGATGACGCGGCACGGGAATCGGTGGCCATGATCGACGACCTGGCGCGCAGCAGCGGAAAAATGGGACCGAAGATCATCGACGCCTCGACGGCGCACCGCACGGCGCCGGGCTGGGTCTTTGGTTTTCCGGAACTCGCCGCCGGCCAGCGCGAAGCCGTGGCCCAGGCCGACCGCGTGGCCAACCCCGGCTGTTATTCGACCGGCGCAATCGCCCTGATTCGCCCGCTGGTCGATGCCGGCCTGTTGCCCCGGGACTACCCATTGGCATTGCCCGCAGTCAGCGGCTACTCGGGTGGTGGCCGCACCATGATTGAAGACTATGAGGCCGGCAAGGCGCCGCCATACCAGATCTACGGCCTGAACCTCCAGCACAAACACCTGCCGGAAATCATGAAATACACGGGCTTGACCCGCCGCCCGGTGTTCACGCCTTCGGTTGGCAACTTCAAACAGGGCATGCTGGTGCAACTGCCGCTGCACCTGGACCTGCTGCCTGGCCAGCCAACGGCGGCGCAGCTGCAGGACGCGCTGGCGCGCCACTACGCGGGCAGCCAATGGGTCACGGTCGAGCCGGTGGGTGACAACACCTCGATAGACGCGCTCGCGCTGAACGACACCAACAAGATGGAATTGCGGGTGTTCGGCAATGAGGAGTTCCGCCACGCGGTGCTGATTGCCAGGCTCGACAACCTCGGCAAGGGCGCTTCCGGCGCTGCCGTGCAAAACCTCGAGTTGATGCTGGGGCTTTGAGGTCGCGGCCCCGCTTGTGGCCACCATGGACTCTTGAGTAGCTGCCCGCGCTTACCCATTGGCGCTGGCGGCTCTCGATGGCCTGAATAGTTGATTGTTTGGACCCACGGCGGGCCATTCCACAGTGCCGCGCCCCCATTGCAGACAAGCGCTTGTCCGACAAGGACGCCGCCGGGCCGAGTCTATGGTAGTGCAGTGTTGCACTCTATCTGGCACTTAAAACCGCGTCTTTTCGCTCAGGGCGTTGTTGCAAATCCGCGCGATACCTGCGGGTATCGCTGTGGTTTGCGCCTAGCCCTGAGCAAAAATCCATCGGTTTTAAATGTGCCATCAAGAATGCAACACTGCACTAGACGCCATCAACTGAACCGACAGAGGACAAGCTCCTTCGAATTGAACCCCCACAAGGCCATGACTCCTTTCTTGTTTTTCCGGCCTACGGTGCGCACCGCGCTTCGGCGGCACTGGGTGCCTGTGGCACTGCTGCTGGCGCTCAGCTACCCGGCCGCCAACGCCGACGAACCCACCACCGCCACAAAAAGTCCGGTGCCCGCAGCAGCGGCGCGTGGTATCGCCAAGGCGGGCGAGCAGCTTGCGCGTGCGGGCAAGCCACCGTCGGTGACCGCCTGCGTGAGTTGCCATGGTGCAAAGGGCGAGGGTATGGCCGCCTTCCCGCCCTTGGCCGGCACCGGTTTCGGCTATCTGCTGGCACAACTCGATGCCTTTGCCGATGACCGGCGGCAAAACGCAGTGATGGGGCCGATTGCGAAAGGCCTTTCGCCGGAAGAGCGTGCCAGCACGGCAGCGTACTTCAGTGGCTTGCCAACTCGCGTGCGCCCGATCGCCGCGCCGCCGCCAGCCGCGAACGACGCTGGCGGCTGGCTTGCCCAGCGCGGGCGCTGGGCCGATCAGCTGCCCGCCTGTGCGCAGTGCCACGGCACCGCCGGTGAAGGCGTGGGCAGCCAGTTTCCACCGATTGCCCTCCTGCCGACGGACTACCTGCAGGCGCAGATCCAGGCCTGGAAAGACGGCACCCGTCCCCCCGGACCGCTGGGGGTGATGCGCGACATTGCGCGCAAGCTCAGCACAGAAGACGTGCAGGCCCTGTCCGCCTATTACGCGCAGCTCCATGCCAAGCCCGCCTCGGCGACCCCCGCATCGCAGGCGCGCCAGGGAGCCAAGTGATGGAACCGAGTACTTCCGCACCGCCCACCCCGGCAGCCCCGGTGCCCAAGGTCCCCATGTCTGTTGCGACACTGGGCCTGTTCGTCTTTGCCGCGTCCATGCTGGGCACGCTGGCAGTCATCGCACTGGGCCTGAACCTCACTGGGCGGGACTCGCCCACACGGGCGGCCACCACGGCGGCACCTCCCAGCGCAGCATCCACGCGGGTGGCCAGTGCACCCCCCGGTGCTGCTGCCACCGCGGTCATCGCTGCGCCAACGCGCTTCGCCCCGCCTGACGACCGCAAGATCCCGGACACGGAAATGGGCGCGGTGATTCGCGCGGGCGAGCAGATCTTTTTGCGTACCGGCCTCAACGCCAAGGCATTCGTCGGCAATTCGCTGAACTGCGTCAATTGCCACCTTGACGCAGGGCGGCTGGCTGGCTCGGCGCCCATGTGGGGGGCTTACCCGCTCTACCCTGCCTACCGGGCCAAGACCAGGCACGTGGACAGCTTTGCCGAGCGCCTGCGCGGCTGCTTCATCTACAGCATGAACGGCAAGGCGCCGCCTGAGGGCAGCGACGTGCTGGTGGCGCTGGAGGCTTATTCCTACTGGATGGCTACGGGGGCGCCGGTGGGTGCCAGGCTGCCAGGAAGCGGCTACAAAAAGTTGGCCAAGCCACCCCAGGTGCCGGATTTTTCGCGTGGGCAAGCGGTGTATGAATCCAGGTGCGCGCTGTGTCACGGCGCGGATGGCCAAGGCCAGCGCTCCGGCGAGATGCAGGTGTTTCCACCGCTGTGGGGTCCGCAGTCATTCAACTGGGGCGCCGGGATGCATCAGGTCGACAATGCCACCGCTTTCATCAAGGCCAATATGCCATTAGGCCAGGGCGGCACGCTGAGCAACCAGGAGGCCTGGGACGTAGCCACCTTCATGAACGGCCACGAGCGTCCGCAGGATCCGCGCTTTACCGGCAATGTCAGTGACACGCGCAAGAAGTTCCACGACAGTGAATTCTCACTCTACGGACAAACCGTCAACGGTAAATTGCTGGGTACTGGCCGCTGAGGTGGCACGAACTTGGGGCAGGTGCCGCAATAGGCGGCGCGGCGCACCGACCCTGCCCCTTACAGCTCGTCGGCGTCAGCGCGCACCACGCGGCGAATCGCCTCTGCACCAAAACCGCGTGCCGCCAGAAAACGCATCTGTTTGCCGCGGGCTGCCGCGTCTGCCGCCGGTTCGCCGAACTTCCTGCGCCAGACCTCACGGGCGCGTTCGACTTCACTGGCTTTCAGGCTGCTCACGGCTTCGGCTACCGCCTCGGCCGCCAGGCCCTTGCCCTGCAACTCATGGCGAATGCGCGCTGCGCCAAAACGCGCGGCGCGCCGGTTGATGACCGATTCCACCACCCGCGCCTCGCTGATGAAGTCTTTCGCCTGCAGATCGTCCAGCACCTGGGCCAGCTGCTCGGGCGACTCGGCATGTGCAGCCAGCTTGCGCTCCAGCTCGGCGCGCGAATGTTCGCGTTGTGCGAGACAGCGCAAGGCCCGGCCTTTAAGGGACAGGCCGAAACCCGGTGCCGCGGGAGTTTTGTCCGTTGTCATGCCGACATTCCGCCCTCAATCACTCCTGTTTTGATAGCTCCTCGCGCAATATAGACAAGGGCTGGGTCCTGATTTGGCATTAAACCTGACATGCCAGCCCCGTCTTCTCAGGCGGCCGCGACTTTGGGTGCTTTTTCAGCCTTGTCTGCTTTTTCGACCTTCTCCGCCTTTTCCGGTTTGTTGCCGACCGCCTCCTGGATCAAGGGAATGCCCAGCGACTCGCGCACCTTGTTTTCGATTTCCATCGCCAGTTCCGGGTTTTCCTTCAGGAATTCGCGCGAGTTGTCGCGGCCCTGGCCGATTTTTTCGCCGTTGAAGGCATACCAGGCGCCGGCTTTTTCAACGATGTGGCCGGCCACACCGAGGTCCAGCACCTCGCCCAGGCGGCTGATGCCTTCGCCGTAGAGGATGTCGAACTCCGCCATCTTGAACGGTGAAGCCACCTTGTTCTTGACCACCTTGACCCGGGTTTCGTTGCCGACCACCTCCTCGCCTTTCTTGATCGAGCCGATGCGGCGGATGTCCAGCCGCACCGAGGCGTAGAACTTCAGCGCATTGCCGCCGGTGGTGGTTTCGGGGCTGCCGAACATCACGCCGATCTTCATGCGGATCTGGTTGATGAAGATGACCATGCAGTTGGCCTTCTTGATGTGCGCCGTCAGCTTGCGCAGCGCCTGGCTCATCAATCGGGCCTGCAGACCGGGCAGCGAGTCGCCCATTTCGCCTTCGAGTTCGGCCTTGGGTGTCAGCGCCGCCACCGAGTCGACCACGATCAGGTCGACCGCACCGGAGCGGGTCAGCGAATCGACAATTTCCAGCGCCTGTTCGCCGGTGTCGGGCTGGGAAATCAGCAGTTCCTGCAGGTTCACGCCGAGTTTCTGGGCGTACTGGATGTCCAGCGCGTGTTCGGCATCTACAAAGGCGCAGGTGCCACCGAGTTTCTGCATTTCGGCAATCACCTGCAGGGTCAGCGTGGTTTTGCCGGACGATTCCGGACCGTAGATTTCAACCACCCGGCCGCGCGGCAGGCCGCCGACGCCGAGCGCGATGTCCAGGCCCAGCGAGCCGGTGGAGACCACCTGGATGTCCTCGATCACCTCGCCGGCGCCCAGTTTCATGATGGTGCCTTTGCCGAACTGCTTCTCGATCTGGGCCAGCGCGGCTTGCAGGGCCTTGGCTTTTTCGGTGTTCAGGGCGGGGTTGGTCTTGTTCGGCAGGTCCATGGAAAAACTCCTTGAGGGTCAGTGAGGGGGAAACTGTGGCTTCGGGTTCCGGCTCTGCTTTTAATCACAGCGCTGGATGCATGACCAGTACTTTATGGCCGCTATATAAATAAGTAAACCCTATATTTAGTCAGTTTGCCTGATCAATTGGATCTATCATTCCGGCATGGATTCCAGCCTTGTTTCCATCCCCGGCCACCCGCCTGCTGACGAGGAAAACTGGCGCCTCACCCACCTGGGCCGGCTGCTGGGCCACGCCCTGCTGCGCTTCGACGAACGGGTGCTGGTACTGATGGCGCGCAACGTGGACGTGCCGCTGGCGCTGTCGAATCTGGCCGCGCGCGCGCAGGTGGGCGCGGCGCACATCCACATCACACGGCATCTGGCGGTCGGCGGTTCGCGCCTGACCGACCTGGCGCACAGCGCCGGCATGAGCAAACAGGCCATGGGCGACCTGGTGGACCAGTGCGAGGCCTGGGGACTGGTCCTACGCGAACCCGACCCGCACGACAAACGCGCCCGCACCGTGGTGTTCACCGCCGCCGGCCTGCTCTGGCTGCAGGCCTTTCGCGACGCGGTGGCGCAGGCCGAAGCCGAGTTCCGTCAAGCCGTGGGCACCGACGTGGCCACCGTGGTGGCGCTGGGGCTGGAAGCCTATGCCGGCTAGAAATAGAGCCCCCACGTTCGCGCACTGCGTGTCGCTCTCTGCACCTTGCTGGCTGCCGCTCGCCAGAGGCTTCGCTTCTGATACCTGTCCAAACCTGCCCAAGCAGGTTCGGAGCCGCAGGCACCAGTCCCGAGGGGGCCGCTGCGCCTGCGGGCCGGCAAAGCCGGACCCGGGACCCCTGCTTGGGCAGACGGAAGAATGGCATTTGCATTGCGACCTGCACGCAATGAAAAGCGGGGAGGGGCTGGTGCAGTCAGCTATCCGTGGGGATAAAAGCCTAGAATTTGCGAAACAAGCCGAAGAGCCGTTCACCCTGAACGTTCCGCCGGACCGCGCCAGGGACCCCTCAGGAGACAAGCATGCGTATTTTGATTGCCGAAGATGACCAGGTGCTGGCCGACGGTTTGCTGCGTACGCTGCGGGCTTCCGGCGCGGCGGCCGACCACGTGGCCAGCGGCACCGAAGCCGATGCCGCGCTGATGACCAACACCGAGTTCGACCTCTTGATCCTGGACCTGGGTCTGCCGCGCATGCACGGACTGGAAGTGCTCAAGCGCCTGCGCGCACGCGGCTCGGCCATGCCGGTGCTGATCCTCACCGCCGCCGACAGCGTCGAGGAACGCGTCAAGGGCCTGGACTACGGCGCCGACGACTACATGGCCAAGCCGTTCTCGCTGCAGGAGCTCGAAGCACGGGTGCGCGCGCTGATCCGGCGCGGCATGGGCGGCGCCAGCAGCACCATCAAGCACGGTCCGCTGGTGTACGACCAGGCCGGACGCGTGGCCACCATCGACGGCCAGATGGTGGAGCTGTCGGCGCGCGAACTCGGCCTGCTGGAAGTGCTGCTGCAACGCGCCGGCCGCCTGGTCAGCAAGGACCAGCTGGTCGAGCGCCTGTGCGAATGGGGCGAGGAGGTCAGCAACAATGCGATCGAGGTCTACATCCACCGGCTGCGCAAGAAAATCGAAAAGGGCCCGGTACGGATTGCCACGGTGCGCGGCTTGGGCTACTGCCTAGAGAAGATCCCAGGCTAGATGGAGCCTCCACGCTCGCTCACTGCGTGTAGCTCCGTGGCTGGTCCCCGCCTTTACCAGCAGGGGCCGCGGAACCGGCTCCGCCGGGCCGCAGGCGCAGCGCCCCCTCGGGGCTGGTGCCTGCGGCTCCGAACCTGCTTGAGCAGGTTTGGACAGGTATCAGAAGCGAAGCCTCTGGCGAGCGGCGGCCTGCAAGGTGCAGCGAACCACACGCAGTGGGGAGCGTGGGGGCCAACACCTTTATGGCGTTAAGACTCTTCCAGCGTGAACGCCGCAGCCTGTTCGGCGAGATCCTCGACTGGATGCTCACGCCGCTGCTGCTGCTGTGGCCGATCAGCCTGGCGCTGACCTGGCTGGTGGCGCAGAACATTGCCGGCAAGCCGTTTGACCGCGCGCTCGAGTACAACGTGCAGGCGCTGAGCAAACTGATCGTCGTCAAAAACAAGCAGGTACAGTTCAACCTGACCGGACCGGCGCGCGAGATCCTGCGTGCCGACGACACCGACCTGGTGTTCTACCAGGTGCTGGGCGCACGCGGCGAATACATCAGCGGCGAACACGACCTGCCCCTGCCGACGGACGAGGAGATGACCTTTGACGGCGAAGTACGGCTGCGCGAGGACATCATGCAGGGGCAGGACGTGCGTGTGGCCTACACCTGGATCAAGGTCGATGTCCCGGGCGGCCACCCGATCCTGGTGCAGGTGGCCGAGACACTGGAAAAACGCAAGACGCTGGCCACCGAAATCGTCAAGGGCGTGATGGTGCCGCAGTTTGTCACGCTGCCACTGGCCGTGCTGCTGGTCTGGCTGGCGCTGGTGCGCGGCATCAAGCCGCTGGACCAGCTGGAAAAACGCATACGCGCACGCAAGTCCGACGACATGAGCCCGCTCGACGAAAGCATCGTGCCCGAAGAAGTCGCGCCCCTGGTGTCGTCCATCAACGACCTGCTGGGCCGGCTCAAGGTGCTGCTGACCACGCAAAAGCGCTTTCTGGCCGACGCCGCCCACCAGCTCAAGACGCCGCTGGCCGGACTGCGCATGCAGGCCGACCTGGCGCAGCGCGAGACCGACGCCGACGAACTGAAAAAGTCGCTCAAGCAGATCGGCCGCGCCAGCATTCGTGCCACCCACACCGTCAACCAGTTGCTGGCCCTGGCCCGCGCTGAAACCACCGGCCGCAGCCTGGCCAAGCAGCGGCTGGACCTGGTGCACATCCTGGCCGAGGCCATCCAGGACTCGCTGCCGCGGGCGCTGGAAAAACGCATCGACCTCGGCTACGAAGGCCCGCCGGCCGGCGAGGCGGCCAACATGCTGGAAGCCAACCCCACGCTGCTCAAGGAGCTGGTGCGCAACCTGCTGGACAACGCGCTCAACTACACACCCGAGGGCGGACAGGTCACGGTGCGCCTGCTGACCGACCGCTTCAGCGGCGTGGTGGTGCTGCAGGTCGAGGACTCGGGCCCGGGCATCCCGGCCGCCGAGCGCGAGCTGGTGCTGCAGCCGTTTTACCGCGCGCTCGGCACCAATGTCGACGGCTCGGGGCTGGGGCTGGCCATCGTGGAGGAAATTGCCAAACAGCATGGCGCCACTGTCGCGGTCGATGACGCCATGCCTGGCCACACGCCCCCGGGGACACGCATCACCGTTCGGTTCATGGGGTTTGCCGACCTGCCGCAGGAATAAATGCCGGCACGTCACTACACTGGGCACTGCCCCGAACCGACGACCTGCCACTGGATCCGCGATGCGCAAAACAACAACCATGAACAGCCAGCGCCACATGCGCTCCAGACTCAAGATCGGCCTGTCGGCCTGCTTTTCCCACGCCGACCCGACGCGCTCGCTGTTCACCGGCAAAACGCTGCAGTACGTCGAGCAGACGGTCGCCCACTGGATCATGTCCTCGGGCGCGATGGTGGTCATGGTGCCCTGCCCGACCGGCGCCACCCAGCGCGGCGATGCGGGTTTTGACGACTACGCCCAGTGGCTCGACGGCCTGGTGCTGCACGGCGGCGCCGATGTCTGGCCCGGCAGCTACGGCGAAGAGCCGCTCGAAGAACGCTGGTCCGGCGACCGCGTGCGCGACGACTACGACAAGGCCATGGTGGCCTCTTTCGAAAAAGCCGGCAAGCCGGTCTTCGGCATCTGCCGCGGCCTGCAGCTGCTTAACGTGGCCTTCGGCGGCACGCTGTACCAGGACATCGCCACCCAGGTACCCGAGTCCTTTCTGCATCGCGATGCGGTGGTCTACGACCAGAACTTCCACAGCGTGGAGATCGTGCAGGGCACGCAGCTGTCGCGCCTGTACCCCGGCGTGGAACGCGCCCGTGTCAACAGCATTCACCACCAGGGCATCAAGGACCTGGCGCCCGAGTTCGTGGCCGAAGCCTTCAGCGTGCCCGACGGCATGGTGGAAGCCATACGCCGCAAGGATCCGTCGAAAAGCTACATCGCGGCGCTGCAGTGGCACCCCGAGTTTCACCAGCCGGGTTCGGACACGATTGACGATGCGGCGGTGCTGGAGGATTTTCTGTCTGCGGTGACAGAGGCGAAAGCAAGGCCCACGACGCCGGCATGATGGACCGGCCCGTGCAGCAGGGCTGAGGCCCGAATTTCATACAAAATGGCTGTAACCCTTACACGAATTGCGCCGCATGCTACTGATTTTGTAGCAATCGGCGCCCGGGGCGGCGGCCAGGCGGCCGCGGTGCCGTTTTATTCCACACCCAGCAGGTCGTAAATCCGCGTCACGTAGGCGCCAAAGGCGGGCGTCGTCTTGAGGTGCAGCTTGCGCGGCTCGGGCAGGTCGATGGCAAAAAAGTCGGCCATGCGCGCAGGTCCAGCGGTCAACACCGCGCAGTGCGAACCGAGAAACACCGCCTCCTGGATGCTGTGGGTCACCACCACAAAGGTCTTGCGGCTTTGCTCCCAGATGCGCAGCATCTCCAGATTCATTTTTTCGCGGGTCAGCGCATCCAGGGCGCCGAAGGGCTCGTCCATCAGCACCAGCTTGGGGTCGTGAATCAAGGCCCTGGCGATGGAGGCGCGCTGCTGCATGCCACCCGACAGCTCGTACGGGTGCTTGTCGGCAAAACCGGTCAGGCCCACCATCTCGAGCAGCCCGTGCGCACGTTCCACCGCCGCCTTGCGCGGCAGCCCGAGGATGTCGGCGGGCAGCAACACGTTGTCCAGGATGTTGCGCCACTTCAGCAGCAGCGGCTGCTGGAACACCATGCCCACGTCGCGCCCCGGGTTGAAGGCCGCGCCGCCGGGGCCGCCTATCTGCAGGGTGCCGCCGTCGTGGCCATGCAGGCCGGCGAGTATCTTCAGCAGCGTGGACTTGCCGCAGCCCGAGGGACCGACCAGCGACACCATGTCGCCTTCGTGGATGTCCAGGGTGACGTCGGAGATCGCGAGGAACTCCTGCGCGCCCTTGCGGTAGACCTTGCGCAACTGGTTCATGCTGATCAGGGCCTCACCCCGCACAGGAAGGCTGGAAGCCGCGCTCATGCCAACCACCGCTGCAGGTTCCCGCGCACAAAGGCGTCGTCGCCAAGGTCGCCATGGGCCTGGTAGACGCGATCGATCTCACCGGCCTGGCCCGGGCCCAAGCCTTCGGCCGGGTCCAGGCACCAGATGCCTTCAAGCAGGCCCTGGCGCCGCAACACCTCGTGGCACCCGGCAATACAGCCATGGAAGTTGTTGGCCACGTCGAAGAAGGCGCTGTTGCAGTCAGTCACGCGCGAATCGAGCGCCAGCAGTTGCGGACTCAACACGCCGCCGTTGGCCGCCAGTTCGGCCTTGATCTGTGCCAGCTGGCTGACGGCGCTGGCCGTCCACACCGACCAGTGGCCCAGCAAGCCGCCGCGAAAACGCACGGTCACAGGCTGGCCGTCGCGCATGGCGGCAAACGGCAGGGCCAGGTCGAGCACGATATGGTCATCGTTGCCGGTGTAGAGGAAAACGCGCTCCTCGGCACGTGCATCGACCAAGCCGCGCACCACGTCGATGCTGCGGTAGCGGTTGAAGGGAGCGACCTTGATGGCCAGGGCGTTCGGGATCAGGGCAAAACGGCGCCAGAAATCGCTGGACAACACCGGCCCGCCCACCACCGTCTGCAGGTAAAAACCAATCAGTGGTATCTCCTGCGCCACGGCTTCGCAGTGCGCAATCAGCTCGTCCTCGGAAGAATGGGCCAGCGCCGCCAGGCTCAGCAGCCCGGCGTGGTAACCCAGCCCCACCGCGGTTTGCGCCTCGGTGCGCGCCTGGGCCGTGCTGCCGCACAGGCCGGCCACCATGACCATGGCACGGCTGGACCAGGCCAGCCGGTCTTCCATGGCGGCGCGCAACACCGGCTCGTACAGGCCACGCTCGCGAATGCTGAACTGCGTGGTGTGGACGCCCACGGCGAGGCCGCCGGCGCCGGCATCCACGTAATAACGCGTCAGCGCGCGCTGGCGCCGGCGATCGAACTGGCGCCCGGCATCGAGTGCCAGCGGATGCGCGGGAATCACCGTGCCTTGCGCCAGCAGCGCCAGCACGTCTTCAGGCAGGTCGGATCGTTTCAAGGGCATGGGAACTCCTGTGTCTGTGGTGCAGCGGCTTATCCGAATTCCGGACCCGCAATCGCGTGAATGAAATGGGTCTGTCCCTGCAGCGGCTGGTCGCCCAGCACCATGCGCATGAAACTGCGCTGCGGCGTGAAGCCGGCGTCGTGAAGCTGGCGGGCCAGCAAGGCGCGTTCATCGGGCACATCGATGAAAACCGGGCCCGCCAGATCCTGCACGGCACGCTTCATCAGTTCGGCGGCGCCGGCTTCATTGAGCGCCAGCAAGGGACCGATCTGGTGCGCGATGCGCCCGCGGCGCACGATGGCAAAACCCTCACTGCTGCGCACACAGGCAGCGTCCGGCCGCGCCAGGAAATCCGCCAACAGTGCATGGCGTGGCGCGCCCAGCGCCTGCGCATCCAGCGCGGCGAGCGCCTGCGCGTCGGGAAGCTGTTGGCTGCGCGCGGCCGGCACGGCCTGCGGCCGGGCTGCGCGCTGCCAGCGTGTCAACCCGTACACCGGTGCAAAGCCGAACTGGCTGTAGATGCGCTGACCGTCGGGTGTGGCGTCCAGGCAGGCGGTGCGCCCGCCGGCTTTCACCAGGGCCAGGCAGTGCAAAAACACCGCGCGGCCCAGGCCCCGGCCGCGAAGATCGGGCGCCACCAGGATCATGCTGATCCAGGCGACTTGCGGGCCATGGGGCAACACCGCGCCACTGGCAATGATGCGACTCTGCGCATCGCGCACGACGCAGACCGAGCCTTCGCGCGAAAAAATCGCCCAGTCCTGCGGCGTCTGGTTCCAGCCGCTTTGCAGCACCAGGGCGTCCAGCCCGGCCTGCACGGCGGGTGTCAGCGGCCCCAGCGTTTCGACAACGACGGCCGCGTCAGTATTTGCCATCGCGTGATTCGAACTTGGTCGGTTTGCCGTACAGGCGCTGTTCGCGGGAAATCCAGTCCGCCACCCAGCCGATCTGGCGCGACAGCGATACACGCGGGTAGCCGAACAGGCGCTCGGCCTCCCCGGTGTTCATGAGCCAGGCGGTGGGCGCTTCCTCGCCGACGATGTGGGCGGGCTTGCCGAAGTGGCGCGCAAACTCCTGCGCCAGCCAGCGGATGGAGGTGGTCTCGGGCCCGCTCACGTTCAGGGGCGAGGTCGGCACGGTCGCGGCGGCCAGGCAGCGCAGGGCCTGCGCGTTGGCGTCGCCTTGCCAGATGACGTTGACATGGCCCATGGTCACGTCAATCTGCTCGCCCTGCCACACCTTGGTGGCCACATCCGCCAGCACGCCATAACGCAGGTCAATCGCGTAGCTCAGGCGGAACAGGCGGCCCGGCGTGCCATGAAGCTGAGAAAAATATTCGAACATGCGCTCCCGCCCGACACAGGAGTTGGCGTATTCGCCGGGGGGACTCAGGGACGAGTCTTCGGCGGAACCCTGGCTGATGACCGGCACAAAGGGGTAGACGCAGGCGGTGGAAAAAGCCACGATACGCGCCGTTTTGAAAGTCTCGGCCACCAGGGCCGGCACATGGGCGTTCATGGCCCAGGTCAGCGGGTTGTTGGCGTCGGCGCCGAACTTTCGCCCGGCCATGAACACCACATTGGCGCACTGCGGCAAGGCGGCCACGGCGGCGCGGTCCAGCAGGTCGCAGCTGATGGTGTCGATGCCGTGTTTTTCCAGCATCTCGCGCACGCCGGGCTCGCTGAAGCGGGCCACGGCGATCACACGGCGTCCGGGCATGGCATTGCGTGCCAGGCGCGCCAGGGTGGGTCCCATTTTTCCGCCCACACCCAGAATCATCAGGTCGCCATCGAGGCGCGCCAGATCCCGGACCAGATCACGCGAGGGCGTGGCCAGGTAGTCCTCCAGCGCCTGCTCGTCGGCGAAACTTTCGGGAAAGGGCAGGTCCTCCAGCACGGTGGGGGAAGGATTTGACGTGTGGGTCATTGAATTCTTGCGTCTTGAGTGATGAAGAGCCGCTCCAGCAGGAGGACCAGCAGGTAAAGCAGCACGCCCAGCCCGGTGATGAGCAGCACGGCCATGAAAACGGCAGGGGTGTCGAGGGAGGCCTGCAGCTGGATCATCAGGTAACCCAGTCCCTTGTCGGAAGCGATGAACTCGCCGACAACAGCGCCGGCCACCGCCAGGATGGTGGCGACTTTCATCCCGGAAAACACATAGGGCAGGGAGCCCGGCAGCTGGATGTAGCGAAACAGCTGCCAGCGTGAGCCTTTGAGGGCACGCACCAGGTCCAGCAACTCGGGCTCGGTCTCATTGAGGCCGCGAATGGTGGTCAGCAGGATGGGGAAGAAGCACAGGCTGAAGGTAATCAGGATATTGGTGCCTATGCCGTAGCTGAACCAGACGATGACCAGCGGCCCGAGCGCCACCTTGGGAATCATGTTCAGCGTGACCAGCACCGGAAACACAAGCAGCGTGAGCCGGCGGCTGGTGATGAACAGCAGGGCGCACAGGATGCCCAGCACCAGTCCCAAGGCATAGCCACCGAAAATCTCGATCGCCGTGACCGTGGTGTTGCTGAGCCAGCTCAGGTTGGTATTGCCCAGGGTCGCCAGCACACGCGAGGGCGCCGGAAGGATGAAGGACTGGATGGCGAAAATGCGCACCACGGCTTCCCAGAGCAACACGCCGGCCAGATGGATGCCCACAATGGCTCCCCAGCGCCGCCAGGGCGGCCCGCTGCCGTCCGGCTCCGGCGCAACAGCCAACGCCACACCATCGAGGGGAGCCTTCATGTGAATTCCTTCGCGCAAACAGTCATTTGCGAATAATAGATTTGCCTCGGCCCATTGTCAACCAACTAGTTGAATTGATTTCAACTCAACGGGCACAGCCAGCAGAGCGCGGGACTCGCGGGACTAACACTCGATCACGTTGACCGCCAGGCCGCCGCGTGAGGTTTCCTTGTATTTGGTCTTCATGTCGGCACCGGTCTCACGCATGGTCTTGATGACCTGGTCCAGCGACACCGAATGGCTGCCGTCACCGCGCAGCGCCATGCGTGCGGCATGGATGGCTTTGATCGCCCCCATGGCGTTGCGCTCTATGCAGGGCACCTGCACCAGGCCGCCCACCGGATCGCAGGTCAGGCCCAGGTTGTGTTCCATGCCGATCTCCGCGGCGTTTTCCACCTGCGCCGGCGTGCCGCCCAGCACCTCGGCCAGCGCGCCCGCAGCCATGGAACAAGCCACGCCCACCTCGCCCTGGCAGCCCACCTCGGCACCCGAGAGCGAGGCGTTTTCCTTGTACAGAAGGGCGATCGCTGCAGCCGTCAGCAAAAACCGCTCCACGCCTTCGGCATTCGCCCCATGGATGAAGCGGGTGTAGTAATGCAGCACCGCCGGGATGATGCCGGCCGCGCCGTTGGTCGGCGCCGTCACCACGCGCCCGCCGCCGGCGTTTTCCTCGTTGACGGCCAGGGCGTAAAGGCTGACCCAGTCCAGCACGACCAGCGGGTCGGTCAGCCCGGCCTGGGGCTGGCTGTTGAGCTGCCTCAGCAGGTCGGGGGCCCGGCGCTTCAAACGCATGGGCCCGGGCAACACGCCCTCGCGGGCGCACCCGCTGCGCACACATTCCTGCATCACGGTCCAGATTCGCGCCAGACCGGCCGAGGTCTCGGCCCCGGGCCGCAGCGCCGCTTCATTGGCACGCATCAGTGCGCTGACCGGCAGGCCCTGCGCATGGCACAGGCCCAGGAGCTGGTCCCCTGTGGTGAAAGGGAAAGGTACCGGTGGGCCGGGCCGGGCCAGCGTCTGGGCGCCGTCATCCACCACAAAACCGCCGCCCACCGAGTAGTAGTCGCGGGTGCACAGCATGTCACCGTCGGCAGACAGTGCCACAAAACGCATGCCGTTGGGATGGAACGGCAGGCTCTTGCGAAAATACAGCAGGTGCTCTGTTTCCACAAAACGCACGGTGTGCCGGCCCTTCAGGCGCAGGCTTTGGTCGCCGCGAATCTGCAGCAGCCGGGCATCCACCGCCGACGTGTCGACGCGGTCCGGCTCCTCGCCCAGCAGCCCCAGAATCACCGCCTTTCCGCTGCCGTGGCCCTTGCCTGTAGCCCCCAGCGAGCCATACAACTCAGTGCGCACTGCGGCGGTTTGTTCGAGCAGCCCGCCCTGCTCCAGGCAGCGCACAAAACGGGCAGCAGCACGCATCGGGCCTACCGTGTGCGAACTCGACGGGCCGATGCCAATCTTGAAGACATCCAGGACACTGAGGGTCATCGCCGGGCCGGATCCACGGTGCAAGGGTGCATGGGGCGTCAGGGCCTCAGGGCGTTGAGCGCAAAGTCGATCACATGGCGACGGCGTTGCACCAAGGCACCACGCGAGCCCAGCGGCTTGCCGAAGATGGCCGAAAGCGTGTGGTTGTTCGAAAAGAAGAAATACGAAATGCCAGCGATCGAGATATAGAGGTTGATCGCGTCAAAATCAGCGCGGAACACGCCCGCCGCCACCCCGCGCTCCAGCGTGGCCTCCAGCATCTCGATGAACGGCGAGTGCATCTTCTGCAGACGCTCGGACGCCAGGATGTGGCTGCCCTGGTTGCGGTTCTCGTCGGTCAGCAGGGCAATGAATTCCGGATGCTCGGCAAGGTAGTCGAATGAGAATCCCACCAGCTGGGCCATGGCCTCCATGGGCTCCAGCGCCCCGAGCGACAGCTTCTGCTCCTTCTCCCGGATCTCGGCGTAAACCGACTCCAGCGCCACAAGGTAAAGCCCCTGCTTGCTGTCGAAATAGTGGTAGACCAGCTGCTTGTTGACGCCCGCCGCCGCCGCGATCTCGTCGACGCGCGCGCCGGCAAAACCCTTGCGCGAAAACTCCGCCACGGCAGCTGCGATGAGGGCAGCCCTGGCGACGGAAGCGTCGCGCCTGGGCGTCAGTGCAGGGTCAGGGGTTTTTACTAAAGTGGCCATATTTGCTTCTCAACCAAACAGTTGGTAATATAAACTGGAAAGCGTCCCATCCGATCCATCCTTCATTTCCTGGAGTTGAACCATGCGAAGACTAGTGAAATCCGCCGCCACCGTATTGTTGGCGACAAGTGCCTCCTTTGCCATGGCGGCAGACCCCATGAGCCTGATGTTGAACTGGACGCCCACGGCGGATCATTCGCCGATCTACTACGCAAAATCCAAAGGCTGGTACAACGACGTCGGGATCGACCTCAAGATCGAGGCCGGCCGGGGCTCGGGCGTGGCAGCCCAACGTGTGGGCTCGGGCGGCGCCGACGTCGGCATCGCCGACTTCCCCACCGCCATGCAGGCCAGGGGCAAAGGCGCAGACCTCAAGGCCGTCATGGTGATTTACGCCAACTCCCCGCAAGGCTTTTACTGGCTCAAATCGTCCGGAATCAATGGCCCCACGGACTTTACCGGCCGCAAGATCGGCAACCCACCCGGCGATGCCTCGCGCCTGATGTGGCCCGCCTTCGCCAAAAAAACCGGCCTGGCGCCGACCGCCGTGACCTTTGTGAATATCAGCCCTCCTGCCAAGGTCGCCGCGCTGAAAAGCAAGTCGGTCGACATCATCAGCGACTTCTACAACGAACATGACCTCAAGGTTCGCGAATTCGGCGCCGACCTGGGCTTTGTGGCTTGGCGCTCGATCGGCGTCAATGTGTATGGCAATGCGTTTGTGGTCAACGGCGCCTATCTCGCGGCCAATACCGAACGCATCAGGAAATTTGTCGCCGTGACGCAACGCGCCTATGCGGAATGTGTCAAGGATTTTTCCCCCTGCCTGCAAGCGCTGACTGCGGATGTCAGCGGCTTGAACCCGGACAACCAGCGCGACCAGTGGGAACGCATCAAACAACTGATGCGGGACGACGCCACGACCAAGGTTGCCCTGGGCAGCTTTGACAACGCTCGCGTGAAGGCCGACTATGACTTGGTGAAAGACCTGATTGGCATCGACAAGCCGTTCGAGCCGGCCACCATGTTCACCAACGAGTTCCTCGACCAGAAACTGCGCATGACCGCCAACTGATGCCCCGCTGACACTTCCGCTGCCCACCGGCCATCCGCGGCCGGCCCTCGGGCAGTGGAATACCTGAGCCTCAGCTCAGGTGCTTCCCGACAATCCCCGCCAGTTCAAACATCGTTACCTGCGGCTTGCCGAACACGGCCAGCAGCTTGGCATCGGCGTTGATGGCGCGTTTGTTGGCCGCGTCCTGAAGGCCTTCGGCCTTGATGTAATCCCAGAGTTTCTTGATGACCTGGGTGCGGGCCACCGGCTCGGCGCCTATCACCGCGGCCAACGCGTCGCTGGGTTTCAGGCCGCTGCCTGGCTTGGCCACGCGCGGCACTTTGGGTTTGGCGGTTTTGGCAGCGGGTGCTTTTTTGGCTGCGACTTTCTTGGCAGCCGCCTTTTTCGCGGCGGGCCCGGCAGTCTTCGCGGCCACTGTTTTCCCGAACGGCGTTTTCACCGTGCCGGTCCGCGGCGGGCCGGCGGTTTTGCGCGGCGGAAACTTGGAAGGCGCGAATTCGAAGTTCACCTTGCCGGCTTCGGCGTCCCAGGCCAGCATGGCCTTGAAGGGCCGGCGCGTGCGCATGGAGACGAACTTGTCGAGCAGATCGGTCTTGCCGCTGGTCAGCAGCTTGACCATCTGCTCGCGCTCGACCGGCTGCTGCAGGATCATCTGGCCGGTCTTGAAGTCGCAGCTGGGGGTCGGTTGCGCGTTGGTCGGCACCGACTTCTCGCAGACGTAGTTCTTGCCGTGTTCGAACACGCCCGCGCCGCACTTGGGGCAGGCGCCCAGCGACTGCTGGGCGCTGAAGTCCACGATCTCGCCGGTTTCGCCGGCCTTGTCGTCGCCAAAATCAAACTCGAGCTTGTAGTTCTTGGTCTCTTCGTCGAACTTGATGACCATCTCGGCGGTGAAAGGCCAGCCGGCCTTGGAGCGGAAGCCGTCCAGCGGCCCGATTTTTTTGTCGCGCAAAAACTGTTCGACCTCGGCCACCTCGAAGGTGCGCCCGGCCGGCGTCTTGCCGAACGAGAAGCCGCAACCATCGTCGCCCTTTTTGCCGGTGCAGGTGTAGCGCCGGTAGTTTTCCTTGATCACGCCGCCGCAGTTGGGGCAGGGCGCGGTGAGCGTGGCGTAGTCGCCGGGAATCGTGTCCTTGTCGTAACCCTTGGCCTTGTCGACCAGGTTCTTGGTCATGGCGGCAATTTCGGCCATGAAGGTCTCGCGGCTCAGCTTGCCGTGTTCCATCTGCGCGAGTTTGTATTCCCACTCGCCGGTCAGGTCGGCGCGCGAGAGTTCTTCCACGCCCAAGCCGCGCAGCAGCGTCATGAGCTGGAAGGCCTTGGCCGTGGGGATCAGTTCGCGGCCTTCGCGCAGCATGTACTTTTCGTTGATCAGGCCCTCGATGGTGGCCGCGCGCGTGGCCGGCGTGCCCAGGCCTTTTTCCTGCATGGCTTCGCGCAGCTCGTCGTCGTCAATGGTCTTGCCGGCGCCTTCCATCGCGCCCAGCAAGGTGGCCTCTGAATACCTGGCCGGCGGCCGCGTCTTGAGCCCCTTGGCTTCGACCACCTCGGCGCGTACCATCTCGCCGGGTTTGACCGGCACCAGGCTCTGGCCCTTGTCGCCTTCCTTGGCGTCGGCCACTTCATCGGCGGCTTCCTTGCCGTAAATCGCCAGCCAGCCCGGCTTGACCAGCACCTTGCCCTCGGTCTTGAAGCTGTGGCCGACGGCCTGCGAAATACGTGTGGTGACCAGGTATTCAGCGCTCGGGAAAAACACCGCCATGAAGCGGCGCACCACCAGGTCGTACAGCTTTTGTTCGGCGTCGCTCAGGCCGCTAGGCGCCTGCAGTGTTGGTATGATAGCGAAGTGATCGCTCACCTTGCTGTTGTCGAAAATGCGCTTGCTCGGCTTGATGTAGTTGCCCTTGAGCGCCGTCGCCGCGTGCGGGGCCAGGTGTTTCATGGCGCTGGCGGCCAGCATCTCAAAAGTCTGCTTGACCACCGGCACATAGTCTTCGGGCAGTGCGCGCGAATCGGTACGCGGGTAGGTCAGCGCTTTGTGGCGTTCGTACAGGCTTTGCGCAATCGACAGCGTGGTCTTGGCCGAAAATCCGAACTTGCCGTTGGCCTCGCGCTGCAGCGAGGTCAGGTCAAACAGCAGCCCCGCGGCCTGCGTGGTCGGCTTGCTTTCTTCCGTCACCGTGGCGGCCTTGCCGCGCACGGCCTCGGCAATCGCCAGTGCCTCGCGCTCGGACCAGACACGGTCGGCTTTCAGTTCGGCATCGGGCTCGGTGTTGTCGGCATTGGCGGCCGCCTTCTTCCACTTCGGGTCAAACCACTTGGCCGGGTACTCGCCGGCCTCGGCCAGAAAACTCGCGTGAATTTCCCAGTAGTCCCGGGAGACGAACTTGCGGATTTTTTCCTCGCGCTCGACCACCACCGACAAGGTTGGCGTCTGCACGCGCCCCACGGTCGTCAGAAAGAAGCCGCCGTCGCGCGAATTGAAGGCCGTCATGGCGCGCGTGCCGTTGATGCCGACCATCCAGTCGGCCTCCGAGCGGCAACGCGCCGCGTCGGCCAGCGGCAACATCTGCGCATCGGTGCGCAGGCTGTCAAAACCTTCGCGGATGGCGGCCGGCGTCATCGACTGCAGCCACAGCCGCTTGACCGGGTGTGCGCTCTTGGCGTACTGCTGGATCAGACGGAAGATCAGCTCGCCCTCGCGGCCCGCGTCACAGGCGTTGACGAGGGCGCCCACGTCCTTGCGTTTGGTCAGCTTGACGATGGCATTGAGCCGCGTCTTGGTCTTGTCCATCGGCTTGAGGTCAAAGTAGGGCGGAATCACCGGCAGGTTGGCAAAACTCCACTTGCCGCGCTTGACGTCAAACTCCTCCGGCGCCTGGATTTCCACCAGGTGGCCGACGGCCGAGGTGACCACCCAGTCGTCGCTCTCAAAGTACTCATCGTGCTTTTCAAACTTGCCCGCGGTCGGCGTCATCGCCCGCACGATGTCCTGTGCGACCGAGGGTTTTTCTGCAATCACCAGCGTTTTCATAAGTACTTCTTCAAACCTTCTACATCTTCAGGGAGCATTTCCCCGGCTTCGGCAAACAGGACACTTCCGCTCTTGCCACTGACTTTCACAACCACCACCACCGGCAGACCGTCCGGCTTGGGCAGCACTTTGGCCACTTCAGGGGTCAGCATCCCGGCGGGAAAACTGTAACCCCTGGCCTTCATATAGTTGACCGCCGCAGCGGCCTCCTTATCCAGCGACAGCGCCAGAACCTCCAGGCCCCGCGCCTTCTGCGCGCGCCATAACGCCTCCATGTGGGGCGACTGCACCGCACAAAAAGGGCACCAGCTGGCCCACCAGTACACCACAAGCACCTTGCCCTGCACCTGCCCGGGCGTCCAGGAACGTCCGTCCAGCAGGCTCAAGGCCGGCAAAGCCAGGGTGCTGCCGACCTTGGGCAGGGGGCTGTCAGAGCCCCTGGACCAGGCAGGCAGGCCCAAGCCCGCGGCGGCCAGCGCGCCGACGGATCCGAGGGCCTTGCGGCGGTTCAACATGGTTTGCTCCTTGCGTGCTTCACTACAATAGCGGCTTCGCGCGTACGCACGCGCGCACCCGCATGTGCGCGCACATGCATGAATTAACCATACCAAAAAAATACGTCGTGTCAAAAACTCAGGTCTCTGCCCCCCTTTCCAGCCCGCCCGCCAGGCCCGCTCCTGACGCCGGCCGCCGTATTCAAACCCGCGTGTCCAACGTCCATGGCAAGGGCGTGTTTGCCGTGCAGGACCTCGCCGAAGGCGAGACGCTGATCGAATACGTGGGAGAAGTGATCACCTGGAAAGAGGCCCTGCGCCGCCACCCGCACGACCCGAAGGACCCGAACCACACCTTCTACTTTCACATCGATGAAAAGCATGTGATCGACGCCAAGTACGGCGGCAACTCCTCGCGCTGGATCAACCACAGCTGCAATCCCAACTGCGAGGCCGACGAGCAGGACGGCCGTGTCTTCATCAAAGCGCTGCGCAATATCAAGGCCGGCGACGAGCTGTTTTACGACTACGGCCTGATCATCGACGCGCCCTACACCAAGAAACTGCTGGCCGAGTACCCGTGCTGGTGCGGTTCCCCCGACTGCCGCGGCACCCTGCTGGCCCCCAAGGACGAAAAGCCGGGCAAGAAGGAAAAAAAGAAGAACAAGCCTGAAAAAGCGTCCGGCGCCGACAAGCCCGTGAAGGGCAAGCAGCTCAAGAAAGAGCTCAACCAGGAACTCAAGAAAGTCCTGAAAAAGGCCGGCAAAACCGGCAAAGCCGGGAAGGCCGTCAAACCGGCCAAAGACAAAAAGCCCTGACTTGTCATGGCCCCGGCTTGAGCGACGCAAACAGTTCGCGGTCATGGATCCCGGATCGAGTCCGGGATGACACGCTCTCCCGCACTGAAGCCCGGAACCACCCCCATGAGCACGCCGCCCACCCCCCCCATCCGCTGGCCCGCCGAGACCATCTGGGAGGCCGTGGCGCCGGTGCTGCCCGGTTTCACGGTCGAGGTGCTGCCGCAGATCGATTCAACCAACACCGAGCTGATGCGGCGCTTTCGGTCAGCCGGGCCGGACGCTTGCGGGCCCGTGCTGCTGGTGGCCGAGCAGCAAACCGCCGGCCGCGGCCGCATGGGCCGCAGCTGGCAAAGTAGCGCCGGCGACAGCCTGACCTTTTCACTGGGCTTGCCGCTGCAGCCAGCCGACTGGTCGGGCCTGTCGCTGGCGGTCGGCATCAGCATCGCCGAAAGTCTGGAATCCGGCAATCCCGCCGCACCCGCCATCCGCCTCAAGTGGCCCAACGACCTGTGGCTCAGCGATGCCCGCGGCGAGTCCAAGCTGGCCGGCATCCTGGTCGAAACCGCCAGCTGGGGCGAGCAGCGTTATGTGGTCATCGGCGTCGGCATCAACGTGCGCCCGATGGCGCAGCCGCTGGCCCCTGCGGGCACCGGCCAGCCGGCCGCGCTGGCGCCCGGCGCCCTGCAGACGCTGCTGCCTGGCATCGACGTGGCGCAAACGCTGCTGCGCGTGGCGGCGCCGCTGGTGCAGGCGGTGCAGGCCTTCGGCCTGTTTGGCTTTGCGCCGTTTCAGGCCCGTTTTGCGGCGCGTGACGCGCTCGCCGGGCGCGCCGTGCAGCTGTCCGACGGTACCCAGGGCGTGGCCCACGGCGTCGGCGAAAACGGCGCGTTGCTGGTGCATACTGCGGCTGGCATGAAAGAAATCACCAGCTCCGAAGTCAGCGTCCGGCCCGTGACGCCCCCCACCCCAGGCAGCGCGCGCCCATGCTGAGGCTGCTGGTGTTGCTGCTGGCGCTGGCCAACGTCGCCTACTTCGCCTGGTCCCAGGGCGCGCTGGCGCCCCTGGGCATGGCGCCCAGCGTGCAGACCGAGCCCCAGCGCATGGCCACACAGATCCGGCCCGAAGCCATCCGCCTGCTGACGGCCGACGAAGCCCTGCAGCTGGAAAACGGCGGCAGCGCCGCCCGGCCGGGCAATGGTGCCAGCGCCGCGGCGGAAGCCGCGGCCCCCGAATGCCTGCAGGCCGGCCTGTTCAACGAGCAGCAGACCACGGTACTGCGTGCCAGCCTGGAAAAATTGTTGCCCGCCGGCAGCTGGCAATTCGAAAGCAGCGCCGAGCCGGCGCGCTGGATTGTCTACATGGGCAAATACCCCACCGAGGACGCTCTGGCCAAGAAGCGCAGCGAGTTGCGCCAGCTCGGCGTGGCCTTCCGGTCGGTCAACAACGAGGTGCTGGCCCCCGGGCTGGCCCTGGCCAGCTTTGCGCAGCAGGCCGACGCCGACAAGGAGCTCGCGCGTATTGCCACCAAGGGCGTGCGCACCGCCCGCGTGGTCCAGGAGCGCGCCGAGGCACGCGGGCAGATTCTCAAACTCGCCGCGGTCGATGCCGCCGTGCGCGCGCAGCTCGACGACCTCAAGCCGCAGTTCGAAGGCAAGGCGCTGCGGCCCTGCCTTTGAATCACCGCGAGCCCGGCTCGCTACACATTCAATAGCTGCTCACGCCCGGTGTACATGGGCTGGCGGCCCATTTGGCTTCAAAATCTGCCAGCTCAGTGGGCCTGCGCACGCACCGGCCGCTTGAACAGCTTGTGCACCAGCGCGCGCATCCACTGGTGCGCCGGGTCCCTGTCGGTGCTGCTGTGCCAGACCAGGCGAACCTCGTAGGCCGGCACGCCGGGAATGCCCCAGACCCGGCAGTCGTAACGCTGGCGCAGGTTGCGCGCATACATTTCCGGCACGATGGACAGCAGGTCCGAGGTCAGCGCGAGCTCGGGCAGCGCGCCGAAGTGGCGGGCCCGCAGCACGATGCGGTCTTCCAGCTTCATGCGCGCCAGCATCTGCTCGACGCTGCCGTGAAAGGTCGCCGTCGGCGCGGCCACCACAAACGAGGCCTCGGCCAGTTGCTGCGCGGTCAGGGTGCGGCCGCTGCGGCCGGAAGCGGGCCGCCACTGCGGCGCGGCGATGGCCACATAACGCTCGCGAAACAGCAGCTCGGTGCGTATGCCCCGGTGACGCGGCTGCAGGATGCCGATGGCCAGGTCGATCTCGCGCGCCTCCAGCGCGGCCGCCACGTCGCTGGAGGCCACCGAAATGTTGGACAGGCGTGCGCCCGGCGCCTGGCTGCGCATCGCGCCGGCCAGTTCCGGCAGGAACAACATTTCCCCGAGGTCGGACAGCGACAGCCGCCAGTGCATGTCGCTGCTGGCCGGATCGAACTCCTCGTGGCCGGTGACCAGCGTCTCCAGCGCCAGCAGCTGGGCCAGCACCGCGGGCGCCAGCTGCTCGCACAGGCGTGTCGGCTTCAGGCCTGACGGCGCACGCACAAACAGCTCGTCCCCGAAAAAGTCGCGCAGCCGGGCCAGGGCATTGCTGGTGGCCGGCTGCGACAGCGCCAGGGTCTTGCCGGCCAGCGTCACCGAGCCGGTGCGGTGAATGGCCGCCAGCACGCGCAGCAGGTTGAGGTCGAGTTGACGGAAATTCATCGCCGCGCCTTTCGTGAAAGATTCCGTGAAGGGTTCTCAGGGTTGTCCCGAATTATTGATCAAACGGATGTGCTCCATTCATACAATCCATTTGCATGATGCCTTCAAGCTGCGTAAATTGCGCTGCAAACAGAAGGCCTAATGATGCAGCACGCACCTATTTTTCAGACCATGAACGCCGTTGCGACCAACGGGGCGGCGCATGGCTGAACGTTCGTTTGCCGCCGAAGTGGAAAAACTGCGCTTGGGCGCGGGGGAAGAGTTTCGCGGCGAAGGCATCCTGGCCGTCACCAAGGCCCTGCTGCAGTCGGGCGTGTCGTATGTCGCCGGCTACCAGGGTGCGCCGATTTCGCACCTGATGGACGTGCTGACCGACGCCAACGACATCCTGCAGGAGCTCGGCGTGCGTTTCGAGCACAGCGCCTCCGAAGCCACCGCCACCGCCACGCTGGCCGCGTCCGTCAACTACCCGCTGCGCGGCGCCGTGACCTTCAAGTCCACCGTCGGCACCAACGTGGCCTCCGACGCGCTGGCCAACCTCGCCTCGGGCGGCGTGACTGGCGGCGCGCTGCTGATCGTCGGCGAGGACTACGGCGAGGGCTCGAGCATCATGCAGGAGCGCTCGCACGCGTTTGCCATGAAGTCGCAGGTCTGGCTGATGGACCCGCGCCCCAACCTGGAAAGCATTGTGCAGGCCGTGGAAATGGGGTTTGAACTCTCCGAAGCCAGCCGCACGCCGGTGATGCTGGAGCTGCGCATACGCGCCTGCCATGTGCACGGGCGTTTCCCCACCAAGGACAACAAGCGATCGGCCTTCACGCTGAAGGACGCGATGGAAAACCCGCAGCGCGACGCCAGCCGCATCGTGCTGCCGCCGGCGAGCTACGCGCAGGAACAGGAAAAAATCACCGAACGCTGGCCGGCTGCGGTGAAGTTCATCCAGGCGCACCAGCTCAACGAATTTTTTGCCGAGGATGCGAAAGACTTCGGCATCGTCATGCAGGGCGGCCTGTACAACAGCGTGCTGCGCTCGCTCGAGCTGCTGGGCCTGGCCGATGCGTTCGGGCAGTCGCAAGTGCCGCTGTATGTGCTGAACCTGACCTACCCGCTAATCGATGACGAGTTCAAGCGGTTCTGCACCGGCAAGCGCGGCATTTTGCTGGTCGAGGAAGGCCAGCCCGACTTCATCGAGCAAAACGTCAACACCATCCTGCGCCGGGCCGACATGCAGACCCGCGTGCACGGCAAGGACGTGTTGCCCATGGCCGGCGAATACACCGGCGGCGTGGTGCTCAAGGGCCTGGCCCGCTTCATAAACATCTACGCGCCCGAGCTGCTGGAAGGCCGGGAGCTGCCGCTGGCGGCGCGTCCCGCGGCCACCGGCCTGGCATTGCTCGATGGCAACCCCAAGGCTTTTGCGATCCAGGCGGCCTCGGCCGAGGTGCAGGCCCGCCCGCCCTCGTTTTGCACCGGCTGCCCCGAGCGCCCCATCTTCACCGCGATGAAGCTGATCGAGCGCGAGCTCGGCCAGCACCATGTGAGCTGCGACATCGGCTGCCACCTGTTTTCCATCCTGCCGCCTTTCAACATCGGCGCCACCACCATGGGTTACGGCCTGGGCTGGGCCGGCGCCTCGGCCTTCAACACCACCGAAACCTCCAAACGCACGATCGCCATGATGGGCGACGGCGGCTTCTGGCACAACGGGCTGACCAGCGGCGTCGGCAACGCGGTGTTCAACCAGACCGACAACGTGCTGCTGGTGGTGGACAACGGTTACTCGGCAGCCACCGGCGGGCAGGACGTGCTCTCGTCCAAGGCCGTCAACCCGCTGCGCAGCACCAACAACCCGATCGAAAAAGCCGTGCGCGGCGTCGGCGTGAAATGGGCCAGAACGGTGACCAACACCTACAGCCTGGCACAGATGCGCGACACCCTGCGCGAAGCACTGACCACGAAAGAAAAAGGCCCCAAGGTCATCATTGCGCAAAGCGAATGCATGCTGAACCGCCAGCGCCGCGTCAAGCCGCAGATCCGCAAGATGATTGCCGGCGGCGAACGTGTGGTGCGCGAACGTTTCGGCATCGACCCCGACACCTGCACCGGCGACCACTCGTGCATCCGGCTCTCGGGCTGCCCCTCGCTGACCATCAAGCCCAACCCCGACCCGCTGCGGCGCGACCCGATTGCCACGGTGATCGACAGTTGCGTGGGCTGCGGCCTGTGCGGCGAAGTGGCGCACGCCGCCGTGTTGTGCCCCTCGTTTTACCGCGCCGAAATCATCAACAACCCGACCGCCTGGGACGGCTTCAAGCTGAAGCTGCGCACGGCGGTGATCGGCTGGCTGCAAAACCGCATCGAGCGCCGGCTCGAGGGGATTGCCGCATGAACATGAACATGAGCGACGCCGGGCCGCCCCAAGGCGCGAGCGCCCCCTCGGGGGGCAGCGAAGTACACGCAGTGACGAGCGTGGGGGCTCACAATCCCCGCGCTATCACGATTGCCATTCTCGCGATGGGCGGCGAAGGCGGCGGTGTGCTGGCCGACTGGCTGGTGGACCTGGCCGAGCAGAACGGTTACTTCGCGCAGACCACCTCGGTGCCCGGCGTGGCGCAGCGCACCGGCGCCACCGTGTATTACCTCGAGATGTTCCCTGAAGCCGCCGTGCCCGCGGGCCGCATGCCTGTCATGGCCCTGAGCCCGGTGCCCGGCGAGGTCGACATCGTGATCGCCTCGGAACTGATGGAAGCCGGCCGCGCACTGCAGCGCGGCCTGGTCACGGCCAACCGCACCACCTTTGTGGCCTCGACGCACCGCGTGTACTCCATGACCGAACGCACCGCCATGGGCGACGGCCGCGTCAGCTCGGACAAGCTGCTCGAAGGCGGACGCGCCGCAGCGCGGCATTTCATCAGCGCCGACTTTGCCCAGCTGGCCGAAGACACCGGCAGCCTGATCAGCCCGACGCTGTATGGCGCGCTGGCCGCTACCGGCCGCCTGCCCTTTACCCGCGCCCAGTTCGAAGCGACGATCACGCGCGGCGGCGTTGGCGTCTCCTCCAGCCTCAAGGCCTTTGCCGCGGGTTTTGCCGTCGCGCAGCAAGCGCTGGCGCCACCTGCCGCCGCCGCAGCCATGCCAGCCGCCGCGCCCATGCCGCCGGTCGGCGCACGGCTCGCGGCGCTGGCGCAGCGTGTTGCGCAGAACTTTCCCGCCAGCAGCCACGCCACGCTGGCCGCCGGCATGGTGCGTGCGGCCGACTACCAGGATGTGGCCTACGCCGCGACCTACCTGGACCGCCTGCAGCCGCTGCTGGCACACCTGCCTGCCGACCCTGCGCTGGCCGCCGGGCTGCTGGATGAAAGCGCGCGCCACCTGGCGCTGTGGATGTCGTACGAAGACACCGTGCGTGTGGCCGACCTGAAAACCCGGCGCTCGCGTTTTGCACGCGTCGGCGGCGAAGTCAAATTGAGCCATACGCAGCACCTGGGCATCAACGAGTTTCTGCATCCGCGCGTCGAGGAAATTGCCGACACGTTGCCGGCCGGCCTCGGGCGCTGGCTGCTGGCCACGCCCTGGGCGCGCGCCTGTATCGAGCCCTTCACGCGCAAGGGCCGCATCGTGCAGACCAGCTCGATACGCGGCTACCTGCTGCTGTACACGATTGCCGCGCTGCGCCCGCTGCGCCCGCGCTCGCTGCGTTTCCAGGTGGAGCAGCAGCGCATTGCCGGCTGGCTGGCCACCATAACAAGCCTGGCGAGCACGCAGCCGGCGCTGGCGCTCGAAGTGGCGCGCTCGCAGCGGCTGGTCAAAGGTTATGGCGACACCCATGAACGCGGCTGGCGCAGCTACCAGCGCGTGATGGCCAAGCTGCCGCAACTGCAGGCCAGACCCGACGGGGCCCAGAAATTGCAGGCACTGAGCCAGGCCGCGCTGGCCGACGACAGCGGCAAGGCGCTGGACCAGATGCTGGCCACGGTGTAGGTCATCAACGTGAGAGTGGTAGTCGCCCGCATTGACGGGTGTTTGTGCAGAGCGGATCATCAATAGCAAATCCAACAGGAGACAGACCCCATGAAAGTCAGCTTTTTAAACACCGTCAAAACGGTTTCGGCCGTGCTGGTCGCCGTCAGCTTTTCGGGCGGTGTCGCCGCGCAGGAAGTCACGCTGCGCCTCGTCAGTGCGTTTGCCGAAAACGGCATCTACGTGCAGCGCCTGCAACCCTGGATCAACAAGGTCAACGCCGAAGGCAAGGGCGTGCTGCAGATCAACTTCCTCGGCGGCCCGAAAGCCATCCCGACCTTCGAAGCCGGCAACGCGGTGAAAACCGGCGTGGTCGACATGGCGCTGAACACCGGCGCGTTCTACACCAACGTCATGCCCGAGGCCGACTTCCTCAAGCTGACCCAGATCCCCGTGGCCGAGCAGCGCAAGAACGGCGCCTTCGACGCGATCAACAAGGTCTGGAACGAGAAGGGCAACATGCAGTACCTGGCCCGCATGGTGGAGAACCAGCCCTTTCACATCTACACCAACAAGAAGGTCGACAAGCCCGACCTGACCGGCCAGAAGATCCGCATCACCCCGGTGTACCGCGACTTCTTCCAGTCGCTCAATGCCAACGTCATCACCACACCGCCGGGCGAGGTCTACACCGCGCTCGAGCGCGGTGTGGTGGATGGTTACGGCTGGCCGATTGGCGGCATCTTCGATTTGAACTGGCACGAAAAAACCAAGTTCCGCATCGACCCTGGTTTCTACGACGCCGAGGTCTCGCTGATCATGAACCTGCCGGCGTACAAAAAGCTCACTGACACGCAGCGCAACTACCTGCAAAAGCAGCTGCTCGCGCTCGAAGCCGAAAACACCTTCTGGGCCAAGTACACCACCACGGAAACCGCGCGCCAGCAGGCCGCCGGCATCCAGACCATCACGTTTGATGCCGCCACGGCCAAGGCCTTCCGCGACAAGGCCTACGACATCGGCTGGGCCGGTGCGACCAAGCAGAGCCCGGACACTGCCGCCCGCTTCAAGGCGCTGTTTTCCAAATGAGGTGCCAGCCGCAGCCGGCGCATGGCCGCCTCACCCGCCCGTGCCGTGTCTGCGGTGGCTTGATTCATGATTGACCGTCTGTCGTCCCACTACGGCAGGGTGCTCAGCGCGCTGGCCCTGCTCGGCTGCGCCATCCTGATGGCCATGATGTTGATCATCGTGGCCGACGTGGCACTGCGCAACCTGGCCCCTCCCGGGCTGCCGCAAGGCCTGGCCTGGAGCAATGAAATCTCCGAGCTCATGCTCTACCTGATCACCATGTGTGTTGCGCCCTGGCTGCTGCGCCAGGGCCAGCACATCCGGGTGGACATCATGCTGCAGGCGCTGCCACCCCGGCTGGCCTGGAGCCTCGAATGGGTCGGCGACCTGATCGGTTTTGTCTGCTGCCTGGTGATTGCCTGGTATGGCACGCAGGCCGCATGGTCAAGCTACACCTCCGGCGCCGTCAACATCAAGACCCTGGTCACCCCCGAGTGGTGGGCGCTGGCGCCGCTGCCCCTGGTTTTTGTTCTTCTTGGAATTGAAATGATTTTTCGCATGATCCGGCTGCAACGCGGCCCGCGCGGTCCGCGCCACGACGCGGTGAGCGCGGCATGATTCATTCGCACGGCCGCCCGAAGAATGAATCGCTCCCGCTTGGCGGGACGGCGCGCAGCGCCAGGGTGCTGTCATGAGCGGCTGGGGCCTGGCCGCCTGGCTGATGCTGGGCGGCTCCACGGTGCTGCTGTTCATCGGCATGCCGGTGGCACTGACCTTCATCACCATCAACATCATTGGCGCATGGCTGTACATGGGCGGCGAGCCCGGGCTGATGCAGCTGGCGCGCAGCAGCGTGAGCTCGGTCACGGCTTTTTCCCTGACGCCGATTCCGCTGTTTGTGCTGATGGGCGAAATCCTGTTCCACACCGGCCTGGCGCTCAAGGTCATCGAAGGCGTGGAGCGCCTGATCAAACGCGTGCCCGGCCGTCTTGCCGTGGTGGCCGTGGTGGCCGGCACGGTGTTCTCGGCGATCTCGGGCTCGACGATTGCCACCACCGCCATGCTGGGCTCGCTGATGCTGCCCATCATGCTGGCGCGCGGCTACCACCCGACCATTGCCACCGGCCCCATCATGGCCATCGGTGCGGTGGACATGCTGATTCCGCCCTCGGCACTGACCGTGCTGCTGGGTTCGCTGTCGGGCATCTCGATTTCCAAGCTGCTCATAGGCGGCGTGATTCCAGGCATGATTCTGTCGGTGGCCTTCGTGCTGTGGATCATCATTCGCGTCAGCATCAGCCCCAAGCTCGCGCCGGCCGACAAGGACGACGTGGTGCAACACCGCGGCTGGGCGCGCTGGAGCCTGTTTTTCGGCTACGTGCTGCCCACGCTGTCTATCTTCGGCGTGGTGGTGGGCGCGCTGGCCGCCGGCTGGGCCACACCGACCGAATGCGCCGCCCTCGGCGCCTTTGCCACCATGCTGCTGGCCCTGTGTTACCGCGTGCTGACCTGGGACGCGGTGATCAAGGCGCTCAAGGGCACCGCCGGCATCTCGGGCATGATTCTCTTCATCATCCTGGGCGCCACGACCTTTGCGCAGATTCTGTCGTTCTCGGGCGCCAGCAGCGGCCTGGTGCAGTTCATCACCGGCCAGGGCTTGTCCACCAACATGATTGTGGTCGGCATGATGCTGATGCTGATTTTTCTGGGCATCTTTGTCGACCAGGTCAGCATGATGATGATCACGCTGCCGATCTTCATGCCCATCGTGCAGGCACTCGGCATCGACCCGATCTGGTTCGGCGTCATGTTCCTGATCTGCATGCAGCTGGGCCTGCTGCTGCCGCCGCACGGCCTGCTCCTGATGACCATGCGCGGCGTGGCGCCGCCCTCGGTCACCATGGGCCATATCTTCATCGCGGTCGTGCCTTATGTGGTCATGAGCCTGATCCTGCTCGCGGCAGTGTTCTGGATACCGGCGATTGCGACCTGGCTGCCCAAATTGATTGGGTAGCGCGCCCCGGTGTTGCTCCCTTTTCCATAGCTGGCTGCGCCCGTCATATATGGGCGGAGGCCTGATTTTGCTTCCAACCGCAGGCCCGGCGCGACCCGTGGGACGGCGCCTACAGGCCAAGGCGCCCCTGACCCACAGGTGCGGCCGCTGCCGCGGTGTACTGTAAGCCCTTCATTAAAAAGGGGAGCCATGCTGCTCAGCACCTTTCTTGTCGAAGACAAGCCCGAGATACGCGACACCGTGGTCGAGGCCATGGAAGAAGTGGCGCCGCTCAAATTCGTTGGCCATGCCGCCAGCGAGGCTGCAGCCCGCCAATGGCTGCGCACCTTCCACGACGACTGGCAACTGGCCATTGTTGACCTTTTCCTCTCCGAAGGGTCCGGCTTTGGCGTGCTCCGCGACTGCCAGGCACGCAAGCCGAGCCAGAAGGTGGTGGTGCTCACCAGCTACTGCCACCAGAACATCACCGACCGCTGCCTGCAGCTGGGCGCCGACAAGGTGTTCGACAAAGCCGCCGACCTGGAAGAACTGGTGGCGTTTTGCAAGGCGCACGCCGACAGCCTGGACCGCGTGGTACCGCAGGTGCAACCCAGCAGCACGCTGCACTGACGCGCCCAGTCCCCCTGTCGGTGAAGGCCTCCCATGAGGTCGCAGGTCGTGTAACCTCACCGGCATGACCGCCGCCGCACCGCCACCCCACGCCACCCACGCGTCGCCCAACCTTTCCGACCCCCGCGCCGTTCCCACGCGCGCCATCTGGGTCATGCTGTTTGCGCTGATCACCGCTTTTGCACTGAGCCAGGCCTGCCGCACCGTGGCCGCCATCATGGCCACACCGCTGCAGGCCGACTTTGGCCTGAGCGCCCAGGCGCTGGGCCTGTTTGCCGGCGCCTTTCACTTTGCCTTTGGCGCCATGCAGCTGTTCATGGGCATAGGCATCGACCTGCACGGCGTGCGGCGCACCGTGCTCACCGCGTTTCCGGTGGCGATTGCCGGCGCGGCCGTGTCGGCGCTGTCCACCAGCTTCGGCATGCTGGTGGCCGGCCAGGTGCTGATCGGCATTGGCTGCGCGCCGGCCTTTCTGGTGTGCACGGTGTTTATCGCGCGGCACATGCCGGCGCACCGCTTTGCCGCCATTTCGGGCCTGGCCATGAGCCTGGGCGGCATTGGCCTGCTGCTGACCGGCACGCCGCTGGCCTGGCTGATCGAGGCCAGCTCATGGCGCATGGGTTTCTGGGTGCTGGGCGCCTGGGGCGTGCTGGCCTGGGGGTTGATCTGGGCGCTGGTGCACGAGCCGCCGCACCCGATGGACGCGCTGAAAAAGAAAGAGTCGGTGGGCCAGGCCCTGGCCGGCTTTGGCGCGCTGTTCACGCTGCCGCACACCTGGGGCATTTTGCTGCTGGCCAGCGTGGGGTATGCCTCTTTCGTCTCGCTGCGCGGCCTGTGGCTGGGGCCCATGCTGATCGAGCGGCACGGTTTTTCACTGGTGCAAAGCGGCAACGTGGCGCTGGTGATGTCGCTGGTGTCACTGGCCGGCCCGCCGCTGTTCGGCCGCTTCGACCCCGGTCCCGCCACGCGGCGCCGCTGGATCACCGGTTTCACGTTGCTGGTGGCAGGCCTGTTTGCCGCATTCGCCTTCACACACAGCCCGCTCATCGACGTGGCGGCGCCCATCGTCATCGGCCTGCTGTCGGGTTACATGATTCTTCAATATTCCGACGTGCGCGCCGCCTACCCCGCGGCCATGACGGGCCGCGCGCTGTCGGTCTTCACCATGGCGATGTTTCTGGGCGTGGCCACCATGCAGTGGTTCACCGGCGTGGTGGCCTCGTTGGCCTCGGCCCATGGCGTGGAGCCTTTCACTGCCGTGCTGGCCAGCATTGCCGCGTTGCTGGCGCTGGGGGCGCTGGCCTTCACCGTGCTGCCCCAGCCGGTAGCGCAGGCCACCCACGCCTGAGCAGCCGCGCCCCAAAGGGGTGCCGGCCCGGGCCGGCGGTGACAAAACCGCCTGCATCAACAGCAAGCCCTGGCCTACAGACGGGTGTGCAGCTGGCGGGTAAGGTAGGCAGTCGTTTCCGCCCACGCCCCCTCCGCACCTGCCCCGCCATGAAACTCAAAGCCACCTGCACCATGACCGTCAACACGGCCTCCGATTGCCCCATCGTCGCCATGCTGCGCCCGCGCAGCGGGCAAGCGCAGTGGATCGTCAGCGACCGTTATGAGTTGCAGCCCTGGGTGCCGACCACCGAGTACGTGGACAGCTACGGCAACCTGTGCCAGCGCCTGGTGCTGCCGGCCGGCGAGATGCGTATCGAGGTTGAAGTGGTGATGGAGGTCGAGGACCAGATCGCCGTGCAACCCGACGCGCCGCACACACCCGTGGCCGAGCTGCCCGACGACGTGCTGCTCTACCTGCTGCAAAGCCGCTATTGCCCGTCGGACAAGATGTCGGAGAAGGCGCGCGAGATCGTCGGCAACGCGCCGCCCGGTTATGCGCAGGCGGAAACCATACGCGGCTGGATCAATACCAACCTCGCCTACCAATACGGCGTGAGCGACGCCAGCACCGACGCCATGGACTCGCTGGACCACGGCGCCGGCGTGTGCCGCGACTTTGCGCATGTGGGCATTGCGCTGTGCCGCAGCCTGCAGATTCCCGCGCGCATGGTGGTGGGCTATTTGCACCAGCTCGACCCGATGGACCTGCACGCCTGGTTCGAGGCCTTTGTGGGCGGGCGCTGGTACACCTTCGACGCCACGCAGAAAGAGCCGCGCGGCGGCCGCATCGTGCTGGCCTACGGCCGCGACGCCGCCGACGTGGCCTTCATCTCCGATTACGGCCCCTTGCCGCTGGAAGTCAGCGACATGAAAGTGCAGGTCAGCACGGTGGCCGAACCAGCCTGACTGGTATGCCCAGGGGGCGTGGCGGCTTGTCCGATAGCGGGACCGGGTCAGGGCGTGGTTTTCTTCTCGCCCTTGTTCTGTGCCCCAACAGGTGAATGGGGGTTTTTGGGCGCCTTGTCTGCCGGCTTTGCCGCGCTTCGCCCGCCGTCCTTGGCCGGGTGGTTCTTGCCGCCGTTGTTGTCTTTGCTTGATTGAGGCATGGTGTTTCCTAGGTTGAAAACTTCAGGCCAGGCTGCGGCCCCCCAGAAACTTTTCAGTCGCGGCAGGAAACGCTGTAGGACGCAGCCGTGACCGGTGAGCGCTGCCACGGCGGCGGGGGTCGGTCGCTTCCGAATCGCTGCGTTGCTCTCTTAATAATAGCTGCTCACGCAGAATAGGCGCTGACTGCAGGCCGATTTCATGTGCAGTGATGGGATAGCGCCCGTTGAACCACGACCCGCGGGCTGCGCGGCTTGCAAACGGCTAGGGATAACCCCCTCAAAAGTCCATGCCCAGCCACGCTCGCAGGCGCTGAAATAATCCATGCTGTTACATTTGGTGGCAATTACCGACCCGCGTCTACCTGATGCTGGCCAGCAGGCAATCAGCAACAAGCGTGAAGCAAATGAAGCAAATGAAGCCGTCGGAGCAGTCGGAACAGCTGGAGCAGCTGGAGCAACCGCAATCACCGCAAAACCTGCAGGACCGCCTGCTGGCGCTGACGCAGCTAAACCAGGAGCTGCAGCAGCAGTTGCGGCAGCAGGCCGACCGTCTCGAGGCCCTGGAGCGCGCCGCCGGTGACGCAGACAGCGGGCAGCAGTTCACCAGCGCCTTCGAAAACGCCGCCATCGGCATGGCTGTGCTGGACACCGACTCGCGGCGGCTACGCGTCAACCAGGCGTTTTGCAGGATGTTCGGTTATTCACCTGCCGAGCTGATGGCTCCCGACGCCCCCGAAGTCACCCACCCGGACGACGTGGCCGAGGACTTGCAGCAGCGCAGGCGCGCACTGGCTGGAGAGATCGACAACTACCAGCGCGAAAAGCGCTACCTGCACAAGTCGGGCAGTGTGATCTGGGCCGCGCTGACCTGTTCGATGGTGCGCGACGCACAGAGGCAGCCCCTGCACTTCATCCTGCAGTTGCAGGACATCACCGAGCGCAAACTCGCCGAGCAGCTTTCGCGCGCGAGCGAAGAGCGCTTTCGCGCGCTGGTGGAGTTGTCCAACGACTGGTTTTGGGAACAGGACGAAAACTTCCGCTTTGTCCAGGTCGCGGGAGAGCTCGCCGACATGGGCGGCCTGACCAATAACAACAGCATCGGCAAACTGCGCCGGGAGCTGCCCTATGTGGGCATGGACGACAGCCAATGGGTCGCGCACGAGGCGCAGCTGGCAAGGCGCGAGCCTTTTCGCGACTTTGAGGTCACGCGGCTGGACTCTGATGGCCAGGTGCGCCACCTCTCCATCAGCGGCGTACCCATTTTTGATGCCGCCGGGCGCTTCACCGGTTACCGGGGCACAGGCCGCGACACCACCGAGATGCGCCGCTCCAACGACCGGGTCCGGGCCAGCGAGCGCCTGCTGCGCGAGATCACCGACGCCGTGCCGGCACTGATTGCCTATGTGGATGCCGAGCAGCGCTGCCGCTTTCACAACCGCGCCTACCAGGATGCCTTTGGCCTTTCCAGCGAGGAGATCCTGGGCAAAAGCATGCGCGAGCTGATGGAGCCGGCGTTCTACGAGAAGCTGCGCCCCCGGGTGGAAGAGGTGCTGTCCGGCTACCCGGTGATGTATGAGCGCAGGCAGCGCTCGTCCAGCGGCGACGTGCGCGACTACGTCGTCAATTATTTCCCGCGTTATGGCGAAGGCGAGGACGAGGGCAAGGTCATCGGCTTTTACTCCCTGGCCACCGACATCACCGAGCTCAAGCGCATCGACCGCCTGAAAAGCGAGTTTGTCTCGACGGTGAGCCATGAACTGCGCACCCCGCTGACCTCGATCCGCGGCTCGCTGGGCCTGGTCGCCGGCGGCATGGCGGGCCAGCTGCCCGACATGGCGATGAACCTGATCGGCATCGCCAAGAGCAACTGCGAGCGCCTGATCCGGCTGATCAACGACATCCTGGACATTGAAAAAATCGATTCCGGCAAGATGCGCCTGGACCTCGAGCAAATGCAGTTGCTGCCGCTGCTGACGCAGGCCATTGCCGCCAACGAAGGTTACGGCCTGGCCAACAATGTGAGCCTGACGCTGCACTGTGACGACACCGACCTGCAGGTCCATGTCGAGGCCGACCGACTCACGCAGGTGGTGACCAACCTGCTGTCCAACGCGCTGAAGTTCTCGCCCGCCGGCGGCAGTGTGGACGTGCACGTGCGCCGGGCCGGGCTGGGCGCGCGGGTGGAGGTGCGCGACCACGGTCCGGGCATCCCGGAAGAGTTCCGCACGCGCATCTTCCAGAAGTTCTCGCAGGCTGATGCGTCCGACACCCGGCAGAAAAGCGGCACCGGCCTCGGTCTGAACATCTCGCGCGCCCTGGTCGAACGCATGGGCGGCAGCATCGGGTTTGACACCCGGCCCGGCGAAGGTACGACGTTTTTCTTCGAGCTGCCCCTCTCCCCGGGTCCCACCGGGCCCCTGCCGCGGGGGGCGCGCTCGCGCATCCTGGTGTGTGAAGCCGACGTGGACGTGGCCCGGCTGATCGGCATCATGCTGGACAAGGCCGGGTTTGACTCGGACCTGGCGCACAGCGCCGAGCAGGCCCTGTCGATGATCACCTCGGGCAGCTACAACGCGGTGACGCTCGACCTGCGCCTGCCCGACCAGACCGGCGGCGCATTTCTCAACAGCCTGCGTCAGAACGAAGCCACCCGCAACCTGCCCGTCATCGTGATCTCCACGCTGACCGGCGACGGGCAGCTTCAGCTCGACCAGAAACCGTCCGCGGTGTCGGACTGGCTGTCCAAGCCGATCGACGAGGAAAAGCTCGTCTCGGCCATGCAGCGCGCGGTGGCCGACCTGCACGGCCGCAAGCCACGCATCCTGCATGTGGAAGACGACCCGGACATCCAGCACATCACCGCCGCCATCGCGGACGACTTCGCCAGCTTTGAATTCGCCAGCAACCTGGCCGAGGCCCGCGCGCGCCTGCGCGACAAGGCCTTCGACCTGGTGATGCTGGACCTGTCGCTCGGCCAGGAGTCCGGCTGGGACCTGGTGGAGCTGATCGACAGCCTGCAGCCCCGGCCCGCGCTCGTGGTGTTTTCTGCCAGCGAAGTGCTGCCCGCCCGGGCGGGCGGGCGGCCCGACGCGGTGCTGCTCAAAGCCTCGACCTCCAACACCGACCTGCTTCAGACCATTCGGCGCGTGCTGAAAATCCCTGTGGAGCCGGCTGCGGGCGTGTGAAAGCTTGCATCGTGCTGGCCTCTGGCCGCGACGCCGCCGACGTGGCCTTCATCTCCGACTACGGCCCGCAGCCGCTGGAAGTCTGCACATGAAGGTGCAGGTCAGCGAAGCCACCGACACCACTGACGCCTGAGAGCGACCGGCGGGCCCTTCGAACGCTCCATTTTTGATAGCTGCTGGCGTCCGCTCCACAAGGGCTGGCGCCCGTTTGATGCACAAAACATGGGGTCGGTGCTGCCTGGGGCGCTGGTCAAACGCCGCCGCAGCGCAGCATGCAGAGCCTGCCCTTCATCTCAAACAAAGGTGTTTTGCAATAATTTCTGGCTACAAAACAGATAAAAAAGCAATTTATACGCAAAAAAGTACTACATTGGATTTGCGGCCATTTGCAATCAATCGTAACAAACGCGAGTATTTGTAATTTCATACAGATCGGTCGGCCGCAACACCAGCCAAATTGAAGGAGGCCTCATGAAATCAGTATTAGCCATTTTGTTCACCCTTTCCGCCGTCCTCGCCCCACCTGCCATCGCGCAGAAAGAGAAAGCGGCGGCAGCCGGGCCCATACTTATCGGTCAAAGCGCCGGCCTCACCGGCGGGCAGGCGCAGTACAGCGCCGACGTCAAGCAGGGTATCGAAGCCTTTTTCAACGCCGTCAACATGGGCGGCGGCATCAATGGGCGGCAGATCAAGCTGATCAGTGAAGACGACAAGGGCAAGAAGGACAACGTCGTTGCCAACACGAAAAAGCTGGTGGAAACCGACCGTGTCACGGCGCTGATCGGCTACACCAACGGGGCCGGGGTGGAAGCCTCACTCAGCTATATCGACGGCACCGGCGTTCCCATGTTGTCGCCCGCAACGGGCAACATGGGCATACGCGCCAGCTTTCACAAATCGCTGTTCCACACGCGCGCCGGCTATGACGACGAAATGAAGAAGATGGTGAGCCACCTGGCGCTCACCGGCGTCAAGCGCTTCGCGATCGCCTACCTTGACGACGTGGGGCCGGCCAACCCCCAGGCCATGCACGACGCGCTGGCGGCCAGCAAGCTCAAAGCCGTCGCCGCCGTTCCGATGAACCGCAACGCCACCGACTTCAGTGCCCAGGTCATCACGCTGCTGGAAGCCAAGCCAGAGGTGGTGCTGTTCATCAGCAACGGCACACCCATCGTGAAAATCATCGAAGGCATGCGCGCCAAGGGGTATGGCGGGCAGTTCGCCACCAGTTCGTTTTCGGGCCTGACGGTAATCGATGACCTCAAGGCCTTGTCCGCCGGCCTGATCATGAGCCAGGTGCTGCCCCCGACCAGCCGCACCCACCTCAAGCTGATCAAGGACTACCTGCAGCACCTGCAGGCCTTTGCGCCCGGTGCCAAACCGAACTACACCAGCCTGGAAGGCTATATCTCGGCACGCGTGCTGGTGGAGGCGCTGCAACACAGCGGAGGCAACCCGAGCGGCGGCCGCCTGATCGCCGCGCTTGAAAACATCCGCCAGCTTGACCTGGGCGGCTACGAGGTGAAGTTCTCGGCGACAAACCACGACGGCTCCCGCCGCGTGGACACCGGCGTGGTGGGTCGGGACGGTTCACTGAGGTTCTGACAGCCATCCCTGGACCGGCGCCTGCCGGGGCTGGCGTCCACGCGTCAGAGCATTTTCAATTGTGCAGCTCATATCGCTATTATTTTAATAGCTATTAGCGCTTTCCCTGCAAGGCGTAGCGCCTGTTTTCATTCAAGGTCACCGTTCCGCCCGGCCCGGTTTCGCTCAGTTCTCGTAGCTGCCGTCCAGCCGGTCCAGCTTGCGCAACAGCGCCGGCCAGACAAAGGGGCCACCCATGCCGCCGCCGCGCACATACACCGCCGCGCGGTCGTCGCCGGTGTAGATCTCTTCCTCAAAATGAATCAGCTCGCCGCCGGCCTGTGCGCTGAGCTGGATCTGGCAGGTGCTTTCAAAGCGGTACATGTTCATGAAGGCGTCGGCAATCGTTTCGCCCACGGTCAGCAGGCCGTGGTTGCGCAGCACCAGGTGGCGCGCGGTGCCCAGGTCTTTCTGCAGGCGCGGCTTTTCGTCGTCGCGGAAGGCCACACCTTCGTAGTCGTGGTAACCCAGCGAGGCCAGCACAAAGGCCGACTGCTGCGAGATTGGCAAGATGCCGCACTTCTGCGCGCTGACGGCCACGCCCGCGCGGGTGTGCGTGTGCAGCACACACGTCATGTCGTGCCGCGCCTCGTGCACCGCGCTGTGAATCACAAAGCCGGCCGGGTTGACCGGGTACGGCGAGTCAATCACCTTGTTGCACTGCTGGTCTACCTTGACCAGCGACGAGGCCGTGATCTCGTCAAACATCAGGCCATAGGGGTTGATCAGGAAGTGATGCTCAGGCCCCGGCACCCGCGCGCTGATGTGCGTGAACACCAGGTCGCTCCAGCCGTACAGCGCCACCAGGCGGTAACAGGCGGCCAGGTCCACACGCAGCTGCCACTCTTCGGCACTGACAACTTCCTGGAGGGAGGCGATGTTCATGGGAGGTCTTCAAAAAAGGGGGCATGACGACAGGCGTGCCGTCAGCAAACGTCAGCGCATCGTAGCACCGCTCACACTTGCGTTTGGCGGGAAGCGGCCATGCGCGCCGAGGTCTTGGCCGTCAGGCGCCGGGATTCAAACTATCATGGGCCTAGTGGCGGCCGCTCGACGGCGCTGCACTACAAACATCGTTTTCTCACCTCCTTGCTTATGACTACCCAGACCACCCCCTCTTCACCGCTTGCCGAGCGATCCACCGGCCTGCCCAGGCCTGCGCGCGCAAGCGCCCTTGTCGTCGGCGGAGGCACCATGGGCGCCGACGTCGCGCTGGTGCTGGCGCGTGCCGGCTGTCGCGCCGTGGTCGTGGAACCCGGTGCGGCCCGACGGCAGGGACTCGATGCCTATTTCACCGATGGACTCCATACGCTGGAGGCCGGGCACAGGCGCGGCCTGGTCAGCGCCTGTGCATCGCTGGACGATGTGGACTGGCGCTCGATCGACCTCGTGATTGAATGCATCCCTGAAAAACTCGACATCAAGCAGGCGCTGTTCGCCGAGCTGGTCCGGCGCAGCCGTCCCGACACCCTGCTGTGCAGCAACAGTTCGAGCTTTCCGATTTCCGCGATTGCGCAAGGTCTAGCTACCGCGCAGCGCATGCTCGGCCTGCATTTTTTCATGCCAGCGCATCTCGTGCCGCTGGTGGAGGTCGTGCTCGGCAAAGACTCGGCCGCCGGGCTGGCCGATGCCTTGTCGGACTTCATGCGCGGCTGCAGCATGGTGCCGGTGCTGGTGCGCAAGGACCTTCCGGGCTTCCTCGCCAACCGGCTGCAACATGCGCTGGCGCGTGAAGCCTTTGCCATGATCGATGCCGGTGTGGCCACGCCGGAAGATGTCGATGCGGCCGTGCGCTTTGGCTTCG
The DNA here is from genome assembly GCF_029945925.1 of Polaromonas sp. GTDB lineage: Bacteria > Pseudomonadota > Gammaproteobacteria > Burkholderiales > Burkholderiaceae_C > Polaromonas. The sequence continues at coordinate 6,766 of NZ_JAQSDN010000033.1, read as the reverse complement.
GTTTCCGTTTTCTGGCGGCCGGGCCGGTGCTGCAGCGCGACCATGCCGGCATCGACGTGCATTGCGCGGCCGCGGCATCCATGTACCCCTCGCTCGCGGCCAATACCGAGCCGGCCCGGGCGCTGACAGAACGTGTGGCCAGCGGCAAGCTGGGCATGAAAACCGGCGCAGGCTTTTTCACGTGGACGCCGGAGAGCATCGCCGCCGAGCGCAAACGGTATGACGGCTTGCTGATGGCGGGCCTGCGCCTGCTGAAACCAGAACTGCCGCCCATCGACGACGAGTCGACCTGAACCCGGCGCAGGCGCGCCTGCGCGGTCCTTGCGGCGCTGGTGGCGCTGGCGGCCTACTTGGCCCCGGGGATGGTCTGGCGCACGGTAGCCGCTCGCAGGAAATCGAAATCCACGCCCTGGTCGGCCTGTGTCACGGTCTGCAGGAACAGCTTGCGGTAGCCGCGTTCGGCGCTGGGCCGCGTGACGGGGCTGGCCGCCGCACGCGCGGCAAGCTCCTCGTCCGAGATCAACAGGCTCAGTTCGCGACCGGCCACGCTGAGGCGGATGCGGTCACCGTTGCGCACATGCGCCAGCGGTCCGCCAATGGCCGCCTCGGGCGTGACGTGCAGCACGATGGTGCCGGCCGCGGTGCCGCTCATGCGGCCATCGGAAATCCGCACCATGTCCTTGACGCCCGCGCGCGCCAGCTTCATGGGAATCGGCAGGTAGCCGGCTTCGGGCATGCCCGGCGCGCCGGTCGGGCCGATGTTTTTCAGCACCAGGATATCGTCGGCCGTGACGTCGAGGTCGGGCGCGTCGATACGCTGCGCCATGTCTTCGGCATTCTCGAACACCACCGCGCGGCCCTCGTGCTCCATCAGCGCCGGCGCTGCCGCCGACTGCTTGATGATGGCGCCACCGGGCGCGAGATTGCCCTGCAGCACGGCAATGCCGCCCTGCGGATAAATCGGGTTGGAGAAAGGCCGCACCACGTCCTGCGCGAAGCCGGGGCCGGCGCGCTCGAGCTCCTCGCCCAGCGTTCTGCCGGTCACCGTCAAGGCATCGAGATGCAGCAGCGGTTTGAGTTCCCGCAGCAGGGACGCCATGCCGCCGGCCTTGTGGAAATCCTCCATGTAATGCTGGCCCGAGGGTTTGAGGTCGACCAGCACCGGCGTTTCCCGGCTCATCCGGTCCAGCGCCTTCAGGTCCACCTCAAAGCCGAGGCGGCCGGCAATCGCCGTCAGGTGAACAATGCCGTTGGTCGATCCGCCAATAGCCAGCAACACACGCATGGCGTTTTCAAACGCCTTGGCCGTCAGGACCTTGTCAATCGTCATGCCGGTTTTGGCCATCTGCACCGCCAGCGTGCCGGTTTCTTCGGCAATGCGGATCCGGTCGGCGGTCACGGCGGGGGCCGACGCGCCGCCCGGCACCATGATGCCCAGGGCTTCCGCAATACACGCCATGGTGCTGGCCGTGCCCATGACCGAGCAGGTGCCGACGCTGGCGACCAGCTGGTTGTTGACCGCGCCAATTTCCTCGGCGTCGATTTCGTCCGCGCGGAACTTGCCCCAGTAGCGGCGGCAGTCGGTGCAGGCGCCAACACGTTCGGAGCGGTGCGAGCCGGTCAGCATGGAACCGGTCACCAGCTGGATCGCGGGAATGCCCGCCGAGGCCGCGCCCATCAGCTGCGCCGGCACCGTCTTGTCGCAGCCGCCTATCAGCACCACCGCATCCATCGGCTGCGCGCGAATCATTTCCTCGGTGTCCATTGACATGAGGTTGCGCAGGTACATGCTGGTGGGCTGCGAAAAGCTTTCATGCACCGAGATCGTCGGAAAATCCATGGGCAGGCCGCCGGCCAGCATGATGCCGCGCTTGACCGCCTCGATCAGCTGCGGCGCATTGCCGTGGCAGGGGTTGTAGGCGCTGCCGGTGTTGGCGATGCCGATCACCGGACGCTCCAGCGCGCTGTCGGTATAACCCGCGCCCTTGATGAAGGCCTTGCGCAGGAACAGGGAAAAACCCTTGTCGCCGTAATTGGTCAAGCCCCGGGAGATGCCGAATTCGGCATCGTCAGGCGTGGTGGAATGGGGCGCGGCGCTGCCGGAAGAGGTGGGGTGGGTCATGTTGGTTCTGTGGCCTGCCACAGAGAGTGCGGTAAAGTGGCCCATCATAAGATGCAACCCTGCACTGGCAGGCGCGCCTGGAAAAAAAACAGGCCGCACCTTTTTTACAAAGCACAGGTTTGAAACCACCAAGGAGACCCCCGTTGAAATTGCGCCCTATCCCCCTTGAAAAATCCCCTGCAAGACGCGTCCTGATGGCCGGCCTGGCCGCCGCGGCCGTGCTCGGCATGGTCGGCTCGGTCCTGGCCCAGGACTACCCGAACAAGGTGATCAAGCTGGTGGTCCCCTATCCACCAGGCGGCGCCACCGACGTGATCGGCCGCGTGATGGCGCAAAAACTGTCCGTCTCCCTGGGGCAGCAGGTGATTGTGGACAACCGCGCCGGCGCGGCAGGCAGCATAGGCGCGGCGGCCGTGGCGGCAGCGCCGGCCGACGGTTACACCCTGCTCATGGGCGCCATGACCAGCCACTCGATCAGCGCGGCGCTGAACCCGAAGGTGGCCACTTTTGACATGGACAAGAGTTTCGCGCCCGTCGCGATTGTCGGCACGGTGCCGCTGGTGTTTGTGGTCAACCCATCGATCAAGGCCAATACCCTGCCTGAATTCATCGCCCTGGCGAAAGCCAAACCCGCCACGCTGAGCTTTGCTTCGGCCGGCAATGGCTCGCCGCAGCACCTGGCCGGCGAAATGTTCCAGCGCGCCGCCGGCGTGCAGATGCTGCATGTGCCCTACAAGGGCAGCGGCCCCGCCATGACCGACTTGATGGGCGGCCAGGTGGACAGCATGATCGAGACCGCACCGGCCGCGCAAGCCCACATCAAGGCCGGCAAACTGCGCGCGATTGCCACCGCCTCCGCGCAGCGTGTGGCCACCCTGCCCGAGGTACCCACCGCCACCGAAGCCGGCCTGAAGGGCTTTGAAGTCAGCTCCATGTTCGGCATTGCCGCCCCCGCCGGCACACCGGCGGCCATCATCACCAAGCTCAACGGCGCGCTGAAATCCATCCTGACCCTGCCGGACGTGAAGGAATCGCTGCTGGCCCAGGGCGTGATTGCGACCTACACCACGCCGCAGGAAGCCGCCGTGGCACTGCGCAACGAAAGCGCCAAGTGGACCAAGGTGATCAAGGACGGGAACATCAAACCGGAGTAAGCGCCCGATACGCTTGCCGCGTTGCAATGACGATCCCGCCGCCGCTTCGGGGCGGCGCTTGACCGGCCAGCCCGGTCTTTCCGGGCTGGCTGGACTCAGCGTGGCCGGTACATGCGAAACAGCTGCTCCGGCCCGACCGTGAAGTAGTCGCCCGGCCCGCCGCCGCGCAGCACATGGCCGGCGTTGGCCGTGTCGTACACGCCGTCTTTCAGCAGCGCCTGGGCAATGTGCACCGCCACTACCTCGCCCAGCACCAGCCAGGTGTCGATCTTGCTGCCATCCACGCCCTCCAGCTGCAGCACCTGCGTGCGCCGGCACTCGAACGACACCGGGCTCTCCAGCACACGCGGCACCGCCACCACGCGCGAAGGCGCGGGCGTGAGGCCCGCCAGTTCAAACTCATTGACCTCGGGCGGCACCGCGGCGCAGGTCTGGTTCATCTGCCCGGCCAGCGCGCGCGTGGTGAGGTTCCACACAAACTCGCCGGTGGCCTCGATGTTGCGCACCGTGTCCTTGTAGCCAATGCTGGCAAAACCCACGATGGGCGGCACGTAGTTGAAGGCGTTGAAAAAACTGTAAGGCGCGAGGTTCAGCGCACCGGCCGCATTGTGCGAAGAGATCCAGCCGATCGGCCGCGGCCCGACGATGGCGTTGAACGGGTCATGCGGCAAGCCATGGCCGTGGCGGGGTTCGTAGAAGTGAATGGCATCTGGCAAGGCGGGCTCCGCAGCAGTGGGTGAAGAATGGGGAAGCTGACGATACCCGAAAGCACCACATTTCACCGGCGCACAAAAAAGGGCCGCACAAGGCGGCCCTTCTGGCGTGCAGTCCGGGAGGGTCCCGCTGCGTGAGGCTTACATCCAGTAAGGCGAGGTTTTGTAATGCTCATGCACCTTGGTCTGCCAGGTGCGGTCGGCAAAGTCGGGCCAATGGTCCTTGTCGAAGCCTTCGGTGTTTTCCAGCGACGCCTGGGTGGCGTCAAGAATAAAACACTTGTTCACCGCGTCTTGCTTCAGGGCCAGCATGGGTACGGCAAACAACTTGCTGCCGATGCCGAACAAACCGCCGAATTCCACCACCGCATAGGCAACGCGGCCGCTGGGCAGATCGATCATCAAGTCCTTGATGTCGCCCAGGCTCTCGCCAGCCGGGTTGTTGACAGAGGTTCCCTGGATGCTGCCTGCACTCAATAAGCTCATGATGTGTTCCTTGTTTCATCACGCCTGACGGTATTGCCTGGGCGTTGAGGAAAATTTAGGGCAGGCACATGGCGCACAGCCGTGGCGCAGCGCCCGTGTGGATGTAGGAGGATGCCGTCAGGGTCCTGCGTGCCCGCGCAAGACCTGCAGCGCCCGGCCCCACGCGGAACCCGACCGGCTGCGGCGCAACCCGTATTGCTATGTTATTGATAGCTGCCGACAGCCTCTGGTATAGGGCTGCATGCACTTTTTGTCTAATTCCCAGCCATGCAGCCCATGCAACCGCGCCCCCGTCCCGGTAAAAAGTCACCAAGTAAATCGGCACTCCTGCGCATGATCACAGGCATGATGTTCGTAACCAAGTGTTAGGGACGGCGGCAATCACCAATGGCTATTCTTATTCCGGCAATCAGCTCCTGCGTTTCCCGCATGACCAGCGGCGAGCGCAGGCTCGCAGAGCGGCTGGAACAGAAGCTCGACGGCGACTACCTGCTCTGGTACGACGTGCCGATGGGTCCCCGCCATTTGCACCCTGACTTCGTCGTGATGCATCCACGGCGCGGAATCCTGATCCTGGAGGTCAAGGACTGGAGCCCCAAGACCATCCATCACGCGGACAAGCAAAGCTGGCAAGTCTTTATTGACGGCATGCTGAAAACCCAGCCCAACCCAGCGGAACAAGCCCGGCAATATGCCCATGCGGTAGCCGACGCACTCAAGCGCGACCCGCAACTTGTCCATGCAGAGGGCAAGTACCAGGGCAGCTTGTGCTTTCCGTGGAGCTATGGCGTGGTGTTCCCCAACATGACGCGCAAGCAGTTCACCGAAGGCCAACTGGATCAGGTCATTGAGCCGCACTATGTGATTTGCAGCGACGAGATGGTCGAAAAAGTTGACCCTGAAGACTTGCAGAGCCGCCTGTGGGGCATGTTCCCCTTCATCATGAGCGGCATCATGTCGCTGCCGCAACTGGACCGCGTGCGCTGGATCATGTTTCCGCAAGTACGGGTGCCGCCGCAGGGCGGGCTGTTTGACGACAGCAACGAGGAGACCGAACTGCCCAGCATCATGCGTGTGATGGATCTGCAGCAGGAGCAACTCGCGCGCAGCCTGGGCGACGGCCACCGCGTGATCCACGGCGTGGCGGGCTCCGGCAAAACCATGATCCTCGGCTACCGCGCCGAATTCCTGGCGCAGGCCAGCACCGCCAACAGCAAGCCCATCCTCATCCTGTGTTTTAACGAACCGCTGGGCGTAAAGCTGCATAGCGTGATGGACGCCAAGGGCTTGAGCGGCAAAGTGCATGTGCGGCACTTTCACAAGTGGTGCCGCGACCAGCTGGTGGCTTTTGGGCAAACCTTGCCGGGCCAGATGGGCAGCCAGCAGTTTGTGGAAGAGCTGGTGCGGCGCGTCATTGCCGCCGTAGATCGCAAACACATCCCCAGCGGCCAGTACCAGGCCGTGCTGATTGACGAGGGGCACGACTTTGCGCCCGAGTGGCTCAAGCTCGTCACGCAAATGGTGGACCCAACCACCAACAGCCTGCTGCTGCTCTATGACGATGCGCAAAGCATTTACGAACGCAGCCGCAGCAAACAGTTCAGCTTCAAGAGTGTGGGCGTACAGGCGCAGGGCCGCACCACCATTCTGAAAATCAACTACCGCAACACCAAGCAGATTCTGCAAACCGCCAACCTGATTGCGGCCGACTTGTTGACGGCGGACGACAAAGACGATGACGGCATCCCACTCGTCAAGCCCATCAGCTGCGGCCGCGAGGGGCAAGCACCGGTCATCCTCAAACTGCCCAGCCTGCGCGAAGAAGCCTTTGCCATCGCCGACCAGCTGAACAGCGCCCACAAAGAGGGCCACGCCTGGGGCGACATGGCCATCTTGTGCGCAGACTGGAAAACGATGGACCTGTGCGCCGATGCCCTGCACCAGCGCAAGCTGCCCTTCAATGTGCGCAAGTACTCAGGCGACTACAACCCCGCAGCGGACGCCATCCAGATCATGACCATGAAGGTCAGCAAGGGCCTGGAGTTTCCCGTGGTGGCACTGCCCGGGGTGGGACACATGCCCGCCAAGGGCGAGGACGAGCAGGAGGCAGCGCGGGTGTTTTATGTGGCGGCGACGCGGGCTACGCAGAGGCTGGTGATTGGAGTGGGAGGGGATGGGGGGTTTGGGGTGAAATTGGGCACCCCTTGAGCGGGCTTTTTGCATGAGGCAAACAGCCGCTAGTACATCAACACGTAAGTTTCGAAACATAGTATCGCCCAAGCTTTGTATCT
>NZ_JAQSDN010000032.1 GCF_029945925.1 Polaromonas sp. | reverse complement strand
GCTACACGCAGTGAGCGACCGTGGGGGCACTATATATACATCACCGCGATGATTTCGTAACGCTTGATACCCCCGGGTGCCTGCACCTCGGCGGTGTCGCCTTCGTCCTTGCCGATCAGCGCGCGCGCAATCGGCGAGCTGATGTTGACCAGGCCCAGCTTGATGTCGGCCTCGTCCTCGCCGACGATCTGGTAGGTCACCTTGTCGCCGGAATCCTCGTCCTGCAGCTCGATCGTGGAGCCGAACACCACCTTGCCGCCGGCATCAACCTCGGACGGGTCGATGATCTGCGCAGCCGACAGCTTGCCTTCGATTTCCTGGATACGGCCTTCGATGAAGCCCTGGCGGTCCTTGGCGGCGTCGTACTCGGCGTTTTCGCTGAGGTCACCCTGGGCCCGGGCTTCGGAAATCGAGTTAATCACCCAGGGGCGATCCACGGTCTTGAGCTGGTGCAGTTCGGCCTTGAGCTTTTCCGCGCCCTTTTTTGTGATCGGAATGGTTGCCATGGTTTGAGTCCTCCAAAAGCGAAACCGCCACCAGTCACCTGGCGGCGGCGTCTTAACATGTTTGTCCTGGTGCGAGTTTAATGCAAATGCCCCGGCGCGGGCTCGGTAGTTGTCCCGAGCTCAGGCCAGTTGGGCATGAAGTTCCTGAACCGAATAAACCGTCAGGTTGTCCAGGTATTTCATGCCCTCCACCGCCGCTTCGGCGCCGGCGATGGTCGTGTAGGTGGTGACCCGGGCCAGCAGCGCCGAGGTGCGGATCTGCCGCGAGTCGGCAATCGCATTGCGGCGCTCCTCCACGGTGTTGATGACCAGCGCAATCTCGTTGTTCTTGATCATGTCCACCACGTGCGGCCGGCCTTCGGTGACCTTGTTGACCACGCCGCAGGCGATGCCGGCAGCGTTGATGGCCGTGGCCGTGCCCTTGGTGGCGACGATCTCGAACTTGAGCGCCGCCAGCGCACGCGCCACTTCCACGGCGCGCGGCTTGTCGTTGTTCTTGACCGTCAGGAACACCTTGCCGGAGGTCGGCAGCTTGGTGCCGGCACCGAGCTGCGACTTCACAAAAGCCTCGCCGAAAGTCTTGCCCACGCCCATCACCTCGCCGGTGGACTTCATCTCGGGGCCGAGAATGGTGTCCACGCCGGGGAACTTGACGAAGGGAAATACCGCTTCCTTGACGCTGAAATAAGGCGGTGTCACTTCGTTTTTGATGCCCTGGGAGGCCAGCGTCTGGCCCACCATGCAACGCGCTGCGACCTTGGCCAGCTGGATGCCGGTGGCCTTGCTGACAAAGGGCACGGTGCGCGAGGCGCGCGGGTTCACTTCAAGCACATAAATCACGTCCTGGCCATCGACATGCTGGATCGCGAACTGCACGTTCATGAGACCCACCACGTTCAGGGCCTGGGCCATGGCCGCGGTCTGGCGCTTGATCTCGGTCACCGTCTCCGCGCTCAGCGAATACGGCGGCAGTGAACAGGCCGAGTCGCCGCTGTGCACGCCGGCCTGCTCGATGTGCTCCATCACGCCGCCAATGAAGGTCACGCCTTCCGCATCGCGGATGCAATCGACGTCACATTCGATCGCGTCGTTGAGGAAGCGGTCCAGCAGCACCGGCGAGTCATGGCTGACCTTGACGGCTTCGCGCATGTAACGCTCCAGGTCGCGCTGCTCGTGCACGATTTCCATCGCGCGGCCGCCGAGCACGTAGCTGGGACGCACCACCAGCGGGTAGCCCAGCGCAGCGGCCTTTTCGAGGGCCTCGGGCTCGGTGCGGGCCGTGGCATTGGGCGGCTGGCGCAATTTCAGTTCATGCAGCAGCTTCTGGAAACGCTCGCGGTCTTCGGCCGCGTCGATCATGTCGGGCGAGGTACCGATGATGGGCACGCCGTTGGCTTCCAGGTCCAGCGCCAGCTTCAAGGGCGTCTGGCCACCGTACTGGACAATCACGCCCAGCGGTTTTTCCTTGTCGACAATTTCCAGCACGTCTTCCAGCGTCAGCGGCTCGAAATACAGGCGGTCGCTCGTGTCGTAGTCGGTCGAGACGGTCTCGGGGTTGCAGTTGACCATGATGGTCTCGTAACCGTCTTCGCGCATGGCCAGCGCGGCATGCACGCAGCAGTAGTCAAACTCGATGCCCTGGCCGATGCGGTTCGGACCGCCCCCCAGCACCATGATTTTTTTGTTGTCGGTCGGCTCGGCTTCACACTCGCTGCCCTCGCCTTCGTAGGTCGAGTACATGTAGGCGGTGTTGGTCGCAAACTCGGCGGCGCAGGTGTCCACCCGTTTGTAGACCGGGCGCACGCCCAGCTCCAGCCGCTTCTCGCGGATGGCGGTGTCCGTGGTCTTGAGCTGTTTGGCGAGGCGCCGGTCCGAGAAACCCTTTTGCTTGAGAGCGCGCAGTGTCGGCTCGTCGATCTTGTCCAGCGAGGTGGTTTCCAGTTCGAGTTCGATCTTGACGATCTGCTCGATCTGCACCAGAAACCAGGGATCGATCTTGGTCAGCGCAAACACTTCGTCAACGCTCATGCCCATGGCAAAAGCGTCGCCGACGTACCAGATGCGGTCGGGACCGGGCGCGCCCAGTTCCTTCTCGAGCACTTCGCGGTCCTGGGTTTTTTCATTCATGCCGTCCACGCCGACTTCCAGGCCGCGCAGCGCTTTCTGGAAGGACTCCTGGAAGGTACGGCCCATGGCCATGACCTCGCCGACCGACTTCATCTGCGTCGTCAGGCGGCTGTCGGCCTGCGGGAATTTCTCGAAGGCAAAACGCGGAATTTTTGTGACCACATAGTCGATGCTGGGCTCGAAACTCGCAGGGGTGGCACCGCCTGTGATCTCGTTGCGCAACTCGTCCAGCGTGTAACCGATGGCCAGCTTGGCGGCGACCTTGGCAATCGGGAAACCGGTGGCCTTGGAGGCAAGCGCCGAGGAACGCGACACGCGCGGATTCATCTCGATCACCACCATGCGGCCGTCAACCGGGTTGATCGAGAACTGCACGTTGGAACCACCGGTGTCCACACCGATCTCGCGCAGCACGGCCAGACTCGCATTGCGCAGGATCTGGTATTCCTTGTCGGTCAGGGTCTGGGCCGGCGCCACGGTGATCGAGTCGCCGGTGTGCACACCCATGGGGTCCAGGTTTTCAATCGAGCAGACGATGATGCAGTTGTCGGCCTTGTCGCGGACGACTTCCATCTCGTACTCTTTCCAGCCGAGCAGCGACTCTTCAATCAGCAGTTCGTTGGTCGGCGAGGCTTCCAGGCCGCGCTTGCAGATGACCTCGAACTCTTCCGAGTTGTAGGCAATGCCGCCGCCGGTGCCGCCCAGGGTGAAGCTGGGGCGGATCACGGTCGGGAAACCCAGGGTCTTCTGCACGGTCCAGGCTTCTTCCATGCTGTGCGCGATGCCGGAACGGGCCGAACCCAGGCCGATCTTGGTCATCGCGTCCTTGAACTTCAGCCGGTCTTCGGCCTTGTCAATCGCCTCGGGGGTCGCGCCTATGAGCTCGACCTTGTACTTGTCGAGCACGCCGTTGTGCCAAAGGTCGAGCGCGCAGTTGAGCGCGGTCTGGCCGCCCATGGTCGGCAGGATGGCGTCGGGGCGTTCCCTGGCGATGATCTTCTCGACCGTCTGCCAGGTGATGGGCTCGATGTAGGTGACGTCGGCCGTGGCCGGGTCGGTCATGATGGTCGCCGGGTTGCTGTTGATCAGGATGACCTTGTAGCCTTCCTCACGCAGCGCCTTGCAGGCCTGCACACCGGAGTAGTCGAACTCGCAGGCCTGGCCGATGATGATGGGGCCGGCGCCAATGATGAGGACGCTTTTGATGTCTGTGCGTTTAGGCATTCTTCTTCTCCTGAGCCTGTTCCATCAGCGCGGTGAAACGGTCAAACAAATACGAAATATCGTGCGGACCGGGCGAGGCTTCCGGGTGCCCCTGGAAGCAGAACGCCGGCTTGTCGGTGCGGGCCAGGCCTTGCAGGGTGCCGTCGAACAGGCTGATGTGGGTCGGGCGCAGATTCGCCGGCAGTGTTTTTTCGTCCACCGCAAAACCGTGGTTCTGGCTGGTGATGCTGACGCGGCCGTTGTCGAGGTCTTTGACCGGATGGTTGGCACCATGGTGGCCGAACTTCATCTTGAAGGTTTTCGCGCCGCTGGCCAGCGCCATGATCTGGTGGCCCAGGCAGATGCCGAAGGTCGGAATGCCGGTTTCGATCAGTTCGCGAACGGCGGCAATCGCATAGTCGCAGGGTTCCGGATCGCCCGGGCCGTTGGCCAGGAAGATGCCGTCGGGTTTGAGCTTGAGCACGTCGGCGGCGGGCGTCTGCGCCGGCACCACCGTGATGCGTGCGCCGCGCTCGGCCATCATGCGCAGGATGTTTTTCTTCACGCCGAAATCGAAGGCGACAACATGGAATTTCGGTGTGATCTGCACGCCGTAACCCGAGCCCAGCTTCCACTCGGTCTGGGTCCACTCGTAGGTCTGTTTGCTGGAGACCACCTTGGCCAGGTCGAGGCCGGCCATGCTGGGCGCGCTGCGGGCCACGAGGACCGCTTGTTCAATATGTTCAGGCGACACGTCCTCGCCCGGGGGCAGGGCCAGGATGCAGCCGTTTTGCGCGCCCTGGGTGCGCAGCATGCGTGTCAGCTGGCGCGTGTCGATGTTGGCAATTGCCACCGTGCCTTCCCGGACCAGGTACTCGGACAGGGTCATGGTGCTGCGGAAATTCGACGCGATCAGCGGCAAGTCCTTGATGATCAGCCCGGCGGCATGGACTTTTTCCGCCTCCACGTCTTCGGCATTGATGCCGTAGTTGCCGATATGGGGGTACGTGAGGGTAACGATCTGCTGGCAGTAGCTGGGATCCGTGAGGATTTCCTGGTAGCCGGTCATGGCGGTGTTGAACACCACCTCACCGACCGTGGAGCCCACGGCTCCAATGGAATTGCCGATAAAGACCGTGCCGTCTGCGAGCGCCAGGATGGCGTGAGGGGTATTTCCCTGTAGAGACAAAAGCACTGGGTTCTCCGGGTTGGTTACGGTTCGCCCAAGCGCGCACAAGAAACGTCTCTGTCAAGACTCTTGCGGGCTGCTTTAGTGAGGGGGTTGGCTTGGTATGCGCTCGGGCGAAGCTGTGTTTTGAAAAGCCACTGATTATAGCTTGAGGAGGACAGGGACTTATGCATGAAAGGCATGCATTCCTGCCCGGAACGGGGTTACCCGGGCTATCCGGCCGCCGCCAGCGAGCTGGCGTACAGGCAAATGGCCGCGGCAGCCGCCACATTGAGCGACTCCTCGCCACCGGGCTGGGCGATGCGCACCTTCAGGCTGGCCCGGGCCATCAGGTCGTCGCCGACGCCCTGCCCTTCGTGTCCCATGGCCCAGGCACAGGGCATGGGCAGGGTCTGCTGGTGCAGGAAAGCGCCGTGGTGCGAACTGGTCACGATGATGGGAACGCTCAAGCCGTCCAGCGCCTGCGGCTCCACCCCCTCGAGCAGCTGAAGCCCGAAATGGGCGCCCATGCCGGCCCGCAGCACCTTGGGCGACCACAGCGCCGCCGTGCCCCGGAGCGCAATCACCTGGTTGAAACCAAACGCCGACGCGCTGCGCAGCATGGAGCCGACATTGCCGGCATCCTGCACCCGGTCCAGAATCAGCGAGGGTGCACCCGGCGACAGGGCCGTGGGTGCCGGCAGATCGATCACAAAACCCATGCGGGCCGGCGACTCCAGCCCACTGATTTCGGGCAGCAGGGCATCGGAAATCACTATGGTTTTGATAGCTGCCCGCGCCCATTCGGCGGGGGCCAGAGGCCAGAATGACTCTGAAAATACGGCAATCGCCGGTGTCAGCCCGCGCAGCAGCGCCGCACGGCACAGGTGGTCGCCCTCCAGCCAGACCCGCCCCTGCTTGCGGTAGGCCGTGCTGTCCTGCGAGAGCCTGCGCAAGTCCTTGACCAGGGCGTTGTCACGCGAGGTGACATAAACGGGCGCTGCCGGCGCAGGCATGCTCAACGCAGGACCTCGGCCACCGGGCTGAACGACCGGCGGTGTTGCGGGCAGGCGCCGTGCTCGCGCAGCGCCGCCAGGTGTTCAGCCGTGCCATAACCCTTGTGGCCGGCAAAACCGTATTGCGGGTATTCCAGATGGAACTGCTCGCACCAGCGGTCCCGGTGAACCTTGGCCAGGATGGACGCGGCAGAGATGGCCGGCACCAGCGCGTCGCCCTTGACAATGGCTTCGGCCAGCATGCTGAGCACCGGCAGCCGGTTGCCGTCTACCTGCACCTTCACGGGTTTCAGGCGCAGGCCCTCGACCGCACGTTTCATCGCCAGCATCGTGGCCTGCAGGATGTTGAGCCTGTCGATTTCTTCCACGCTGGCCTGCGCAATCGAACAGCACAGGGCTTTTGCGAGGATTTCCTCATAGAGCTGTTCCCGGCGCCGCGCCGTCAACACTTTGGAGTCGGCCAGGCCCTTGATGGGCTGGAGGTCGTCCAGAATCACCGCCGCCGCCACCACCGGGCCGGCCAGCGGCCCGCGGCCGGCCTCGTCCACACCGGCCCACAGTCCGGGCGTGTCCCAGGACAGGGTGACCTGCTCAGCCTTCAAAAATGTTCTGGATCGCATCGGTGGCCAGTTGGGCGGTATCGCGCTGCAGTTCGTGGTGCAGCTGGGTGAATCGTTGTTCGACGGCGGCTATTTTTTCGGGTGCGGTGATTTTCGCATCTATCCATTGCAGCACCGCATCGGCCAGCGCCTGCGGAGTGGCGGCATCCTGCAGCAGTTCGGGCACGACAAAATCGCGACACAGGATGTTGGGCAGGCCCACCCAGGGCTGCAGCTTCTTGCGGCGCATGATCTGCCAGGACAGCCAGTTCATGTTGTAGGCAATCACCATGGGGCGCTTGAACAGCGCCGCCTCCAGCGTCGCGGTGCCGCTGGCAATCAGCGTGACATCGCAGGCCGCCAGCACCGGGTGCGACTGCCCGGCGACGATCTGCACCTGTGCCAGCACACCCGCGTCCTGCGCCGCCTGCTCGATCTGCTGGCGCAGGGCAGGCACTGCAGGAATTATTATTTTGATAGCGGGCTGCGCCCGTAGGACAAGGGCTGCAGCCCGAAAAAACCTGTCAGCCAGGTACTGGATCTCGGAGCGGCGGCTGCCCGGCAACACGGCCAGCACCAGATCATCCGCTGCCAGGCCCAGCAGTTGCCGGGCCGCCGCCTTGTCGGGCTGCATCGGGATCATGCCGGCCAGCGGGTGGCCCACGTAGGTGGCGGCAATGCCATGTTGCGCCAGCAAGGCCGGCTCAAAGGGAAAGATGCACAACACGTGGTCCACACTGCGGCGGATTTTTTCGACACGGTCGGCGCGCCAGGCCCAGACCGAGGGGCTGATGAAATGAACGGTGCGTATGCCGGCGGCCTTCAGGTCAGCCTCGAGGTCGAGGTTGAAGTCGGGTGCATCAACGCCGATGAACACATCGGGCCGCAACTGCAGCAGCCGCTCCCTGAGCTGCTTGCGGATGCCGACAATTTCGCGGTAGTGCCGCAACACCTCGACATAACCACGCACCGCCAGTTTCTCGCTGGGCCACCAGGGAAAAAAGCCGCGGTGCGCCATCTGCGGCCCGCCAATGCCGACCGCCGTCAGCCCGGGCCAACGTGCACGAAAACCGTCGAGCAGCAAACCGGCCAGCAGGTCCCCCGAGGTTTCGCCGGCGACCATGGCCATGCGGGGAGTATTTGCCGCAGAGGACCCGGCCGCCTCTGTACGGCCGGGCACAGGGCTTGGCGCATCGGACATCGTCGCCTACCGGACGATGCCGCGCTGCGGTGAGCTGCCCGCCAGAAAGGTCAACATCGCCTGCACATCAGGCGCCGCTTCGGGATGCCCGGCGGCCAGTTCTGCAATGCGTGCCTTCGCCTGCTCCAGCGTGAGGTCCTCACGGTACAGCGCCTTGTGCATGGCCTTGACGGCTGCAATACGGCCTGGCGTGTAGCCGCGCCGGCGCAGGCCTTCATAGTTCATCGAGCGCGCCTCGGCGGGCTGGCCCTGGCACATCACGAACGGCGGCAGGTCGGCAAACAGCAGCGAACACATGGCGGTCATGCTGTGCGCGCCAAGCCGGACAAACTGGTGCACGACGGTGAAGCCGCCCAGGATCACCCAGTCGCCGACATGCACATGGCCGGCCAGCTGGGAGTTGTTGGCAAAAATCGTGTGGTTGCCGACATCGCAATCGTGCGCTAGGTGCACGTAGGCCATGATCCAGTTGTCGTCGCCGACACGCGTCACCCCGGTGTCGCCGGGGGAGCCGATATTGAAGGTGCAGAACTCGCGAATGGTGTTGCGGTCGCCGATGACCAGCTCGCAGGGTTCGCCCGCATACTTCTTGTCCTGCGGAATCGCGCCCAGCGAATTGAACTGGAAAATGCGGTTGTCGCGCCCTATCGTCGTGTGGCCCTCGATGACGCAATGCGCGCCTACCGTGGTGCCCGCGCCTATGCGCACATGGGGACCGATCACGGTGTACGGCCCCACGCTGACGCTGCTGTCGAGCTGGGCCTGGGGATCAACCAGCGCTGTGGGATGTATGGCCATCATGAAAAAATATACTGTGCAGCGAAGACCTGGGCCACCAGTTGCGTGGGCAAGCGCCCCTTCAAGCCGGGGCCGCGGGACTGGCTCCGCCAGACCGCAGGCGCAGCGGCCCCCTCGGGGCTGGCGCCTGCGGCTCCAAACCTGCTTGAGCAGGTTTGGACAGGCGCCAGAAGCGAAGCCTCTGGCAAGCGGCGGCCTGCAAGGTGCAGCGTATTACGCGAAGCGAAAAGCGTGGGGGCCATTCAGGCGATGGTGCGCATGGTGCACATCAGCTCGGCCTCGCAGACCATGTTGTCGTCGACCCGGGTCACCCCCTTGAACTTGAACACGCCGGCCTTGAGCCGTTCCAGCGTGACCTCCATGATCAGCTGGTCGCCGGGCTCCACCGGCCGCTTGAAACGCGCGCCGTCGATGCCGGCAAAGTAATACACGGTCTTGTCATCGGGCGTCACACCCTGCATGTCGAACGCCAGCAGGGCTGCGGCCTGCGCCATGGCTTCGAGCATCAGCACACCCGGCATCACCGGCCGGTGCGGAAAGTGGCCGGTAAAAAACGGCTCGTTGATCGTGACGTTCTTCAGCGCCTTGATGCGCTTGCCTTTTTCCAGTTCCAGCACACGGTCCACCAGCAGGAAGGGGAAGCGGTGCGGGAGCTGCTTGAGAATTTGGTGAATGTCCATCATGATTTTTTTTCGGTCTTTCCAGAGGCTTTGTCAGTCGTTTGCTCGAGCGCCTTGAGGCGTTCACGCAAAGCGTGAAGCTGCTTGAGTGTGGCTGCATTTTTTTCCCACTGCGCATTGTCGTCGATGGGAAAGAGCCCCGTGTAATGCCCCGGCTTGTGAATCGAGCGGGTCACCACCGAAGCGGCGGAAATATGCACATGGTCGGCCAGGCTCAGATGCCCCAGCACCACCGCGCCGCCGCCCACGGTGCAATGCGCACCGATGGTGGCGCTGCCTGCCACCCCGGCACAGCCGGCCATGGCCGTGTGTGCGCCCACGCGCACGTTGTGGCCGATCTGCACCAGGTTGTCCAGCTTGACGCCGTCTTCGATCACGGTGTCCTGCAGCGCGCCCCGGTCGATGCAGGTGTTGGCGCCTATCTCGACGTCGTTGCCGATGCGCACGGCGCCCAGCTGTTCGATTTTTTCCCAGCGGCCGGCATGCGGCGCAAAACCGAAACCGTCGGCGCCGATCACGGCCCCCGGATGCACGATGCAGCGCTCGCCGAGGGAGCAACCGTCGGCCACCGTCACGCGGGCCGACAGGCGCGTTCCGGCGCCGATATGGACATCGTTGCCGATCACGCCGTGCGCGCCCACCTGGACACCGGCGCCCAGCACCGCACGGGCGCCAATGCAGGCAAAGGCGCCCACTGCCACACCGGCTGCCAGGCGGGCTTGGGGGTCGACAAAGGCGCTGGGGTGGATGGCGGGCCCGCCGGACGCACCGGACGGTGCATGCTCACGCTTCCAGAGCTGGGTGATGCGGGCAAAGTAGAGATACGGGTCATCGACAATGATGCAGGCGCCGCGCTCAATAGCCGCCTCGGCGGCGCCAGGCCCCACCACCACACAGGCGGCGGCGGACTGGGCGAGTTTGCCATGGTACTTCGGGTGACTGAGAAAGGTCAGCTCGGCCGCGCTGGCCGTTTCGAGCGGGGCGAGCCGCTCGACCAGGACATCCGGGTCTCCCACCAGCCGGGCATCAAATTCGCCCGCCAGTGCTGCAACAATGTCCCCGAGTCTGAGCGTCACACCTGGCGTGTCCCTGAATGCGGGCTTATCTGGCGGCGTTGAGCGCCCTGATCACCTTGTCGGTGATGTCATGCTTGGGGTTGGCGTAAACCGCTTCCTGCAGGATGAGGTCGTACTTCTCGGCCTCGGCAACGGTTTTGACAACCTTGTTGGCGCGCTCGATGACCTGCTGCAACTCTTCGTTCTTGCGCGCGTTGAGGTCTTCCTGGAACTCGCGGCGCTTGCGCTGGAAATCCCGGTCCTGCTCCACGAGCTGCTTCTGGCGGGCCACGCGCTGGCTCTCCGCCAGGGTGGGCGCCTCGCGGTCGAACTTGTCGGCCATGGCCTTGAGCTGTGTCCCGACGTCGGTGAGCTCTTTCTCGCGCTTGCCGAATTCCTGCTCCAGCTTGGCCTGGGCCGCCTTGGCGCTGTTGGCTTCCCGAAAGATGCGGTCAATATTGACGATGCCGATCTTGAAGTCCTGCGCGCCAGCCGCAAACGCGGCCAGCGCCATCACGGCAGCGAGAAAAAACTTGGTTGAAAAGGATTTCATTAGAAGGATGTACCAATCTGGAATTGCAGTCTCTGGATTTTATCCGTCGGCTTCTTGTTCAAAGGATGGGCAAACGCCAGGCGCAGGGGCCCGAGCGGCGAGATCCAGCTCACGCCGAAACCCACCGATGAGCGCATCTCGCTCAGTGAATATTTCTCATTTTCGCCAAACACATTACCCGCGTCGACAAAGCCGAAGAGCCGCAGGGTCCGGTCGTTGCCCGCGCCGGGGAACGGCGCCAGGATTTCGGCATTCAGCGTGATCTTTTTCGGACCGCCAATGGAATTGCCCTGGCTGTCGCGGGGGCCCAGGGTGCCGGGCTCATAACCACGCACCGAACCCAGGCCGCCGGAATAGAAGTTCTTGAACACCGGGAAAGGCTGGCCATTGAGGCCCTTGCCCCAGCCCAACTCGGTGTTCAGCCCAATGGTGAACTGCTTGTTCAGCGGGATGTACTGCTGGAACTGGTAGTTGGTGCGCAGGAAGCGGGCATCACCGGCAACGCCCCAATCGCCATAAACGCGCTGGAAACGCCCCTTGGTCGGGACGATGGCGCTGTCACGTTCGTCACGCGACCAGCCGATGGTCAAGGGCACGGAATTGCTCTTGGCACCAAAGGTATTGACATAAGTCTGGTAGACCGCCGGAAGGTTGGTTCCGGAAATGTCGATCTGCTCCAGTCCACCGCCGAAATACACCGTATCGACTTCACTGAACGGCACACCGAAACGCACGCTGGCGCCGGTGGTTTTGAGTTCGTAGTCGGTATTCACCACGCCGATCTGGCTGCTGTAGGGGCGCGCGGTGCGGGTGTACACGTCAATGGTCCGGGAAATGCCGTCGTTCGTGAAATAAGGGTCCACGGTGCTCAGCACCAGTTGCCGGTTGTACTTGCCGGTGTTGACCTCGAGGCCCAGGTAGTTGCCGGTACCAAAGGCGTTTTCCTGCTTGAAACCGAACACCAGAGACAGGCGGTCGGCACTGGAAAAACCGGCGCCGAGCTGCAGGTTGCCGGTGGGTTTTTCCGCCACCGCCAGGTTCAGGTCCACCTGGTCGGGCGTGCCCGGCACTTCCTGTGTGTCGATGTTGACTTCGGTGAAAAACCCGAGACGGTCCACACGGTCCCGTGACAGGCGGATCTTGTCGCCGTCGTACCAGGACGCCTCGAACTGCCGGAACTCCCGGCGCACCACTTCATCACGCGTGCGGCTGTTGCCGCTGATGTTGATACGCCGCACATAGGCGCGGCGGGAGGGTTCGCCCTGCAGGACAAAAGCCACGCGGTTGTTGGCCCGGTCAATTTCGGGCTGGGCGTCGACCTTGGCAAAGGCAAAACCGAAACTGCCGTAATACTCGACGAAGGCCTTGACGGTCTGGGCCACCTGGTCGGCGTTGTAGGGCTCGCCGGGCTTGATGGTGACCAGCGACTTGAACTCTTCCTCGCGTTCGAGGAAATTGCCTTCGAGCTTGACACCGGACACGGTGAACCGCTCACCCTCGGTGACGTTGATGGTCACCGAAATATCCTGCTTGTTCGGGGAGATGGCGACCTGGGTGGAGTCGACCTTGAACTCCAGGTAACCGCGCGTCAGGTAGTAGGAGCGCAGGGTTTCGATGTCTGCATTGAGCTTGGCCCGCGAATAACGGTCCGCCTTGGTGTACCAGCTCAGCCAGCCGCCGGTGTCCAGGTCGAACAGGCCGCGCAATGTGGACTCGCTGAACACCTTGTTGCCGACGATGCGGATTTCCTTGATCTTGGCGACGTCGCCTTCGGTCACGCTGAAGGTCACGTTGACCCGGTTGCGCTCGATCGGCGTCACGGTGGTCACCACCTCGGCGCCGTACAGGCTGCGGTTGATGTACTGCCGCTTGAGCTCCTGCTCGGCGCGGTCTGCCAGCGCCTTGTCGAAAGGCCGGCCATCGGTGAGCCCGATTTCGCGCAGCGCCTTCTTGAGCACTTCCTTGTCAAACTCCTTGGCCCCGACGAAGTCCACGTCGGCCACCGTCGGGCGTTCCTCGACGATCACGACCAGCACATCACCGCTGACTTCAAGCCGCACGTCCTTGAACAGGCCCAGCCCGAACAGCGCGCGGATCGCGCCGGCCCCCTTGTCGTCGTTGTAGGTCTCACCGACGCGGAAAGGCAGCGACGCAAAAATGGTCCCGGGTTCGACGCGCTGCAGGCCTTCCACGCGGATATCGCGCACGGTGAAAGGATCCACGGCCCAGGCTGCATGCGCGATGAGAAAGCTGGCCACCACCGCGGAAACGCTGCGGACCTTGAATCGTTTGATTTGTTTTTGCATGAAAAGTATGGAGTTAACCCAAAAGCCGGGAGACATCGTTAAACAGGGCAACTGACATCATGCCCAGCAGGATTGCAACGCCACCGCGCTGCAACCGGTCCATCCACGCGTCAGACACGCTTTTGCCGGTAATCGCCTCCCAAAGATAATACATCAGGTGCCCCCCGTCCAAAACCGGCAGCGGCAGTAAATTGAGCACGCCCAGACTGACGCTGATCAGAGCCAGAAACAGCAGATAGGCCGTCCAGCCGATGCTCGCCGACTTGCCGGCGTAGTCGGCAATCGTCAGCGGGCCGCTGAGGTTTTTCAGGGAGGCCTCGCCGATGACCATCTTGCCCATCATTTTCAGCGTCAGCGCCGAGACCTGCCAGGTACGAACCGCGCCCTGCCACAGGCCGTCAAGCGGGCCGTAGCGCACCGTGACCATGGCGGGCGGTGCGCCGACATAGGCGCCAATGCGTGCGATCGACCGGCCGGCCTCCTGCCTGATCTCGGGCGTGACCGGCAAATCCATGGCCTGCCCGGCCCGCACGATGTGCCAGGTCTGGGTCCCGCTGGAAGCCCGGATGGTTTCACGCAGTTGCGGGCCGTCGACAATGGCCAGGCTGCCGATGCGCAGCACCAGGTCGCCGCTGCGAAGGCCCGATTTCTCGGCAGCACCACCGGCCATCAGCTCGCCGATCACCGGCTGGGTCCAGGGCCCGATGATGCCGATTTTGCGAAACAGCTGCGCATCGGCGTCGGCGGCCTGGAGCTGGCCCAGCGGCAACACCAGTTCTCGCGACGCGGCTGCAGCCGCGTCGGGCCCGCCTATCGCCAGCCGTACGTCGCGGCCGTTCAGCGCGCCCTGGGTCAACAGCCAGCGCAGATCCTCGAAAGAACGCACGTCCTGCAAGGCGTCTCCGTCAAAGGCCGCCTGCTGCACCCGCTCGCCGCCGCGCAGGCCGGCACGCTCGGCGATGGACCCCGCCACGGGGCTGGCCAGCACGGGCTCGGGCTCCTGCAGGCCGCTCCAGTTGACGATGGCATACAGCACGATGGCCAGCAGCAGATTGGCCGCCGGCCCTGCCGCCACCACGGCGGCACGTGAGCGCAAAGGTTGGGTATTGAAGGCCAGATGGCGTTCTGCCGGATCGACCGGCCCTTCCCGCTCGTCCAGCATCTTGACGTAGCCGCCCAGCGGCAGCATGCCAATGGAAAATTCGGTGGGGCTGTTTTTGAGCCGCCAGGTGTAGATAGGCTTGCCAAATCCGACAGAGAACTTCAGGACCTTGATGCCGCAGGCCACGGCCACGCGGTAGTGCCCGTACTCGTGGACGGCGATCAGGATCCCGAGGGCAACAACAAAGGCGACCAAGGTCAGCATGGAAAAACTCCTGTCAAGTCGTCAGATTTCCGGCGAGGCGGGTGGCCGCGGCCCGTGCCTGCGCATCCAGCGCCAGCAAATCTCCAATGCCCCGGATTTCAGAGGCGTTCACGGTGTCCAGAGTTCCACGGTTCACGGCGTGAATCTGGTCAAAGCGTATCCGTTTTTCAAGAAAGGCGGCCACCGCCACCTCGTTGGCTGCGTTCAGCACCGCCGTGGTGCCGACAGGCGCATCGAGCACCTCCCAGGCCAGCGGCAAGCCGGGGAAATGTTCGTTGTCCGGAACCGCGAACGTCATGGTGGCCAGCGCCCGGAAATCGAGCGCCTGCGCACCCGAGGAAATCCGGCCCGGCCAGGCCAGGCCGTAGGCGATCGGCACCCGCATGTCGGGCGTGCCAAGCTGCGCCACCACCGAGGTGTCGCGGTATTGAACCATCGAATGAATGATGCTTTGCGGATGAATCACCACCTCGATCTGCGCCGGTGTCAGACCGAACAGGTAACGCGCCTCGATCACTTCGAGCGCCTTGTTCATCATGGTGGCCGAATCCACCGAAATCTTGCGGCCCATGACCCAGTTCGGGTGGGCACAGGCCTCGTCGGGCGTGACATCGCGCAGGGTCGCCGGCGCGCGGGTGCGAAACGGCCCGCCGGAGGCTGTCAGGATGATCTTGTCGATGCGCTCCATCCAGGCCGCGGGGTCTTCCGGCAGGGACTGGAAAATCGCCGAGTGTTCGCTGTCGATGGGCAACAACTGCGCTCCGCCCTCGCGCACGGCCTGCATGAAGACCTCGCCGCCAACCACCAGCGCCTCCTTGTTGGCCAGCAGCAGGCGCTTGCCGGCGCGCGCGGCCGCCATGCAGGGTGCCAGCCCGGCCGCGCCCACGATAGCGGCCATCACGGTATCCACCCGCTCATCCGACGCTATCATTTCAAGAGCATCCGGCGCAAGCAGGACCTCGGTTGAAAGCCCGTTTTCCTTCAAACTTTGGGCCAGGAGGCGGGCGTGCGGGGCGCTTGCCATGACGGCGTAAGACGGTTTGAAACGCAGGCACTGGGCCAGCATCAAATCGGTCTGCGTGGCCGCACTGAGCGCAAACACCTCAAACCGGTCGGGGTGACCGGCAATCACGTCCAGCGTGTTGACCCCCACCGAGCCGGTCGAGCCCAGCACCGTGATGCTTTGTTTTTTCAATGGCATGGGATGAGACGGGATGGCTAGACGGTGATGAGCATCATGGCCAGCGGTAGCACCGGCAACAGCGCATCGACCCGGTCCAGCACACCGCCGTGGCCCGGCAGCAAACCACTGGAATCCTTGGCGCCGGCGCTGCGCTTGATCAGGGACTCGACCAGATCACCCACCACGCTGAGGGCCGCCAGGAAAACCATGGCCAGCAGCGTCACGGCGAGGCCGTGTTCCGCCGCCAGGCGCGCGTACAGGCTCTCACCGGTGGCGTCGAGCAGCAGCCAGGCGATACACAGCACCAGCACCCCCGCCATGCCGCCCCAGACGCCCTCCCAGCTTTTGCCGGGGCTGATCGAAGGGGCCAGCTTGCCCTTGCTGAAGCGCCCGCCCAGCGCCTTGCCGGCGAAATAGGCGCCGATATCGGCGACCCAGACCAGCAGGAGCACCGACAGCAGGAACTCGATGCCGATGAAACGCGCCTGCGCCACGGCCAGCCAGGCCAGCCAGAGCGCCAGCACACCAACCACCAGGCGCACCGTGCGCGGAATGCGCGACCAGCCCGCCACGCCGCCGCGCAACAGCCAGGCGCCCGCCAGCACCCAGCCTGCGCCGGCCAGCCGCCACAGCAAAGGCAGCGGTCCGTCGAGCAACCCCAGGTCCCAGGACATGCCGCACAACACCACGCAGGCAAAACCGGCCACCAGCGCGCTGAGCTGGCCATAACCGTTGAGACGGGCCCATTCCCAGGCGCCCGCGGCGATCAGCACCAAGGCCACCACGGCAAACGGCACCGGGGTGCGGTAAAAAAGCGCCGGCAGCAGGATGGCCAGCATCACCAGCGCCGTGATCACGCGTTGCTTGAGCATCAGGCAGCCTTCATGTCGGGATTGGGGATTGGCGGGACGACTTGTGCGGAGGTCTGACCAAAACGCCGCTCGCGGCTGCGGTAGACCGCGATGGCTTCATCGAGCGCCGCCTCGTCGAAGTCGGGCCAGAGCTTGTCGGAAAAATGCAGTTCGGAATACGCCGCCTGCCAGAGCAGGAAATTGCTGATGCGCAGCTCGCCGCCGGTGCGGATCAGGAGGTCCGGGTCGGGCACATGGGCCAGCGCCAGCGCACGGTCCAGCGCCATTTCGGTGATCTCCCGGCCCGCGGCAGCCAGCTTGCGTGCCGCCTGCGCGATGTCCCAGCGACCACCGTAGTTGAAACACACATTGAGGATCAGCCGCTGGTTGTCCGCGGTGGCCTGCTCCGCCTGAGCCAGGCCAGCCTTGAACTTGTCGGACAGGCGCTGCCGGTCGCCGACAAAATGCAGTTGCACGCCGTTGGCCTTGAGCGAGGGCACTTCCCTGGCCAGCGACAACGCCAGCAGCTCCATGAGCCCGGAGACTTCGTCCGGCGGCCGGTTCCAGTTTTCCGACGAGAAGGCAAACACGGTCAGCACGCCGATGCCGCGGGCCATGCAGGCCTGCACGCAGCGGTTCAGCGCGCCGACACCCTGCTTGTGGCCGGCGATGCGCGGCAGGAAACGCCGCGTGGCCCAGCGGCCGTTGCCGTCCATCACGATGGCGACATGGTGTGGAACGGTGGTGGAGCTTGGAGTAGCCATGTCAGCAGTCAGTCACTGCCCTGAGCGAGCGTGGGGACCTGTCTTTTCAAGCAGGCGCGGAACCGGCTTAGCCGGGCCGCAGGCGCAGCGGCCCCCTCGGGGGGCAGAGAGCTACGCGAAGCGAGCGACCGTGGGGGCAATCTACACCGCCATGATGTCTTGTTCCTTGCCTGCGACCAGCTTGTCGACTTCGGCAATGAAACGGTCGGTGAACTTCTGCACTTCGTCGTGGGCGCGGCGCTCGTCGTCTTCAGACGCCAGCTTTTCCTTGACGAGTTTCTTGACGCCGTCGTTCGCGTCACGGCGCAGATTGCGGATGGCGACCTTGGCGTGTTCGCCTTCGCCGCGAACCACCTTGGTCAGCTCCTTGCGCCGCTCTTCGGTCATGGCCGGCATGGGCACGCGGATCAGGTCTCCCTGGGACGCCGGGTTGAGTCCGAGGTCGGAGTCGCGGATGGCTTTTTCAATCTTGGCGCCCATGCCTTTTTCCCAGGGCGCAACGCTGATGGTGCGCGCATCGAGCAGCGCCACATTGGCGACCTGGCTGATCGGCACCATGGCACCGTAATAGTCCACATGCACGGTGTCCAGCAGCCCGGGGTTGGCGCGGCCGGTGCGGATTTTGGTCAAGGCATGCTTGAAGGAGTCTACCGACTGCTGCATTTTCTGCTCGGCCTGGCTCTTGATATCGGGAATGCTCATGGTTGAAATCTCCGGAGGATTCTTGTTCTGCAAAGGGATGGCATGCGCATCGCGCAGGCTTCAGACGTGGACCAGCGTTCCTTCGTCTTCGCCCTGCACCACGCGCTTGAGCGCGCCGTGCTTGAAGATGCTGAAAATCTTGATCGGCAGTTTCTGGTCGCGGCACAGCGCAAAGGCGGTGGCATCCATGACTTCGAGGTTTTTGCCCATGGCCTCGTCGAAGGTGATGTTGGTGTAACGCGTGGCCGAAGGGTCTTTCTTCGGATCTGCGCTGTACACGCCGTCAACCTTGGTGGCCTTGAGCACAATCTCGGCCCCGATTTCCGCGCCGCGCAGGGCGGCCGCGGTGTCGGTGGTGAAGAAAGGATTGCCGGTGCCCGCCGCGAAGATGACAACCTTGCCCTCTTCGAGGTATTGCAGGGCCTTGGGGCGCACATAGGGCTCGACAACGCGCTCGATACCGATGGCCGACATGACACGCGGTGTCAGGCCCGCCTTGTCCATGGTGTCGCCGAGTGCCAGCGCGTTCATCACGGTGGCCAGCATGCCCATGTAGTCGGCGGTGGCACGGTCCATGCCCACCGAACCGCCCGCCACGCCGCGGAAGATGTTACCTCCGCCGATCACGACAGCCACTTCCACGCCCATGCGGGTGACCTCGGCAATCTCCTCGACCATGCGCACAATCGTCGCACGGTTGATGCCGAAGGCATCGTCTCCCATCAAGGCTTCGCCTGAAAGTTTCAACAAGATTCGCTTGTAGGCTGGCATGGGAGAGTTCCTGTCGTTTTTATGGGCGTAAGTTTAGCGGCCTTTCGGATCAGCGGGCGCAATCAGGCCGCTTTGGCGGCGGCCACCTGGGCGGCCACTTCAGCCGCGAAATCGTCGACCTTCTTCTCGATGCCTTCGCCGACAACATACAGCGTGAACGCCTTCACGGTCGTTCCTTTTTCCTTGAGCATCTGCTCAACGGTTTGCTTGTCGTTTTTAACGAAAGGCTGGTTGAACAGGGACACTTCCTTGAGGTATTTCTGCACGCCGCCTTCAATACGTTTGGCAACAATTTCGGGGGACTGCACAGGCTTGCCTGCGGCGGTGGCCACAGCTGCGTCCTCGGCGGCCTTGGCCGCAGCGACCGAACGCTCCCGAGCCACCAGCTCGGCAGGCACCTGGTCGCTCGACAGCGACACCGGCTTCATCGCGGCGACGTGCATGGCGACGTCCTTGGCCGGCACTTCGTCGCCCTCGTACTCGACAACCACGCCGATACGCGTGCCGTGCAGGTAGGAGGCCAGCTTGCCGCCTTCAAAACGCTTGAAGCGGCGCACGCTCATGTTTTCGCCGATCTTGCCGATCAGGCCCTTGCGCACGTCTTCCACCGTCGGGCCGAAACCGTCCAGACTCAAAGGCATGGCGCCGATCGCGGCCACGTCGGCCGGGTTGTTCTTGACGATGCCCTTGACCACCGCGTCGGTGAAAGCCAGGAAGCTGTCGTTCTTGGTGACGAAGTCGGTTTCGCAGTTGATCTCGACGAGCGCGCCCACTGCAGCTTCGCCGTGGAAGGCGATCACGCCTTCAGCGGTGATGCGGGAAGCGGCCTTGCCCGCCTTGTTGCCCAGCTTGACGCGCAGGATCTCTTCGGCTTTTTCGAAGTTGCCGTCGGCCTCGGTCAATGCCTTCTTGCATTCCATCATCGGTGCGTCGGTTTTTGCGCGCAACTCTGCGACCATGCTTGCTGTGATTGCCATCTTCAGTTCTCCGTATGTCGTATTGACTTCAAATAAAGGGGATGCCTTTGGACAAGGCTGTGAAAAAGGGGCTACGCGAGCCCCTTTTTCGCGTCAGGCGCAGGGCCGGGCCAATCAGGCGGCTGCGTTTTCCACTTCGACGAATTCGTCGCTGCTTTCAGCAGCAACCATCTTGACGACGTCATTGCCGGCAGCGGCGCGGCCTTCAATGATCGCGTCGGCGATGCCGCGGGCATACAGCGCCACAGCCTTGGACGAGTCGTCGTTGCCGGGGATCACGTAGTCGATGCCGATGGGCGAATGGTTGGAGTCCACCACGCCGATCAGCGGAATGCCCAGCTTCTTGGCCTCAAGGATGGCGATCTTGTGGAAACCCACATCAATCACGAAAATCGCGTCAGGCAGGGCATTCATGTCCTGGATGCCGCCGATGTCTTTTTCCAGCTTTTCCATTTCACGCTTGAACGTGAGCTGCTCTTTCTTGCTCAGGGTGTCGAGACCGACTTCCTGCTGGGCCTTCATTTCCTTGAGGCGCTTGATCGAGGTCTTGACCGTCTTGAAATTGGTCAGCATGCCGCCCAGCCAGCGCTGGTCGACAAAAGGCACACCGGCGCGTTTGGCTTCAGCGGAAACAAGTTCGCGGGCCTGGCGCTTGGTGCCCACCATCAGGATGGTGCCGCGGTTGGCGGACAGCTGCTTGGCGAACTTCATCGCGTCCTCGAACATCGGCAGCGATTTTTCGAGGTTGATGATGTGGATACGGTTGCGGTGGCCGAAGATGTACGGGGCCATCTTGGGGTTCCAGAAGCGGGTTTGGTGACCAAAATGGACGCCGGCTTCCAGCATTTCACGCATGCTTGTTGACATAGAGATACTCCAAAGGTTGTGTCTAAAATCAGCGCTTATCACCTGAAAGCATGGTTGAAAGCTCTCGGGCAACACCTTGAATGGCTGATTTGCGATTTGCTGCACGGCGGCGGAATTGCCTTTCGTACAGCCTGCTGAGTATAACATCCCTGCCTGTGCCAACGTCCCCGCCCGAGCCCTGCCACGCCCCATCCGCTGTTGCCGGCGGCGCGCCGGCCAGGGTTGGCGGTCCCGCCGGCACTTCAAAAACAAGAGCAGCATGCGCTTTTCCCGCGCCGGCTTCCGTCCGATTGAACCCATAAACATGAACCCACCGACTTTCCGCCCCAGCCCCAGTCCCCGCCCTGCAGGGACGGCCCCATGAGGGTCGCCGTGATAGGCGCCGGCATCATCGGCATCACCACCGCCTGGGAGCTCGCCCGGGACGGCCATGAGGTCACCGTTTTCGAGCGCCGGGGTGCGGCTGCCGAAGAAAGCAGTTTTGCCAATGCCGGCGTGGTGGCCCCGGGCTACGTGACGCCCTGGGCGGCACCCGGCATGCCGGGCAAGGTGCTGGGCCACCTGCTGGGCCGCCACGCACCGGTCAGGCTCAGCCTGCCGCTGTCCGGCCGCGAGCTGGCCTGGATGTGGCGATGGTGGCGCGCCTGCCGGCTGGAAACCTACCTGGCCAACCGTGCCCGCCTGCAGCGCCTGGCTTTTTACAGCCGCGCGCGCCTGCACCAGATCACCGCCGAGCACCAGCTCGAATACGACCGCAGTCCCGGCTACATGGTGCTGCTGCGCGCCGAACAGGACGGCCGGATGGTCGAACCCGGCCTGCAGTTGCTGCGCGGTGCAGGGGTCAGCTTCCGGCAGATCGGCTCCGACGAGGCGCGCCGGATCGAACCGGCGCTGAACCCGGACACACCCTTGCTGGGCGCCATTCACCTGCCCGACGACGAAGTGGCCAACTGCCGCCAGTTTGCCCTGCTGCTCAAGGCCGAAGCCCAGCGCCTGGGTGTGACTTTTGAGTTCAATACGACTGTGGCCCAACTGGACCGGGCGCAGCCAGCTACTTTTTTGATAGCGGGCGAAGCGACACCGCGGAACTCAGACGCGGTGGTCGTGTGCGCCGGCCTGGACTCGGCCACGCTGCTGCGGCCGCTCGGCATCCGGGTTCCGCTGGCAGCGGTGTACGGCTACTCGCTGAGCGCGCCGCTTCGCGAACCACTGAACGCGCCGCGCAGTGCCCTGATGGACGAACGTTACAAGGTCGCGATCTCGCGCCTGGGCAACCGCGTGCGCGTGGCCGGCAGCGCTGAAATCGGCGGCCGGCCCGACAAAAAGAGCGCCGCGGCCATCCAGACGCTTTACAAAGTGCTGCAGGACTGGTTCCCGGGCGCCGCCCACACCTCCAATACCACCACCCATGTGCAGGAATGGAAAGGCGTGCGACCCATGTTGCCGGACGGCCCGCCCATCCTCGGTGCCAGCGGCCTGCCCGGCCTGTGGCTCAACCTGGGCCACGGTTCCAGCGGTTGGGCGCTGAGCTGCGGCAGCGCGCGGGCCGTCGCCGACCTGGTCGCCGGCCAGGCGCCGGAGATTGACCTCGAAGGGCTGGACCTGAGCCGGCTCACATCCCCGGCCGCCTGAAGGCTGCACAATCGGCCCATGTTAGCCGTCTCCCCTGCCCTCAGCCTGCCGCTCCATGGGGTGGCCGCCACGCGCCTGCTGGAGCAGCAGGCCGCGGCCCCGCTGGCGCCCCACACCCTGATGCAACGTGCGGGGCTGGCCACCGCGCGCCTGGCCCTGGCGCTGGCGCCGCACGCGCAGTGCATCTGGATCGCCTGCGGGCCGGGCAACAACGGCGGCGACGGCCTGGAAGCGGCCATGCATCTGCACCAGTGGGGCAAAACCGTGGTGGTGACCTGGCTGGGCGCGCAGAAAGAAGCCCGGGTGCCCGCCGATGCGCTGGCCTCGCTGGTGCGCGCCCGTGCGGCCGGCGTGCCCTTTGCCAAGGTGCCGCCGGTCGGCTTTGACTTCGCGATCGACGCCCTGCTGGGCATAGGCGGCGCATCCCGCCCTGCGGCTGCCGCGGACCAGACCGATCTGCTCGGCCGGTGGCTGGCGCTGCTGCGGGCCAGCCCGCAGCCGGTCCTGGCGATCGATATTCCGAGCGGGCTGGACGCCGATACCGGCGCGTCGATTGCTCCTGAATTTATAGCTGCCCGCGCTTTACCATCAAGGGCTGGCGCCCGATTTACCTTGAGTCTTTTGACGCTGAAGCCGGGCTTGTTCACGGCCGCCGGCCGCGACCTGGCCGGACAGGTCTGGTGGGACGACCTCGGCGTCACCCCCGCACCGGCGCTGGCGCCCGACGCCTGGCTGTTGGGCCAGGACCGCGCCGGGCCACACCCCCGGGCGCAGGCAGCGCACGCCAGCCACAAAGGCAGCTTCGGCGATGTCGCCATCCTCGGCGGACAGTCCAGCCCGCAAGCCGCCACCCACATGAGCGGCGCCGCCCTGCTCGCCGGGCGTGCCGCCCTGCATGCGGGCGCTGGCCGGGTGTTTGTGGCCCTGCTTGGCGGCGCCGGGCTCACGGTGGACCCGCAGCAGCCCGAACTGATGTTCCGCAGCCCCGAGGCGCTGGACCTGAAGGCCCAGGTGCTGGTCTGTGGCTGCGGCGGCGGCGACGCCGTGGCCGGCGTGCTGCCGCGCGTGTTGTCGGGCGCGCAGGCGGCCGTGCTGGATGCCGATGCGCTCAATGCCATCGCCGCTGACACCCAGCTGCAAACCCTGCTCCGGGCCCGCCAGGGCCGCGCTTACCGCACGGTTCTGACACCACATCCGCTGGAGGCCGCGCGCCTGCTCGGCAGCAGCGCTGCCGCGGTGCAGGCCAACCGCCTGCAGGCGGCGCGGCAGTTGGCTGAAAAATTCGGCTGCGTGGTGGTGCTCAAGGGCTCAGGCACGGTGATCGCTGCGCCGGATCAGGCCAGCGCCATCAACCCCACCGGCAACGCGCGCCTGGCCACGGCCGGCACCGGCGATGTGCTGGCGGGCATGGTCGGTGCCCGGCTGGCCGGCGGACAGACTGCATTCGACGCCGCCTGCAGCGCCGTTTTCCAGCATGGCCAGCTGGCCGATGACTGGCCGGCCTGCCACCCGGGGCAGACGCTGACCGCTTCGCTGCTAGCCCAGAACCATCAGGCCGATCTGTAGCAGCAGCAGCAGCACCAGCGCCGACAGGTCGACCCCGCCGATCGCCGGGATGATGCGCCGCAGCTGCGCCAGCAGCGGCTCGGCCAGCCGGCCCAGCAGGCCGTACATGGGCGAGCCCGGCTGCAGCCAGGAAATGACGGCGTAAACCAGAACCACCATGAAGGCCAGTTGCAACGCGACACGCACCAGCATCTTCAGGCCCATCAGCAGCAAAGCCGGCAGCATGGCCGCGGTCAGGTTCAGCAAGGCGCCGAACAGGGCCGCCCACACCAGCGCATACACCAGCGCCAGCAGGAAGGCAGCCAGCAGACTGGCCCAGTCCACGCGGGCCTGCGCCAGCGCCTTGGGCAACACGCGCCGCAAGGGCTTGACCAGCCAGTCCGTCACGGCCATCACAAAGGTGCCGGGCTGCGCGCTCATGTTGATGCGCAGGCGGTTCATCCAGGCACGCATCAGCGCCGCGCCTATCAGCACGAAGAACAGGCTATCCACCAGAAAGGACAGGATGCGGATCAGCATGGTTGTTTGTTCCCGGGCGTGGCGGGCAATGGATCAGGGGTGATCATGTCTTTACCGCCTGGGTTTCTTGCTTTGCTTGCGCCCGGCGCTGGCGGCCGACTTCTTGACCGCCGCCTTCAGCGCCTGGATCGGCGACTTGGCAGTGCGGCTGCCCGCCGCACTGCCCTCGCGCGCGCCGGCACGCTGCTCGGTGCCCTTGCCCGCGCGCTTGTCACCGCGCTGCTCGCTGGCCTTGCGCGGCAGTGCGCGCTCCTGCTCAGGCAGGTCGGAGGTGCGGCCGCCGGCCTTGTCCTTCATGGCGCGGGCGACGAGCTCTTCGCCCTCGCGCACCAGGCGGAAGTCGATCTTGCGGCCGTCGAGATCGACCCGGCTGACCTGGACCCGCACCCGGGTGCCAATGGCATAACGGAGGCCAGTGCGCTCGCCGCGCAGTTCCTGGCGCGCCTCGTCAAAGCGGAAATACTCGCCGCCCAGTTCGGTGATATGCACCAGGCCTTCGACATACATCGCATCGAGCGTGACGAAAATGCCAAAGCTGGTGGCGGCCGTGACGACGCCGCCGAACTCCTCGCCCAGATGCTCGCGCATGTATTTGCACTTGAGCCAGGCTTCCACGTCGCGGCTGGCTTCGTCGGCACGGCGTTCGTTGGCGCTGCAATGCAGGCCGGCGGCCTGCCAGGCGAGCTGGTCGGCCGTGGGTTTTTTCGGTTTCTGGTCCGGCTCGGTGACGCGCGAGGCGAGCCGCTTCGACAGCTTGGCCTCGGCCTCGCCAGGAGTAGGCAACACCGGCAGCTGGTATCTGGACTTGGTCAGCACTGCCTTGATGACGCGGTGCACCAGCAGGTCCGGGTAGCGGCGGATCGGGCTGGTGAAGTGTGTGTAGGCCTCATAGGCCAGGCCGAAGTGGCCGGCGTTCATGGGGGTGTAGATCGCCTGCTGCATGGAGCGCAGCAGCATGGAATGGATCTGCATCGCATCGGGCCGGTCCTTGGTGGCCATGGCGATCTGCTGGAACTCGCCCGGCGCTGGGTTCTCCGTGATCGTCATGCCAATGCCGAGGGCCTTCAGGTAGGTGCGCAGTATGTCCTTCTTCTCGGGTGTCGGGCCCTCGTGCACGCGGAACAGGCCCTCGTGTTTGCTGCCGGAGATGAAGTCCGCAGAACAGACGTTGGCCGCCAGCATGGACTCCTCGATCAGCCGATGCGCCACATTGCGCGTGCGTGGAACGATTTTCTCGATGCGCCCGGCCTCGTCGCAGACGATCTGCGTTTCGGTGGTTTCAAAGTCCACCGCGCCGCGCACGCCACGCTCCTTGAGCAGCGCCTGATACACATCATGCAGGTCCAGCAGGTGCGGCACCAGCGCCTTGCGCTGGGCCGCTTCCGGGCCGCGCGTGTTGGCCAGGATGGCGGCGACTTCGGTATAGGTGAAACGGGCGTGGCTGAACATCACGGCCGGGTAAAACTGGTAGGCGTGAACTTCACCCTTGGCGTTGACCAGCATGTCGCAGACCATGCACAGGCGCTCGACATTGGGGTTGAGAGAACACAGGCCGTTGGAGAGCTTCTCGGGCAGCATGGGGATCACACGGCGCGGGAAATATACGCTGGTCGCACGGTCGTAGGCGTCGATATCGATCGCACTGCCGGTTTCCACATAGTGGCTCACGTCGGCAATCGCCACCAGCAGGCGCCAGCCCTTGCCGCGGCCCACCTTGGCCGGCTCGCAATACACGGCGTCGTCGAAGTCGCGCGCGTCTTCACCGTCGATGGTCACCAGCGGAATGTCGGTCAGGTCCACGCGGCCTTTTTTGTCGGCGGGACGAACGGCGTCCGGCAGGGTGCGGGCGAGCGCCAGCGCGGCGTCGCTGAACTCATGCGGCACGCCGTATTTGCGCACGGCAATTTCAATTTCCATGCCCGGGTCGTCGATTTCACCGAGCACTTCCTTGACGCGGCCGACCGGTTGGCCAAACAGCGCCGGCGGCTCGGTCAGCTGGACCACCACGATCTGCCCGGGCTTGGCCGTGCCGATGGCGCCCTTGGGGATCAGCACATCCTGGCCGTAACGCTTGTCCTCGGGCGCCACCAGCCAGACACCGCTTTCCTGCAGCAGGCGGCCAATGATGGGATTGGGCGAGCGTTCAATGATTTCCGTGACGCGGCCTTCGGGCCGGTTCTTGCGGTCGTGGCGCACGATGCGCGCCTTGACGCGGTCCTTGTGCAGCACGGCGCGCATTTCGTTGGGCGGCAGGTAGATGTCGGCTTCGCCGTCATCGCGCAGCACGAAGCCGTGGCCATCGCGGTGGCCTGAAACAGTGCCTTCGAATTCGGCGAGCAGTCCGGCACCCTGGCCGTTGCTGTGTGTAGTTGTTTTGATAACTGGTCTCTCTTCTTGAGATGATTAATGGGGAAAAGAATTCCGGCGCCGGCTTGCTGCCGGCGGGAAATCCGTCTTGTCTGTATTTTTCTGCATGTCAAAAGCCGGCGGTTTGCCGGACCGTGGCGTGAAGGTGCGAGCCTGGCGCGTGATGCGCCTCATGGCCCGCACCTCGATTGAAATTTTTTGGAATCCGGACCGGAAAACCGATTCTGTAATGGTACACTGCTGGCTGTGCCCGGGTGGCGGAATTGGTAGACGCGCACGGTTCAGGTCCGTGTATCGCAAGATGTGGAGATTCGAGTTCTCTCCCGGGCACCAGATACATCAAACCCAGCGAAAGCTGGTACAAAAAAGGCCACTGCCAACCCAGTGGCCTTTTTTCTTTCCGGGCGCTTTTTCAGCACTTGTTCCAGCCCCATGCGGACGTCCTCAGACCGGCACCGCCACCAGATCGTGGCCCTGTGTGCCGACAATCCGGGCCTTGGTGAATTCCCCGACCTTGAGCGTCTTGCTGATTTTTTCGGGCGGCAGCAATTTCACGACACCATCGATCTCCGGCGCGTCGGCATAACTGCGGCCCACGCCGCCCTTTTTTCCCATGCCGGGGGCCGAATCCACCAGCACCTGCATGGTGGCCCCCACACGCTGCTGCAGCTTCGCCGCAGATACCGCTTCGGCCACGGCCATGAAACGCGCACGGCGCTCTTCGCGCACTTCGAGGGGCAGCATGCCCGGAATGTCGTTGGCCGTGGCGCCTTCCACCGCGCTGTAGGCAAAGCAGCCCGCGCGGTCAATCTGCGCTTCGCGCATGAAGTCCAGCAGGTGCTCGAACTCGCCCTCGGTTTCGCCGGGAAAACCGGCAATGAAGGTGCTGCGAATCACGATTTCGGGACATATCTCGCGCCAGCGCGCAATCCGCTCCAGATTTTTCTCGCCGCTGGCCGGCCGCTTCATGCGCTTGAGCACATCGGGGTGGCTGTGCTGCAGGGGCACGTCCAGGTAAGGCAACACCTTGCCGGTGGCCATCAGCGGCAGGATCTCGTCGACACTTGGGTACGGATAGACGTAATGCAAGCGCACCCAGGCGCCGTAGGGCTCGGCAATCTCGCCGAGCGCCTGCACCAGTTCCAGCATGCGGGTCTTGACCGGCTTGCCATCCCAGAAGCCGGTGCGGTACTTCACGTCCACGCCGTAGGCCGAGGTGTCCTGGCTGATAACAAGCAGCTCCCGGACACCGCCCTCAAACAGCGCACGCGCCTCGCCCAGCACATCGCCTATCGGCCGCGAGACCAGGTCGCCGCGCATCGACGGGATGATGCAGAAGGTGCAACGGTGGTTGCAGCCTTCACTGATCTTCAGGTAGGCATAGTGCCGCGGCGTGAGCTTGATGCCGGCAATACCAAAGGAATTCGGCACGAGGTCCACAAACGGGTCGTGCGGCTTGGGCAGGTTCAGGTGCACCGCGTCCATCACTTCCTGCGTCGCATGCGGGCCGGTCACGGCCAGCACACTGGGGTGCATCTGCCGCACCAGGTTGCCACCGCCCTCGCCCGCCTTGGCGCCCAGGCAGCCGGTCACGATCACCCGGCCGTTTTCGGCCAGCGCCTCGCCAATGGTGTCCAGGCTTTCGCGGACGGCGTCGTCGATGAAACCGCAGGTGTTGACGATCACCAGGTCGGCGCCTTCAAAGGTTTTGGAGGTCTGGTAACCCTCGGCGCTGAGCTGCGTCAGGATCAGCTCGGAGTCGGTCAGGGCCTTGGGGCAGCCGAGGCTGACAAAACCGACGCGGGGCGCCGTGTTCAAGGTGGGGGATGGTGGGGTCGCAAGGGCTTGGCTCATGCCCTCTATTGTCTCAGAGCCGGCCCGTTGCGACCGCTGGCGCCCGAAATGGCCTGGACCCGGTCAGCGCTTCAGGCCCAGCGCGGCCAGCATCTGCTCGCTTTGTTTTTGCATCTGCTCCTGCATCTGCGTGAACACGGTTTTCGACTGCTCGACATAGCTGCCCATCATGCCCTGCATGGCCGGCGACTGGGCATTGACAAACTGCGCCCACGCTTCCGGCGTCAGGCCCTTGGACTGCTCGGACATCTTGAGCTGCAAGTCCATGAAGGACTGGACGTTTTTCTCGAGGTAGGAACCCATGAAGCTCTGCATCGCATTGCCGTAAAAGCGGATGATGTTGCCCAGCACCGCTTCGGTGAACATGGGCGCGCCGCCGGCTTCTTCTTCCAGGATGATCTGCAGCAGGATGCTGCGTGTCAGGTCCTCGTTGGTCTTGGCATCGCGCACCACGAAATCGGTGCTGTCCATGACGAGGTTCTTGACTTCGGCCAGCGTGATGTAGGCCGAGGTATCGGTGTCGTAAAGACGGCGATTCGGGTATTTCTTGATGACACGCGGCGACGCCGCCTTGCCGTTACCGCCCTTGGTGCCCGGCACTTTTCCCGGCGTACTGCCGACGGGGGGAGACGAGTCGGTTGACTGGCTCCTGGACTGACTGGTGGGCTTGCTCTTGGGCACTGTGCGAACTCCTCTGTGAATGACTGCCTGCACCAATGCACAGGGTCATCACATTCTAGGAAGTATGCCTACCTGCAATCCCCTTGGTTTACCCTGTGTGAACCGTGTGATGCACGGCTGGCAGGAAAACAACTTCAGGAAATTGGTAGGCGCGATTGGACTCGAACCAACGACCCCCACCATGTCAAGGTGGTGCTCTAACCAGCTGAGCTACGCGCCTAAGGACTGTTCGACCTCGTCATTGTAGCAGGGCAAACCCGGCCTTTTGCGGCCGCGCCGATTTTTTTGCCGACAAATCAGCGCCTGCGCGCCGAACGCACACCATTGACCTCGGCGACGATGGCAAGCACCTGGTTGAGCCGGCCCGAGTCTGCCACCTCCACCGTGAAGGTCATCCAGGCCGTGCCGCCGCGGTTGTCCTTGACCGATGTGGTCTGCACACCAATGACGTTCATTTTCTCCCGCGCAAACACTTCCGAAATATCGCGCAGCAGACCCTGCCGGTCTGCCGCTTCCACGGCCACATCCACCGGGTACACCGATCCCTCGCTGCTTTTGGTCTGGCTCCACTGCACCTCGATCACCCGGTCGGGGCTGCCGCTGGCCATGTTCCTGAAGTTGCTGCAATCGCTGCGGTGGATGCTCACGCCCTTGCCCTTGGTGACAAAACCGAGAATCGCATCGGGCGGCGCGGGCTTGCAGCATTTGGCCAGTTGCGTGAGCAGCGAGTCGATACCAACCACCAGCACCCCGCCCTTGCGCCCGCGCTCGGACGACTTGTCATGTTGCCGGGCTTTTTTGGCCAGCACATAGTCGTCCTGCGTGGGCGGCGGCTCGGGCGGCTTGAGCATGTTTTCAATGGTGCGCAGCGACAGCTCGTCCTTGCCGACCACTTCAAACAGATCCTCGGCGCTCTTGAAGCCCAGTTGCGTCGCGACATCCTCGAGCTTCATCGCGGTCTTGCCCTCGCGCTGCAGCAGCTTTTCCACCGCCTCGCGTCCGCGCGCCACCGTCTGCGCCATGGCCTGGGCATTGAACCAGGCACGCACTTTCGACCGCGCACGGTGGCTGGCCAGAAAGCCGAGCTCGGGGTTGAGCCAGTCGCGCGACGGGCCGCCCTCCTTCGTGGTGACGACCTCCACCGTCTGCCCGTTCTGCAGCGGCGTGTTCAGCGGCACCATCGCGCCGTCGATGCGTGCGCCGCGGCAGCGGTGGCCCAGGCTGGTGTGCACGCTGTAGGCAAAGTCGAGCGCCGTCGCTCCCTGCGGCAGTTCGACGACGGCCGCGTCCGGCGTCAGGACGTAGATGCGGTCTTCGAACAGGCCCTGGGTGGCGTCGCGCGCCTTGGCCGCCACCGGCCCCGACAGGTCACGCTCCCAGGCCAGCAACTGCCGTAACACGGCAATTTTTGCGTCGTACTCGCTGCTGGCCGACACGCCGCCGTAACCCTTGGTGCCGGCCTCCTTGTAGGCCCAGTGGGCAGCCACGCCATGC
This sequence comes from Polaromonas sp., assembly GCF_029945925.1. Classification (GTDB taxonomy): domain Bacteria; phylum Pseudomonadota; class Gammaproteobacteria; order Burkholderiales; family Burkholderiaceae_C; genus Polaromonas. Next base: position 4,907 of record NZ_JAQSDN010000032.1, on the reverse strand, counting down.
TCGGCATGGTCGTGCATGGCCTGCGTGCGGATCTGGATCTCGACCGCCCGCTGCTGCGCATCGCGCACCACCGTGTGCAGCGACTGGTAACCGTTGGACTTGGGCTTGGCGATGTAGTCGTCGAATTCGCCCTCCACCGGCGTGAAATGCGAATGCGCAAACCCGAGCGCCGCGTAGCAGCCCTTGACGTCGGCGGCAATCACGCGCAGCGCGCGGATGTCGAACACCTGTTCAAAATCGAGGCCCTTGCCGCGCATCTTCTTGACGATGCTGTAGATGTGTTTGGGCCGCCCCTGCACCAGCGCGGCAATGCCATTGCTGTTCAGGTCGCGCTCCAGCTGGGCGCGCAGCGCCTCCATGAAAACCTCGCGCTCGGCGCGTTTTTCATCGAGCAGGCGGGCAATGCTTTTGTAGGTGTCCGGCTCCAGAAAGCGGAAGGCCAGGTCTTCCATTTCCCACTTGATCTGCCAGATGCCCAGGCGGTTGGCCAGGGGCGCAAAAACGTTGAGCGATTCGCGCGCCACGGCCAGCGGGCACGGTTGCCGGATGGCGGCAAAGTGACGCAGCGTCTGCAGGCGGGACGCCAGGCGCAGCATGACCACCCGCAGATCGCGCGAAAACGCCAGCAGCATCTTGCGCACGTTTTCAGTCTGCGCCGCCGGGTCTTCCAGCTGCGCCCTGGCATCGGCGGCGCGGGCCTGCTTCTGCACATGGACGAGCTTGGTGGTCTCCATGGCCAGGGCTGCGAAATTGGCGCCGAAAGCCTTGGCAATCACCTCCTGCGGCTTGTTCAGGTGCGCGCAGGCGTGGACGAGGTAGGTGGCGGCCTGCATGGCCTCGGAGCCGCCAATGGCCTTGAGAATGGCCGCGACGGCATCCGCATGGGCCAGGATGTTCTCACCGGTGTCCAGCGTTTCACTGGCGATCAGCGGCTCGGCAAAGGCCCTGGCGCGGGCCAGCGCGTGCGGCTGGTCCGGCAGGCTGTCCGCCGTGGCCGTCACGATGGACGCGTTGGGCAGCGGCGCCATGAGCGTCATGGGCGCCACGCTCGTCAGGGGCTTCAAAGGCGATTTGGGCGAGGCGCCCGGCCCGGCCCCGGCATGTTTCGTCACAGGCAGCTTTTCAATAAAAAATTTCAGACAAGAAGAAAATCACCCACCGTGCTGACCTGATCCATCGCCACCAGGGTCGGTGCGTGGCCGACCCCTTCAAACTCCACCAGGCGGGCCCGGGGACCGCGTTGCGTCATGGCCAGCGCAGTGGCATGGCTGAGCAGATCCGATTGTGCGCCGCGCAGGACCAGCGTCGGCGCCCGAATGTTGTCAAAAAGTTGCCAAAGCATGGCTTCACCGTCCCGCGCCGAGTCCTCGGTCGTGGCCCGCACCGGCACCGCAATCGCCGGGTCGTAATGCAGCATCACGCTGCCGTCAACTGCCCCGGGCACGGGCTTGACCATGTGGCGCGACAGCGCCAACCACTGCTCGGGCGTGTGCGGGCCGAAACTGGTGGAAATGGCCCACATCGCGTCGGCGGCTTCTTGCAGCGAACCAAAATGACCGGCCTTGCCGAGGTAGGCGGCAATACGCGTGATGGCCTGCCATTCGATGGCCGGCCCCACATCGTTGAGAACCAGTTTGTGGACGGGCGCAGGCAGGGGCAGCTCGGGCTGGCCGGCAATGGCCATGCCGATCAGGCCGCCCATGCTGGTGCCGACCCAGTCCAGCGTCGTGATGGGTGCTTGCTGGTGCAGCTGACCAAGCAGCACCATCATGTCGGCGGCGTACTGCGGGATCTGATAACCCATGGGGTCCTGGAGCCAGTCGCTGCGGCCGCGGCCGGCCACGTCGGGGCACACCACCCGGACCTCGTCCGACAGGTACTCCGCCAGCACATCAAAATCCCTGCCCTGGCGCGACAGGCCGTGAACACACAGCACCACATGCGGGTTGGCCGGATCGCCCCACTCCCAGTACGCCATGCGGTGCCCTCCCGAAACGTCGGGGCAGGATACGTAGTTCAGCGTAGGTTCAGTCATGGACAGGGAATCCGGGTTGCAGGCTTGATAATTGCCCGAGCCGCTGTTTTTCAGCGTCTGACAGGCATCGTAAATCATCCGGAGAAAACTTCATGCTCAAAGGTAAAACTGCACTCGTGACCGGCTCCACCAGCGGCATCGGCCTGGGGATCGCCAAGGCGCTGGCGGCGCAGGGGGCCAACATCGTGCTCAACGGTTTCGGCGACGTCGAAGGCCCCAAGGCGGAAATTGCAGCGCTCGGCGTGAAAGTGGCCTACCACGGTGCCGACATGAGCAAGCCCGCCGAGATTGAAGCCATGATGACTTTTGCCGCCGCGCAATTCGGCCAGGTGGACATCCTGGTCAACAATGCCGGCATCCAGCATGTGGCCAGAATCGAGAACTTTCCGGTCGAGCGCTGGGACGCCGTCCTGGCGATCAACCTGAGCAGCGCCTTCCACGCCACACGGCTGGCGTTGCCGGCCATGCTGGCCGCCAACGGCGGCAAGGGCTGGGGCCGCATCATCAACGTCGCTTCGGTGCATGGCCTGGTCGGCTCGGCAGAAAAATCCGCGTACGTTGCCGCCAAACACGGCATCGTCGGCCTAACCAAGGTCACGGCCCTCGAAAACGCGACGACCGGCGTGACCTGCAACGCGATCTGCCCAGGCTGGGTGCTGACGCCGCTGGTGCAAAAACAGGTGGACGCCAAAGCCGCCGCAGGCAGCATCTCCAACGAGCAGGCCACGCAGCTGCTGCTGGGCGAAAAAGAGCCGTCGATGCAATTCACCACACCCGAGGAACTGGGCGCGCTGGCGGTGTTTTTCTGCTCGCCGGCCGGCAACAATGTGCGCGGCGTGGCGTGGAACATGGACGGTGGCTGGGCGGCACAGTAAAGCGCCGAAAGCATACGACGCAGGAGGCTGGCGGCCGGGTGCCGCAAGCCCTGCATGCGCACAGGAGAGCCAAATCAGCCCTCAGCCCTTGATGGGCGAGCGCCAACAGCTATTGATTTCATAGCAAATCCAGCCTACTCATCCCATGCTCGCACTGCTGGCGTCTGGTGCAGGCCGGCGACGCCACGGCCCGCCACCGCGATCGACCTCCTCCCGTCCTACACCCAATGTCAGGCGTTTCCTACAAGCCGTTCCACCCTGAACGTTTAAGTTGATTCATGGTTTGTTGATCCGTCCTGTCAGCGGCGGATTTTCATCAAGTCTTCATCCTGCGAGGAGTCATCGTGAAAAAAATTCATCGTGTTCTCTCCAGCCTGCTGCTCGGTGCAGCAGCCGTCGCCGCCAGCCTGTCCGTCCAGGCCCAGACCGGCAGCCCTTCCTCCGGATCCGGCAGCAGCGCGTGGTATGCCCCCGGCAGCGCCTACCTCGGCTTCAATGCCGGCCGCTCCAATTACCGGCAGGGATGCGGCACCGGGGTGTTCAACTGCGGTGACAAGGACGACGCCTACAGCCTCTACGGAGGCGGGATGTTCAGCAACAACTTCGGGCTGGAGCTGGGCTACCTCGACATGGGCAACATCGACCGTGGTGGTGGCACGACCCAGGCCCACGGCATCAACCTCAGCCTGGTCGGCAAGGTGCCGCTCAGCCCGACATGGGGCCTGTTCGGCAAGGTAGGCACGACCTACGGCCGCACCAGCGTGTCATCCACGCCCGGTTCGGGCGTCACCAGCGGCGACGAGGACGGCTTCGGGCTGTCGCTCGGGGCGGGGGTGAGTTATGACTTGTCCGACAGATGGTCTGCGGTCCTGCAATGGGAGCGCCACGACTTCAAGTTTTCCGGCTCGGGACGCGACAACGTGAATGCCACCACGCTGGGCCTGAAGTACCGGTTCTGAAACCACCCGGACATAGAAAAAGCCCCAAGTCGCTTGCGACTTGGGGCTTCAATTCTGGTGGGCGGTGCAAGTTTCGAACTTGCGACCCCTGCAGTGTGAATGCAGTGCTCTACCCCTGAGCTAACCGCCCTGTTTGGTCAGCCTCAGATTATAGGGGGTTTTTGTCACACATCGGCCAGTTCGCGCCAGACAGTTTTGCCTTTGCTGCTTTTATCGATGTCCGCCAGCAGGCTTTCGTGGGCGGCGATCTCCTGATCGTTGGCCAGCAGCAGCGGCAAATCAAAACCGCTCAGGTCCATCGCCACGGCGGCGCCCCCCTCCTGCGTGTTGCCGCTCACGTCCATCACCAGAGAATTCTGCCCGCGCGTCAGGTTGATGTAGACGTCGGCCAGCAACTCGGCGTCGAGCAGGGCGCCGTGCAGCGTGCGGCCCGAGTTGTCGACGTCCAGGCGGTCGCACAGCGCGTCGAGCGAATTGCGTTTGCCGGGATACAGCTCCTTGGCCATCATCAGGCTGTCGGTGACCTTGGCCACGCAGTTGCGGATCGAGACACGCCCCATCAGCTCCAGCTCCTTGTCCAGGAAGCTGATATCGAAAGGCGCGTTGTGGATGATGACCTCAGCCCCCTCCAGATACGCCAGCAACTCGTCGGCAATGGCCGGAAACTTGGGCTTGTCCTGCAGGAACTCGTTGCTGATGCCGTGCACCTTGAGGGCGTCCTCGTGGCTGTCGCGCTCGGGGTTCAGGTAGAAGTGCTTGTTGTTGCCGGTGAGCTTGCGACCGAGCAGCTCGACGCAGCCGATTTCGATGATGCGGTCGCCGTTTTCAGCGGACAGACCGGTGGTTTCAGTGTCTAGAACGATTTGGCGCATGGTTCAGATGATAGCTGCGCTGAGTCCGTGGATGTTTTTCCGCCGGGCCGCCCCAAGGAAAAATGCGCCCCCTCGGGGGGCAGCGAGGACACGCCAGTGCCGAGCGTAAGGGCTAGTACATCAACACGTAAGTTTCGAAACATAGTATCGCCCAAGCTTTGTATCT
>NZ_JAQSDN010000031.1 GCF_029945925.1 Polaromonas sp. | reverse complement strand
TGCCCAAACCTCGGGCAGGCAATCTCGCCTCACACACAGAAATTCAGACACCCCCAGTCGCATGGCTGATCATGCTCATGTTTTCTCCTCGCGTCGTTGGAGAAATAGCATTCGCCCTCGGGCGCTTCACCGCTGGCACCAGAAATGGCGGGGCATAACACGGGGTTCCATGCGACGGTCCTCGCGCTGCGCTCGGCCCGCGCGTAAACCGCGGCGTTAGGCTCGAACCCGCACTTATCATCTCTTTGAGGAGTCAAGAATGCAAGACGAGTGGTGGTATTCAATCGGCGACGCTCGAAAAGGGCCTGTCTCGATTGATGTGCTTCGAGCAATGCTGCTGGAGGGAAAGGTCGTCCAGAGCACACTGGTCTGGAAGGAAGGCCAGGCAAACTGGGCATCACTTTCAGAACTGCCAGACCTGCAACAGGTCGTTCGCGCGGTGCCGCCCGAACTGCCCAAACCGACCGCCCGTGAGCACCTCATTGCTCTACCACTCGCCGGGCCCTGGCGCCGTTTCTTCGCCAGGCTCGTCGATCTCTGGATCATTGCCCTACCAACTGCATTCCTCGTCGCGTTTGTGCTGTCGAGACTGTCGTTGGAATTTGGGCTCTGGATCCAGCGCCCCGGCTCCGACTACGTATTCGGCTGGCTGCTCCTGCCATTAGTCTTGCTAGCCGAGGCCGCTATCTTTGCGATCTTTGGCAACACGCCAGGTAAGGCGCTTCTTGGCGTTAGAGTCACCACCGTTGGAGCCCAGCGACCAACCGCGACTCAGTATCTGCAGCGCCAACTCGGCGTCTACTGGTTTGGTCTCGGAACGGGGTTCCCTCTCGTTTCGCTCTTCACCATGGCACGCCAACACGGTCACCTCAAATCAGGTGGTCACGCTCGGTACGATGAGGGCAACTTCAATGTAAAGGCGCCAAAGCTAGGCGTCATCCGTGCGCTATCGGCTGTCGCCGTTGTCGCCGCGCTCTTCTTCGTCAACGCTGCCCTGCAGCAGATGTCCAATGCGTCGGATCGAAGCTACTACGGTGGAACCACTTGGCTCAATCAAGTAACCGGTAGGTCAGTGGCAGTTCCGAGTGGGTGGATACATCAGGAACAAGCGAACGACGAGAAGCAACCTATCCACATTTTCTCCGGTCCAGACTACGGTGTCATTGTTGTATTCGCGAAAGACGAGGTACAACCTACTCTAGATTTGGAACGCTACCTGAACGCATGGGTTACGGCCGTACAGGGAAACATGAGGCTATCGCTACCGGGCGTACCAACGAAAGTTGGTGCTCGCGAGGCTGTGACAATCACAGGCACGATGTCTGACGACAGAACTCAAAGAGTGCACGCGACACTTGTTAAGAAGGGAAGGCAAGTATGGCGTGTGGTCATCTTGTCGAATTCAGGCAAAGAACCAGCGTCGGAGCAACCCATGAGACTGCAGGCACTGCTCCTTGAATCCATCGACTGAGCCTGGGCCTAACTTTAGGTCGAAGGGACGGGCCGCCAGCAACCGCGCGTTCTCCAGCATCTCGCTGGCCCGCCGTGCACCACGACGATAGGGCTCAAGTTCTATGACCTTTGCTCTCCTCACGTTCGATGAATGCTTGTCCATGGCGAAATCATCAGGTCACATTCATGCCCTGCTAGGCAACGGCTTCAGTCGTGCCTGTCGAAATGACATCTTTTCGTATGCCGCACTTTTTGATCGCGCGGACTTCGCCGGTCTGTCGCCACACTGTCGAGCAACATTCGACGCCTTGGGAACAACAGATTTCGAGGTGGTGATCAAGTCGCTCAACTCTGCCGCCTCGATCCTCGAAACCTACTCACCAGCCAGCACAGCACTGGCTGCAATTCTTCGAGACGACGCAGTAAAGCTAAGAGAGGTCCTCGTATCGGCTATCGCCGGCAGCCATCCCGAATGGCCGGGAGAAATAGCGCAAACGGCATACCAAGCGTGCACGGGATTTCTAGCCAACTTTGAGCGCGTCTACACACTGAATTACGACCTCCTTCTTTACTGGGCGTTCATGCAAGAAGAAATCGCACCACACTTAGAGTGCGACGACGGCTTTCGCCATCCTGACTCGGGGCCTGAGGAGTACGTAACCTGGGAGGTTGAAAACAGCTATGAGCAGAGGATCTACTATCTTCACGGAGCGCTTCATCTTTTTGATGCTGGCTCCGAGTTGCAGAAGTACACTTGGAAGAACACCGGCATAAGGCTTAAACAGCAGATTCGTGCCGCACTCGCGTCGTCGAAGTACCCACTGTTCGTATCCGAAGGCACTTCCCAAGAGAAGCTGGAACGCATAAAGCACAGTGGCTACCTCCATCGAGGTCTAGCAAGCATGCCGAAGGTCACCGGTTCAATGTTTGTATACGGCCTGTCATTTGCACCTAACGATGAGCACGTCATACGAATGCTCGAGATCGGGAAGATTGGAAAACTGTTTGTTGGTGTTTACGGAGATCCCAGCGCCCAACACAACAAAGAAGTCATTACACGCGCAAGCAAAATTTCCCAAGCCAGAAAGTCCCGAACACTCGGAAGGAAGCGTGCTCAGGAACTGGAGGTTCATTTCTACGATGCCCAGTCGGCGAAGGTGTGGGGTTGAGCCCTAACCCTTCATATATGGACTCCCCCACAAGCGCAAGAAACTGACCAATAGATTGGCTGTGTGGGAAGCGCCTGCAGTCGTATATCCGGCATCTGGACTGGGCTCTGTGGTGGCCCGTGCCGACATGGAATCTGCGTCGCCGAAGCGCCAGTCGATACAAGCGGCAGGCAAGCTGCGGCAAATGTTAGCCGCCGAAAGCGGCTGCTACAAGCTGGCGTTGTCGTCCAACCTCAAACGCGAGAAGGCGCATGCGTTTTACGACGCGCTGGATTTTGAGCGCCACGGCTACAGCTTTCGCATGGCGTTGCCTGCTGCGCCACCCTAAAACGCTATGTATTCAGGAGCTACCTGCGCCCGCTGGATAAGGGTCGGAGGCCAATTTGATATCAAAATGCCTAGCGCACCCTGGGCGCTGGCGCGCGCCTGGCGCTGCGCCGGGATTTTCTGCCCGGTGGCGGCGGGACGGTCGCCATGGCCGTTGTGGATTCCGGAACCAGCAACACCACCTCCTTGAAACCCAGGCCCAGCATGCCGAGTTCTGCCGCGGCGGCGCGGCTCACGTCGATGATGCGGTTGCGGCTGAAGGGGCCGCGATCGGTGATGCGCAGATCCACGTCACGGCCGTTGACCAGGCTGTGCACCCGCACCAGGGTGCCAAACGGCAAGGTGCGGTGAGCGGCCGTGAAAGCGTTCATGTCATACCGTTCGCCGCTGGCCGTCAGCCGGCCATGAAAACCCGGGCCGTACCACGAGGCGGCGCCACGCTCGAACTCGCGCGCTGGCTCATCCGCCAGCAACGCTGGCCGCGGCAGAACGCTGACGGACCCGATGGACAGGGGCGCAGCGTCCGTCGGCGTGTCCGCAGCCTCGGGGCTGGCGGGCATGGGCGCCGGTGTGGCTATCGGCACAGGGCGGGGTGCGGAGCGGCCGGATGACGGTGGCGCAGGTGTCGTGCAGGCCGCCAGCAGGGCCAGCAGGCCAACGGCAATGGCCTGCCTGATGGCTGCCCGCTGTGTCAAAGCGGCTGCAGACGGCGAATGATTTCCGTCGTGGCGGCAGACTGGTTCATCGTATAGAAGTGAATGCCGGGCACACCCGCGGTCCGCAACTGGTCGCACAGGCCGGTGATCACGTCGAGGCCGAAGCTCTTGATCGATGCCGTGTCGTCGCCGAAACCCTGCAGGCGCAGGCGGATCCAGCGCGGAATCTCGGCGCCGCAGGCATCGGAAAACCGCATCAGCTGGGTGGAACTGGTGATCGGCATGATGCCGGGCACCACGGGCACATCCACGCCCAGCCGGCGGGTGTCCTCCACAAAGCGGAAGTAGGCGTCCGCGTTGAAAAAATACTGGGTGATGGCCGAGTTGGCGCCGGCCTTGACCTTGGTAGCAAAGGCCTGCAGGTCGGCGTCGGCCGACTTGGCCTGCGGGTGAATCTCGGGGTAGGCCGCCACCTCGATGTGGAAGGCATCGCCCGTGAACTCACGGATGAAAGCCACCAGGTCGCTCGCGTAATGGAACTCACCACCGATGCCGTAGCCGCTGGGCAGATCACCGCGCAGGGCCACCAGGCGCTTGACGCCCATGGCCTGCAGGGCGGCGAGCTGCTGGCGCACCGTGGCCTTGGTCGCGCCCACGCATGAGAAATGACAGGCTGCGTCAACGCCCTCTTTCAGGATTTCACCGACGGTGCCGAAAGTGCCTTCCTGCGTGGAGCCGCCAGCCCCGAAGGTGACGGAGCAGAACTCGGGCTGGTGCGCGTACAGCGCCTGGCGCGTCAGGCGCAGCTTGTCGGCGCCTTCGGGTGTCTTGGGCGGGAAAAATTCAAAGCTGATGGGCAGGTTCATCGGAATCTTCTTTCTCCGTTCATTCTTCGTCGGGTTTGTCGCGGCGCTTGCCGCGCGCCGGGCCGTGCTGGCCGGCGTGGGCTTCTTCAGAGTCCTCATGCGCCTCATGCATCGCGCGTATTTCGCTGCGCGGCGTACGTTTGGCGGCCTTGCGCGGCGGCGGCGCCGGCAGCGGCTGGTCTTCACCCGTCGTGTTGTGGCCCTTGACGGCGTGAATGAAAAACTCGCGGTTGCCGTCGCCGCCTTCAATCGACGAGGCCAGCCAGGCTTTCACGTCCAGCCCCAGCGCAGCGCAGGCGTCACGCAGGCGCTTTTCGACAAATTCAAAATGCACAGCATCACGCACAATGCCGCCCTTGCCGATCTGGCCGGGCTGCAGCTCGAACTGGGGTTTGACCAGCATCAGCAGATGACCGCCGGCTTTCAGCAGGCGCACCACGGCGGGCAGCACCAGCGTCAGGGAAATAAAGGACAGGTCGCCGGTCAGGAAATCAAAGTCGGCTTCGACGGCCTCGCCCTCGTCCGCCTCGAACTCATCATCATCGTCAAATTGACCTTCAGCCTCCGCTGCATGGGCGGGACCTGCTATCAAATCAGAAGCGGTCATGGAGCGGGCATTGAGGCCTTCGATGCACAGCACACGCGGATCGCCGCGCAGGCTGGGGTGCAGCTGGCCGTGGCCCACGTCCACGCCCACCACCTGCACAGCCCCGTGCTGCAGCAGGCAGTCGGTGAAGCCGCCGGTGGATTGCCCGATGTCCAGGCAGCGCAGGCCGGCCACGCTGAGACCGGTGCTTTTGAGTGCCCCTTCGAGCTTGAGCCCGCCGCGCGAGATGTACTTGGCTTCGGTGGTGTCGGGGATCTGCAGCTCGGCGCCGTCCGGAATCTCGTCGCCGTTCTTGGCAACCTTCTTCCAGGGTGCGCTTTCCTCGGCGCGCCACAACACGCCCGAAGCGATCAGGCGCTGGGCCTGGGAGCGGGTGGCGGCAAAGCCGTTGTCAACGAGGAATAGGTCAGCGCGCATGAAGCTCCATGAAATAAGCCCTGTCACCCGAAAAACTTCAGGTCACGGCCCGGGTTTGCCCCCCTCGCCCTTTGGGAGAGGGATGGGGTGAGGGCATGCCGCCATACATGCAACAAGCCCGGCCGCGGTGCATTGGCGCGGCCAGCCCTCACCCCTGCCCTCTCCCAGGGGAGAGGGAGGAATACCTCTGCTCAGTAGCGATAGGTATTGGCTTTGTACGGGCCAGCCTTGCTGACACCGATATACGCAGCCTGCTCGTCGCTCAGTTCCGTCAGCATCGCGCCGACCTTCTTCAGGTGCAGACGCGCGACTTTTTCGTCCAAATGTTTCGGCAGCACATAAACCTTGCCCACTTCGTAGTCGGCCTGTTTGGTGAACAGCTCGATCTGCGCGATGGTCTGGTTGGCAAAGCTGGACGACATCACGAAGCTCGGGTGGCCGGTGCCGCAACCGAGGTTCACCAGGCGGCCTTTGGCCAGCAGGATGATGCGTTTGCCGTCCGGGAAGATCACGTGGTCGACTTGCGGCTTGATCTCTTCCCAGGTGCATTTTTCGAGCGCGGCAACGTCGATCTCGTTGTCGAAGTGGCCGATGTTGCAGACGATGGCCTGGTCTTTCATGGCCGCCATGTGGTCATAGGTGATCACGTTCTTGTTGCCGGTGGCCGACACGAAAATGTCGGCCTTGTCGGCAGCGTATTCCATGGTCACGACCTTGTAGCCTTCCATTGCGGCCTGCAGGGCGTTGATCGGGTCGATCTCGGTCACCCAGACCTGGGCGCTCAGTGCGCGCAGGGCCTGGGCAGAGCCTTTGCCCACGTCACCGTAACCGGCCACGCAAGCTACCTTGCCGGCGACCATCACGTCGGTGGCGCGTTTGATCGCGTCAACCAGTGACTCGCGGCAACCGTAGAGGTTGTCGAACTTGGACTTGGTCACCGAGTCGTTGACGTTGATGGCGCGCAGGGCCAGCGTGCCCTTGGCCGACATCTCGTTCAAACGCAGCACGCCGGTGGTGGTTTCTTCGGTCACGCCGAGGATGTTTTTCAGGCGGCGGCTGTACCAGGTCGGGTCGATGGCCAGCTTGGCCTTGATCGCGTTGAACAGGCAGATTTCTTCTTCGCTGGTCGGCTTGGAGATCAGGCTGGCGTCGGTTTCGGCCTTGGTGCCCAGGTGCATCAGCAGCGTCGCGTCGCCGCCGTCGTCCAGGATCATGTTCGGGCCTTCTTCGGGCGTGCCTTTGGCGCCGCTGAATTCGAAGATGCGGTGGGTGTAGTCCCAGTAGTCGGCCAGGGTCTCGCCCTTGACTGCGAACACGGGCGTGCCGGCGGCCACAATCGCGGCGGCGGCATGGTCCTGCGTCGAGAAAATATTGCACGATGCCCAGCGCACGTCGGCGCCCAGGGCCTGCAGCGTCTCGATCAGCACGCCGGTCTGGATGGTCATGTGCAGCGAGCCGGTGATGCGTGCGCCCTTCAGGGGCTGGGCTTTGGCGAACTCTTCGCGGATGGCCATCAGGCCGGGCATTTCGGTTTCGGCGATTTTCAGTTCCTTGCGGCCCCAGGCGGCAAGCGAAATGTCGGCAATCACGTAGTCAGCGGCGGTCTGGGCGGGTTTCAATACGGCGTTCATTGGGATATCTCCAGGATCAAGGGTCCAATTGGGCAAAATAGCCACGGCCACAAGGTTACAAGTCGGCGGGGAGTCTGTTGGATCTCACCCGGCTTGAGAGCACATGCGGGTGAGCGTGGTTGCAAATGAAAGTCCTGAGCCTAGACCACATGTCGTGGGTTGCAACGCTCCTCAGGAACCGGTGATTGTACAGGCATGCGACACTTTCGTCATGAAAGCCCTGAAAACCTGGCCCGCGCAAGACCGGCAACACATCACCGGCGTTTTTACCGACATTGACGACACCCTGACCACCGACGGCGCGATCACACCCGACGCGCTGCAGGCCCTGGGCGACCTGAAGGCCGCCGGCCTGCATGTGATTCCCATCACCGGCCGCCCGGTGGGCTGGAGCGAGCCTTTTGCACTGCGCTGGCCGGTCGATGCCATCGTTGCCGAAAACGGCGCCGTGGCCCTGCTTGCAAGCCAGATCGGGCGCCAGCCCTTGACTGGCGGGCGCGAGCAGCTATCAAAACTGTATCAACAGGATGCGCCGACACGGCTGGCCAACTACGCCCGCATGCAGCAGGTGGCGCGGCGTGTGATGCAGGACGTGCCCGGCGCTGTGTTGTCCGAGGACAGCCCCGGCCGCGAAACCGACATTGCCATCGACCACAGCGAGTTTGTGCACCTGCCGCCGGCGCAGATCGCGCAGGCGGTGCAGATCATGCAAAGCGAAGGCATGAACGCAACGGTGAGTTCCATTCACATCAATGGCTGGTTCGGTGCGCACAACAAGCTGGAGGGCGCGCGCTGGATCGTGCGCGAGCTGTTCGGCCGCGACCTCGATGCGGAGATGGGGCGCTGGGTCTATGTCGGCGACTCGACCAACGACCAGCTGATGTTCGAGGCCTTTGCGCATTCGGTGGGCGTGGCCAACATCCGCCGCTTTGAAGCGGAGTTGAGCCACAAGCCGCGTTACATCACCGAGGGCGAGCGCGGCGCGGGCTTTGCCGAAGTGGCGGCGGCGCTGCTGGCGGCGCGTGGTCCCGGCTGACATTACAAGCAAAATACGACCACAGCCCCTATGGGTCTTGCGCCAGGAGCTATAAATTCAATAGCAATGGCGCAATACCGCATCCCTGACCCCCTGCCAGCGGAGGCCGCAGGCCCGGCTCCGCCGGCCTGCAGCCGCCGTCCCCTGCAAGGGGAGATGGCGCCACACGCAGTGGGCGCCGACAGGGGTTTTCATGTTCTTTCCAGCACCCCCTGCAAAGCCTTCCCGGTGGCCGTGCCCAGCTTGACCACCTGCTCCGGCGTCGTGGCCGCGACCACCTGGCCACCGGCATTACCGCCGTCCGGCCCGAGGTCAATCACCCAGTCGGCTTCGGCGATCACGTCGAGGTCATGCTCGATCACCACCACGCTATGTCCGCCATTGACCAGCCGGTGCAGCACATGGATCAGTTTTTCCACGTCGGCCATGTGCAGGCCCACCGTGGGTTCGTCCAGCACATACAGGGTGTGCGGCGCCTTCTGGCCGCGCCGTGTGATGTCGTCACGCACCCTGGACAGTTCGGTCACCAGCTTGATGCGCTGCGCCTCGCCGCCCGACAGCGTCGGCGACGGCTGGCCCAGCGTCAGGTAACCCAGCCCCACGTCTTTGAGCAACTGCAGCGGGTGCGCAATGCCCGGCATGGAGGCAAAAAACCCGACGGCCTCGTCCACTTCCATGGTCAACACGTCGCCGATGTTTTTGCCGCGCCAGGTCACCGCCTGGGTCTCGGGGTTGAAACGCGCGCCGTGGCAGGTCTCACACAACACTTTCACGTCAGGCAGAAAACTCATGCCGATGGTGCGCACGCCCGCGCCTTCGCAGGTCGGGCAGCGGCCTTCGCCGGTGTTGAAACTGAAACGCCCGGCGCCGTAACCGCGCGCCCTGGCTTCCAGCGTGTCGGCGAACAACTTGCGCACCGTGTCCCAGAAACCAATGTAGGTCGCCGGGCAGGAGCGCGGTGTTTTTCCGATGGGCGTCTGGTCGACTTCCAGCACGCGGTCCACCACCTCGTAACCTTCGATGTATTCGCAGCCGATCCAGGCCGGGTGTTTGCCGGCATCGTCGGCCTCGCGCCCGGCCCGGGTCGAACGTTGCACCACGCCGGCCTGCACATTGGCCAGCAGCACATCGCGCGCCAGCGTGGATTTTCCCGAACCCGACACCCCTGTCACCGCCACCAGCCGGTACAGCGGGACCTGGACCGAAACGTTCTTGAGGTTGTGCAGGTCGGCCCCGACCACGGTAAGCCAGGAGGTGAAAGGGCTGGCTGCCGCCGGCGCGGCATTGTGGGCGATGCTGGCGCTGGCCGCCTCTGCTTTCAGACGGGCAGCCTTGAGCGCAGCCTGCTTCTGCTTGCTCAGGGGCTTGAGCGGGGAGCCCTCACCCCCGCCCTCTCCCAGCGGGAGAGGGAGTGAACTCGCTGAATTGCTCCCTCGCCCCTCCGGGGAGAGGGTGGGGGTGAGGGGTAACTGCGTTTCGCGTCGCGCATGCAGCGGATGGATCAGCGGATGCGCCAGATAACGCCCGGTCAGCGAATCGGGCAGGGTGGCCAGGTGCGCCGCCGTGCCCTGCCCCACGAGCTGGCCGCCACGCTTGCCGGCACCGGGGCCGATGTCGATGATGTTGTCGGCGCGGCGTATGGTGTCCTCGTCGTGCTCAACCACCACCAGGGTGTTGCCACGTTCGCTGAGTTTGCCCAGCGCGCGCAGCAGAATCTGGTTATCGCGCGGGTGCAGGCCGATGGTTGGCTCGTCCAGCACATAACAGACGCCCTGCAGGTTGGAACCCAGCTGCGCCGCCAGCCGGATGCGCTGCGCCTCGCCGCCCGACAAGGTGGGCGCACCGCGGTCCAGCGTCAAATAACCCAGGCCCACGTCTTCGAGGAATTCGAGCCGGCTCTTGATCTCCGGGAGCAGGTCGCGCGCAATGCCGGCCTCGCGTCCGGACAGCGCGAGTTTTTCAACCCAGCGGCGCACGTCGGTCACCGACAGCGCGGCGATGTCGTCAATGCCCACCCCCGCGAACTTCACGGCGCGCGCCTGCGCGTTCAGGCGTGAGCCGGCGCAGGTCGGGCAGACGGCGTCCAGCACCTCGTCCACATCCGCTTCGACAAAACTCTGCTCGCGGCCCTTGTTGTCATCGTCGCGCACCGAATCGTCGAACACCTTGCGCTGTTCCCTGGTCAGCCTGACGCCGGTGCCCACGCAGTCCGGGCACCAGCCGTGTTTGCTGTTGTAGCTGAAGAGGCGCGGGTCGAGTTCGGGGTAGGAGGTGGCGCAGACCGGGCAGGCCCGCTTGGTGGACGAGGCCTGCAAGCTGCCTATCTGCCGGGTGGACGTGCCGGCCAGCATCGCGCCACGCAAGCCATCCAGCGGGGCCAGCACATGCACCACGCCCTTGCCGTGCTCCAGCGCGGTGGCCAGCGCCTGGCGCAACGCGGCCTCGTTGGCGGGGGTCACGTGGATATCCGCAATTGGCAACTCCACCGTGTGTTCCTTGAAGCGGTCTATCCGCGGGAAACCGGTGGTCGGCAGAAATTCGCCGTCCACGCGCAAATGGGTGTAGCCGCGCGGCCGCGCCCAGTCGGCCAGCTCGGTGTAAACGCCCTTGCGGTTGATCACCAGCGGCGCCAGCAGCCCGATGTGCTGGCCGCGGTGCGCCTTGAGCAGTTGCGCGGCAATGCTTTCCGCGCTTTGCGGCATCACCGCCGCACCGTCTTTGGTGCAGTGCTGGATACCGAGCTTGACGTAAAGCAAGCGCAGGAAGTGCCAGACCTCGGTGGTCGTGCCCACGGTGGACTTGCGCCCGCCGCGCGAGAGGCGCTGCTCAATCGCCACGGTCGGCGGAATGCCGTAGACCGCGTCCACCTCGGGCCGGCCGGCCGGCTGCACGATGCTGCGCGCATAGGCGTTGAGCGACTCGAGGTAACGCCGTTGGCCCTCGTTGAACAGGATGTCGAACGCCAGCGTGGACTTGCCGGAGCCCGACACGCCGGTCACCACATTGAACTGGCCGCGCGGAATGTTGACCGACAGGCTCTTGAGGTTGTGCTCCTTGGCATTGACGATCTGGATCAGGTTGGAAAACGCCGGCTTGGTGGTCCAGACCTTGGCGCGGGCTTCCTCCACCCCGTGCACCTTGCCCATGGCCGCTTCGTACTCGCGCAGGGCCAGCGCGGTGTGTGAGGTCGGGTGCTGGCGCACGGCTTCGGGCGTGCCTTGGGCCACCAGCAGGCCGCCGGCCTCGCCACCTTCGGGGCCAAGATCGATCAGCCAGTCGGCCGAACGGATCACATCGAGGTTGTGCTCGATGATGATCAGCGAATGACCGACGTCCAGCAGCTTGCGCAGCGCACGCATGAGTTTGGCGATGTCGTCGAAATGCAGGCCAGTGGTCGGCTCGTCAAACAGGAACAGCGTGCCGCGGTTGATGTTTTTCAGCGCCAGCGGTTGCCGGCTGACACTGGCCGTTTTTGACGCGCCCGCCAGAAAGCCAGCCAGCTTGAGCCGCTGCGCCTCGCCGCCCGACAGCGTCGGCACCGGCTGGCCCAGCTTCACATACTCCAGCCCCACATCGACGATGGGCTGCAGCGCGCGAATGACCTCACGGTCCTGCGCAAACAGCGCGCAGGCCTCGCTCACGGTCAGGTCCAGCACGTCGGACACATTCATCAGGCGCGCGCGCACATCACCGATCGCCTTGCGTTCAATCGTGACTTCGAGGATCTCGGGCCGGTAACGCTTGCCGTCGCAGTCGGGGCAACGCAGGTAGACGTCGCTGAGGAACTGCATCTCCACATGTTCAAAGCCCGAGCCGCCGCAGGTCGGGCAGCGCCCGTCGCCATTGTTGAAGCTGAACTTGGACGCGGTGTAACTGCGCTGGCGGGCCATGGGCGCCTGCGCAAACAGCTCGCGCACCGCGTCCCAGGCGCCGACATAACTGGCCGGGTTGGAGCGCGCCGTCTTGCCGATCGGCGACTGGTCGACAAACACCACATCGGTCAGGTAGTCCGCACCCATCAACCGGTCATGCAGACCCGGCGTTTCCGTGGCCTTGCCGAACTGGCGCAGCAGCGCCGGCGCCAGGATGTCCTGCATCAGCGTGGACTTGCCCGACCCGCTGACACCGGTCACGCAGACCAGGCGCTGCAGCGGAAATTCCACCGTCAGGTTTTTCAGGTTGTGGTCGCGCGCACCTTCAAGGATCAGGCGCGGCGTGTTGTCGGTGACCGGGCGCTTGAAGCCCATGCCCACCTGCTTGCGGGAGCCCAGGTAGGCGCCGGTCAGCGTGTCGGCGTGTTTGAGGTCTTCCGGCGTGCCGTCGAAAACGATCTGGCCACCCTTCTCGCCCGGGCCCGGGCCCATGTCGATCATGCGGTCGGCGGCCAGCATCACGGCCGGGTCGTGCTCGACCACCACCAGCGTGTTGCCGGCATCGCGCAGCCGGTGCATGGCCTGGGTGATGCGGTTCATGTCGCGCGGGTGCAGGCCAATCGACGGTTCATCGAGCACGAACAACGTGTTCACCAGCGAAGTGCCCAGTGCCGTCGTCAGGTTGATGCGCTGCACCTCGCCGCCCGACAGCGTACGGCTTTGCCGGTCCAGCGTCAGGTAACCGATGCCGACATCACAGAGGTATTTGAGCCGGGTGTGGATTTCCTCGAAGAGCGATTTGAGCGCCTTGAACTCGGCATCGGGGGCGCTGCCGTCCTGCAGCGCGGCTGGCGCCAGCCCGTTGAAAAATTCACGCAGCCGGTCGATCGGCAGCTGCATCAGGTCATGCAGGCTCAGGCCGGGCAGGGCCTCGAGCTGCGCGCGGGTCCAGTCCACACCCACAGGCATGAAACGTTTGCCAGGCGGCAGCGCCGCATCGGCGGCTTCTTTCGAGCCCAGACGCCAGAGCAGGGCTTCGAGCTTGAGGCGCGCGCCGCCACAGGTCTCGCAGGGTGTGTAGCTGCGGTACTTGGACAGCAGCACCCGGATGTGCATCTTGTAGGCCTTGGTCTCCAGGTAGGCGAAAAAGCGCTTGACGCCATACCACTGCTTTTTCCACTGGCCGTCCTTGTAGGCCGGCGTGCCGTGGATCACCCAATGCTGCTGCGCTGGCGTGAGTTTGTACCAGGGCGTGTCGCGTGGAATGCCTGCGGCTTCTGCATGGCGCATCAGGTCGTCCTGGTTTTCGGCCCAGGCGGGGGTTTGCAGGGTCTTGATCGCACCGGAGCGCAGGGTCAGCTTGTCGTTGGGAATCACCAGGCCGTAGTCGACCCCGATGACGCGGCCGAACCCACGGCAGGTGTCGCAGGCGCCCATGGCCGAGTTGAAGGAAAACAGCGAGGGCGTGGGTTCGGCGTAACGCAGGTCGCTCTCGGGGCAATGCAGGCCGGTCGAAAAGCGCCACATCTCCTCGACGGCACCCTCCTGCGCCGGCTGCACATAAACATTGAGGCGACCGCCGCGTTTGAGCGCCAGTTCAATCGCTTCCACCACTCGCGACTTTTCTGCGGCATGAATGCGAAACCGGTCAGCCACCACATCGAGCAGCTTGTGCGGCCCCGCAGGCGTCGCCACGTCGCGCTCTGCATGCACCCGCGTGAAGCCGCTGGCCGACAGCCACTGCGTGACCTCGTCAGCGCTGGTATTTCCAGGCAGTTCTACCGGGAAAGTCATCACCACGCGTGGATCACTGCCCGCAGTACGCGCTATCAGTTCGGCATAAATCGACTCCGGCGTGTCATGGCGCACGGCCTGCGCGGTCTTCTTGTCGAATAGCTGCGCGGCACGCGCATACAAAAGTTTTAAGTGATCATTGAGTTCGGTCATGGTGCCCACGGTGGAGCGCGAACTGCGAACCGGGTTGGTCTGGTCGATCGCAATCGCCGGTGGCACCCCTTCCACCTTGTCCACCGCGGGTTTGTCCATGCGGTCCAGGAACTGCCGTGCATAGGCCGAAAAAGTTTCCACATAACGGCGCTGGCCTTCGGCAAACAGCGTGTCAAACACCAGCGAGGACTTGCCGGACCCGCTGGGTCCGGTGACCACCGTCATTTCCCCCGTGCGGATATCCAGATCCAGGTTTTTGAGGTTGTGCTGTCGCGCGCCGCGAATGCGGATGGTTCCCTGGGTCATGGGTGGGGGGCTTTCCTTGTAGGTCAAACATTCTAGACAGGCCCTTCCAGATTGTCCGGCGTGGGGTTAAGACAACGCCAGCAGTGCGCGCTTCATGATTTGGCGCAGATATGCTGGTTTTTCATCTCTTCATTGACACGTTGCCATGTTCCAATCCACAGGTAAAACCAATCCGCAGGAGTCACCGCTATGAAAAATCCGAGTTTTTGGTGCGCAGCCATTCTTCTGGCTGCCGTGAGCCACGCCAGCCAGGCACAAATCCTGATCGGTCAGACCGCAGGATTTACCGGCCCCGTGGGTGCCGGCGTGAAAGAAACCACAGACGGTGCCAAGCTCTATATCGATGCCGTCAATGCCAAGGGCGGCGTCAACGGACAGAAGATTGAACTGGTCTCGCTCGACGACAAGTTCGACCCCAAGCTGGCCGGCGAAAATGCCCGCAAGCTGATCGAGGAACAGAACGTGGCCGCCATGTTCCTGACCCGCGGTACGCCTCACACGGAAGCCATTCTTCCTCTCCTCGAAAAACACGGCGTACCGCTGATCGGCCCATCCACCGGCGCCATGGTGCTGCACCAGCCGGTCAAGAAACACGTGTTCAACGTGCGCGCCACCTACCAGCGTGAGGCCGAAAAAGCCGTCAGCCACCTGAACTCGATGGGCATCACGCGCATCGGCCTGGTTTATGCCGACGACAGCTTCGGTGCCGACGGCGTGGCCGGCGCCCAAAAAGGCTTCGCTGCCGCCAAGCTGCAGCCTGCGGTGCTGGAGAAATTCAACCGCAGCAAGCCCGATTTCGGGCCGATCGCTCCCAAGGTTGTCCAGTCCAATGCACAGGCCATCATCATGGTGGCCTCCGGCCAGGCGGTGGTCGATGGTTTGAAGGCTTTTCGCGCAGCCGGCTCCGCGGCGCAGATCGTGACGCTGTCCAACAATGCATCGACCGGCTTCATCAAAAGCCTGGGCGACAATGCGCGCGGCGTGATCGTGACCCAGGTCTTTCCTTACGAACGCTCCATCGCCTACGGCATGGTCAAGGAAGCCCAGGAGTTGTCCAAGGCCAAAGGCACTGGCGACATCAGCCCGGCCATGCTCGAAGGGTTTGCCGCTGCCAAGGTTCTGGTCGAAGGGCTGAAACGGGCCGGCGCCAAACCAACGCGCGAAAAAATCCAGGCCGCCCTGGAAACCATACGCAAGTTCGATATCGGCGGGCTGGAAGTGAACTACTCCCCCGAGGACCACACCGGACTCGACTTCGCCGATCTGTCCATCATTGGCACAGACGGGAAATTCAGGCGCTAGAACACCCCCGGGCCCTCAGCCCTTGAGGGCCTGTTCCAGCTCGCTGCACTTGCCGGCCCCGACGGCGTCCCTGATTTTTGGAAGCAACGCAAGCAGGGCCTCGACATCGGCCGCTCCTTCGACGGCCAGGTTCAACCTGAAACCCCGGAGCCCCAGCGCCCCCGTTAGCTGCGCAGCGAGCGGGTAGGCTTTCTTGTAGCGATCATTGGCAGCATCGCTGCCCTCCTGCCGGGCCACCACGGCGGCCGCATGCGCGGTCGCAGCAGCAGCCTTCTCCATTGACTGCTGGCTGGGTGTGAGAAAGCCCAGCTCCACCAGTTCAACCAGCTCTGCCGGCGTCACACCCAGGCCCGCCGTCGCCTCCAGCACCTGCGAAACGGAACGTTTGCCGTCAAACAGGATGAAGGCGGAGCGCTGTCGGGGCGTCAGCAGGGACCGGTCTTTCAAGGCCTGCTGTCCGGCCTCGGTCTTCGCATAAATCATGACGCTGGTCCGGTGCGGAGGGCCGACTAGGGCCTGTTCACACTATTGATGCGAGTGCGAACGTGGTGAAAACAGCGCCAATCTAGGCGCGCGACGACGCTCAGCCTGGGCGGCTGGGCTAGGAGTGCAACGACGAGTGGCGTTGTTTTAACCACGTTCCCTCCGGGTTGCGGCCAAAAAGGCCATGCGCAGCGTTGCAAAGCCTTGCCGGGCGCCAGCCCGGCTGCATTTTGCGCCTCGCGCATGGCCTTTTTGACTCGCAACGCATCTTGTATCAATAGTGTGAACAGGCCCTAGCGTGCAGGCGCGGACGCGGCCGACGCGGCGGCTGAAGCAGCCGATGCCGGCGGCGGGGCTTCATGCGTGACCTCGATGCCATGCTTTTCGCCCCCCATGTCAATGTCTCCGCCCTTGCTCAGGATGAAGATGGCCAGACCTGCAAAGACCACAAATGCGAGTGCAATTTTCCACATGCTATTTCTCCAGAAAAAAACCCCCGGCAACACGGGGGTTTATAAAAAACTTGTTTGGTGGTTCTGCCCGGGAATCAGGCAGAACCACAGGGCTGACATTCCCGGGGATCAGTCGTCAGCGTAGATGTCAACGTCCTTGGTTTCCTTGATGAACAAGGTGCCAATCACGACGGTCATGCCGGCAATGATGATCGGATACCACAAGCCGTTGTACATGTTGCCTGTCTGCGCCACGATGGCAAAGGCCGTGGTGGGCAGCAAGCCGCCAAACCAGCCATTGCCGATGTGGTACGGCAGGCTCATGGATGTGTAGCGGATACGCGTGGGGAACAGTTCCACCAGCATGGCCGCGATCGGGCCGTAGACCATGGTCACGAGCAGCACCAGGTAAGTCAGGATGGCAATCACCATGAACTTGTCCACCTTGGCCGGGTCGGCCTTGGTCGGGTAACCGGCAGCCTTCAGGTCGTCAGCCACCAGCTTCTTGAACGCGACGTCCTTCTTCTTGGCTTCATCCGCAGGCAGGCCTTTGGAAGAATAGCTGGAGATGACCGTTTCGCCGATCTTGATGGTGGCGGGTACGCCAGCGGCGCCAGGTGCGTTCTCATAACTCACCGATGCACCGGCAAGCACCTGCTTGGCGATGTCGCAGGAGCTGGTGAACTTCGCCGTGCCGGTCGGGTTGAACTGGAACGAACATTCGCTCGCGTCAGCCGTCACGACGACCTTGTTCTTGGCCTGTGCAGCAGCAAGATCCGGGTTGGCGGCTTTGGTCAGCGCGGTGAACACCGGGAAGTAGGTCAGCGCGGCCAGCAGGCAACCGGCCATGATGATGGGCTTGCGGCCGATCTTGTCCGACAGCGAGCCGAAAACGACGAAGAAAGGCGTGCCGATCAGCAGCGAAACAGCGACAAAAATGTTGGCAGTGGCGCCGTCCACCTTGAGCGATTGCGTCAGGAAAAACAGGGCATAGAACTGGCCCGAATACCAGACCACCGCCTGGCCGGCGGTCAGGCCGATCAGCGCCAGGATGACGATCTTCAGGTTTTTCCACTGGCCGAAGGATTCGGACAAAGGTGCCTTGGAGGTCTTGCCTTCGGCCTTCATTTTGGTGAAGGCCGGCGACTCGTTCATGCTCAGCCGGATGTACACCGACACGCCCAGCAGCAGGATGGACACCAGGAAAGGAATGCGCCAGCCCCAGTCGGCAAAGGCCGCTTCGCCGAGCACGGTACGCGTCCCGAGAATCACCATCAGCGACAGGAACAGGCCCAGCGTGGCCGTGGTCTGGATCCACGAGGTATAGGCACCGCGCTTGCCGTGAGGCGAGTGCTCCGCCACATAAACGGCGGCACCACCGTACTCGCCACCGAGCGCCAGGCCCTGCAACATGCGAAGCGCAATCAGAATCACGGGTGCCGCGACGCCGATGGTCGCGTAGTTGGGCAGCAGGCCGACGATGAAGGTCGACAGGCCCATGATCAGGATGGTGATCAGGAAGGTGTATTTGCGGCCGATCATGTCGCCGAGACGGCCGAACACCAGTGCGCCGAACGGACGCACGATGAAACCGGCCGCAAACGCGAGCAGGGCAAAAATGAAGGCCGAGCCTTCATCGAGTCCGCTGAAGAACTGCTTGGCAATGATGGCTGCCAGGGAGCCGTAGAGGTAAAAGTCATACCATTCGAAAACAGTGCCGAGTGACGAGGCGAAGATGACTTTCTTCTCCTCGGCGCTCATCGGCCTGGGGGCGGCTGCAGTTGCCATGATCTTGTCTCCAAAAAATAAAGGCCCTCGACATGAGGGCTTGCGCAATTATTTTTGGAGTGACTGACCCAGCTCTGACGCGAAACCAACAGGAGCTTGCGCCAAACTTATCGTCCCCTGACAAGTCAAGGGAAAACCCCCGGAGAAATGTTCGGTAGACGGAGAGTGCCGGGCGGCAGGCTATTTCCGGCGCGGGACGCCCGTCGCAAGCTGACTGGCCGCATCCCAGTCCGGGCCGTCAAACCAGGCATCACCAAGCAGAAAAGCCCGCAGCATGGGCAGCGCATCCAGACCCCAGAACAGCTTGCCGTCCACCGCGAGCGCGGGCACACCAAACACACCCTGCGCGATGGCCTCGTCGCTGTGCGCCTTCAACTGCGCTTTCACATCTGCACCGTCGATATCGCGTTGTGGCGCCAGTGACGCCGCCAGTGCGGCGAGCCGCTGCGGATCGGCCGCCTCCAGCCCGGTCTGCCACACGTGACGAAACAGGGTCTCGCAGACATAACGGTTGGGCGTGCCGTGTGCATCGCAGGCCACGGCCAGGCGCAGCAGGCCCAGCGGATTGAACGGATGACTGGCAGGCAGTTGCAGCCTGATGCCATGCTGGTGCGCCAGCCACAACACCTGGCGGTAAGTCCAGTCGCGCTTGCCGGGGATTTCTGCGGGACCGAGCTGTCCATGGTGCTTGAGCAGGCCGGCAAACAGCAGTGGCTTGTAGGTCACGCTGTAGCTGAGACCCTTCAGGGCCTCGGGCAGCTTCTCGAAAGCCAGGTAGGCGTAAGGCGAGATGAAGTCGAGGTAGAAGGTGATGTGTTTCATGGCACGCTCGCCGGGATGGATGTAGGGAGGAAGGTGTCCGTCAGGCTTGCAGCGCGGCCATGCGCTGCTCGATCAGGGTCCAGACCGCACGCTTGCCCGCATCCGTCGCCCCGCTCCAGCCGGCAATTTCGTCGCGGGTCCGAAAGCAGCCCTCACACCAGCCGCTGACCGCGTCCATGCGGCACACCGAAATGCAGGGTGAAGGAAGGTTTTCGGTCTCCCCCCTTATTTCACGGGAGCGGGCCGCTACCAAAAAAATAGCGCGTTGCTGCGCGGCCTGTTCCTGAACCGGGTCCACCGCCACGTCGGCCACAGGCGCGCCGGTGAGGGCGACGAGCTCCTGCGGGCTGAGTTTGAACACGCCATGCGGGTGGCCGGCCGCCGCCCAGACCTCTTCAAAACGGAACAGGCTCTGGTCGATCAGCGTGACGGGCGGTGTGGCATGCGCCAGCGGCGAAACGCCGCCTATCGAAAAGCCGGTGCGGGTTTTGACGAACTCCGCATCCGCACGGCCCAGCCGTTTGCCATCGGGGCAGACCAGGGCTTCGACCTTGCGCTCGTCGACCCGCTGGTCGCCGGCGGTGATGACCAGCACCGCCGCGTCATCGGACTTGCGGCGAAAGATGATGCTTTTGGCGATCTGGCCCAGGGCGATACCCAGGGCATCGGCCGCCTGCTGAGCGGTGCGTGCCGCGCCGTCCAGCATCACCGGCGAATGCGGATGGCCCCTGGCCTGCAGTTCCGCGGCAACGCGCTGCACACCTTCAGGCAGCACCTTGAGCTCATCACCACACATCATCCCAACCTCTTGTTCAGCAATGCGGTGGCCGCACGCGAGTTCGGTTTGCGCTCCAGGTAGTCGCTGATGAACTTGCCGGCATCGATCAGCTTGTCGAGGTCGATGCCGGTGTCTATGCCCATGCCCTGCAGCATGTAGACCACGTCTTCGGTCGCCACATTGCCGGTTGCACCCTTGGCATACGGGCAGCCGCCCAGGCCGGCCGACGAGGTGTCGTAGTTCCAGATGCCCATTTCGAGGCAGATCAGCGTGTTGCCGAGGGCCTGGCCATAGGTGTCGTGAAAGTGCCCCGACACCTCGTCGATCGCGTAGTGTTTCAGCGCGGCTTCCATCGCGCGCCGGACCTTCAGCGGCGTGCCCACGCCAATCGTGTCGGCCACACCGATGTGCTGCACACCAATGTCCTTGAGCAGGCGTGCCACCATCTCGACACGTGCCGGTGCAACCTCGCCCTCGTAAGGGCAGCCCACGGCGCAGGAAATCGCGCCGCGCACGCGAATGTTGTGCGCCCGGGCCGCCTCGGCCACGGGACGGAACCGCTCAATGCTTTCAGCGATGGAGCAATTGATGTTGCGCTGGCTGAAGGCCTCGCTGGCAGCGGCAAACACGACGATTTCATCGGGGTTGGACAACACGGCGGCCTCGAAACCCTTCATGTTGGGCGTCAGTACCGAATAACGCACACCGGGCTTGCGCGTGATGCCGGCCATGACCTCGGCGGCGTCCGCCATTTGCGGCACCCATTTGGGCGACACAAAACTGGTGACTTCAATTTCAGTGAGGCCGGCGTCCTGCAGGCGGTGCACCAGCTCGATCTTGACGGCGGCGGGCACCTGCGCTTTTTCGTTCTGCAGGCCGTCGCGCGGACCGACATCGATAATTTTGACTTTGGAGGGGTATTTCATGGGGGCACGTTCCTGAGGTAGGGGCAGAAATCTAGGCGCAATGGGCGACCGTAGGACTTCCAGTCAAGCAGGGGCCGCGGGTCTGGCTTTGCCAGCCCGCAGGCGCAGCGGCCCCTTCGGGGGGCAGGGAGCTACACGCAGTGAGCGACCGTGGGGGCAACATGACTAGTATCCTTTTTTCGGGTCAACCACACCGGCAAGGCTGGCAATCGGCTGCCCCGCCTGAAGCGCCGCGATCTTGCCCGCAATCTGCGCAATGCTTTCCTCCCGCAGGGTCCGCGCCGAGGTGTGCGGTGTGACGGTGATGAGGGGGTGTTTCCAGAAAGGGTGGGCAGCCGGCAGCGGTTCGGTGCGAAAGACATCCAGCGTGGCGCCGGCCAAGTGGCCGCTGTCGAGCAGCGCCAGCAGGTCCTCGTCCACCAGATGCGTGCCGCGCGCCACATTGATGACGTAACCGCCGGGCCGCAATCTGGACAGCGTTTGCCGGTTCATGATGTCCTGCGTGTCAGGGGTCAGTGGCAACAGGCACACCAGCACGCGCGTGCCCGACAGGAAATCATCCATCCCGGCCTGCCCTGAAAAACACTGCACACCCGCTATCGTTTTGGCGGACCGGCTCCAGCCGAGCACCGGGTAGTCAAACTGCGCCAGCGCCTTGGCCACACGTTCGCCGAGCACGCCCAGGCCCATGACACCGACCGGGAAGTCCTTGCGCAGCCGTGGCTTGCGGTAGGACCATGTGCCCTGCTTCACATCGGCCTCGTAGCCGTCGAACTCGCGGAAATGCCTGATCACCGCATGGCACACATACTCGGCCATCTGCACCGACATGCCGGCATCGTCCAGCCGTACCACGGCCGCCTGGGGCGGCAGACGCAGCTTCATCAGCGCATCCACGCCCGCCCCGATATTGAACAAGGCCTTGAGCTGGGGTTGCTCGTCCAGAAACTGCTGGGGCGGCGCCCAGACCACCGCATAGTCCGCCGGCGAAGAGCCCGGCACCCACTGTTCAACGTGATCGGCCGGAAAGGCGGCACGCAATCCGGCCAGCCAGGGCTCGGCCTTGGTATCGGTACAACAAAAGGAAATTTTCATGCCGTGATTGTGCCGCGGGTGCGCGCTGTGTCGGCAACAGGGGCAGGAACCAGCGTCCCTAGGCAACCATCTTGAGCAGTTCCGCGCCCTCGGTGACCTGGTCGCCGGGCGCGTACAACACCTCCTGCACCACACCGTCGGCCGGTGCTGCAATCGTGTGTTCCATCTTCATGGCTTCCATCACGGCCAGCGCCTGGCCCTTGCTCACCTTGTCGCCCGCCTTCACGGCAAACGACACGACCTTGCCCGGCATGGGTGCGGTCAGGCGGCCGGCTTCGCCATGGGCTTCGCCGGCATGTGCGAGCTGGTCGATCACCGTGATCTGCGTGGCGCCCTGCCGGGCGAACACATGCACGGTTTCGCCGCGCCGATAGATGTGCGCGTTGAGCCGCTGCTCGCCAAAGCGGATGTCCACCGCGCCACCGCTGCCGGCAAACACCAGCACCTCCTCCACATCGCCGACGGCCAGGCGCAGCGCACCGTCGTGCAGATAAGTCAGCTCGGCTTTCGCAGGCTCGCCATGGAACTCGAATTCGAAGCGCCGCAGCGCCACCCCGTGCGAGCGCCAGCCGTCACGTTTGCTGAAGGGGTCGGCCGTTTCCTGCGCTTTTTCTTCCAGCAGACTCAGGGCCACGGCGGCGGCGGCCGCCAGGGGCAAACCGAGTTTTTCCTGGTTGAACAGCACCGCTTCTTCACGCGGAATCAGCGCGGTGTCCAGATCGGCCTGGGCAAACGAGCGGCTTTGCACCACATGGCGCAAAAACTGCACATTGGTACTCAGGCCCACGATGTGCAATTGCGCCAGTGCTTCGTCCAAACGTGCCAGCGCCTGTTCGCGGTTGTCGCCATGCACGATCAGCTTGGCGATCATCGAGTCGTAATACGGCGAGATCGCATCCCCTTCGCGCACGCCGGCATCCACACGCACCAGGCCACGCTCGAACGAGACCGAGGGCGGCAGGCCGTAAACATGCAGCGTGCCGGTGGCGGGCAGGAAGTTGTTGTCGGGATTTTCGGCGCAGATGCGCGCCTCGATCGCATGGCCGTGGATGCGCAGCTGGTCCTGCGCCAGCGGCAGCTTTTCACCGGAAGCCACACGCAACTGCCACTCCACCAGGTCCAGCCCGGTGATCGCTTCGGTCACCGGGTGCTCCACCTGCAGGCGGGTGTTCATTTCCATGAAGAAGAAGTTCATCGTGCCGTCGGGGCGCTGCTCGACAATGAATTCCACCGTGCCGGCACCGACATAGTTGACCGCACGTGCCGCGGCCACTGCGGCTTCCCCCATCTCGCGGCGCATCGCTTCGGTCATGCCGGGCGCCGGCGCTTCTTCCAGCACCTTCTGGTGCCGGCGCTGCACCGAGCAGTCGCGTTCGAACAGGTACACATAGTTGCCGTGGGTGTCGCCAAACACCTGGATCTCGATGTGGCGCGGGCGCTGCGCATACTTCTCCACCAGCACCGCGTCGTCGCCAAAACTGCTGATGGCTTCGCGCTTGCAGGACGCCAGCGCGGCCGCGAAGTCTTCCGACTTCTCCACCGCACGCATGCCCTTGCCGCCGCCGCCGGCGCTGGCCTTGATCAGCACCGGGTAACCAATGCTGTCGGCTTCGCGCTGGAGCAGCGCCGGGTCCTGGTCGCTGCCGTGGTAACCGGGCACCAGCGGCACGCCGGCTTTTTCCATCAGTTGTTTGGACTCGGCCTTCAGGCCCATGGCCTTGATGGCCGAGGCCGGCGGGCCGATGAAGACCAGCCCCGCCTCACCGCAGGCCTGGGCAAACTCCTCGTTCTCGCTGAGGAAACCGTAACCCGGGTGAATCGCCTCGGCGCCGGTGGCTTTCGCCGCGGCAATGATTTTTTCCCAGCGCAGGTAGCTGTCCTTGGGCGCGCTGCCGCCGATGTGGATGGCCTCGTCGCACACACTCACATGTTTGGCGCCGGCATCGGCATCGGAATACACGGCGACGGTCTGGATCGCCATGCGCCTGGCGGTGGCGGCCACCCTGCAGGCGATTTCACCGCGGTTGGCGATCAGTATTTTCTTAAACATAGTGGGTTCCCGCGGTGAAATCGCCTGCGCACGCTTCACGTGCCAGGCAATGTAGCTTCGCTGCTGCGCCGCTTTGCGGCTGGTCACCACGATTGGCAATCAGAATTTTTTTAAACATGTCAGTCGTTCTTTGAAAAAGGAGATTTGAGGGTGAAGGCAGGAGGAGGCCCGGTATCGGGCTTGCCGCTGAAAATGCGGGCCACACGGGCAAACAGCTGCGTCAGGAAGCGCCAGCAGAGGCGGATCAGCCACACGCTGGCCACCAGCACGAGCAGCAGCACGACCACAAACACCAGCGGGTGCGCAATCGCCAGCCACAGGCCCAGCGGCACCATGCTGTCTTCCACCAGTGAAGCCCCCACGTTGCTGAAGGGTTCGGGCGAGGTGTTGATGGCCGCGCGGGCCGTCGCCTTGGCGGTGTGGCTGGTGGCTGCCAGCGTGCCACCCGCCAGCGCCGCAAGCAGCGCCATCAGGCCGCTGTCGGCACCGAACACACCTGCCGCCAGGGCCGCGCCGGCGGGGATTCGGATCATGGTGTGCACCACGTCCCACAGCGAATCCAGCCCCGGAATCTTGTCCGCGAAAAATTCGACAAACACCATGAAGCCGCTGGCGCCCAGCACCACCGGATGGGCCAGCAGATGCAGACCGGGCGGCAGCGTGATCCAGCCCATGAAACCGGCCAGGCCGGTCAGCAGCACCACCAGGTACAGGCGCACACCGCTGGCCCAGCCGAGCGCGCCGGCGAGAGCAATGAGTTGTGCGGTATCCATGGTTTGCATCGCAATACCCTCCTATTGCCACACGACAAAGTCATCGACCGAATACAGCCGGCACTCGCCCTTGCTGTGGCGCTGGCAGTTGTGCAGCGCCCGTTTCAGCGGGTCTTCGCCCCCGTCGGCCCAGCCCCAGGCGCCGTCGGGGCCAATGGCAAACGCGCGAGGAATCATTTTCATCAGATAAGCCTGGTATCCCGCACGGCCTGCGCTTTTGACATGCGGCAGCTTGATGACATTTTCCAGCGCGGCAAAATCCGTTTCCGGCGGAAGGGGCGTCAGTCCGGCCGTTCCGTATTTGGCAAATTTCGCCTGTCGCTCGCTCGGCAGCCCCACGGCGGCCAGCAGGCGGCTGACTTCGGGCTGCCAGACCGGTTGGCCGGCACGCGATCCAAACAGGTGGTGCGCATCGCTTCCGAACTCGCCGAAAGCCACCAGCCTGGCCTGGCCGCCCGCTGCCGTGTACTGGGCGTGCATGGCGCGATAGGTGTGGGTGCTGAAGTAGCTGTCGTTGTCACCATAAAACCAGAGCGACGGCAGGCGGGTGTCCCGGGCATAACGACCGGCGCCAAGCGCCAGGGCCTGCTCCCAGCCCGGGCACTTTTCCTGGCGCAGGCCGCCGGCAAAGTTGACCAGCGCCTTGACGCCGGGATAGGCTTGCGACCCAAAGGCCAGCGTGGTCCAGCCGCCGTGGGACTGGCCCAGCACGACGATGTTGCCCTTGTCTGCCCACGGCTGCGCCGTCACGTAGTCGAGCGCGGCCTTCACGTCGCCGGCATGCGCCAGGCCATTGCCTTCGACATCGCATCCGGCCCCGGCATAGTTGCCGCCTGAGTTTGAGAACCCCTGCCGCATCGGGACAATGACCGCGTAACCGCGCTGCAGAAAGTAGCGGGCAGCGATCGCCGGGCGATAACGCGCCTGCTCACGCGCCTTGCCATAGGCCTTGCCGTGGTTGATGATCGCCACGGGGAAAGGCCCCGCGCCTTCGGGTTTGTAAACCGTGGTTTCCAGTGCAATCGCAGGCGAACCGGCTTTGGGAATCTGCACCACCGTCTCGTTGAGCGAAGCATCCAGGTCGCCGGACTGCGCCGCGGCCGGGGACAGCGCGGCCCCCAGCAGTGCAGCAACAAGAAACAGCGTCTTCAGGTTCATGGTCCGTGCACCGCGGCTTCAGGCCGACGGCAGCCAGTTGGGCTTGCGTTTTTGCAGGAAGGACTGCACGCCTTCGCGGCCTTCCGGGCTGACGCGGATGTCGGCAATGCCTTCCACCGTCATCTGCACCAGCGCTGGGGTGATGGCCTGCTCCGCCACATCCTGCACCAGCTTTTTGCACAGGCGCACTGCCTGCGGGCCGGCGTTGACCAGCGTTTTCACCAGCTCGGCCACCTTGCTGTCGAGCTCGTCAGCACTCACCACCTCATGCACAAACCCGATGCGCAAGGCCTCCGCCGCGCTGAAACGTTCGGCGGTCAGGAAGTAGCGGTGCGCCGCCCGCGCGCCCATGGCGCGAATCACATACGGGCTGATGGTCGCGGGAATCAGGCCCAGCTTCACTTCACTGAGGCAATAGCCGGCCGTGTCGCTAGAGACCGCGATGTCACAGGCCGCCACCAGGCCGGTGCCGCCGGCATACACGTCGCCCTGCACACGCGCGATGGTCGGTTTGGGGCAGGCATAAATCACGCGCAGCATTTCAGCCAGCGCGCCGGCATCGGCGAGGTTTTCCTCGCGCGAATAGGTGGCCATGCGTTTCATCCAGTTCAGGTCGGCCCCGGCACAGAAGGCCGTGCCGTTGGCCGCCAACACGATGCAGCGCACGTCACCACGCGCACCGAGATCCTGAAAACACGCGGTCATCTCGGCGATGACTTCGTCGTTGAACGCGTTGCGAACGTCGGGGCGATTGAGGGTGACGGTGGCCACGCCCCCGTTGCAGGCCAGTTGCAGGTGTTCCATCATTTCTTCCTCAATACCTTTTTGCTACTTCTTCCAGCATCACTTCCGTCGCGCCGCCGCCGATGGCCAGCACGCGTGCATCGCGCCACAGGCGCTCGATGGCGGTTTCGCGGATGAAGCCCATGCCGCCATGGAACTGCTGGCAGGTCTGCACCACCTCGTTGACCAGTTCGCCGGTCAGCGCCTTGAGCATGGAGACATCCTGCACGATGTCGTGGCCCTGCGTGACGCGCCAGGCACAGTGGTACATGAAGGCGCGTGCGGCACGCGTCTTCGCGTCCAGCATGGCCAGGCGCTGGCGGATCACCTGCTGGTCCCACAGCGGGCCGCCGAAGGCCTGGCGCTGGCGCACATAGTCGAGCGTGAGCTTGAGCGCCTGCTGGCAATGGCCGACCGCCATCGCGCCCAGCGCAATGCGTTCGGTCTGGAAGTTTTTCATGACCGAATAAAAACCCTTGCCCTCCTCGCCCAGCAAATTCCAGGCAGGAATGCGCACGTTGTCGAAAATCAGTTCGGCGGTGTCGGACGACAGCCAGCCGGTTTTCTTGAGCGCACGGCCGACGGTGAAGCCCGGCGTGCCTTTCTCGACGATGAACATCGAGATGTCGCGCTTGCCCGGGCCGGTCTTGGCGGCGACGAAGTACAGGTCGGCGTGCACCCCGTTGGTGATGAACATCTTGGTGCCGTTGATGACCCAGTCGTCGCCATCCCTTTTTGCCGTGCTGCGGATACCCGCCACGTCGGAGCCGGCGCCCGGCTCGGTGATGCCGACGGCGGTGATCAGCTCGCCGGTGATCACCTTCTTCAGGTACTTGTCTTTTTGCGCCGCATTGCCCGCATGGTGCAAATGCGGGCTGGCCATGTCGGTGTGGACCAGCACGGTGATGATGAAGCCGGCAAAGGTGGACTGCGACAGCGCCTCGGCAAACACCAGGTTGGTCATCGCGTCGCTGTCGGCGCCGCCGTATTTTTCTTCGTACATCAGGCCGAACAGGCCGGCCTGGCCCATGCGCTTGAGGACTTCGCGCGGCACAAAGCCCTGTTCTTCCCAGGCGGCGGCGTGCGGCTCCACCTCTTTGGCGATGAAGCGGGCGATCTGGTCGCGCAGGGATTCGTACTCGGGCGTGTCGTAAATGGAGGCGTTGGACATTTTTGCCTTGTTCTGAAAAATTTTCTATTTCCCCACCGTTCGCGTTGAGCTTGGTCTGTCCTGAGCTTGCCGAAGGGTCGAAACGCCTTCGACAAGCTCAGGCCGAACGGGAGAGGCAAGGAGGATCACATGTGCCTCACATGCGGAACACGCCGAACTTCGGCTCTGGAATCGGTGCGTTCAGGCTGGCGCGCAGGCCCAGCGCCAGCACGCGGCGCGTGTCGGCAGGGTCGATCACGCCGTCGTCCCAGAGCCGCGCGCTGGAGTAATACGGGTGCGACTGGTGCTCGAACTGGTCCAGCATCGGCTGCTTGAAGGCTTTTTCTTCCTCGGCGCTCCAGCTGCCGCCTTTGGCCTCGATCGCGTCGCGCCGCACGCTGGCCAGCACGGAAGAAGCCTGCTCGCCGCCCATGACGCAGATGCGTGCGTTCGGCCACATCCATAAAAAGCGCGGGCTGTAGGCGCGGCCGCACATGCCGTAGTTGCCGGCGCCGAAGCTGCCGCCGATGATGATGGTGAACTTGGGCACCTGGGCGGTGGCCACGGCCATCACCATCTTGGCGCCGTGGCGCGCAATGCCTTCGGCCTCGTACTTGCGGCCCACCATGAAGCCGGTGATGTTCTGCAGAAACACCAGCGGGATCTTGCGCTGGCAGCACAGCTCGATGAAGTGCGCGCCCTTTTGCGCCGACTCGCTGAACAGGATGCCGTTGTTGGCAATGATGCCGACCGGCATGCCTTCAATGTGCGCAAAACCCGTCACCAGCGTGGCGCCGAAGCGCGCCTTGAACTCGTCGAACTCGCTGCCGTCCACGATGCGGGCAATGATTTCGCGCACGTCGTAAGGTTTGCGGGTGTCGGTGGGCACCACGCCGTAAACCTCGTCTGCTGCAAATTCAGGAGCACGTGGCGCACGGCTGGCAAGGACTTCAGGCACTTTTCTATTAAAATTTACGTTCAGGTTGGCCACCGCCGAGCGGGCCAGCGCCAGCGCGTGGGCGTCGTTCTGCGCCAGGTAGTCGGCCACGCCGGACAGCCGCGTGTGCACGTCGCCGCCGCCCAGGTCTTCGGCGGTGACGATCTCGCCGGTGGCGGCTTTCACCAGCGGCGGGCCGCCCAAAAAGATGGTGCCCTGGTTCTTGACGATGATGGTTTCGTCGCTCATGGCCGGCACATAGGCGCCGCCGGCCGTGCAGCTGCCCATGACCACGGCGATCTGCGCAATGCCCTGCGCGCTCATGTTGGCCTGGTTGTAGAAGATGCGGCCGAAATGGTCGCGGTCGGGAAACACCTCATCCTGGTTGGGCAGATTGGCTCCGCCCGAATCCACCAGGTAAATGCAGGGCAGGCGGTTTTGCTGCGCCACTTCCTGCGCGCGTAAATGCTTTTTGACCGTCATCGGGTAGTAGGTGCCGCCCTTCACCGTTGCGTCGTTGCAGACGATCATGCAGTCCACACCCTTGACGCGGCCTATGCCGGTGATCACGCCGGCGCAGGGGGCGCTGTCGCTGCCGTCGCGGTCGGGGTACATGGCCAGCGCCGCCAGGGGGGCCAGTTCCAGAAAGGGTGTGCCCGGGTCCAGCAGCATCTGCACCCGCTCACGCGGCGGCAGCTTGCCGCGTGCCACGTGTTTGGCCCGGGCCGCTTCACCGCCGCCGGCAGCGGCCTTGGCCACCTGCAGCTTCAGGTCGTCCACCAGCGCGCGCATGGCAGCGGCATTGGCCTGAAAGTCGGCCGAGCGGGCATTGAGTTTGGTTTCCAGAACTGGCATGTGTCTCCTCGAGTCGTACGGCGCGATTTGGTGCGGGCTGGATGGGCATCCGTTCGGGCTGAGCCTGTCGAAGGATCGAAGCCAACCAGGCGCCAGGCCACACCTTACCGCCAATACCGCAGCTTAGGCGCAAAAGCCGCCAGACGGCCGCCACACAGGTTGCAAATCGTGCCAGCTTGCGCCAAACTTGGCCCATGTCCGTCCGCCCCCCGCCCGCCACCCCGGCCCAGCCGGCTGCCGCCACCCCCATGGCCTTTGCACGGGTGATGGTGGCGGCGTACGAACTTTACGGTCGCAGCCCCGCCAACGCCCTGAAGCTGGCACAGATCACGCCATCCCGGCTGCAGCAGCCGGAGGCCCGCATCACCGCGCGCCAGATGGAGGTGTTGTCCGGCACGGCCATGCAGGAGCTCGACGACGAAGCCCTGGGCGCTTTCTCAAGAAAACTGCCCTGGGGCAGCTACGGCATGCTGGCCCGCGCCTCGCTCAGCGCGCCCGACCTGGGCGTGGCCCTCAAACGCTGGTGCCGCCACCACGCCCTGCTGGCCGACGACATTGCCCTGAAGCTGGTCGTCACCGGCGACAGCGCCGCCATCACGATCGAGGAGCGCACCGACCTGGCCCGGCATGGCCAAGGCGCGCGCGAGTTCTGCCTGGTGCACGTGCTGCGCAACATCCACGGCCTGGCCTGCTGGTACATCGACTCCCGCATTGCGCTGCAGGGCGCGCGCTTCCCGTTTGCCGCACCGCCACATGCCGACGCCTATGGGCTGATGTTTCCCGGCCCGATACGTTTTGATGCCGCGCAGGCCGAAATCCGCTTCGACGCGCGTTACCTCGCCCTGCCCCTGCGCCGCGACGAAAAAACCCTGCAGCAAATGCTGCAGCGCGCCCTGCCGCTGACGGTGCTGCAATACCGGCGCGACCGCCTGCTGGTGCAGCAGGTGCGGCAGGTGCTGGCCGCCCACCCCGACCAGGCGCACAACGCCGACGGGGTGGCGGCACTGCTGAACATCTCGGCGCGCACGCTGCACCGCCAACTGAAGGAAGAAGGCGCGAACCTGCAGCAACTGAAAGACGAGGTGCGCTGCGACCGCGCGAAAGACCTGCTGTACCGCAGCGACAAACCGGTCAAACAGGTGGCCGCGGCGGTGGGTTTTCTGAACGAAAAGAGTTTTACCCGGACCTTTCGCGCATGGACGGGCACGAGTCCGGGGGAGTTTCGCAAGGGCTTTATGGGGTGAGCAGCGTGCCGGCCAACGGCGCAGGCAGCCCGGCGGTTTAACGCTTGGTTCAGGGCCTGGTTCAGGGCCTGTAAACGCTATTTCCCCAAACAGGGGTAAAATACCCCCGTTGCTGCAATTTAGCTTTCCTTTGCAGCAGCGCCAGTCTGACACGGTCCACGGCACCTCACATGCCGCACCGCACCATTTTGGCCGGTAATACCGGCCCTCCCGGTCGTCAAACTCCCCCAGCGGCGAGCTTCACCCCGGTCTCTTTTCCTCCCCTGACCGAATTTTTTGACATAAGTCAGTGACCGGATTGATCTTCGGCTGATTGGCGCCCAGTCCTACAGCACGCATGCCCTCGGGCATGCGATTATTTCGTTGACCGGTTTTCTAACCAGAACCGTCATACCCGCTTCGCTCATTTGATTCAAACGTGCAAGCTTTTTTGAAAGGTCCCAAAATGGGCAAGAAACTTTACGTCGGCAACCTCTCCTACTCGGTGAACGACGACTCCCTGCAACAACACTTCTCTGAATTTGGCGCGATCACCTCCGCCAAAGTCATGATGGACCGCGACAGCGGCCGTTCCAAGGGCTTCGGCTTTGTGGAAATGTCCAGCGACGCAGAAGCCCAGGCAGCCATCAGCGGCATGAACGGCAAGTCCGTTGATGGCCGTGACATGGTGGTCAATGAGGCCCGTCCGATGGAGCCACGTACCGGCGGCTTCGGCGGCGGCGGTGGTGGTCGTCGTGAAGGCGGCGGCGGCGGTGGCGGCTACGGTGGTGGCGGCGGCGGCTACGGTGGCGGCGGCGGCGGTGGCCGCAACAGCTACTAAGCTCTCCTTCTCCATTGAAAAAAACCGGCTTTTGGGCCGGTTTTTTTTCGCCTGTCCGCTGCCGGATCAGCCCGCTAGTGCTGCAACCTGGAAGTATCGGAACAAGATGAAAGTGATGGATTCGTGCCCAGGGCAAGGCGCAAGCCGCAGTGAAGGCTGTGCGCCTTCGCAAGGGTTGCAACGCTGCCATGGGTGCGAAGACGCGCTTTCATGTTTCGATATTTTCGGGTTGCAGTACTAGACCCTTGTTGGGGTTGAGCAGGTACTTGGTGCCGGTGGCGCGCTGGCCGTACACCGCAATCTCTGCGGGTTGCAGCGCCTCGGTCAGCGAGATCTCTTTCGAATAACCGCTGGCAAAAGTGGTTTTCAGTTCGTCGGCCACCCGCTGGCGCAGGGCTTGCGCCGCCTCGGTACCGATGCGCTGCAAAAACGGAAACATCAGCCAGCCGCCCATGCCCCAGGCCATGCCGAAGTTGCGGACGAACTCGGTGGGGCTGGTGTCCAGGCCGCCGTAGACGTAAACCTGCTTGTGGGTGGTGGAGCCGTAGCGGCTGTACTCCTTGGCCGTGCGGTTCAGCGCCGCCTCCATGCAGCCGAGAATCTGCCCCGCCAGCTTGCCGCCGCCGGTGGCGTCAAAGGCCAGGGTGGCGCCGGTGGCCACCAGCGCCTGCGTCAGGTCTTCAATGAAGGTGGGTGCCGAGGCGTCGCACACATACACGGCGCCCTGCGACTTCAGCAGCGCCGCCTGTTCCGGCTTGCGCACGATGTTCACCAGGCCGATGCCGTCCTTGAGGCAGATCCGGTTGAGCATTTGCCCCAGGTTGGACGCCGCGGCGGTGTGCACCAGGGCGGTGTGGCCCTCGCGGCGCATGGTCTCCACCATGCCCAGCGCCGTCAGCGGGTTCACAAAACACGAGGCGCCCTCGGCCGGCGTGGTGCCCTCGGGCAGCAGCAGGCATTGCTCGGCCTTGACGCAGCGGTATTGCGCATACATCGCGCCGCCCAGCGTGGCCACCGTTTTGCCCAGCAGCGCCTGCGCGGCAGGTGCGCTGCCGGCGGACACCACCACACCCGCGCCTTCGTTGCCCACGGGCAGCGCCTGGCCCAGGCGGCCTGCCATGGCTTTCATGGCCGCCGGGGGAATCTGCATCGTGACCACGGGGTGGGTGGCCGTTCCTGACAGCTTCGCGGTACGGATGTCGCCCGCGCCGAACAGCAGGCCAATATCGGACGGGTTGATGGGGGTGGCCGCTATGCGCACCACCACTTCATCGGCGGCAGGGGTGGGCGTGGGCACGCTGACCAGCGAGATCTCCAGCAGACCTTCGGGTTTGACGAGGGATTGCAGTTGCAGGCCGGTGGGGGTGGGGGGTGTTGTCTTCGTCGTCATGGTTATCTCCGTTGATTCAAATACATCTCTATCTCTATCAGCTGCCAGCAAACACGTCCTGGTAACTCGCCCGCAAATCCCGCTTCAGCAGCTTGCCGCTGGGGTTTTTCGGCAGCGTGTCGGTGAACACAATCGCCTTGGGTGCCTTGAAGTTGGCAATGTGCTCACTGCAATGCGCCAGCACCTGCTGCTCGGTCAGCGCCTGGCCGGCCTTGACCACAATCACCGCCACCACGGCCTCCACCCACTTGGGGTGCGGTACGCCGACCACCGCCACTTCCGATACGGCGCCCAGGCGGTAAATCATTTCTTCCACCTCGCGGCTGGCCACGTTTTCGCCACCGGTCTTGATCATGTCCTTCTTGCGGTCCACCACGGTGATGAACCCTTCGTCGTCGATGGTGGCCAGGTCGCCGGAATGGAACCAGCCGCCCTGGAAGGCGGCCCTGGTTTTCTCCTCGTCGCGAAAGTAGCCCAGCATCAGGTGCGGCGAGCGGTGCACGATCTCGCCGACCGCGCCGGGCGCCACGTCGTTCATGGCGTCGTCCACCACACGCGTTTCCACATTGAGCACGGCGCGCCCGCAGGAGCCGGGCTTGCGCAGTTGGTCGTCGGGGCCCAGCATGGTCGCCAGCGGGGCGATCTCGGTCTGGCCGTAGAGGTTCCAGAAGCCCACGTCAGGCAGGCGCCGTGCCAGCTCGCGCAGCACCTCCACCGGCATGATGGACGCGCCGTAATAACCCTTGCGCAAGGTGGACAGGTCGGTGCCGTCGAACAAGGGTGAGCGCAGCAGCGCGATCCATACCGTGGGCGGCGCAAAGAAAGAGGTGATGTGGTGCTGCGCCATCAGCGGCAGCAGGTTGTCCGGTGTCGGTTTGGCGGTGATGATGCTGGTGGCGCCCACATAAATGGCCGGGCCGAAGAACACGTCGAGCTGCGCGCAGTGGTACAGCGGCAGCGCATGCAGCATCACGTCGCCATGGGCAATGCTGGCGTCCACCGCGCAGCTGGCGTACTGCGAGATCACCGCGTCGTGCGTCAGCATGGCGCCCTTGGGCATGGACTCGGTGCCGCTGGTGTAGACAATCTGCGCCAGGTCGGTGCTGCCCAGCGCCACCTCGGGCGGCGTGCCACGGGTGGCGGCCAGGTCGTCGAAAGAAACCATGCCCGACACGGGCTGCGAAGCGTCTTCCGAAGGCAGCCAGACAAATTGCGTGACGGCCGTGTCCAGCGCCGCGGCGCTGCGTGCCAGCTCGGCCAGGCCCGAGTCGGTGGCCAGCATCTGCGCCTCGGCATGGCGCAGGATGAAGGCCACCTCTTCGGCCTTGAGCATGAAGTTGATGGGCACCAGCACCGCGCCCAGCCGCGCCAGCGCAAACCGCATGGCCGCAAACCCGTGCGAGTTGCGCGCCAGCACCGCCACCCGGCTCGCGTGGCCCACACCCAGGCCCGCCAGCCCCGCCGCCACGCGGTCGACCACCGCATCAAACTCGGCAAAGGTCCAGCGTGTGTCGCCACAGATCAGGCCGGTCTTGCCCGGGTAACGTTTGGCGGTGCGGTGCAGCAGGTCGGCAATCGTTTGCCGGCGGATGGCGGGGTTCATGGGGTCTCCTTTTTTATTGATTCCAGACCCAAGTATCCGTCCATAAAGGCCTTGCCTGCAGCGGCCCGGGCTTGCGCAGAAAAGGGCATGACGGCGCGCCGCAAGTCCACTAGACTCGCCAGACACAAAAAAAACCAAGGAGACAAGATGCGCCACCTCTCGATTTTTAAACCCCTGCTGTCCGCCGCCCTCGGCCTTGCCGTCCTGTTCGGCGCCGCCACCGGCGCGCTGGCCCAGACCAAACCCAGGGTGACGGACGCCGGCGACAAGCCTGCCTCGGCCATCTACATCGGCAACAGCTTCTTCTATTACAACAACAGTCTGCACAACCATGTGGGGCAACTGATCCGGGAAGGCCAGCCCGGCTTTAGGCACCGCGCCAGCTCGGCCACCATCAGCGGCTCGGGCATGAACTGGCACGACGTGGACAGCTACTTCCGCCCCAACGCCGTCGGCTCGTATTCGTTTGGCGCCAACAACACCGTCAGCTTCAACAAGCTGGACCGCTTGTTCGACCTCGCCATCATGATGGACTGCAGCCAGTGCCCGCTGCACCCGCAGCTCAAGCCCCTGTTCCATGAGTACGCCAAGAAACACGCCGACACCGTGCGCAAACATGGCGCCAAACCGGTGTTCTTCATGTCGTGGGCGTACAAGGACGTGCCGTCGATGACGGCCGAACTCGCCGAGGCCTACACCCAGGCCGGCAACGACAACAACGCGCTGGTCATTCCGGCCGGCCTGGCTTTCGGCAAGTCGGTTGCGAAAATGCCGGAACTGAATCTGTACGTGGCCGACCTGCGCCACCCCAGCGTGGCCGGTAGCTACCTGGCCGCCTGCACCACGTATGCGACGCTGTTCAAGGCCTCACCGGTGGGCCTGAAGTACAGCGCCGGCCTGGACCCGGCGATTGCGAAACATCTGCAGACGGTGGCTTGGGAGACGGTGCAGGAGTATCTCAAGCCCTAGTGCGCCCTTGGAACCGTGAATAATATAAAAAAAAAGCCCGACATGATTCCATTTACCCGTCGTGAATTGTTACGTGCTTGGAACATGGCAACGGAGGCATCAACTAAATCGCCTCGAAACAATGTCCACCGTCTCTTGCTGTTTTACGCCGTAGAGTGCGGACTTAGGGCTACGCTGAATAAGCCCTGGCCAAAGAGCACCTTGCTGCGTTGACGGT
>NZ_JAQSDN010000030.1 GCF_029945925.1 Polaromonas sp. | reverse complement strand
TCCGCTTTTGACTGCGCTCCTCGGCCCAGCCCGACGGGTGGGGGAAGAAATGCGGATTCGGATTCGGGATCGGGTGCGGGGAGACATGACGCGCGAAGCGCGTCATGTCGGACTCAACAATCCGTCATTCA
This sequence comes from Polaromonas sp., assembly GCF_029945925.1. Classification (GTDB taxonomy): domain Bacteria; phylum Pseudomonadota; class Gammaproteobacteria; order Burkholderiales; family Burkholderiaceae_C; genus Polaromonas. The sequence goes on along the minus strand of NZ_JAQSDN010000030.1, from coordinate 37,932 downwards.
GGCACGCGGACGTAGCACACGCGGCCAAATGAAGTCCCCCTCCATCGCCCAGCGGGGCGAGGGCAGGGGATAGGGGTGGGAGTGGGGAGTCCGTCCTACTGTCCAGAAAGGACCACAGGCGCAGTGTGATGCCACAAATGTATTCAAATCCCTTCTTATATCGAGTTCACTGATGAAATCGGCCTCCGGCCCTTATGGGACTTTCGCCGCTAGCTATCAATGTGATAGCAACTTACAGCTTGGTCAACCGCTCCAGCGCACTGTTGAGCGTCTCGTCCTTCTTCGCAAAACAGAAGCGCACGACGCGCTGGTCGAAGCCGTTGCCGTAAAACGCCGACAGCGGAATCGCGGCGACACCGATCTCGGTGGTCAGCCATTTGCAGAAATCGGCTTCACCGAGGTCGCTGACTTGCGAGATGTCCACACACTGGAAGTAGCTGCCTTCGCTGGGCAGCAGCTTGAAGCGGGTTTTCGCCAGGCCGGCACGGAACAGGTCGCGCTTGCGTTGATAAAACGCCGGCAGGTCCAGGTAAGGGCGTGCGTCAGCCATGTAAGCGGCCAGGCCGTATTGCATGGGCGTGTTGACGGTGAAGACATTGAACTGGTGCACCTTGCGGAACTCGCTCGTCAGCGAGGCCGGTGCGGCGACGTACCCGATCTTCCAGCCGGTCACATGGTAGGTTTTCCCAAAGCTGCTGACGATGAAGGCGCGCGCCGCCAGGCCGGGGAAACGCGCGGCGCTTTCGTGCACGCGGCCCTGCGCGGCGTCGAACACCATGTGTTCATAGACCTCGTCGCTGATCAGCAGCACGTCGGTGGGCGCCAGGATCTCCTGCAGGCGCAGCATGTCCTCGCGGGTCCAGACGGTGGCGCTGGGGTTGTGCGGGGAGTTGATGATGATTGCGCGCGTTCTGCGGGTGATGGCGGCGGATATCTTGTCGAAGTCGGGGCGGAAGGTGCCGGGCGTCAGGGGAACGCGCACGGGAATGCCGCCGGCCAGCTCGATGTTGGGCACGTAGCTGTCGTAACAGGGCTCGAGCACGATGACTTCATCGCCGGGGTGCACCACGGCCAGCACCGCGGTGATGATGGCCTGCGTGGCGCCGGCCGTCACGGTGATTTCGGTGTTCGGGTTGTAGCTGCGGCCGTGCAGTTGCTGCAGCTTGACGGCAATCGCCTCGCGCAGCACCGGCACGCCGGGCATGGGCGGGTACTGGTTCAGGCCGCGGGTCATGGCGTCGTTGACGGCGCTGACCAGCTTGGGGTCGCAGTCAAAGTCCGGAAAACCCTGGCCGAGGTTGACCGCGTTTTTTTCGAGGGCCAGCGCCGACATCACCGTGAAGATGGTGGTGCCCACGGCGGGCAGTTTGGTCTGTATCTCTGGCGTGCGCTCGCTGGTAGAAGGCATGGTCGTCATGGTGAGGGTGGAGTGATGGAGTTTAGAGTTCGAAGTCGCCGTGGCGGCTGCTCATGGCGCGGGTGATCTGGGCGCGGTCGAGCTTGTCATTGAGCAGTTCGGCAAACTTGTAGACAAAGTTGCGCAGGTAGGCGCTGCGTTTGAAGGCGACACGCGCCACGTTCACCCCGAACAGCTGGCCGGCGGGCAGGGCCACCAGGTCGGCATTGGTACCGTCATCCTTGAGCGCCATCTCGGCCACAATGCCGACGCCCAGGCCCAGGCGCACATAGGTCTTGATCACATCGGAGTCGATTGCTTCGAGCGCGATGCGCGGACGCAGGTGTTTGGCGGCAAAGGCCTGGTCAATCTTGGTGCGGCCGGTAAACGAGGGGTGGTAGGTGATCAGTGGCTGTTCGGCCAGGTCTTCCAGCGTGATGTTGTCCTGTTTGGCCAGCGGGTGGTCCAGCGGCAACACCAGCATGTGCTGCCATTCGTAGCACGGCAGCGTGACCAGCTCTTCATAGTGCGCCAGCGACTCGGTGGCGATGCCGATCTCGGCCACCTCGTCGATCAGCATGCGCGCCACCTGGTCGGGCGAGCCCTGGTGCAGGCTGACATTGACTTTCGGAAACGCCTCGCGCAGCTTGGCCACCGGCTGCGGCAGCACGTAGCGCGCCTGGGTGTGGGTGGTCGCGATGGACAGGGTGCCGCTGTCCTGCGCGGAGAACTGCTCGCCGATACGCCGCAGGTTGCCGACCTCGCGCATGATGATGTCTATGCTTTTGAGCACGTGTTCGCCCGGTTCGGTCACGCGTTTGAGGCGTTTGCCGTGGCGGGCAAAAATTTCCACGCCCAGTTCTTCTTCCAGCTCGATGATGGCCTTGGACACCCCGGGCTGCGAGGTGTGCAGGATGCGTGCGGTTTCGGTGAGGTTCAGGTTGCGCCGGACGGCTTCCTGGACAAAGCGGAATTGGTGAAGATTCATATCCGATTCTTGCTAATTATTCGCTTTATTATGCCTGCTTGACCCTAAAGAAATCAGACGTGCGCCCAAAAAATAGGGCTGGGCTGGCGCAGTGCCGCCGGGCTTCAGGACAAAGCGATGTCGGCCATCAGCGCCATCAGCAGGGGATGTTCACCGGCTGTCGGCATCAATTCCACGGGCACGCCGGGATGCTGGGCCCGGAGCTGGGCCACCAGTAACGGCAGATCTTCCCGGGCGTGTTTGCCGACTCCGAAAAAAACCGGAAAAACCCTGATCCGGTCGACGTCGCAAGCGATCAAATCGCTGGCGGCCTGCGTCAGGTCCGGACTGCACAATTCGAGATAGGCGCAGCAGACCCGTGCCTCGGGGTCGCGCGTGCGGATGGCATCTGCCACCGCCTCGATGGGCAGGCGCCAGAGGGGGTCGCGCGAGCCGTGCGCAAACAAGATAATGCCTTGTTTCATTTTTAGCGCCTCAATACCAGCCAGCCGAAAGCGCCCAGCGAAATGGCGGTGTAGAGCAGGCCGGGCGCAGCAGCCGCCAGCCAGGGCTGCCAGTTCTGCAGGTTGCCGATGTAGCCGAACACGTTGTTGAGCAGGAAAAAGCTGATGCCGATCATCACGCCGCCGAACACATATCCGGCGATGCCGCCGCTGCGAAAGTGCAGGTAGGCGAAGGGCAGGGCCAGCACCACCATCACCAGGCAGCTCAGCGGGTAAAACACCTTTTTCCAGAACTCGATTTCGTAACGCTGGGCGGTCTGGCCATTGGCGTTGAGGTGGCGTATGTAGGCGAACAGGTCAATCGTGCTCATGCGTTCGGGCTTGAGCACGGCGACCGAGACCATCTCCGCGCTGATCCCGGTGGGCCATCGGAACTGGGCGATCTTGTTGATGCTTATTTTGGCCGTTTCACGCCCGGCGCCGGTTGTCGAGGCCTGTCCCGGCTGCACGGTGAATTCGGTCCGGGTACCGTTCTCGAGCTGCCAGGAGTCGTCCGCCGCAAACCGGGCGATGGCCGATTGCGTGATGGACACCAGCAGTCCCTTGTTGTCGAACTCGAAAACCCGCACAGCCTGCATTTCGTTGTCGGCGGACAGGGCGCCGACGTTGACCACGTAGCTGTTGTAGGCCTGTTTTTCCTTGAGCCACGCCCCGGTCTGGCCGATGGTGATGCGGCCCTGGTAACGCGCCTTGAGCAACTGGGCGGCACGGTCGGCGGCCGGCGCCACGTAGTCGCCAATGGCGAAACAGATCACGACGAAAATCGCCCCCAGGGTCAGCAGCAGGCGCAGCGCGCGCCAGGGTTCCAGGCCGCTGGTGCGCAAGATGGTGTATTCCGAACTCTGCGCCAGCCGGGCCATCACGAAAATGGTGCCGATCAGCACCGAGATGGGCACCAGCTCGTACAGGTGGCTGGGGATCAGCAACGCCACATACAGCAGCGCATGCTTGATCTGGTAGGTGTTGGCGTCGGAACTGACGGCGCCGGCCGCATTTTTGCCCAGGTACTGCAGCTCATCGACCAGGTCGAAAAAGAAAAACAGCGCCAGAAATCCGACGGCCACGAAAGCAATGGAGGCCAGCACCTCGCCGTAAATCAGGCGGCGTATGGTCTTCATGCGGCCACCTTGCCCGTCTGCCGGCTGGCCTGCCGCTTGCGCTGCCGGCTCATGGCGCCCTTGAAGGTCCAGTTCAGGTGGCGCTTGGACAACCAGCCCAGCGCCAGCAGCAGCGCCCCCCCGTGCAGGGCCAGCACAAAGCCGGCGAAATTGGCCGCGCCCACGCTGATCCAGCTTTGGCCCAGGTTCAGCAGGTTGTGATAAACGACAAAGGTGAACAGCACAAAAATCAGGTTGCCACTGCGCCCGGCGCGCGGGTTGACGCTGGCCAGCGCCAGCGCAATCACGACAAAATTGATGGCGGCCAGCGCCATGCCCAGGCGCCAGGCCAGTTCACCCTGGTTGGTCCGCGTGGGCGATTTCAGCAGTTCGCGGGTGGACTTGGATTTTTCGGGGATGTTGGCCCCGTTGATCAGCGGGCTGTCGCCGGCCTTGCTGCCGTATTCCGCAAACTCGGTGATCTTCAGGGCCGACTTGCCGATCTCGCTTTCAAGCCGCTGGCCGTTGTCGAGCAGCAGCATCTGGTCCTTGCCTACCGTTTCGATGCGGCCGGAACTGGCGGTGGTCACCGAATTCTTGCCCTTTTCGGTCGAGGCGATGAAGACGTTGTTGCTGACTTTCTCCTGGCTGGTATCGCGGTCGATGAAAAAGACCCGGTTGCCGCTGGACGACTCCTGGAACTGGCCGGGCGAGACCCGTTCCAGGTCGCCGCGCTGCTCGTACCGGTCCCGCACCTCCTGAGTCTGCTGGTTGGACCAGGGCCAGACAAATACCGACATCAGCGTGATCACCAGCAGCACCGGCCAGGCGAAGCGGAACAGCGGCACGAGAAAAAAGCCGAGCCCGCGGCCGCTGACAAACCAGACGACCATCTCGCTGTCGCGGTACATGCGTGAGAGGGTGCTGACCATGGCCACAAACAGGGACAGTGTCAGGATGATCGGCATGCGGCCCAGGGCCGAGTAACCCATGACCAGCATCACGTCCTGCGGGTTGACGCTGCCGCGCGAGGCCTGCCCGAGCGTGCGGATCAGGATGATGGTGATCACAATGGTCATCAAAACCACAAGGGTGGCCCCAAAACTGCGTGCCAGCTCTTTGCGGATCGAGGATTGGAATAACATTGACTGAAACTTGCCCTTAACAACAACCGACCACTGCGCTTGCGACGCCTAACCCCCGATTATGGACTTTGAACTCAAAACCCTGACCCCCGCCCGAATTTGCGCCGAAAAATGTGATGCCCTGATTGTCCTGGTGGCCGGCGAGATGAACGCCGGAACCGACGCGGTGTCGAAAATGGTGACGCTGGCCCTGAAGGCGGGTGACTTTGAAAACAAGGCCGGCAAGCTGCTCAGCGCCTACCGGCCCGAGGGAGTGGCTGCCACGCGGGTGCTGCTGGCAGGAGCCGGCGACGGCAGCGCCAAAAGTATCCGGACGGCGGTGCATGCAGCGATGGTCGCCCTGAAAAACACCAATGCGCGGCGCGTGCTTCTCAGCCTCTGCGCACTGCCGCAGGCCGGCCAGGAGACCGCGCGCGCCGCCGTGCTGGCCTGCGCCGATGCTGCCTACCTTTACAGCACCACCAAATCGAAGCCGGCCGAACAAAAACTCAGGCAGGTGCTGGTGGCCGTCTCTTCGCTGGCGGCCAGTCGTGCCGGATTTGACAAGGGCGTCGGGCTGGCCAGTGGCCTCGCATTCGCCAAGGAGTGGGCCAACCGGCCGGCCAACCACGCGACGCCGACGATGCTCGCCCAAGCCGCCAGGGACCTCGGGAAACTGCCCGGGATCAAGGTGGAGGTGCTGGGCCCCAAAGAGGTCGCCAAACTCGGCATGGGCTCGTTCATGGCCGTCGCCCAGGGCTCGGAAGAGCCTCTGCGTTTCATCGTGCTACGTTATGACGGTGGCGCCAAAACCGAGGCGCCGGTGGTGCTGATCGGCAAGGGCATCACGTTCGACACCGGCGGCATTTCCATCAAGCCTGCCGCCGAGATGGACGAGATGAAATACGACATGGGCGGCGCAGCCAGCGTGCTCGGTACCTTCCGCGCGCTGGCCGAGTTGCAGCCCGCGCTCAATGTGGTGGGCCTGATTCCCGCCTGCGAAAACATGCCCGACGGCCGTGCCATCAAGCCCGGCGATGTGGTAACCAGCATGAGCGGGCAGACCATCGAGATCCTCAACACCGACGCCGAAGGCCGGCTGGTGTTGTGTGATGCGTTGACGTACGCCGAACGCCTGAAGCCGCGCGCCGTGGTGGACATTGCCACCCTGACCGGCGCCTGCGTGATTGCGCTGGGCGGCGTGCGCAGCGGCATGTTCTCCAGTGACGACGCGCTGGCCCAGGCGTTGGGCGCGGCCGGCGACAGCTCGCTCGATCTGTGCTGGCGCATGCCGCTGGACGACGAATACGCCGAGGGCCTGAAAACCCATTTTGCGGACGTGGCCAACGTTGCCGGACGTGCCGGTGGCGCCATCACCGCGGCCAAGTTTCTGCAGCGCTTTGCCGGCAAGTTCCCCTGGGCGCACCTGGACATTGCCGGCACGGCCTGGAAAAGCGGGGCCGCCAAAGGCGCGACCGGCCGGCCCGTGCCCCTGCTGGTCGATTTTTTGCTGAGCCAGGTTCAGCCGGCCAGAGCGCCAGCCAAAACCCGGACCCCCAAGGCGGGAGCCCGGTCACGCGCATGACCGAAGTTGCTTTTCATTTCAACGTGCCGGACAAGCTGGCCTACAGCTGCCGACTGCTGCGCAAGGCTTGGGGCAGCGGCGCGCGCGTCGTGGTGACGGCTGAGCCGGACATGCTGGCCCGGCTGGACCAGTTGTTGTGGACCTTCTCCCCGCTGGAATTCGTGCCGCATTGTCACTTGAGCGCGGTCCCGTCCACCGTGTCTGCCACGCCGGTGCTGCTGGCCGGTTCTCTGGAGGGCTGTCCCCACCATGAGGTGCTGGTCAACCTCGGGCACCACGTGCCGGTCGGGTTTGAGCGTTTCGAGCGGTTCATCGAACTCGTCACCCTCGCCGATGACGACCGCGCGGCCGCCCGCAGCCGCTGGAAGCATTACGCCGACCGCGGTTATGCCATGAGGCGGCACGACCTGGCCAGCGCGGGCGCCTCATGAACCGCCCGCCACCCCGCTTTGTGCCCACGCTGACGGAAGTTGTGCAACCCCAGGCCACCGCGCCCGGGGGCCGGCGCGCCCCCGCGGCGATGGACATGCAGCACTTTCAGGAGCAGATGGTGCATCGCGTGATGCAGCGCGTCGATTTGACGCTGGACCGGCTGCTGCGCGAGACCGTGGGCCGTCTGGTGCTGGAGCACACCCAGGCGCTGGCGCCCAGCCTCAGGGACGAAATCGAGATCGTGGTGCGGCAGTCGGTCAACCAGGCGTTTGAGCAGGAACTGGCCAGCCAGCTGCAGGACAAGCCCTGAAACGGCTGCGCCGGCTTTCCGGTTCATGCAGGGTGGCTTGTTCGAGGGCGTTAAAAATACCTGAGGCGGCTGGTACTTTTGACGATTCATATGATCATGCCGCGGGGCCAGGGCTACTGCCCATGGCAGGCCTGCCTCTGACGCTTTATTAGATTTGCTAATACCAGATCAATTTCATTTCTTGCTCCACCTCCGCAGCGCAACACTAGGGCTGCTTGCTATGGTGCGGGCGCGGAAATTGCGTTATGTTCGTGGCTGTTGAGTAGAAAAATCAGTTCTCAACCATTAACGGTAATTTCCTAATTGGAGTGTATTTATGCAAATGAAATGGACTGCGGTCGCTTTGGCCGCCATGTTGGTTGTTGCCTGCGGCAAAAAAGAAGAAGCTGCGCCGGCCGCCACTGCACCTGCTGCCCCGGTCGTTGCGGCTCCCGCACCCGCCGGTGATACGCTCGTTGTCAAGATTGGCCACGTCGCCCCGACTTCCGGCGCGCAGGCCCATTACGGCAAAGACAATGAAAATGGCGTCCGCATGGCCATTGAAGACCTGAACAAACAGGGCGTCATGATCGGCGGCAAGAAGGCCACCTTCGAAATCGTTGCTGAAGATGATGCTGCTGATCCGAAACAGGGCACGGCTGCCGCACAAAAACTGTGCGACTCCAAAGTCGCCGGCGTGGTCGGTCACCTCAACTCGGGCACGACCATTCCTGCTTCCAAGGTCTACAACGACTGCGGCATTCCCCACGTCACTGGTGCCGCCACCAACCCTGACCTGACCAAGCCAGGCTACAACACCACCTACCGCATCATTGCCAACGATCTGGCCCTGGGTGCCGGCTTGGCGTTTTACGCTGCCGACACGCTCAAGCTGAAGAAAGTGGCCGTCATCGACGACCGTTCCGCTTACGGACAGGGTGTTGCCGACATCTTCAAGAAGACGGCCAAGGAAAAAGGCATGACCGTGGTTGACGAGCAGTTCACCACCGACAAGGCCACTGACTTCATGGCCATCCTGACCGCCATCAAGGCCAAGAGCCCTGACGCCGTGTTCTACGGCGGCATGGACCCGCAAGCCGGCCCGATGCTGCGTCAGATGGAACAGCTGGGCATGAGCAAGGTCAAGTACTTCGGTGGTGATGGCATCTGCACCTCCGAGATTGCCAAGCTTGCTGCCGGCGCCAAGACCCTCGACAACGTGATTTGTGCCGAGGGCGGCGCATCGCTGGCCAAGATGCCTGGCGGCGTCGAGTGGAAGAAACGCTACGACGAGAAGTACCCGAACCAGTTCCAGGTCTACAGCCCGTACACCTATGACGCGACCTTCGTGCTGGTCGACGCGATGAAACGCGCCAACTCGAGCGATCCCAAGGTCTACATCCCAGAGCTGATCAAAACCAGCCTCAAGGGCGTGACCACCACCATCGAGTTCCTGCCTAGCGGCGAACTGAAAAACCCGTCCATCACCTTGTACACCTACAAGGACGGCAAGAAAACGGCCCTGGAATAAGTTCTCCGGCCCTCAGAAAAAAAGCCACCGCGAGGTGGCTTTTTTTTGCTCTTCAAGGTTCAAGGGGCGCGCGGGAAATCGCTCGCGTTGACGGATCACCACCGTTCGTCGCCAGGAGGTGTTGTTGCGCTGAGGCGGTAAGGCCTGCCTCCCAATGGCGGACACAAAAAAGCCCAGACAAGCTGGGCTTTCAGGAGTTTTCACTGCCGTGTGGAAAACTCACGGCAACTGTACTTTTGGCGGAAAGGGCGGGATTCGAACCCGCGGTGGGTATAACCCCACGCACGCTTTCCAGGCGTGTGACTTAAACCGCTCATCCACCTTTCCGCGAAGCCTTGCATTGTAGCAGTGCGCGGCACGGAAGATGGCGCTGATCAGTGAAGCGCGCTGCGAAAACGGTGTTTTTCCAGTTGCGCGCGTGTCACGAACTCCAGCGCCCTGAGGTGGGTGGACTCCAGAACCACGGGCGGCGCAAAGCCGGCTTCCAGTGCCTCGCGCCAGCGGTTGGCGCACAGGCACCACCGGTCGCCGGGCTTGAGCCCGGCAAAGCGGTACTCGGGCCGGGGGGTCACCAGGTCGTTGCCTTTGGCTGCTGAAAATGCCAGGAAGTCGCTGGTCACCTTGACGCAGACTAGGTGCGAGCCCAGGTCGGACTCGTCGGTGTTGCAGCAGCCGTCGCGGAAATAGCCGGTCAACGGGTCGTAGGAGCAGGGGACCAGCTCCGTACCGAGTACGTTCATGGCGTTCATGCGTGTGCCTTCTGCGGATGCTGGTCAGGCGGCCCGGGTGGACTGCACCATGGTCATGGCCGAGGTGATCAGGGTCGAGACTTCGGTCATGTTGCTGGGAACAATCAGCGTGGTTTTGGCGTCGGCCGCAACGCGGGAGTAGGCTTCCACGGCCTTTTCGGCAACCTTGAGCTGCACGGCCATTTCACCGCCGGGCTGACGGATCGAGGCGGCAATACGTTCGATGGCCTGGGCGGTGGCGTCTGCCACCGCCGTGATCGCGGCCGCTTCACCCTGCGCGTTGTTGATGGCGGCGAGTTTTTCACCTTCGGAGCGTGCGATGAAGGCCTCGCGTTCACCGGTGGCGATGTTGATCTGTTCCTGGCGGCGGCCTTCGGAGGCGGCGATCAGTGCGCGTTTTTCGCGCTCGGCGGTGATCTGTGACTGCATGGCCAGCAGGATTTCCTTGGGCGGCGTCAAGTCCTTGATTTCATAACGCAGCACCTTTACGCCCCAGTTCAGCGCGGCCTCGTCGATGGCGGCCACGACCTGGGCGTTGATGATGTCGCGTTCCTCGAAGGTCTTGTCGAGCTCGAGCTTGCCGATGACGCTGCGCAGCGAGGTCTGGGCCAGCTGGGTGACGGCCACGATGTAGTTCGATGAGCCGTAGCTGGCGCGCATCGGGTCGGTGACCTGGAAATAAAGGATGCCGTCAACCTGCAGCTGGGTGTTGTCGCGCGTGATGCAGACTTGGCTGGGAACGTCGAGCGGGATTTCCTTGAGCGAGTGTTTGTAGGCCACGCGGTCAATGAAGGGGATCAGGAAATTGAGACCCGGTGTCAGGCTGGCGTGGTATTTGCCCAGTCGCTCGACCACCCACGAGTTTTGTTGGGGCACGACCTTGATGCTGCGCGCGATAAAAATGACGGCAATCACCAGGATGACGAGTGCAATTTCCATGAGTTTCTCCGTAAAAAACAAAAAACAAAAAACGGGGGCAGCATCAGCCGCCCGGCATCAGACCGTGCACTTTCTCACAGTTTGCCAACCACCAGGCGGTTGCCGTGGAGTTTTCTGACCTTGAAGAGGCCGGGCTGGGGCGCTGCATCATGGTCGGCGAGCTCCACCGTCCATTGGGCGCCGCGGTATTTCACGGTGGCGGTGGCATCGTTGTTCCATTGCAGCACATGCACGGTCTCGCCGATGTCCATCTGCACATCCCGGTTGGCATTGGCCTGGGCCGGCCTGGGGCTCTGGCTGCGTTTCCAGTGCCAGGCCACCACGCCGCCGCCGCCGACCACCGCCGCGACCACAATCTGCACCATGACGGAGGCGCCCAGATGGGCCGCCAGGGCCGCTGCCGTCATGCCGACGGTCAGCATCAGCAGGTAAAACGTGCCTGTGACCAGCTCCAGCGCCACGGCGGCGCCGGCCAGCAGCCACCAAATCGTCGAATCGGCCAGGGTTGTCATATCGCGTTTCCTTCGTTTCCTAAAAGCTACATTCTGGGCCACAAATGACCCCCGACAAGCTTAGAACAAGTTCTTAAACCCGACCGGGAAAGGCCAAGCTGCGCCGCTGACCTCAAATATCCTTACACTTCGGCCCTGATTCGTTTTTTTTGGCAGCTCCAGGCAAAGGCCTTTTGATGAAATTCCGCTTTCCCATCGTCATCATTGACGAAGACTTCCGCTCCGAAAACACCTCCGGCCTGGGCATTCGCGCGCTGGCGCAAGCCATAGAAACAGAGGGTTTTGAGGTGCTGGGTGTGACCAGCTACGGTGACCTGTCGCAGTTTGCGCAGCAGCAAAGCCGTGCCAGCGCCTTCATTCTGTCGATCGACGATGAAGAGTTCACACCCGGGCCGGATCTGGACCCCGCGGTCGTGAACCTGCGTCACTTCATCGAGGAAGTGCGGCGCAAGAACCTGGATGTGCCGATCTACGTTTATGGCGAAACCAAGACCTCGCGGCACATCCCCAATGACATCCTGCGCGAACTGCACGGTTTCATCCACATGTTCGAGGACACGCCCGAGTTTGTGGCGCGCCACATCATCCGCGAGGCCAAGAGTTACCTCGAAGGCGTGCAGCCGCCGTTTTTCAAGGCGCTGCTCGATTACGCCGAAGACGGTTCCTACTCCTGGCACTGCCCGGGGCATTCCGGCGGCGTGGCTTTCCTGAAAAGCCCGGTCGGGCAGATGTTCCACCAGTTTTTCGGCGAGAACATGCTGCGCGCCGACGTCTGCAACGCGGTTGAGGAACTGGGCCAGCTGCTGGACCACGACGGCCCGGTGGGCGCCTCGGAGCGCAATGCCGCCCGCATCTTCAATGCCGACCACTGCTTTTTCGTGACCAACGGCACGTCCACCTCGAACAAGATGGTCTGGCACCACACCGTGGCGCCCGGCGATGTGGTGGTGGTGGACCGCAACTGCCACAAGTCCATCCTGCACGCGATCATCATGACCGGCTCGATTCCGGTGTTCCTCAAGCCGACGCGCAACCACTTCGGCATCATCGGCCCGATTCCCAAGGAAGAGTTCGAGCAGGCCTCCATCCAGGCCAAGATCAAGGCCAACCCGCTGCTCAAGGGCGTGGACGCCAAGAAGGTCAAGCCGCGTGTGCTGACCATCACCCAGTCCACCTACGACGGCGTGCTGTACAACACCGAAACCATCAAGGGCATGCTCGACGGGTATGTCGAGAACCTGCATTTCGACGAGGCCTGGTTGCCGCACGCGGCCTTCCACCCGTTTTACGGCAGCTACCATGCAATGGGGAAAAAACGCGCGCGGCCCAAGCAGGCCATGGTGTATGCGACACAGTCCATCCACAAGCTGCTGGCCGGCATCAGCCAGGCCAGCCATGTGCTGGTGCAGGACTCGCAGACTGTCAAACTCGACAGGCACCTCTTCAACGAGGCCTACCTGATGCACACCTCGACCTCGCCGCAGTACAGCATCATCGCGAGTTGCGACGTGGCCGCGGCCATGATGGAGCCGCCCGGCGGCACCGCGCTGGTGGAAGAAAGCATTGCCGAAGCACTGGATTTCCGCCGCGCCATGCGCAAGGTCGATGAGGAATACGGCGACGACTGGTGGTTCAAGGTGTGGGGGCCGGACAAGCTGGTGGACGAGGGCATTGGCCGCTCGGATGACTGGATCATCAAGGGCGAGTCCAAGAATGCCAAGGCTGGCGTCAACTGGCACGGCTTCGGCAAGATGGCGACCGGCTTCAACATGCTGGACCCGATCAAGTCCACCGTCGTCACGCCCGGCATGGACCTGAACGGCAAGTTCGCCAAAACCGGCATTCCCGCCAGCATCGTGACCAAGTTCCTGGCCGAGCACGGCGTGGTGGTGGAGAAAACCGGCCTCTACAGCTTTTTCATCATGTTCACCATCGGCATCACCAAGGGCCGCTGGAACAGCATGCTGACCGCGCTGCAGCAGTTCAAGGACGACTACGCCAAGAACCAGCCCATGTGGCGCATCCTGCCGGAGTTCTGCCAGAAGTATCCCAAGTACGAAAAAATGGGTCTGGCCGACCTGTGCCAGCACATCCACAACCTGTATGCCAAATACGACATCGCGCGCCTGACCACCGACATGTATTTAAGCGACCTGACGCCGGCCATGAAGCCCAGCGACGCTTACGCGCACATCGCGCTGCACAAGACCGAGCGGGTGGAAATCGACAAACTCGAGGGCCGCATCACGGTGGGGCTGGTCACGCCATACCCGCCCGGCATTCCGCTGCTGATTCCCGGGGAAGTGTTCAACAAGAAGATCGTCGACTACCTGAAGTTCTCGCGCGAGTTCAACGCGCAGTGCCCGGGCTTCGAGACGGACATTCATGGCCTGGTCGAAATCGAAGACGCCGACGGCAAGAAGCACTATTACGCCGACTGCGTGAAAGAGTAATCAAGGAACGAAACTGCTTCGCCGGCCGCCGGCAGCGGCGTTCAGGGCCGTGCCGGTGCCATGTCCTCCCGGACCCGCAGGAAGCTCGCAAAGCGCGGAACACCGCTGTCATTCAGGCCGCGAAAGCGGTAGGTGACGATGCTGCCCACGGGCGGCGGGTGGCGCCGCTGTTCGTCGCTGAAGCCGGTGCCCAGCTTGAAGCGCTTGCCCGGCAGGCCGTCCGCGCGTACCGTCTCGACCAGCAGCGCGCCCAGGGCCGCGGCATGTTTGCCCTGGCCCGGCAGGTGGGCCAGCACGCGGGCTTCCGCGTCCTCGTGCGTCTTGACCTTGAGCAGGTCGTCATTGCGCAGGCCCTGGTAGAGCGAAGCGCCGCGGTGCAGCATCAGCCCTTCGCCGCCCAGCCTGACGGTTTTGGCCAGCAGGCGCTGGAGTTCGGCATGGCTGGCAACCCGGGACTGCGCAACCGCCTGCACCCAGGGCTGGTCGATGCGGCTGACCACCCCATTGAGGGCCGGAATCCGCTCGGTGAAGGTCCCGGGCTGAGTGGGCAGGTCGAACACCATGAAACGCAGGGCGCGCCACGCGGCATCGTCGGGGGTTTGCTGGCGCACGGTGGAGACCGCCTTGGAGAATTGACCACGGCCGGCCCACAACTCGCCGTCCAGGGGTTGCCTGGGCCAGCCTGCAGTGAACCAGGCCGGGGCGGCGATGCGCTCGCCGCCGCGTGTCAGCAGCTTGTCTCCGTCCCAATAGCCGCGCACGCCGTCGAGTTTCTCACTGACCCAGTACTCCTGCAGCGCGATGCCCGGGTGGTAGACATTGGCCAGCATCAGCGACGGGCCGTGGCCGGCCGCCGCTGCGGGAAGGGCGGGCGCCAGCAGGGCTGTCAATGCCAGCAGCCAGGGCAGCGCGCAGATGCGAAGGAAAGCGCCGCTCGCGCGGGTGAGCGTAAGGGTGGGTGGTGGGTGTGCCGTCATGTCGTTGGATGTATTGCATGATTCATGCCGCAAGCGCCCGAAGAAAGGGCGGAGTCAGCTATCAAAACAGTAGTATTGGCCTTTCCCGTTTTGCCAGTTTCCCCCGGCCTGCGGCTGACGATTGTGCGGTCGAGCACGGGCTTGGTGCAAGTCTGAACCGGTACAAACTTCATTCATGAACGCCAAAGATGTTGCTTCCATAGAACAGGCCACCCTGGCCGCCGTGGCCCCCGAAACCGTGGAGGCGCGGGAAGGCTGGCTGCTGCCTGTCGATCACGGATCCATAGGCCGTGCCAGAAGTGCCGTGCCGCTGCAGCATACGGACATCGAGCCGGGCGTGCTGGGCCGCATCGAGGCGTATTACGCGGCGCGAGGTCTTCCGGCGGTGTTTCGCCTTGCCACCGACGCCTGTTTTGACGGTTTGCGCCATGAACTGCGTCAGTGCGGTTACAGCGCCGACAAACCCACGCTGGTGCAACTGGGCACGGTGGCGCGTATGCGCGAGGTGTCATCGCAGGCGAGCGCCGAGGTCCATGCTGCGCCGGATGCGGCCTGGACGGCGCTTTTCCTGGGGGAGGGCTTTGATCCAGTGGACGGTGCCTGCCGGGTCAGGGCGTTGGGCCGTGCGCAGGGCTCGGTGTATGCCAGCGTTCGTGAAGGCGGCGAAGTCCTCGCGGGCGGGGTGGCGGCTTTTGGCCATGGCTGGGTCAGCGTGCACGGCATGCGCACCGCCGCAGGCCACCGCGGCCAGGGTCTCGCCGGACGGGTGCTGGCCGGGCTGGCCGACGCTGCGTTGGCGAGGGGCATGGCGCGTGTCTTCCTGCAGGTGGAAGCCGGCAACACCGCCGCGCAGGCGCTGTACCGGCGTGCGGGTTTTGAAACCGCGTGGTCTTATGTGTACTGGCGCCGCGCCTGAGCAGCCGGCGCATCCGGGAAGTGCTCACATTTTTATAGCTGGCTGCGCCCGTGTATCAAGGGCTGGAGCCATATTTGGCTCCAAAGCCCGGGATGGGATCCTGAACCTGTTCAGCTCGCCTCGGCGTCGCGGCCGATGCCGGCAGTGTGGCTGAAGCCGCCGTCCACATAGGTGATTTCGGCGGTGACGCCGGAAGCCAGGTCGGACAGCAGGAAGGCGGCCACGTTGCCCACATCCTCGATGGTGACGTTGCGCCGCAGCGGCGAGGCGGCGGCCACCATGCCCAGCAGCTTGCCGAAGTCCTTGATGCCGCTGGCCGCCAGCGTCTTGATCGGGCCGGCGCTGATGCCGTTGACGCGCATGCCCTTGGGGCCCAGCGATTCGGCCAGGTAACGCACGCTGGCTTCCAGGCTGGCCTTGGCCAGACCCATGGTGTTGTAGTTGGGGATGGTGCGCTGGGCACCCAGGTAGGTCAGGGTCAACAGGGCCGACTTGGGGTTGAGGTGGGGCAGGGCGGCCTTGGCCATGGCCGGAAAACTGTAGGCGCTGATGTCGTGGGCGATCTTGAAACCCTCGCGTGTCAGGCCTTCGAGGAAATCCCCGGCAATCGCCTCGCGCGGCGCGTAGCCGATGCTGTGCACAAAGCCGTCAAAGGTCGGCCAGGTCTTGGTCAGGTCCGCAAACAGGGCGGCAATCTGCGCATCGTCGCCGACATCGCAGTCAAAAATCAGCTTGGAGTCGAAGTCGGCGGCAAACTCCGTGATGCGGTCCTTGAAACGTTCACCCACATAGCTGAAGGCCAGTTCGGCGCCTTGGGCATGGCAGGCCTTGGCAATGCCGTAAGCGATGGACCGGTTGGACAGGACGCCCGTGATCAACAGTTTCTTGCCGGTGAGAAATCCCGTGGGTGTGCCCATGCTTGTGCTCCAGTGTGTGCAAGTGAAAGGGCAAAGGGCGCGCTGCGTGCATGGCGCTCTTTGCCAACTTAAGTAGTGCAGAATTGTCGCATGCGGGATTTGTCGTTTTTGCGGGCCTTGATGATGGCCGTTCTGGTCTGCCTGGCGCCGGCGTCCTGGGCTGCCCACGCCTATGCGCAGTTCGGCGACATCAAGTATCCGCCGGGCTTCACCCACTTCGATTACGTCAACCCGGCTGCGCCCAAGGGCGGCGAGATCCGCATGGTGCCGCCGACCCGGCCCACCAACTTCGACAAGTTCAACCCCTTCACGCTGCGCGGCACGGCGCCCTACGGCATCGGCATGCTGATGATCGAGAGCCTGCTGACCGGCAACGCCGAGGAACCGACCACCGCCTACGGGCTGCTGGCCGACGACGTTGCGGTGGCGCCGGACCGGCTGTCGGCCACCTTCCGCCTTCACCCCAAGGCGCGTTTTCAGGACGGCTCGCCGGTGCTGGCCGCCGATGTGCTGCATTCGTTCACGCAGTTGACCGGCAAGCTGGCCGCGCCGCAATACCGCAGCATTTATGCCGAGGTCAAAGGCGTGCAGGTGCTGTCCGAGCGGGTGCTGCGCTTCGATTTTGCGGTGCCCAACCCCGAATTGCCGCTGGTCGTGGGCGGCATGCCGGTGTTCAGCCGCGCCTGGGGCGGTGGCAAGCCGTTTGACAAAATTGTGTCTGAACTGCCCATAGGCTCCGGCCCGTACAAACCTGGCAGCGCCGCCATGGGCCGCGATATCACCTATGTGCGTGACCCCGCCTATTGGGGTGCGGATTTACCCAGCCGCAAGGGGCAGTTCAACTTCGATCGCATCGCCTTCAAGATTTATCTCGACGAAACCTCGCGTTTTGAGGGCCTGAAAGCCGGTGAATACGACTTCATGCGCGAGTTCATCTCGCGCAACTGGGCCCGCCAGTACACCGGCAAGCAGTTCACATCGGGCGAACTCGTCAAGCGGGCCTTCGAAAACCGCAATCCCGGCGACTTCCAGGGCTATGTGTTCAACCTGCGCAAGGAAAAATTCCAGGATGCGCGCGTGCGCCAAGCCATCGGGCTGGCCATGGACTTCGAGTGGATGAACCGCCAGCTGTTCTACGGCATCTACAAACGTGTCAACGGCTATTTCCCGAACAGCGAGTTTCATGCCGAGGGGCTGCCCAAGCCCGACGAGCTGGCGTTGCTGGAGCCGCTGCGCGCCAGGCTCCAGCCCGCAGTGTTTGGCGCGGTGCCGGTGGCGCCCGCCACCACGCCGCCCGGCAGCCTGCGGCAGAACCTGCGTCAGGCCCAGGCGCTGCTGCGCGAAGCCGGCTGGACCTACCGCGATGGCGCGCTGCGCAATGCCAAAGGCGAGGCCTTCACGATGGAGTTCCTCAACGACCAGCCCTCGCTGGTGCGCATCGTCGGGCCTTTCCAGAAAGCGCTGGAAAAGCTGGGCATCACCATGACTTACCGGGTTGTGGATTTCTCCCTGTCCAAGCAGAAGATGGACGCGTTCGACTTCGAGGTCACGACGCTGCGCCTGCCGGGCTCGACCGCGCCGGGCAGCGAGTTGCTGGAGCGTTTCGGCTCCGAAGCGGCAAAGACGCCCGGTTCGTCCAATGTCTGGGGCATTGCCGACCCGGCGGTCGATGTGTTGCTGCAAAAGGTGGTGACCGCCAAAACCCGGCCCGAGCTGGGCGCCGCCATGCGCGCGCTGGACCGGGTGTTGACACACGGCTTTTACTCGGTGCCGCAGTACTACGGCGACGCCTTCCTGATCGGTTACCGGCCTGCGCCATTTGTGTTGCCGGCGACAATTCCACCGTACTACCAGGCCGACACCTGGGCCATGAGCACCTGGTGGGCTTCCAGCACGAACAAATAATGGCCAGCTACATCCTCAAACGCCTGCTGCTGATGATTCCCACCCTGCTGGGGGTGCTGCTGCTGACCTTCGCCATGGTGCAGTTCGTGCCCGGCGGCCCGGTCGAGCAGATGGTGGCGCAGCTGCAGGGGCGCGATTCTGGCGGCGAGCGGGCGGCGGCCACCGGGTCCGGCTACCGCGGGCGCCAGGGCCTGGACGCGCAGCGCATCGAGGAAATCCGGGCGCTGTACGGTTTTGACAAACCCGTGCACGAGCGTTTTTTCCAGATGCTCGGGCAGTTCGCGCGGTTTGACCTCGGGAAAAGTTTTTACCAGCACAAGGACGTCTGGCAACTGGTCAAGGAAAAGCTGCCGGTGTCCATCAGCCTCGGGCTGTGGACCTTTCTCATCAGCTACCTGATCGCCGTGCCGCTGGGTGTGGCCAAGGCGGTGCGCGCCGGCTCGCGTTTTGACTTTGTCACCACGCTGATCGTGCTGGTCGGTTACGCCATTCCCGGCTTTGTGCTGGGCGTGGCGCTGCTCGTGATTTTTGGCGGGCAGCTGCAGTGGTTTCCCTTGCGCGGGCTGACGTCTTCGAACTGGGAAACCTTGAGCTGGGGAGCGCGCATCACCGACTACCTCTGGCACATCACCTTGCCGGTCACGGCCATGGTGCTGGGCAGTTTTGCGGTCACGGCGGTGCTGACCAAAAACTCCTTTCTCGAGGAAATCCGCAAGCAGTACGTGCTGACGGCGCGCGCCAAAGGCCTGTCCGAGCGCCAGGTGCTCTGGAAACACGTGTTTCGCAATGCGCTGATCCCCATCATCACCGGTTTTCCGTCGGCCTTCATCGGCGCCTTTTTCACCGGCTCGCTGCTGATCGAAACCCTGTTTTCGCTCGACGGCCTGGGCCTGCTCAGCTACGAAAGCGTGATCCGGCGCGACTACCCGGTGGTGCTGGGTACGCTCTACCTGTTCACGCTGATCGGCCTGCTGACCAAGCTGGTCTCCGATCTCTGTTATGTGTGGGTGGACCCCCGTGTCAAATTTGATTAGCCCCCCCGAAGCGGCCGAAGGCCGCCTCCCCCCCAGGGGGGCGCAGCCTGTAGACGGGCAAAGCCCGATCCACGGCGGCACTGAAACAGATAGGCCCGTGTCCACGTCTCCTTCCGGGCGCGCCTGGCAGCGGTTTCGCCGCAACAAGCTGGGCTACCGCAGCCTGGTGATTTTCTGTGTGCTGGTGGTGCTCAGCCTGTTTGCCGAGGTGCTGTCCAACGACAAACCGCTGCTGTTGCGGTATCAGGGCGAGTTTTACTTTCCACTGGTCAATGACTATTCTGAAAAAACCTTTGGCGGGGATTTCGACACCCCCACCGACTACCTCGACCCCTTTGTCCGCGCCAAACTCAAGGAAGGGGACAACTGGTCGGTTTATCCGCTCAATCCCTATGGCCCGCGCACCATCAACTATTTTGCGAAAGAACCCAACCCGTCGGCGCCGTCGCGCGACAACCTGTTCGGCACCGACGACCGCGGGCGCGACCTGCTGGCCCAGCTGATCTACGGTTTCCGCCTCAGCGTGTTGTTCGGGCTGGCGCTGACGCTGATCGGCGTGGTGGTCGGCATCATCACCGGGGCGGTGCAGGGTTATGTGGGCGGCAAGACCGACCTGGCCTTCCAGCGTTTCATCGAAATCTGGGGTTCCATGCCCGAGCTGTACCTCCTGATCATTTTCAGCGCGATTTTTGCGCCCAGCGTGGCGGTGCTCTTGCTCTTGCTCAGCCTGTTCGGCTGGATGGGCCTGTCCGACTATGTGCGCGCCGAATTTCTGCGCAACCGCCAGATGGACTACGTGCGCGCTGCGCGCGCGCTGGGTGTCGGCAACCTGCAGATCATGTGGCGCCACATCCTGCCCAACAGCCTGACGCCGGTGGTGACCTTTCTGCCTTTTCGCATGAGCGCGGCGATTCTGGCGCTGACCTCGCTTGATTTTCTGGGCTTGGGCGTGCCGCCCGGCACACCGTCGCTGGGCGAGTTGCTGAACCAGGGCAAGGCCAACATCGACGCCTGGTGGATCTCCCTGTCGACCTTCGCGGTGCTGGTGATGACCCTGTTGCTGCTGACCTTCATGGGGGATGCGTTGCGGGATGCGCTGGACCCACGGAAAGCGGACAAATGACGGCTCCCACGCCCGGCACCGACGTGTCCTCGCCGCCCACCGAGGGGGCTCGCCCGACTCGGGGTGGCCCTGCGATGGGCGGTGACTGCCTTCTTGACGTCCAAAACCTGCGCGTGTCCTTCGCCGGCAAGGAGGTCGTGCGCGGCATCGATTTTTCCATCCAGCCCGGGGAAAAACTCGCGCTGGTCGGCGAGTCGGGCTCCGGAAAAACCGTCACGGCACTGAGCCTGCTGCGCCTCGTGCAGAACGCTGCCATCGACGGCAAGGCTACCTTCGCCGGACATGACGGGACTGTCGACTTGTTGTCCCTTCCCGAGCGGGCCTTGCGCGGCATCCGCGGCCAGGACATTGCGATGATTTTCCAGGAGCCGATGACGGCCCTGAACCCGCTGTTTACCGTGGGGGAACAGATCGCCGAAGTCTTGCAGCTGAAAAAGGCCCTGACGCCCGCCGAATCTGCGCAGGCAGCTATCAAATTGATAGCAGACACCGGCATCCCCGAGGCCGCCCGGCGTGCCGGCTCCTACCCGCACCAGCTGTCGGGGGGCCAGCGCCAGCGCGCCATGATTGCCATGGCGCTGGCCTGCCAGCCAAAACTGCTGCTGGCCGACGAGCCGACGACGGCACTGGACGTCACGCTGCGCACGCAGATCCTGGACCTGCTGACCGGGCTGCAGCAGCGCAACGGCATGGCGGTGCTCTTGATCACCCACGATCTGAACCTGGTGCGGCGCTTTGCCGACCGCATTGCCGTGATGGAGGATGGACGCATTGTGGAAACCGGGCCGGTGGCGCAGGTGTTCGACAAGCCGCAGCATGCCTACACCCGCAAGCTGATAGACAGCCGGCCGGCACGCGACGTGGCGCAGGGCCGGGCCGATCCTGCCGCCGCCGCTGTCCTGCAGGCCCGGGGCCTGCGGGTGACGTATCCGCTGCCGATTCCCGGGGTGCGCGGCTGGTTTCGCAAGGGCGAGTTTGTGGCACTCCAGGGCGCCAGTTTCCAGGTTTCCGCCGGCCAGACCCTGGGGGTGATCGGCGAGTCCGGGTCGGGCAAATCCACGCTGGCCCTGGCCGCGCTGGGCCTGCATCCGCACCAGGGGCAACTGCTGGCCGCGGGCCAGGCATGGAGTAACGATGCAGCCAGCAACAAACGTATCCGCCGCGCGGTGCAGGTGGTGTTCCAGGACCCGTTTTCCTCGCTGTCGCCGCGCATGACGGTTGAAGAGATCGTCGGTGAGGGCCTGCGTGTCCACGAGCCGGGGCTGTCCGCCGGCCAGCGGCGCGAAAAGGTGCTGCAATCCCTGGCGGAAGTGGGCATGAGCGAAGCGCAGAGTTTCGTCGCCGGGCCGTCCCAAGACGAAAAGCACCCCCTTGGGGGGCAGCAAGCTACACGTAGTGAGCGCGCGCGGGGGCAGGATTTCCCCGGCCTGCTGCAGCGTTACCCGCATGAGTTTTCGGGCGGGCAGCGCCAGCGGCTGGCCATTGCCCGGGCCCTGATCATCCAGCCCCAGTTGCTGGTGCTGGACGAACCGACCAGCGCGCTGGACGTGACCATCCAGAAACAGGTGCTCCAGCTGCTGCAAAAACTCCAGCGCGAGCGTGGCCTGAGCTACCTGTTGATCACCCATGACGTGGACGTGATCCGCGCCATGGCGCACCAGGTCATGGTGCTCAAGGACGGCGAGGTGCTGGAAGCCGGCAGCGTGGACGAGGTGCTGGAGCGGCCGCAGCATCCTTACACCCAGACCCTGGTGGCTGCACAAGGCTGACGCGGGTTTTGTCGATTCAGGGCTTTTTTTGCTGATTTCGACGCTCGTTCCGGAATTCGCGGATGGCCGGCCAGGCTGCGTTGCGCAAGGGATAGGGCGCCCCGGCATGTAAACTGCTTGCACAGGCGTCAGCAGCGGGTTACAATATGCGCTTCACGACCAAATGGGCGGGTTTTCACCGCCCATTTTTTTTGGGCGTTTGTTTTTGCAACCCCTGATTTTACGAAGCTGCTTTTTTAGAACTGAATGGCATTACACGAGACGATTGAGCAAACAGTCACGGGACTGGGTTACGAGCTGGTGGACATCGAACGCACCGCCGGTGGTTTGCTGCGCGTGACGATTGACCAGCCCTATGTTCAGGGTGCCGAACAGTTCATCAATGCGGAAGACTGCGAAAAAGTCACGCGCCAGCTGCAGTTTGTGCTGGAAGTGGAGGGTACGGCGTATTCCCGGCTCGAGGTGAGCTCGCCGGGCATAGACCGGCCCTTGCGCAGTGAAAAGGATTTCGAGCGGTTTGCCGGCGAGTTGATCGACCTCACGCTGAAGGCGCCCATCGGTGCGGCGGCTGCGGCCGGTTCCGGGGTGTCGGCCAGCCGGAAAAAATTTCGCGGCACGCTTGAACGTGCGGCATCGGGATGGCAGATTGTGTGGAGCGAAGAGCCCGCCGTCAAACCCGGGCAAAAGGTAAGCAAGAAAAGGATTCCCGCGCCGCTGCAGGCGCTGGGTTTCACGCTGGATGAAATAGTGCAGGCGCGTCTGGCGCCCGTTGTCGACTTCAAGGGGCGCCGGCCGAAAAGCGCACCCGCCACAGAGATATAAAAGAAAGGCAGGCTTGTGAAATGAATCGCGAACTGTTGATGTTGGTTGATGCCATATCGCGTGAGAAAAATGTTGAACGTGACGTCGTCTTTGGCGCGGTCGAGCTGGCGCTCGCCTCGGCCACGAAAAAGGTGTACGCAGACGGTGTAGACATCCGCGTGGTGGTGGACCGCGATAGCGGCAACTATGAAACCTTCCGCCGCTGGCTGGTAGTGCCTGACGAAGCCGGCCTGCAAAATCCCGAAGCCGAAGAGCTGGTCAGCGATGCGCGCGACGAGATCGCGGACATCGAAGAAGGCGACTACATCGAAAAACCGGTTGAAAGCCTGCCGATCGGCCGTATTGGCGCGCAAGCGGCCAAACAGGTCATCCTCCAGAAAATCCGTGATGCCGAGCGCGAGATGCTGCTCAACGACTTCATGTCGCGCGGCGAGAAGATTTTTGTCGGCACCGTCAAGCGCATGGACAAGGGCGACATCATTGTCGAATCCGGCCGCGTTGAAGGCCGCCTGCGCCGCAGCGACATGATTCCGAAGGAAAACCTGCGCTCCGGTGACCGCGTCCGCGCCATGATCATGGAAGTTGACAACACCCTGCGCGGCGCGCCCATCATCCTGTCGCGCACTGCGCCCGAGTTCATGATCGAGCTGTTCCGCCAGGAAGTACCCGAGATCGAGCAGGGCCTGCTGGAGATCAAATCCTGCGCCCGCGACCCTGGTTCGCGCGCCAAGATTGCCGTGTTGTCGCATGACAAACGCGTCGATCCGATCGGCACCTGCGTCGGTGTGCGCGGCACCCGTGTCAACGGCGTGACCAACGAACTCGCCGGCGAACGCGTCGACATCGTGCTTTGGAGCGAGGACCCGGCCCAGTTCGTGATCGGTGCGCTGGCTCCGGCCAACGTGTCGTCCATCGTGGTGGACGAAGAGCGTCACGCCATGGATGTCGTGGTGGACGAGGAAAACCTCGCCATCTCGATCGGCCGCGGCGGCCAGAACGTGCGCCTTGCCGCCGAGCTGACCGGCTGGAAGATCAACATCATGACGGCCGACGAGTCCGCCGAAAAACAGTCGCTTGAAACCGACACCAGCCGCAAGCTGTTCATGGAAAAACTCGATGTGGACGAGGAAATCGCCGACATCCTGATCTCCGAGGGCTTCACCAGCCTGGAAGAAGTCGCCTATGTGCCGCTGCAGGAGATGCTGGAGATCGAGTCCTTCGATGAAGACACGGTCAACGAGTTGCGCACACGTGCCAAGGATGCCTTGTTGACGATGGAAATCGCCAGGGAAGAAGATGTCGAAGGCGTTTCGCAGAACCTGCGCGATGTCGAAGGCCTGACCCCCGAACTGATTGCCAAACTGACCGATGCGGGTGTGAGCACCCGTGACGACCTGGCCGATCTGGCCGTCGACGAATTAACCGATATCACCGGCCAGTCTGCGGACGAAGCCAAAGCCCTGATCATGACCGCGCGCGCGCATTGGTTTACCGATGAGGCTGCAGAGCCCGCTGCGCCGGCAACGGCCCAAGAGCAATGATCATGGAGGCCAGCAGGAAAAAAACATATGTCCAGTACCACTACCGTCGCTGAATTCGCAGCTGAACTGAATAAACCCACCGCCACCCTGATCGAGCAATTGACCAGTGCCGGTGTTGCCAAGGCGCAGGCCACGGATCCCCTGTCAGAGGCCGACAAGCAGAAGCTGCTGAGCTATCTGCAGGCGGCCCATGGCACGGCCAGTGCCGAGCGCAAGAAAATCACGCTGGTCAAGAAGTCGACCACCGAAATCAAGCAGGCCGATGCCACCGGCCGCGCCCGGACCATCCAGGTCGAGGTTCGCAAAAAACGCACCTTCATCAAGCGCGACGAAGGTTCTGACCAGCCTGTCGAAGAGGTGGCCGTGCCGGTTGCTGCACCGGAGGTGCCGGTGATTGATGCCGAACTGGTTCGCCGCGAGGAAGAAGCCAGCCGCCATGCCGAACTGCTGCGCCGGCAGGAAGAGGAGCTGTCGGAAAAACGCCGCCTGCGTGAAGAGCAGGATGCCAGGGACCAGGCCCTTGAAAACGAGCGCCAGGCCGCCGAGCAAAGTGCGCTGGCTGCTGCGCAAGCCGCCGAGGCCGCCAGGAAGCTGGAAAAACCAACCATCGGCAAAATCATTCCCGCCAAGGCCGTGGTTGTGGAAGCGCCTGCCGCGCCGGACAGCGCTGCCGTGGCGCTGGCGGCTTCGAAAGCTGCTGACGCCAGTGCCGCCCAGGCAGCGGCCAAGGCCAAGGCCACGGCAGAGTTCCAGGCCGACGCCGTGAAGGCGCAGGACCTGCAGGACCGCCGCAAGAAAGCCGAGGCGGAAGCCGCCGGCATTCGCGCCATGATGAATGCGCCCAAGCGTGTTCTGGTGCCCCACGTCGACCCCAAAGCCGTCATCAAGGGCACGCTGCACAAGCCTGCCGTGGTACCGGGCGCCGCCAAACCGGCAGCGCCGGGCGCGGTGGCGGGTGCCGCAGGCAAGAAGGAAGTCAAGTCGGAGAATCTGTCTTCGACCTGGAAAGACGATGTTGCCAAGAAGAAGGGGATTCCGAGCCGGGGCGCGCCTGTCGTGCCAGGCCGTGGCAACTTCCGTGGCGGCCCGCGCGGCCGTCGCAGTTCGGACCGCGATTCGCGTTCCGAGTCCACCTTTGTGGCGCCGACCGAATTCAAGGTCATCGAGGTGCATGTGCCGGAGACCATCACGGTAGCCGAACTCGCCCACAAGATGAGCGTGAAGTCCTCCGAGGTCATCAAACACCTGATGAAGCTGGGCCAGATGGTCACCATCAACCAGCCGCTGGACCAGGACACCGCGATGATTGTCGTGGAAGAAATGGGCCACAAGGCGGTGACGGCTTCGCTGGACGATCCGGAGGCTTTTGCCGACGAGGACGTCCAGGGCCAGCAGGCCGAGTTGCTGCCACGCGCCCCGGTCGTGACCGTCATGGGTCACGTTGACCACGGCAAGACCTCGCTGCTCGACTACATCCGCCGCGCCAAGGTGGCCTCCGGTGAAGCCGGCGGCATCACCCAGCACATCGGCGCCTACCACGTGGAAACCCCGCGCGGCATGGTGTCCTTCCTGGACACGCCGGGTCACGAGGCGTTTACCGCCATGCGTGCCCGTGGCGCCCAGGCCACCGACATCGTGATTCTGGTGGTGGCGGCCGACGACGGCGTCATGCCGCAGACCAAGGAAGCCATCAAACATGCGAAAGCGGCCGGGGTGCCCATCGTCGTGGCGATCAACAAGATCGACAAGCCGGGCATCAACATGGAGCGCGTCAAGGGCGAGCTGGTCACTGAAGAAGTGATTCCCGAAGAGTTCGGCGGCGACGTGCCCTTTGTCGGCGTGTCGGCCCATACCGGCGCCGGCATCGATGCCCTGCTCGAGCAGGTGCTGTTGCAGGCCGAAGTGCTGGAGCTCAAGGCGCCGGTGGATGCGCTGGCCAAAGGCCTGGTGATTGAAGCCCGGCTTGACAAGGGCCGCGGCCCGGTGGCGACCGTGCTGGTTCAGGCCGGCACGCTCAAGGCCGGCGACGTGGTGCTGGCCGGCTCGACCTTTGGCCGCGTGCGCGCCATGCTGGACGAAAACGGCAAGCCGATCAAGACGGCCGGTCCGTCGATTCCGGTGGAGATCCAGGGTCTGACGGAAGTGCCGCAGGCCGGTGATGAATTCATGGTCATGCTCGACGAACGTCGCGCCCGTGAAATCGCCACCTACCGTGCCGGCAAGTTCCGCAACACCAAGCTGGCCAAGCAGCAGGCCGCCAAGCTGGAGAACATGTTCTCCGACATCGGCGCCGGCGAAGTCAAGATGTTGCCCATCATCATCAAGGCCGATGTGCAGGGTTCGCAGGAAGCGCTGGCCCAGTCGCTGCTCAAGCTCTCGACCGACGAGGTCAAGGTGCAGCTGGTGTACTCCGGCGTCGGCGGCATTTCCGAGTCCGACGTCAATCTGGCCATCGCCTCCAAGGCCGTGGTGATCGGGTTCAACACCCGCGCCGATGCCCAGGCCCGCAAGCTGGCAGAAAACAACGGTGTGGACCTTCGCTACTACAACATCATTTACGATGCGGTGGACGAACTGCGCGCCGCGATGTCGGGCATGCTGACGCCGGACAAGAAGGAAGAAGTCATCGGTACGGCCGAAATTCGCCAGGTGTTCAAGGTCAGCAAGATCGGCTCGATCGCCGGCTGTATGGTCACCGCCGGTGTGGTTCGCCGCAGTGCGCGTCTGCGCCTGCTGCGCGAAAACATCGTCATCTTCACGGGTGAACTCGACTCGCTCAAGCGTTTCAAGGACGATGCCAAAGAGGTCAAGGAAGGCTTCGAGTGCGGCTTGAACGTCAAGGGCTACAACGACATCCAGGTCGGCGACATGCTGGAGTTCTTTGAAATCCGTGAAGTGGCCAGGACGCTGGAGGCCTGAAGACCTTAAGACTGCCTTGCGGCTGGCGCCACA
The DNA here is from genome assembly GCF_029945925.1 of Polaromonas sp. GTDB lineage: Bacteria > Pseudomonadota > Gammaproteobacteria > Burkholderiales > Burkholderiaceae_C > Polaromonas. The sequence goes on along the minus strand of NZ_JAQSDN010000030.1, from coordinate 10,378 downwards.
CGGGGCCAGCCGCCCCAACTCCCCCAATTTTTTATGCGTAAAAAATCATCCACCCCGAATCGCGGTTTTCGCGTCGCCGACCAGATCCAGCGCGATCTGACGGAGTTGATCGCGCGCGAACTGAAAGACCCGCGGGTCGGGATGGTGACGATCCAGGCCGTCGAGGTGACGCCGGACTACGCACATGCCAAGGTGTTTTTCAGCGTGCTGATCGGCGACCCGAAAGAGTGCGAAACAGCGCTGAACCAGGCCGCGGGCTTTCTGCGCAACGGCCTGTTCAAGAAGCTGATGATCCACACGGTGCCGACCCTGCATTTCCAGTTTGACCGCACGACCGAACGTGCGGCCGACATGAACGCCCTGATTGCCAAGGCGGTTTCTTCCCGCGCCCAGGACGACTGAGTTCGCGCCGTTTCCCTTGATGACAGGTTCAGGGACAACGGTGCCAACAGAGTGCGCGGCCAGCCCGTGCGCCGAGCCTGTCGGAATTTATGACGCAAACAACTTCTCATCGCCAGGCCCCGCGGGGCCAAAAGATACAGCGACGTCCCGTGCACGGCGTGCTGCTGCTCGACAAGCCGCTCGGCCTGTCGAGCAATCAGGCCTTGCAGAAGGCCAAATGGCTGCTGCGTGCCGACAAGGCCGGCCACACCGGCACGCTGGATCCGCTGGCCACCGGCGTGTTGCCCCTGTGTTTCGGGGCGGCCACCAAGTTCAGTCAGTTGCAGCTCGATGCCGACAAGACCTATGAAGCCGTGCTGCTGCTGGGCCAGAAAACCAGCACCGCCGACGCCGAAGGCGATGTGATTGAGACCCGGCCGGTGCCGGCCATCACGCTCGAATTGCTGGCAGAGATGACACGCCGCTTCACCGGCCCGCTGGCGCAGGTACCACCCATGTATTCGGCCCTGAAAAAAGACGGCAAGGCGCTCTACGAATACGCGCGCAAGGGCGAGGAAGTTGAGCGGGAAGCCCGCCACATCACGATCTACAAGCTGAATATGACTCCAGCCCAGGACCCACGAGCGCCGGCAGCTATCAAAATAATAGTGTCCTGCAGCAAGGGCACCTACATCCGCACGCTCGGGGAAGACATCGGCGAGGCCATCGGCTGCGGCGCCCACCTCGGGTCGCTGCGGCGCCTGGAGACCGGCGGCTACACCGACCGCCAGTGCGTGAGCCTGCCGGCACTCGAAGCCATGAGCGAGGCCGAACGTGAGGCCTGTTTGCTGCCGGTGCAGTCGCTGGTGGCGGGCTTTCCGTCTGTCACATTGGGCGCTGATGATGCAGGGCGGTTCCTGAGCGGCTTGCGGCGTCGCGGCAGCCCGGGCCAGTGGGGGCCGGACAGCGCGATGGTGCAGGTCTATGGCCCTTCGACGGGCTCAGGACAGGCTCCTTCGACGGGCTCAGGACCGGCAACGGACCGGCCGGCCTTTCTGGGCTCGGCCCATGTCACCGCCGATGAGTTGATCCCCGGGCGCCTGCTCAGCCCGATTGAAATCCAGGACATGCTGGTTGCCAGCCCGTCCCTTGCTTCCAGCCCTGCGGCACCTGCCGCATTGGCCCATTAACCAGCCACCGAATTGAAGTTTTTAGAAAGCGAACCATGAGCCACAAGCAAATCCGAAACATCGCCATCATTGCCCACGTTGACCACGGCAAGACCACCATGGTCGACCAGCTGCTGCGCCAGTCCGGCACCTTTGCCGAACACGAAAAAGTGGTCGACACCGTGATGGACAACAACGCCATCGAGAAAGAGCGTGGCATCACCATCCTGGCCAAGAACTGCGCCGTGACCTGGGAAGGCACCCACATCAACATCGTCGATACCCCCGGCCACGCCGACTTCGGCGGTGAAGTCGAGCGCGCCCTGTCCATGGTTGACGGCGTGGTGCTGCTGATCGACGCGCAGGAAGGCCCGATGCCGCAGACGCGTTTCGTGACCAAGAAGGCGCTGGCGCTGGGCCTCAAGCCCATCCTGGTGGTCAACAAGGTGGACAAGCCCGGCGCGCGTCCCGACTACGTGGTCAACGCCGCTTTTGACCTGTTCGACAAGCTTGGTGCCACCGACGAACAGCTCGATTTTCCCGTGGTTTACGCCTCGGGCATCAATGGCTGGTCGTCGATGGAAGAGGGCGCGCCCGGTGAGCAGTGGGGTCCCGACATGTCGGCCCTGTTCAACACCGTGCTCAAGCATGTGCCGCATCAGGAAGGTGATCCGGCAGCGCCGTTGCAGCTGCAGATTTCCGCGCTCGACTTCTCGACCTTTGTGGGCCGCATTGGTGTGGGCCGCATCAGCCAAGGGACGATCAAGCCGATGATGGACGTGGTGGTGATGGAAGGCCCGGACGGCAAGGCCGTCAAGGGACGGATCAACCAGGTGTTGACCTTCCAGGGCCTGGAACGTGTGCAGACCGAAGAAGCCGGCCCCGGTGAAATCGTGCTGATCAACGGCCTGACCGATATCGGTATCGGCGTGACCATCACCGATCCCGTCAACCCTGCGCCGTTGCCCATGCTCAAGGTCGATGAGCCGACCCTGACCATGAACTTCTGCGTCAACACCAGCCCACTGGCCGGCCGTGAAGGCAAGTTTGTCACCAGCCGCCAGATCTGGGACCGCCTGCAGAAAGAGCTGCAACACAACGTGGCCCTGCGCGTGAAGGAAACCGACGAAGAAGGCATTTTTGAAGTCATGGGCCGCGGCGAACTGCACCTGACCATCCTGCTGGAAAACATGCGCCGCGAAGGCTTCGAGCTGGCGGTGTCCAAACCCCGCGTGGTGTATCGCGACGTCGATGGCGTGCGCCACGAGCCGATCGAGCTGGTCACGGCCGACATCGAGGAAACCCATCAGGGCGGCGTGATGCAGGCCCTCGGTGAGCGCAAGGGCGACCTGGTCAACATGGAATCCGACGGCCGTGGCCGCGTGCGCCTCGAGTACCGCATTCCGGCACGTGGCCTGATCGGTTTCACTAACGAATTCCTGAACCTGACGCGTGGTTCCGGCCTGATCTCCAACATCTTCGACAGCTATGAGCCGCACAAGGGCGAGATCGGCGGCCGCAAGAACGGCGTGCTGATTTCCATGGACGACGGTGAAATCTTCACCTACGCCCTGGGCAAGCTGGACGACCGTGGCCGCATGTTCGTCAAGGCCAACGATCCGGTGTACGAAGGCATGATTGTCGGCATCCACTCCAGGGACAACGACCTGGTGGTCAACGCGACGCGTACCAAACAGCTGACCAACTTCCGCGTGTCCGGCAAGGAAGACGCGATCAAGATCACGCCGCCTATCGAATTGACGCTGGAATACGGCGTCGAGTTCATCGAGGACGACGAACTGGTCGAGATCACACCCAAGTCGGTCCGCCTGCGCAAGCGTTACCTCAAAGAGAGCGAGCGCAAGCGCTCCGGCCGCTAAGAAATCAAAAGGCGGTGCGGGCACCCAGGTGCCCGCCCGCCTTTTTTCTTTTTTTGGGACACCATGAAACTGACGCACAGCCGCGCCGTACTCCTGATGATCGCGATCACGCTGATGTGGTCGATCGCGGGCGTGGTGACGCGCCATCTTGAATCGGCGCGCAGTTTTGAAGTGACCTTCTGGCGCAGTTTTTTCACGCTGCTGTCCTTGCTGGTCATCCTGCCGCTGTTCCAGGGGCGCACGGTGTTCTCCAGAATCCGCCATGCGGGCCGCTTCCTGTGGCTGTCGGGGGTTTGCTGGAGCATCATGTTCACCGCCTTCATGCTGGCGCTGACCATGACCAGCGTGGCCAATGTGCTGGTGACCATGGCGCTCGGGCCTTTCCTGACCGCGTTGATCGCCAGGGTGTTCATCGGCCACCGCATTCCTCCCCGCACCTGGGTGGCCATTGCCGTGGCGGGCGTGGGCATTGCCTGGATGTACGGCAGCCAGCTCACCATGGGCGGCGGTATCGCGCAGTTCGCCGGCACGCTGGTGGCCCTGCTGGTGCCCATGGCCGCGGCCGTGAACTGGACCGTGGTGCAGCGCAGCCAGGCGCATGGCGAAAAAATTGACCTGGTGCCGGCCGTGCTGGTGGGTGCGGCGATTTCCTCGCTGCTCACGCTGCCGCTGGCGTTTCCGTTTGTCGCGACGCCGCATGACATCGGCCTGCTGGCCCTGCTGGGCCTGGTCCAGCTGGCGATCCCCTGTGTGCTGTCGGTGGTCTGTGCCCGCGTGCTGAAAGCGCCCGAGATGGCCCTGCTGGCGCTGCTGGAGATCATTTTCGGCATTCTGCTGGCCTGGGCCGGTGCGGGCGAGGTGCCCGCTGCCAGTGTGCTGACCGGCGGCCTGCTGGTTATCGGGGCGCTGGTCGCCAATGAATTGATGGGATGGAGACAGAGAGCATGAACCAGACAACACACACACCGCCCCACAGCGACATCCTGACCGAGGTCCGCGGGCGGGTCGGCTTCATCACGCTGAACCGGCCCAAGGCACTCAATGCGCTCTCGCTGTCCATGGTGCGCGACCTGTCGGCGGCGCTGACGGCATGGCAGGGTGATGCGGCCGTGGTGGCCGTGGCCATTCGGGGCACCAACAAGGCGGGACGTCCCGGCACGCCGGAAAGCCTGTTCGGCGGCTTTTGCGCCGGCGGCGATATCCGCTTTTTCCACCAGGCAGCGCTGGCCGGTGACACGGACCTGGACGCGTTTTTCACCGAGGAATACCGCCTCAACCACCTGATCCAGCACTACCCCAAACCCTACATTGCCTTCATGGACGGTGTGGTGATGGGCGGCGGCATGGGAATCAGTGTCGGAGCGAAGGTCCGCATCGTGACCGAACACACCAAAATGGCCATGCCGGAAACCAACATCGGGTTGTTTCCCGATGTCGGTGGCGGCTACTTCCTCAGCCGCTGCCCTGGCAGTGCGGGGGAGTACCTGGCGTTGACCGGGGCGGTCATCGGTGCCGGCGAGGCGCTGGCGTACGGCCTGGCCGACATCGAGCGGCCCGCTGCCAGCCTGCCGGGTCTGTGGCAGCAACTGGGCGATCAGGCCTTTTCCGGTGTTTCCGCGGCCGAGCAATGGGTTGCTACTAATTTGATAGCTGATGGCGCCCGTCCTGAAAGGGCTGATGGCAAATTTGATACTTATTTTTCGCTGGCCCGGGTGAAACACATCGTCGATGCCCTGGAAGCCGCGAAGGACGATGACTGGGCGCAAAAGACCGCCGCCGTGCTGCGCAAACGGTCACCGTTGATGCTGCATGTGACCCTGGAGCAGATCCGCCGTGCCCGCAGCATGAGCCTGGCGGACGATTTGCGCATGGAGCGCGACATGGTGCACCACTGCTTTCACCTCAGGCCAGGCGCGGCCAGCGAAACGGTCGAGGGCATACGCGCGCTGGCCGTCGACAAGGACTACACGCCGAAGTGGAACCCGGCCCGCATTGAAGACGTCAAGCCGCAGATGGTGCAGGCGTTTTTCGCCAGTCCCTGGGCGGCCGAAGCGCATCCATTGCGCGATCTTTAAAGCTGCTGGTAGACCAGCTCGGCCAGCCGCATCAGCTCCTCGCGCGCGACCGGGCCGCTCATGGCATAACCGAAGCCCTGGTCCATCCAGTAAAACGCCGGCACCGGGCCGTCGTGGCTGTAACGAAAAGCGGTTTCCGCGTTCGCCGGCTTGCCTGCCACGGGGCTGCCATCGAGCGCACCCAGGTACAGGGTCACACGCACGCCCGCAGCGTTCTGGAACATGAACTGCGCGCGGGCGCCGCCATCGCCGGGTAACAGCCGGCCGCCCACCAGTTCATACCCCTGGCTGGACAGCAGGGGCACCTTGAGCGGCTTGCCCAGGCGTTTGGACAGCCATTGCACCAGGTGTTCCTGCTGGGCCGCGCCGACCTCCACCGGATGCCGAACTTCCGGCGCAAACGCCGCATGGGCCAGCGTGGCCTGGTGGACAAACGCCTGGCTGGCGCGTGCCGCATGACCTGCGGCAAAAGGGGCCATGCTGCCGAATTGACCGTGCGCCGTCCAGCCGACGGCAAAAGCCAGCAGCACACCGGCGGCCATGCCGCCCCAACGCCACCACGGGTCCAGCGCCTGCCGCTCGCGCGTGCTGCGTTGCACGGCCGCCAGCAGGGTGTCAGGAATGGGTTCGTCCAGCAGTTCGCCGTGCAGGCCGCGCAGCGCTTCACGCTGGTCCTGCCAGGCCTTGAAGGTTTCGCCGGCCACGGGATCGTCCGCGACGCGCGCCATGGCGGCGGCCCGCTGTGCGGCCGTCAGTTGCCCATCGACCAGCGCATTGAGTTCGTCGTGGGTCAGGGGAGATGTTCTTGAAGCGTCCATGGCGGTGTGGGCTTGTTACGGGAGGCGCCGCAAGGCGGAAACGTTCCTGGTGCTGTCCGTCGTTGCCTGAGGCTGTGCCGGTTGGTCCATCAGTTCACGCAGGCGGCTGCGTGCCCGCGAGAGGCGCGACATCACGGTGCCCAGCGGCACGCCGACCACGCGGGCGACCTGCTCGTAACTCATGTCTTCCAGGCTGACGAGAAGCAGCACGGCGCGCTGGTCGTCCGGCAGCCGGAGCAGGCAACGCTGCAGGTCCAGGGCCTGGCCCTGCCTGGCGTCGGGTGCGGCCAACGTGTGGGCCAGTTCATCCACGTCGAGCGCGGGGCCAGCCTGCCATTGCCGCGCCGCGCTGCGCCGCTGGTTCATGAACAGGTTGTGCATCAGGGTGAAGAGCCAGGCCCGCAGATCGGACCCGGCCGCCCACAGACGCCATTTGCTGCAGGCCCGCTCCAGCGTGTCCTGCACCAGGTCGTCGGCGGCCCAGGCATTGCCGGTCAGCGCGCGGGCGTAACGCCGCAACCCCGGAATCTGGGTAATCAGCTCGGAACGGTCCATGGGCTGCAGTCGTGCGACTGAAGAAGGTTCAGGGCTTGACGATGTGCCAGACGTTCTGCACGCCGTCACCGGTCTTGTCGCCGGCCTTGGTGTCCTTGACCCAGTAGTACAGCGGCTTGCCTTTCATGGCCCACTGTTTTTTTCCGTCGTCGCGCGTGATCACCGTGTAGTCGCCGGAGGCCTTGTCCGTCTCGGCGGCCATCAGCGGCGGCCAGTTGGTGGCGCAAGGGCCGTTGCAGACGGACTTGCCACTGCCCGTGACATCGCGGTCAAAGGTATACAGCGTCATGCCGTTCGGGCCGACCAGCACGCCATCGGCGACTTTGGCAGGCGGGCTGGACATGGAGGCACAGCCGCCGAGAAGGGCGGCGGTGAGGACGGCGATGGTCAGGAATTTCATGGTGAGCTCCGGTAGTTGAGGTGGGTGGGGCAGAGCAGCTCTGCGTCCACACAAACACCTGTCGGCGCCAGTTTATTCCCTGCCGCGCAGAATATTTCTGAAAGACAAGGTTCGGCCAGGCACGGAAGTCAGCGGCTGCGCGACTTCATCGCGCGTTCGACCTCGCGTTTGCCCTCGCGGTCCTTGATGGTGTCGCGCTTGTCGTGTTCGCCCTTGCCCTTGGCCAGTCCCACCTCGCATTTGACCTTGCCGGCCTTCCAATGCAGGTTCAGCGGCACCAGCGTGAAGCCCTTTTGCTCGATCTTGCCAATCAGGCGGCGGATCTCGTCCTTGTGCATCAGCAGCTTTTTGGTGCGCACCGAGTCCGGCCGGACGTGGGTGGACGCGGTCCCGAGCGGGTTGATCTGGCAGCCGATCAGGAACAGCTCGCCGTTGCGGATCACCACGTAACCATCGGTCAGCTGCACCTTGCCCTCGCGCAGCGACTTGACCTCCCAGCCCTCGAGCACCATGCCGGCCTCGAAGCGCTCTTCAATGTGGTAGTTGAACGTGGCTTTCTTGTTGTCGGCAATGCGCACGGCGGCAGCGGCCGCCTTGGGTGTGAGGTTGATCGCGGGCTTGCCCGCGGATTTTCCGGATGACGCGGCGGCCGGTTTTTTGGAGGATGCTTCTTTGGTGGCCATGGGTAAAAGGTAAGGGCGGCATCAGGGCCTGTGCACCCTAATTTTGCAAGTGCGAAAGCGGTTAAAACAGCGCCAATCAAGGCGCGCGACGACGCCCAGACTGGGCGTCTGGGCTAGGAGTGCAACGCAGAGTGGCGCTGTTTTAACCCCTTTCCCTTCGGGTTGCGGCCAAAAAAACCATGCGCGGTGTTGCAAAGCCTCGCTGGAGTTCACTCCAGCTTCATTTTGCGCCTTGCTCACGGCTTTTTTGACTCGCAACGCATCTTGTAAAAATAGGGGTGAACAGGCCCAATACAATCGAGCGCAGCCCATGATTGTATGAAAACCGTTCACAAGTCCGTTTTGATCTGGTACAGCGCAGCCGAAATGTTCGCCCTGGTCACCGATGTCGCCAGCTACCCGCAGTTTTTGCCCTGGTGCGACCAGACCAGAGTAATCGAAGAAGACGCGCGCGGCATGACGGCCAAGGTGGGCATCGCCTTTGCCGGCATTCACCAGAGCTTCACCACCCGCAACACCCACGTGCCGGACCGCCAGGTCTCGCTCAAACTGGTGGATGGCCCTTTTTCAAAGCTCGACGGCGACTGGGACTTCACCCCCCTGGGCGACGGCAGCCAGCGCGCCTGCAAGGTGGACCTGACCCTGCGCTACGACTTCGACAACGCGGCGCTGGCAGCGCTGGTAGGCCCCGTGTTTGACAAGATCGCCGGCAGCCTGGTCGATGCCTTTGTCAAAAGGGCCGCCCAGGTTTATGGCGAGGCCTCGGCCTGAACGCCATGATGGCGCTGGACATTTCCCTGCTGTATTCGCCCGGGCCACGCGAGGTGCGCGAGTGGCAGGTGACACTGCCGGCCGGCAGCACCGTGGCGCAGGCCATTGCAGCCAGCGGCATACTGACCGAGTTTCCGGATCTGGCGGCAGGCCGGCTTTGGGTTGGCATCTGGGGGCGCAAAACCAGTTTGCGCCAGGAACTGCATCAGCAGGACCGACTGGAGATTTATCGCCCGCTGAGGGTGGACCCCAAGATCGCGCGGCGCGAGCGCTTCAATAAACAGGGCGTGAAGAAATCTGGGCTGTTTGCCAGGAAAAGGGCAGGGGCCAAAGCCGGATACTGAACTGCGAGGGCGGGCTTAGTTGCAGTCCCTGTCAACAATGGCTTGCACGCGTTTGCTTTCAGCTGCACGTGCATTGTCGTCCATGATCTCGCGTTCACCTTTGGCATTCGTGGTGGCGACCCGTACGCCGGATTGAAAAGTAGCCAGTCCTTTTTTGGCCTGCTCGCAATTTGCAGCTTTGGCTTGGGCCACTTTTTCCTCTTCGGCCTTCTTCTTTCGAGCTTCCTCTTCGTCAAGCTTTTTCTTCTTGGCTTCCAGCTCCGCATCCTTGCCGGAAATTTTCGGGGTATTGGCCTTCGCGGCCGGCGCTGCCGTTGCTGCTGCAACGGGTGCGGCGCCCTCGGCGGGCTCGGTGGCGGCTACGGGCGCCTTGGCCCGTCCCCGGCCGCCGGGCTGCTTGAGGATGTCCTTGTCCTGGATGTCGGTTGGCGGCGGGCGGTCACTGAACACCTTGCGGCCGTCTTTGCCTATCCACTGCCACTGGGCGGCTGCCGACAGCGCAAAAGTCCACCCGGCAAGCAGCAAAAGAAGGTGTTTGGGCGTGAGTTTCAGTTCCATGGGATCAGTGTACTGGTTGCGCTCCTGCAAGCGAAGATGAACGCTGTTTGGCGTGGCCTTTTTGTAACGCGGCAGGCAAGACTTTCAGCGCTAGGGTTTGTACCGACCGGCGCGGGTACAATCGTATTTTTGGAGCCATCCCTATGCGCCTACTCGGCAAAGCGCTCACCTTCGACGACGTATTGTTGGTGCCAGCGTTCTCCCAGGTCCTGCCCAAGGACACCTCGCTTTCCACCCAGTTCTCAAGAAACATCCGCCTGAACCTGCCCCTGGTCTCGGCTGCGATGGACACGGTCACCGAAGCCCGGCTGGCCATTGCCATTGCGCAGGAGGGCGGAATCGGCATTGTTCATAAAAACCTGACAGCGCAGGAGCAGGCTGCCCATGTGGCCAAGGTCAAGCGTTATGAGTCGGGCGTCGTGCGCGATCCGGTGGTCATCACGCCCGAACACACCGTGCTGCAGATACTGGAACTGTCCGAGCAGCTCGGCATCTCGGGCTTTCCGGTCTGCGACGGCGGCAAGGTGGTGGGCATCGTGACCAGCCGCGATCTGCGCTTTGAGACCCGCTACGACGTCAAGGCGCACCAGATCATGACGCCGAGCGAGAAGCTGATCACGGTCAAGGAAGGCACGTCTGCCGCCGAGGCCAAGGCCCTGCTCAATAAATACAAGCTTGAACGCCTGCTGGTGGTCAACGACGACTTTGAACTCAAGGGCCTGATCACGGTCAAGGACATCACCA
>NZ_JAQSDN010000029.1 GCF_029945925.1 Polaromonas sp. | reverse complement strand
GGCAAAAGCGGATCAGGGCTCGCGATTGTCTGAGCCGAAGGCGAGTTCGAGCGAGCTCCCGCTTTTGCCGAGCACCGCAGGTTGCCCGTAGCGAAGCGAAGGGACCCAGACCATCGGGTCGCCTTTCTTTTGGGTACTTTTCTTTGGCGACGCAAAGAAAAGTGCCTCGCCCGCCGGGGCGAGACCCGGCTTGCTGGCAAAGCACCTTCATCCGAATCACTCAGACAATTTCTAGGGGGGGGTAGCACATGCTAGCCCGCCTCCAAACCCTGCCCCGCGACAGCCGCGACACCCTCTTCCTGCTGGGGGTCATCGCCTGGGTGCTGCTGCCGCAAGTCAGCGCGCTACCCTGGTGGTGCAGCGCGCTGGCGGCCGGCATGCTGCTGTGGCGCGGCCGGCTGGCCTTTGGCAACAAACCGCTGCCGAACAAATGGTGGCTGCTGGGTCTGCTGGCCATTTCCATCGCCGCCACGCTGGCGACCCACCGCACACTGCTGGGCCGCGACGCCGGCGTCACGCTGATCGTGATTTTGCTGGCGCTCAAGACGCTGGAGCTGCGCGCCCGGCGTGACGCCTTTGTGGTGTTCTTCCTCGGCTTCTTCACGATGCTCACCAACTTTTTCTACTCCCAGTCGCTGCTGACGGCCTTCAGCATGCTGCTGGGCCTGCTGGGCCTGCTGACGGCCCTGGTCAATGCCCACATGCCGGTCGGCAAGCCGCCGCTGCTGCAGGCCGCCAGAACCGCCGGCTGGATGGCGCTGCTCGGTGCGCCGGTGATGGTGCTGCTGTTTGTGCTGTTCCCGCGCCTGGCGCCGCTGTGGGGCGTGCCTTCGGATGCCATGACAGGCCGCAGCGGCCTGAGCGCCACCATGCAGGTCGGCACCATTGCCAGCCTGGCGCTCGACAGCAGCATCGCCATGCGGATTGCGTTTGAAGGCCGGCCGCCGCCGCAGCGCGAGCTGTACTTTCGCGGCCCCGTGCTCTCCGCCTTCGACGGCCGCGAGTGGCGGCCCTCGTCCCGGTCGGGGTTTCCGTCCCGCTACAAGCTGGCCGACAACCTGAGCGTTGAGGGCGCGCCTATTTCTTATCAGGTCACGCTGGAGCCCACCAGCCGGCCCTGGCTGTTTGTGATGGAGGCTGCGGCCGAAAGCCCCCGCCTGCCGGGCTACCAGACCCGCATGAGCAGCGACTTGCAATGGCTGACGGACCGCCCCATCACCGACCTGGTCCGTTACCAGGTGAAAAGCCACCCGGTGTTCAAGCACGGGCCCGATCGGCAGGAAGTGGGCCTGCAGGAGTTTGTCGAACTGCCGCCGGGCTTCAACCCGCGCACGCTGGCGCTGGCCGCCGAGATCCGGCGCGACCCGCGTTATGCGCGCGCCGGCGCCGAGGCGCTGGTGCAGGCCGTGATGGAGCGACTGCGCACCGGCGGCTACACCTACACGCTGGAGCCCGGCGTGTACGGTGCCAACACCGCCGACGAGTTCTGGTTCGACCGCAAGGAAGGTTTTTGCGAACACATCGCATCAAGCTTTGTGGTGCTGATGCGCGCCATGGACGTGCCGGCCCGCATCGTCACCGGCTACCAGGGCGGAGAGATCAACTCCGTCGATGGATTCTGGGTGCTGCGCCAGAGCGATGCCCACGCCTGGGCCGAGGTCTGGCAGGCCGGCCAGGGCTGGGTGCGGGTGGACCCGACCTCGGCCGTGGCACCCGGGCGCACCGGCGCCTTCCAGCGGCTGGCGGCACCGCAAGGGCTGGTCGGGCAGGCACTGGGCACCTTCAGCCCGACGCTGTCGGCGCAGCTGCGCGCCACCTGGGAAGCCGTCAACAACCGCTGGAACCAGTGGATCCTCAACTACACACAGGGCAAGCAGCTGCAACTGCTCAAGGACATTGGTTTTGAGTCCCCGAGCTGGGAAGACCTGGCGTATGTGCTGATCGCCATCGTCGTGGCGCTCAGCCTGGCCGGTGCCGCCTGGACCCTGTGGGACCGCAGCCAGCACGACCCCTGGCTGCGCCTGCTGGGCCGCGCGCGCAAACAGCTGGCCAGGGCCGGGCTGGACAGCCAAGCCGCCACCTCTCCGCGTCAGCTGGCGCGGCAGGTCCTGCAGCGGTATGGCGACGAGGGCCAGGCACTGCACGACTGGCTGCTGCAACTGGAAGCCCAGCGTTATGCCGGCACAACCGCCGGTGGCACGGCTCCCCCCTTGGCCCAACTCAAGAAACAATATGCCGGCCTGAGCTGGCCGGCCTGACTTTCCCGCTCGACACAGCGGGGTATGCGCTTGGCGCCATACTGTCAGCCTGCCGCGCCTTCTCTCCGTTTTTCTGGAACCGCCCCCCTTCGCATGATTGCCCGCCCGTTTTCTCCCCCCGCCTCTCCCCGCCTCCTGATTGCTCTGCTTTTGATAGCTGTCGGCGCAGGCACAGCAAGCGCCAGCACCGCAAAAGACCTCAAACCCCGGAGGACCAAGGTGCAGCAGGCGACCGAGCAGGACACCGCCTACGCCAGCCGCCCCGAGGCCATGCGTTTTGCCGAAGACATGGCCAGCCGGCGCGACCTCGACGTGTCATGGGTGCGCAACGCCATCGGCCAGGCGCGTTTCAACCCGACCGTCGTGCGGCTGATGCAACCGCCGGCCAAAACTTTCACCAAGAACTGGCGCGTCTACCGCAGCCGTTTCATCGACCCGGTGCGCATCGCAGCAGGCGCCGCCTTCTGGCAGGACAACCAGGCCAGCCTGGCGCGTGCTGAAGCGGAATACGGCGTGCCCGCAGACATCATCGTCGGCATCATCGGTGTCGAAACCATTTACGGCCGCGACACCGGCAAGTTCCGCGTGCTGGACGCCCTGACCACGCTGGCCTTCGACTTTCCGTCGGCCCATCCGCGGGCCCGGGAGCGCAGCGCGTTTTTCAAAGGCGAACTCGAACAGTTCCTGAGCCACCAGAGCCGCCTGGGCAGCGACCCGCTGGCGCCGCGCGGCAGTTATGCCGGCGCCATGGGCATGCCGCAGTTCATGCCCTCGAGCTGGGTCAAATACGCGGTGGACTTCGACGGCGACGGCAAGGTCGACCTGTGGAACAGCCCCGCCGACGTGATCGGCTCGGTCGCCAATTATTTCAAGGCCTTCAACTGGCAGCCCGGCATGCCCACGCATTACCCGGTCCGGTTTGATGCGGGCACGCTGAACATGGACACGCTGATGGCCCCCGACATTTTGCCGACCTTCAGCGTGCCCAGCTTCACCGCCAAGGGCGCGGTGCTGGAAGGCGAAGCCTTGATCCACCCCGGGCCGCTGGCGCTGATCGAGCTGCTCAACGGCGACCCCAACAACGGCGGCAGCGCACCGAGTTACGTCGCGGGCACGGAAAATTTTTATGCCATCACGCGCTACAACTGGAGCAGTTATTACGCGATGGCGGTGATTGAACTGGGACGGGAAGTGGCGGCGCGGGTGAAATGACGTTGTCAAGCAAGAGCTGCCACGCAGACTCTTGCTGTTGCACCGGCTGTGCTTTGGAACCTATCTGATTGGAGGAAAAAACGCAACAACGAGCCTTGTCCAACGAGGTATGAGCCTGAAGGAGGCGCGTATTTCCAACGAAAAA
>NZ_JAQSDN010000028.1 GCF_029945925.1 Polaromonas sp. | reverse complement strand
ACCGCTGACCTCTTGCATGCCATGCAAGCGCTCTCCCAGCTGAGCTATACCCCCCTGTTGCAAGTTTCCTTGCAATCGTCGAGCCTTGAATTATAGCCCGAAAATCAGAGCCTTTTCAAGTGGACAAGACGCGCGATCACGTTTTCCCTGTCCATCAATGACAAAAAGGCATCGAGCGACGGTGTCTGCTGGCGCCCGGCGACCAATACCCGCACCGGCATGGCCAGCTGCGGCATCTTCAGGCCCTTGTCCAGCAGCACCTGCTTGATGGCGGCCGCGATCGCCGGCTTGCTCCACTCGCAGCTGGCCAGCAACTCCGCGAGCTGGTACACGGCCGGCGCCACATCGGCCGGCACATGGGACTGGATGTCTTCAGCACTGACCGGCTCATGGCTGACCAGCACACCCATCCAGTCGGCCAGTTCCACCAGCGTGCTGCAACGGTCTTTCAGCAAAGCGCAGGCGGCCACGCGCCGTCCTGCATCGAGGCCGGCCAGCGCACGCTCATTGAGGAAAGGCAACACCAGTTCGGCGAGCCTGTCGTCGGCCATGGCCTTGATGTGCTGGGCGTTGACCCAGCGCAGCTTGGCTTCGTCGAACTGCGCCGCGCTTTTGCCGAGGTGGTCGAGGTCGAACCACTGCAGGAACTGCTCGCGAGTGAAAATTTCATCGTCGCCATGGCTCCAGCCCAAACGCGCCAGGTAGTTGACCATGGCATCGGGCAGGTAACCTTCTTCGGCGTACTGCGTGACCGCCTTGGCGCCGTGGCGCTTGCTCATTTTTTCGCCCTGCTCGTTGAGCACGGTCGGCAGGTGGGCGTAGACCGGCACGTCCTTGCCGAGGGCACGGAAGATGTTGATCTGGCGCGGCGTGTTGTTGATGTGGTCGTCGCCGCGGATCACATGTGTGATCGCCATGTCGAGATCGTCAACGACCACGCAGAAGTTGTAGGTCGGCGTGCCGTCGGGCCGCGCGATCACGAGGTCGTCGAGCTCGTCGTTGCTGATCTCGATGCGGCCCTTGACCTTGTCGTCCCAGACCACCGCCCCGTCCTGCGGATTTTTGAAACGCAGCACGGGCAACACACCTGCGGGAACCGGTGGCAAGGTCTTGCCGGGCTCGGGCCGCCAGGTGCCGTCGTAACGCGGTTTCTGTTTTTCGGCCATCTGCTTTTCGCGCAGGGCATCGAGTTCGGCCATGCTCATGTAGCAGGGGTAGACATGGCCTGCGGCCTGCAGCTCGGCCAGCACCGCCTTGTAGCGGTCCATGCGCTGCATCTGGTAATAAGGGCCTTCGTCGTAGTTCAGGCCCAGCCAGCGCATGCTTTCGATGATCACGTCCACCGCGGCCTGCGAGGAGCGCTCGACATCCGTGTCTTCGATGCGCAGGATGAAGTCGCCGCCGGTGGCGCGTGCAAACGCCCAGGGGTAGAGCGCCGAGCGGATGTTGCCGAGGTGGATGAAGCCTGTCGGCGAAGGCGCAAACCGCGTTCTTGTTTTTGGTGTCATGTCAGGGTGCCCAGGCCGCGCAGCAGGTCGGCCTTGATGTCTTCAATATGCTCCAGGCCCACCGCCACGCGGATCAGACCCTGGCCGATGCCGGCAGCCTGCCGCTGTGCTTCGGTCAGGCGCCCGTGCGAGGTGGTGCCGGGATGGGTGATGATGGTCTTGGTGTCGCCCAGGTTGGTGGCGATGCTCAGCACACGTGTGCTGTTGATGACATGAAAGGCATTGGCGCGCGCGGTGTCGGGGTCGTTACCCACGACGTCGAAGGACACCACCGCACCGCCCTGCCCCGACTGCTGGCGCATGGCCAGTTCGTGCTGCGGATGGGAGGCCAGACCCGGATAGTAGACCCGCGACACGCCCGGCTGCGCTTCCAGCCAGCGCGCCACGGCCAGCGCATTGGCGCACTGTGCCTGCATGCGGATGCCCAGCGTTTCGAGTCCCTTGAGCACGACCCAGGCATTGAAGGGCGACAGCGTCATGCCGGCGGTGCGCACGACCGGGCCAAACACATCGACGATCAGCTTGGCCGGGCCGCAGATTGCCCCGGCCATCACGCGGCCCTGGCCATCGAGGTACTTGGTGCCGGAGTGGATCACCAGGTCGGCGCCCAGTTCAGCCGGCCGCTGCAGGGCCGGCGTGCAGAAACAGTTGTCCACCGCCAGCAGCGCGCCGGCACCGTGCGCGAGATCGGCCAGGGCGGCAATGTCGCAGACGTCGGTCAGCGGGTTGGTTGGCGTTTCGGCGAACAGCAGTTTGGTGTTGGGCTTGATCGCCGCTTTCCACTCTGCCACATCGGTCTGCGAGACAAAGGTGGTCTCGACGCCGAACTTTCCGAATTCCCGGCCTATGAGTGTCAGCGTCGAGCCGAACATCGAGCGCGAACAGACGACGTGGTCGCCGGCCTTGAGCAGACCCATGCACATCATGAGGATCGCGCCCATGCCGGTGGAGGCGCCTATGGCGGCTTCCGTGCCTTCCAGCGCGGCCAGCCGGCGCTCGAAGCTGCTGACGGTGGGGTTGGACGTGCGGCCGTAGGTGTAGCCGTCCTCCGTGCCGGCAAAACGCCGGGCCGCGGTTTCGGCGTCGGGCTGCACAAAACCGCTGGTCAGGTAGAGCGCTTCGGAGTGTTCACCGTATTGGCTGGACTCCAGCGCCACGCGCACGGCCAGCGTGTCGCGGTGCAGGTTGTCGGGCAGTTTTTTGTCGGCCATGTTCAGGCTTCCTGCGGGTTGGGCAGCGCCAGGCGCGAGACATCGACATCACCCTCTTCGCTGCTGTCGACCCGTTGCTCGTTCATTTTGGCAATGCTCTCAGGCGTGATGTCGCCGGTGATGTAAACGCCATCGAAACACGAGGCATCAAAGCCGTCGAGCTTGCCATTGAGCGAACCGATGGCGCGTTTCATGCCTTCGACGTCCTGGTAGATCAGCGCATCGCAGCCGATGGCAACGCGGATTTCCTCGACCGTGCGGTCATGCGCCACCAGCTCGGCCGCGGTCGGCATGTCGATGCCGTAGACGTTGGGATAACGCACCGGCGGCGCGGCGCTCGCCAGGTAGACCTTTTTGGCGCCGGCGTCACGCGCCATCTGCACGATCTCTCTGGAGGTGGTGCCGCGCACGATGGAGTCATCGACCAGCAGCACGTTGCGGCCCTTGAACTCGCTGGCGATCACATTGAGTTTTTGCCGCACGGATTTCTTGCGCACGCCCTGGCCCGGCATGATGAAGGTGCGGCCCACATAACGGTTCTTCACAAAACCTTCGCGGTAGGGAATGCCCAGCAGGTGTGCGAGCTGCGTCGCGCTTGGGCGGCTGGACTCGGGGATCGGAATGATCACGTCGATTTCGTTGGGCGGCACGGTGGACACCACGCGTTTGGCCAGCGTCTCGCCCAGGTTCAGACGCGCCTGGTAGACCGAGATGCCGTCGAGCACCGAGTCGGGCCGCGCCAGGTAAACGAATTCGAAAATGCAGGGCATGAGCTGCGGATGGGCCGCGCACTGCTCGGCGTGGACGGTGCCTTCCATGTCCACAAACACCGCCTCGCCCGGCGCAATGTCGCGCTCGAACTGGTGGGCCGTTCCTTCCAGGGCCACCGACTCGCTGGCCACCATGACGGTGTTGCCGCTGTCGTTCTGGCCGCGGCCCATGCACAGCGGGCGAATGCCGAAGGGGTCGCGAAAAGCCAGCAGGCCGTGGCCGGCAATCAGCGCCACCACGGCGTAGGAGCCCTTGATGCGTTTGTGCACGCCGCGCACGGCCGCAAACACGTCGGCGGGCGTGAGCGGCAGGCCGCGCGTGGTTTTCTCGAGCTCGTGCGCCAGCACGTTGAGCAGCACTTCGGAATCGCTGTCGGTGTTGATGTGGCGGTGGTCGGTGTTGAACAGTTCCGCCTTGAGTTCGGCGGCATTGGTCAGGTTGCCGTTATGCGACAGCACCAGCCCAAACGGCGCGTTGACGTAAAACGGCTGCGCCTCGTCCTCGCTGAAGGCGTTGCCGGCCGTCGGGTAACGCACCTGACCCAGGCCCACGTTGCCCGGCAGCGCGCGCATGTTGCGCGTGCGAAAGACGTCGCGCACCATGCCCTTGGCCTTGTGCATGAAGAACTTGCGTCCTTGCTGCGTGACAATCCCGGCCGCATCCTGACCGCGGTGCTGCAGCAGGAGCAGCCCGTCGTAAATCAGCTGGTTCACCGGGGCGTTACTGACAACGCCAACTATTCCGCACATAGATTTCCGTTCATCAATTCGCCAATCATTAGAGGTACTTTGCAAACTGTTCGGGCAGCGCCGGCTTCAGGCCCCGGACCGCCGCCGTCAACACCTCGGCGCCAACGGACTCCTGCCACCAGGCGCTGGCCTTGAAAGCGGTCATGTTGACGACCACCGTCACCGCCAGCAGCAGGATCACCCCGCGCACCAGGCCAAAAGCCGCCCCCAGGGTCCGGTCCACCGGCCGCAGGCCGATGGCCTCCACCAGCTTCTTGAACAGCACCGCCAGCAGGCCCGCCAGAAACACGGACACAATAAAAATCAGGACAAAGGCCGCGGCATAACGCACCGGATCGGACGCACTCTGCAGCGGCAGCACGGCAGCCACCGCCGGCGCAAACCATTGCGCGATGTAAAACGACAGCGCCCAGCCGAGGACGGACAGGATTTCGTACACCAGCCCCCGCCACGCGCCGATGATCAGCGACACCACCAACACCCCCAGAAACGCCCAGTCAGCAACAGCCAGCACTCGACACGAACCTACAAGGTCAGGACGGCAGCCGGCAAATCAAGGCTTTTGATCTTGCTGGCGGCCTTGTCGGCATCGGCCTTGCTGGCAAACGGCCCGACCCGTACGCGGATGCGCTTGCCGTCCTTGGTGTCGGCCACCTGGGTGTAGGTCTTGAGCCCCGCCTTTTCCAGTTTCTGGCGCACTTCCCGGGCCTTGTCGGCATCGGCGAAAGCGCCAACCTGCACCACCAGCCGGCCTTCCGCCTCGGCCGGCGCGGCCTTGGCGGCGGGCGCCGCGGCAAGCACCTTGCCGTCGAGCAGGGCCTTGGCACGGGCGCCCTCATCGCCGGCAGGCGCCGTTGCGGGCGTTTTGGCCGCGACCTTGGGCTCTGGTTTGGGTTCTGGCTTCGGTTCCGGTTTTGGCTCGAGCTTTGCTTCTTTTTTGATAGCAGGCTGCGCAGGTTCAGCGGGCGCCTCGGCCTTCTTTTCCGTGATGATTTCTTCGCGGGGCGAGAGGCTGGACGGCGTGGCGACCTTCTCGCTGCCCGCCGGCGCCGCACTGGCTGCAACGGCCGGGGCGGTGGCCGGCGCCGGCATCACCAGCGGCTTGACGCCGCTCTTGGCAGGGATCTCGATCGGAATATCGACAGCGACCGGCCGCGGCTGGGTGTCGAACAACAAGGGAAAACCGATCACCCCGGCCAGCACCAGCACCACCGCACCGATCAGGCGGTGCTTGGCGCGTTTGCGCATCACTTCCACGCTCTCGGTCTGGGCGGCAGACCCGGCAGCAGCAGAGGGTTGGCCCCGGCGAAAGTTGAAAAACGGCATGGCGGTGACGGTATCCGTTAGGTATCGGTTGATGAAGCGTGGCGCTCAGGCGCAGCGTGCGGAGCGAAAAGACGCGGCAGGCCGTCCTTCAAAACACCTCCCACCGTATAGAACGATCCGAACACCACAATTCTATCAGTGGGGTCTGCGGCGGCGACGGCGGCCTGCAGGGCCTGCACCGGGTCGGCATACACGCCGGCACGGGCATCCTGGCGGGTGTTCAGCGCCTGCCACCGGGCCAGCAAATCGTCGGCCCTGGCGGCGCGGGGCGTCGGCAGATCGGTGAAATACCAGCGGTCGACCAGCGGCCCCACCCGCGTGAGCATCTGCGCCAGGTCCTTGTCGGCCATGGCGCCAAACACGCCGTGGGTGCAGGGGTAAAAACCCATGGCGTCGAGGTTCTCGGTGAGCGCCGCCACGGCGTGCGGGTTGTGCGCCACGTCCAGCACCAGCGTCGGCTGGCCGGAAATGATCTGGAAGCGGCCCGGCAGTTCCACCATGCCCAGCCCGTTGCGCACCGCCTGCGCGGTCACCGGCAGGCGGTCGCGCAGGGCCGTCAGCGCGGCCAGCACGCCCGAGGCGTTGACCAGCTGGTTGGCACCGCGCAGCGCCGGGTAGGCCAGCCCGGCGTACCTCCGACCCCGGCCGGCCCAGGCCCACTGCTGCTTGTCGCCGGAGAAGTTGAAGTCATGGCCCAGGCGCCACAGGTCAGCGCCCACTTCGGCGGCGCGGGCTATCACGCTTTGCGGCGGCACCGGGTCGCCCACGACGGCGGGCTTGCCGGCGCGCATGATGCCGGCTTTCTCGCGGCCTATGCTTTCACGGTCCTTGCCCAGCAGTTCGGTGTGGTCGATGTCGATGCTGGTGATCAATGCGCAGTCGGCATCAATGATGTTGACCGAGTCGAGCCGCCCGCCGACCCCGACTTCGAGGATGACCACGTCCAGCCCGGCCTCGGCCATCAGGCTGAAGATGGCGAGCATGGTGAACTCGAAATACGTCAGGGAAGTGTCACCGCGCAGCGCCTCGACCCGCTCGAAGTGCGGCAGCAGCTGGTCGGCGCTGGCCATCTCGCCGCGGATGCGGCAGCGTTCTTCAAAATGCACCAGGTGCGGCGAGGTGTAGACGCCGGTGCGATAGCCGGCCTGTCCCAGGATGGCTTCGAGCATGGCGCAGCTCGAACCTTTGCCGTTGGTGCCGGCGACGGTGATGACCGGGCAGTCAAAACGCAGTGCCATGCGTTCGGCGACGCTGCGGACACGCTCCAGTCCGAGGTCAATGGCGTTGGGGTGCAGGCGCTCGCAGTGTGCGAGCCAGTCGGCTAGGGTGGTGGGCTTGTCCATGGAAGCGGTATTGTCGCCGCTGCCGCGCCACGCACCTTGTTGGTGCTGGCCCGACCGCATGCCGGATGGGGTTGTGCAGCTATCAAATCAATAGCTGCCTGCGCCCGTCCCGCAAGGGGCCAGGGCCAATTTGATGCCAAACCATGCGAAAATGTGCGCATGATCACTGTTTACGGCATTCCCAACTGCGACACCGTCAAAAAAGCCCGCGCCTGGCTGGCCGCGCACGATGTTGCCCACACTTTTCATGACTTCAAAAAACAGGGCGTGCCGGCAGACCGGCTCACCGCCTGGGAGCGCGCGGTGGGCTGGGAAAAACTCGTCAACCGCCAGGGCACGACCTGGCGCAAGCTGGACCCGCAGCTGCAAACCGCCACCGTGGACGCGGCCAGCGCCCAGGCCCTGATGCTGGCGCAGCCCAGCGTCATCAAGCGCCCGGTGGTGGACTGGGGTACGCAGATCACGGTCGGTTTTGACGAAAAAAGCTGGTCTGAACGGCTTTGAAACGGCCGGGCCCCGGCCCAGCTTTACAGGGCTTTACTGAACTTGTGTGCACCAAATCCACTCTGAATCATTAAACTGGTAGACGTCATTTTGGCCTCCCCGGCCGGGGCTCTTCCAGCAGGCTAAAAAGGGATTTGAACCATGAAAAATACACTTGTTTTATCCGCTGTTGCCGCAGCCTCCGGGCTGTTTGCCGTCAACGCATCGGCGATGGACATCCTGGCGCGCGTGATCTCCAGCACCCCGGTGGTCCAGCAGGTCAGCGTGCCGCGCCAGGTCTGCTCCGTCCAGCCCATGGTCACTGAAGCCCCGCCCTCGGGTGCCGGCGCCGTGATGGGCGCGCTGGCCGGCGGCGCAATGGGCAATGCCATTGGCGACGGCGGCGGGCGCGCCCTGGCGACCATGATCGGCCTGGTCGGTGGCGCCATGGTCGGCAACAACATCGAAGGCAACCGCAGCCAGGTGCAGAACGTGCAGCAGTGCGGCACCCAGATGTCCTACGAAAACCGCACTTCGCATTACAACGTGGTGTACGAATACGCCGACAAGCAGCACACCGTGCAGATGCCCAGTGACCCCGGCCTGTATGTACGGCTGCAGGTCACGCCGGTGGGCGCGATGCCCGCGCCGCAGGCCAGTCAGCAAGCTTATGTCCAGCCAGCCCAGCCGGTGTATTCGCAGCCTGTTTATTCGCAACCTGTCTACTCACAGCCCGTCTATGCCCAGCCGGTGTATTCGCAGCCGGTCTATGTGCAGCCTGCGGTGGTCGCCTACCCCGGTTATTACCCGCGGCCTTACTACCCGCCGGTGGGCGTGTCGCTCAACTTCGGTTACAGCCGCGGCGGCTACGGCGGGCACCGCCACTGGCGTTAAGCCAGCAAAACAAAAAAGGGGCTTGTTAGCCCCTTTTTTGTTGCCGGCCGCCCCACGCAATCAATGGGGTCTCCGGGCTTTCTGCTTTCATGGACGTGATGGCCCTGCATTCGTCATTCGGGATACGCCTGAACCAGGCGAACGGATTCAGGTGCCCTTGCCCCGTCAAGACCATCCCGCCACGCGCCGGAAGTCCGGGTGACCTAAAATCAGGGGCTTTGCATCGCCAGCCCGGCAGCCGGATGTTTTCCCCGCCCACTTTCACACCACCATGACTACAGAAAAAATCGACAACATCAGCGTCACCACCCAGGCCAATGTCTATTTCGACGGCAAGTGCGTGAGCCACGGCATCACCTTTCCCGATGGCACCAAAAAATCCGTCGGTGTGGTGTTGCCCTCGACACTGACCTTCAAGACCGGCGCGCCCGAAATCATGGAATGTGTGGCCGGCGCCTGCGAGTACAAACTCGCCGGCACCGACGCCTGGCTCACCTCCGCACCGGGTGAAAAATTCAGCATACCGGGCAACTCGAGCTTCGACATCCGTGTCGCCGAGGCCTATCACTACATCTGCCACTTCGGTTGATCCGCAGGCGATTTACTCTTAATTTCATAGCAGCCTGCGCTTATTCCACAAGGGCTAGAGGCCAATTTCATGTCTAACACCATCCTGCAAAACATCCCCGCCGGCCAAAAGGTCGGCATCGCCTTCTCCGGGGGCCTCGACACCAGCGCCGCGCTCTTGTGGATGAAACAGAAGGGCGCCCTGCCCTATGCCTACACCGCCAACCTGGGTCAGCCCGACGAGGCCGACTACGACGAGATTCCGCGCAAGGCCATGGAATACGGCGCCATCAAGGCCCGCCTGATTGATTGCCGCCCGCAACTGGCTGCTGAAGGCCTGGCCGCGCTGCAGGCCGGCGCCTTCCACATCACCACCGCGGGCTCCACCTACTTCAACACCACGCCGCTGGGCCGCGCCGTGACCGGCACCATGCTGGTCAGCGCCATGAAGGAAGACGACGTCAACATCTGGGGCGACGGCAGCACCTTCAAGGGCAATGACATTGAGCGCTTCTACCGCTACGGCCTGCTCACCAACCCCGCGCTGAAGATTTACAAGCCCTGGCTGGACCAGCAGTTCATCGACGAGCTGGGCGGCCGCTCTGAGATGAGCGCGTTCATGACGGCCAATGGCTTTGGCTACAAGATGAGCGCCGAGAAGGCCTACAGCACCGACAGCAACATGCTGGGTGCGACGCATGAAGCCAAGGACCTGGAGAACCTCAACAGCGGCATCAAGATCGTCAACCCCATCATGGGCGTGCCGTTCTGGAAAGACGACTGCGTCGTCAAGGCCGAAGAAGTGAGCGTGACCTTTGAAGAAGGCCGCCCCGTGGCCCTGAACGGCATCCACTACCCCGACCTGGTGAGCCTGATCCTCAAGGCCAACGAAATCGGCGGCCGCCACGGCCTGGGCATGAGCGACCAGATCGAAAACCGCATCATCGAAGCCAAGAGCCGCGGCATCTACGAAGCCCCGGGCCTGGCGCTGCTGTTCATCGCCTACGAGCGCCTGGTCACCGGCATCCACAACGAAGACACCATCGAGCAATACCGCGACAACGGCCGCAAACTGGGCCGCTTGCTCTACCAAGGCCGCTGGTTCGACAGCCAGGCCATCATGCTGCGCGAAACCGCCCAACGCTGGATCGCCAGCGCCATCACCGGCACCGTGACGCTGGAACTGCGCCGCGGCAACGACTACTCGCTGCTGAACACCGAATCGCCCAACCTGACCTATGCGCCTGAGCGTTTGAGCATGGAAAAGGTGGAAGACGCGCCGTTCAGCCCGCTGGACCGCATTGGGCAATTGACGATGCGCAACCTGGACATCACGGATACACGCGCCAAGCTGGGGATTTATTCCAACGCCGGCATGCTGGAGTTGGGCAAGGGGGATGACTTTTTGAAGCTGGGCAAGTAAGCCTGCGCAACTCCAAACAAAAAGCCCGCCAAGTGAAAACTTGGCGGGCTTTTTGTTTGTATTCAATGTCTAGCGGGCTTAAGGCAGCAGCTTCAAACCCAGTTCTTTCAAAAAGCCGTTGTGCTTATCTTTGGCTACCGCAATAGCCTTCTCAATGTCCACGAGTTCGCGGTGCGTGGCGTCCAGGTCAATCTCTGCCTCGCCCACCGCTGTGCTGATATAGCGTGAGATGTTCAGGTTGAACTCATTCTTCTCAATCTCGGCCATCCCCACCCGGCGGGAGTAGCGCGCCTCCTCCTCACGGTATTGGTAGGTCTTGATGATTTTGGCAATGTTCTCGTCCGTCAGCTGGTTCTGGCGTTTGCCTTTGACAAAGTGCTCGGCGGCGTTGATGAACAGCACGTCATCCGGCTTCTTGCACTTCTTCAGCACCAAGATGCACACCGGAATGCCCGTGGAATAAAACAGGTTGGACGGCAGGCCAATCACCGTGTCAATGTGCCCATCTTTCAGCAGCTTGGTGCGGATGCGCTCTTCCGCCCCACCCCGGAACAGCACACCATGAGGCAGGATGATAGCCATCACCCCCTCATCTTTCAGGAAGTGGAAGCCGTGGAGCAGAAAGGCAAAGTCCGCAGCGGACTTTGGCGCCAGGCCGTGGTTTTTGAAGCGCACGTCATCAGCCAAAGCATCGGTAGGCTCCCAGCGGTAACTGAACGGCGGGTTAGCCACGATGGCGTCAAAGGCAGGCTTCTTGGCCGGATTCAGCTCGCGCAGGATGTCCCAGTCGTTGGTGAGTGTGTCGCCGTGGAAAATTTCAAACTCGGTGTCCTTCACCCCATGCAGCAGCATGTTCATGCGCGCCAGGTTGTAGGTGGTGATGTTCTTTTCTTGGCCGTAAATCCTGCCGATAGTGCCGCCAGCTTCCTTGGTCTTTTTGCGGACGTTCAGCAGCAGGGAACCTGAGCCACACGCAAAGTCCATCACGCTTTCCAGCCGCTGCTTTGCTCCCGTCTTGGGCTCCTGGCTATCCAGCGTCACGATGGTGGAAAGAATGTCCGAGATTTGCTGCGGCGTATAAAACTCGCCCGCCTTTTTACCCGAGCCAGCTGCAAACTGACCAATCAGGTACTCGTAAGCGTCACCCAGGGTGTCCAACTTGTCAGAGAACTCGGCCAGCCCATCAGCGATTTTTTTGATGATGACGCACAGCTTGGCGTTGCGCTCTGGGTAGCCTTTGCCCAGCTTGGACGAACCCAGGTCAATTTCAGAAAACAAGCCCTGAAACGTGCTCTCAAAAGATTCGGTCTCGATGTACTTGAAGCCCGCTTGCAGCGTGTTGAGTAGCTCATCACTTTGTGTGCGGGCCATATTGGCAATGCTGCTCCACAAGTGTTGTGGCTGGACGACGTAGTCCCCAGCTCCTTCTTCGCCGCCGTCTCGTAGTTGTCAGACAGGTAGCGCAAGAACAGGAAGGACGACATGTAGTCACGGAAATCGTCCGCATCCATGGCCCCGCGCAGTTGGTCGGCAATCGCCCAGAGGGTGTTGCCCAGTTGTTTTTGGTTTTGTTCGGTCATGTTGATGTTGGTATGTGAAGCGGGTCAGTGCAGCTGCGACGGCGCGCCACAGCACTTCTTGAACTTCTTGCCACTGCCGCAGGGGCAAGGCTCGTTGCGGCCCACTTTGTTGCTCATGCGCTGCGCCCGTTGGCGCTCATTGACAGCCTCGCGCATCGGCAACCAAAAAGCATGGATGTAGGGCAAATTGTTGCCAATCGCTGCCGCCAGCACATGGCGCTGCGCAGGAGTCGTGGTCAGCTCCATTTGATCTGCTGAATAGTCATCCCCGCCCAACAAGCCAATGGGGCGATACCAGCGCTCACCTTCGGAGTCATCCAGCAATGCCTGCCATGCAGGTTGGCTGAGCTTGACACCTTCGCAGAAGCCATAAGCCCAGCCCTCTGCGTCATCAAACTCTTGCTCCTCAAAAGTGTGGGTGGCCCACAACGGCAAAAACTCTGGCGGCTGCATGGAAAAGCCCGACACGATGCCGTTGTAGTGGCGCATGATCAATTGCAAGACCCGATTGAACACCTCCACACTCGGCATGGGCGGCGTCTCATCGTCCTCTGTGCCCCACACCTTGGGCAGCCATTCGTGCGGGTGTATGAACACCGGCCCGATGACGATGGCATGCAAAAAGCCATCCAAGATGTCCAGCGTCATACCCTCTTCGGTGTCCAGCTCATACAGCAAAAAATGCTCCAGCTCGTCCAGCTCTTCTTCCGTCAGTGGCTCGAACAGCTCATTGCCGTTGGCCGGCACCTCTTGCCTTGGCTTGCCTGCATCGGTCAAAAAACTGTGGGCACCCTCGGTCTCGATGGCCAAAAACGCTGCTTCCAGCGCCGCCCTGTCTGTTTTAAACGGGTCGTCCCACACGGTTGACGTGCCCCCTTCGTCCACTACCTCCAAAATCCATAGGCTGTCTGCACTGCGGTAAATCTCGATGCGCAGCGTGTGCCCCCCAGCGCTGTAGGTCTGCGCCAGTGGGGAATGGATGATTTCAATATCGTCAGTCATGTCTTGGGCCGATTCTTTATCGTGCTCTCCAGCGCCTTCAAATCAGCCTCCTCCTGCGCATCAGCGGCACGGGCTTCTTCGGTCTTGCGGCGTTGGTCAAAGTCCAGATACAGCGGCTCCAGCTTTTGCTCCATGCGGGCGTGGCTAACCGAACCGGCACCGCTGAGCAGTGGAAAGCCGTTGGAAACAACGATCTGCCCCACGTTCTCTTGCCAGAAACTCATGCTGGTGATGGTTTGCCGCTTGGCGCGCAGCTCTGCCGTCTCCAGGAAGATGACCACCAGCCGGTTCAGGGTGTCGACCTCGTCCTCGGTCAAGTAGTTTTTGGCCACCACAATGTCCTGCTTGCGCACCTGGGTGCCCTTCCAGCTAAGCAGACCGAA
The DNA here is from genome assembly GCF_029945925.1 of Polaromonas sp. GTDB lineage: Bacteria > Pseudomonadota > Gammaproteobacteria > Burkholderiales > Burkholderiaceae_C > Polaromonas. Next base: position 29,954 of record NZ_JAQSDN010000028.1, on the reverse strand, counting down.
GTGTGGGTCCGCAGGATTGGCGCGGCTGACGATGAGTTCTGCTGCCGTCTTTTGCGTCACCGCGTAGAGCAACAGGTTTTGCACCGTGGCAAAAAAGGTCTGTGTAGTCTCATCCGACTTGTCGTAGTCCGCTGCCAGCGCAAACAGGTCGCGCACCTTTTGGTAAAAGCGCTTTTCCGAGGCCCGTATGTCCCGGATGCGCGCCAGCATCTCGTCAAAGTAGTCCGGGCGGCCGTCCGGGTTCTTCAGCCGCTCGTCGTCCATCACAAAGCCCTTGACCAGGTACTCTTTGAGCACCGTGGACGCCCAGCGGCGGAACTGCACGCCCCGCGGTGAGCGCACGCGGTAGCCCACGGCCAGGATGGCGTCCAGGTTGTAGAGCGTGATGGGCCGTTGTACCTTGCGCGTGCCCTCGGTTTGAACTGTCAAGGATTCCTTGACAGTTGCCGTTGCATCCAATTCACCGTCCTCAAAGAGGTTCTTGAGGTGCAGCGAGATGTTCTGTTTGGTGGCGTCAAACAACTCCGCCATCTCCAACTGGGTCAGCCACACCGTTCCCAGGTCAGTCCGCAGCTGAATTTGACTCTTGCCGTCTTCGGTGGAGTACAGAATCAGGTTGCTCATGCCTCCGCCGCCTCGGCTGATGGGAAAAGCTGCTGCATCAGCCCTTTCTTGTGGGTCTTGAGGGTGTCGAGTTCTTGGGTGGCGGTGGTGATGAGATCGTCGAGAGAATCAACACAGTCGGCAATACGCCTTTGCTCTTTAACTTCGGGCAAAGTGATGAGGAATTTAGCAACATCAGAGCCAGTGATATTCGGATCTTTGCGGCTACTGCTAGCGATTCTTTTCCAATCTTCGACCTTGGCGTTTAGCCACGCTAAAACATAAACGGGTAAGGCGATTTTTTGGTCTAACAGCAAAACCGAAATTGCTTGATTTGTAGCGGCAGGAACACTCAAACAGCCAGTTCTACCGATCTGATTAAAGCCGCCATACATTGCGACTAAAACCGAACCTACGGGATTGATCCGGGCCTTCGCTTTTGCAGTTATCTTTTCTTCAGTCGTGGCGATGAACGAATTGTTTAAGTCTGTTGTTTTAACCCAAGGAATAGAACCGCCAACAAAAAATTCGTCGTTTGCTCTCAATGGAGTGGAGCCTGACTTGATGGTTGCAATTTCTTCTAGTGTCTTCTGTTTCCATTCCCCCGCAACTCGAAACTCAGGAAACCGTAGACGCGGTTGGGTTTCGCCTTCGCGGGGGAAGAGCTGCTGCATCAGTCCTTTTTTATGGGTCTTGAGCGCGTCCACTTTGCGGGCTTGCGCGGTGATCAGCTCGTCCAAGGAACTCAGGCAGTCGGCGATTTTTTGTTGCTCGGAAGAAGGCGGATGACAAACCGGCAAAGCCTTGATGATGTCGGCATTTAGATTCTGAACGCCACTGCCAGCAGCATTATTCAAAAAGTATCTTTGGCTGTGCGGTTCAGAAATCAGATAGTAGAGAAAGTCCCGTGTGACCTCATCACCTATATGCGTTACAGCGATCCAGCCGTCATGAATACAGGTTTTTATCTGGAGAATGTATGGACGACCGAAACTCATCGAGTTTGAAAGAATCAGGTCTCCAGGATTCACTACTCGGGTCTTACTGAGCGCTTCTGGTCTGACTTTCTCTGCGGTATGAGTAACGTATTTCGCTTCCTTATCAACGTCGCCAATCTTCAGCCAGTGAAGACCATCGACAGCAGTGGTCAGAAAACCCTCAATCGGGCGCGGCGATCCACCACGGACGACTTCAGACAGTTCGCCCAAAACTGTCGTATCCCACTCCCTAGCCGTTCGAAACTCCGGAAACCGCAGTTTAGGCACCAATTTTTTCCGCTCATTCATTTCAACAAGGCCTTTCCTTGTTCCGTCAGGCGGTATTGCTGCAGGCGACTGTTGGGTTTGTCGGGCAGGGTGTACTCGATCAGGCCACTGCTCTGCAAGCGGCGAATTTGCTTATTTAGCTCGCCAGACACGCCTTGGTGCCCCAGCCCTTGCGCCAGTGCAAGCTTGCCCAGCGCAGTTGCATCAAGCATCAGCATGACCTTGGCCGCCAACTTGGACTCTAGCCGTGACTCTAGCCGTGACTCTAGCCGTGACTCTGGCCGTGACTCTGGCTCTTGGATGACTTGCCCTGTGACTGGGTCGACGACTGGGTCGGTCGTATGTTCGCCAGATCCCTCCTGCTCGGTCTTGGGCCGCTGCACCCTGGCTGTGAACTGGTTGCCGCTGACCTCACTGATCAGTTCAATTTGGGGCCACTCGCCCAGCGCCCGGGGTATGCCGCTGCCCATGCCACGGTAGGGCAGCAGCCGGAAGGCGTGCTCGCTCAGCGTGGGATTGCGGCGGTTGGTTTTGCCGTGGCGTATGTCGTCAATGCTCAGACTGTCCGGCAGGTGGCCGGGGCTGATGATTTCAATGCGGTCGCGAAACACCAGTATGCGGATGGAGGCGCTGGTGAAGTAGTCGCGATGGACGAGCGCATTGACCAGCAGCTCTTGCAGGGCCACTTCTGGAACTTCCAAGATGCCCGGTGAGTTGAAGCCCTGGTCGCCCTGCACGCGACGCAGGTTACGTTTGATAAAGGCCAACGCCTCGGCGTATTGGGTAGGCAGGGTGCCGCTGAAGTCCTGGCTGTCTTGGTAGTGGCTGTCGGCAATGCTGGTGCCGAAGAAGGCCACGGCTTTGATGGAGAACGCAGGCCGCCAGCGTTGCTGGTTGCGGCCAAAAAGCATGAGGCCAGACAGGGTAAGTTCGCGGCCATCACCCAGGCCCAGGTTTTGCAACACGGCATCCAGCGGCAGCCCGGCTTGGGCGGTATCTGCGCTGTAGTGCTGGGCCAGGTAACGGCGAAAGCTGGGTTCATCCAGATCTGCACTGGTGGTGCCCGCTACGGGCACCACATCCGCATAGACCAGGCCGCCACTCTGAAACATGCGCTGCATTTCTTCGCGCGCGGTCACATGGCGTTTGTCGGCCCCCTGTTTGACCCAGATGCGGCCCTGGTGGTCAAGGTAGGGTTTGGCTAGGCCGTTGGGTACGGTCACCACCATCACCAACCCGGCCTGGGTTTTCACGTTTTCGGTGAGGGGATGAACGGGCGGGCGCACATGCTGGCTGCTGGCATTGCTCAGCATCTGGTTGAGGTGGCGTATGTCAGCCGCGCTGAGCCCGGTAATGGTGCCGTCGTCATCCACACCAATGAGCAGGGTGCCACCGCCGCTGTTGGCAAACGCCGCCAGTTCGGTGGCCAAGGCGTCGGGGTTGTTGAACGTGCGCTTGAATTGCTGGCGGGTGTGTTCACCCAGGGCAATGCGCTCCAGTAGTGTGGTTTCGGTTAACGGTTGCTCATTCATACGCACTCAGCCCTGAAATTCCCCGCCCCTGTGCGCGCTTTTGCAACAGCGGCACCAGCTCTTTCATCAGCGCCAGTTCGGCTTGGGCACGGGCCTTCCAGCCCAAGTCCAGCGGAGCCATCAGATCACTCAAGGCTTCGCCATCAAAAATCATGCGCTGCAAAATGCCATCGACAAAGGTTTGCAGCGCGACTGGTGCCAGTTGGTGGCGGGTGGCGATGGCCGCCAACTCCGTGCTGTCTTTTTCTTTCTTAAACCGGGTATAGCCCTCGCGGATGGCGGCTTCGCTCAGGCCCTCGCCCGCTTTCAGGGTGTTGATGTAGGCGGCAATGTCATCGCGCTCGTTCATGAACTTGGCATCGGCCAGGATCAAGCCGATCAGCTCGTCCTTGGTCATCTTCTGTTTACCGGTGCCCTGCATTCCTTGTTGAGAAAAGCGCGCCATGAGGCCCATGATGTAGTCGTAGTCGATCACTGCGCTGGCGAAGAGCACAAACTCAAAGTCGAGCTGGTCCACATCGGCCGCGTCATCGCCTTTCGCATCGCCGCCTTTGTCCTGCTGGACTTGCTGCTGCTTGAGGCGCTGGGCGGTTTCCAGGTACGCGCCGCGAAAGCCTTGCAGGTCTTCCGCGGGCAGGATGTGCTCTATGGCAACGGCGTTGTCCTCGGTCAAGTCTGTGTACTGATCGAGCTGGGTTTTGAGGCGCTGCACTTCTTTGAAGTTTTTGATGAAGGCAGCGCGTGCATCGTCCCCCTTGAGACTGTGCACGGCGTCGGGCGTGCAGGCCAAGCCTTGGCTTTGCATGAAGTCGGCCAGCACGGTGACGGCCACGTCTAGCTTTTGGATGACGACAGGGGCCTTGTCCACCAGCCAGATGGTGCGGGCCTCTTCGCCCGACTTCTCGCCCGAGAACAGGGCAATGGCGGCATCCACATTGGCCTGCTGCTGGCGAAAGTCCAGAATGTTGCCGTAGGGCTTGGTGCCGTTGAGCACGCGGTTGGTGCGCGAGAAGGCCTGTATCAAGCCGTGGTACTTGAGGTTCTTGTCTACGTACAGGGTATTGAGGTACTTGCTGTCAAAGCCAGTGAGCAGCATGTCCACCACGATGGTGATGTCGATTTTCTTGGCGGCGGGGTAGTCGGCATTGGGCCACTGCTGGTCTTTGATGCGCTTTTGCACGTCCTGGTAGTACAGGTCGAACTCATTGATGCTGTGGTTGGTGCCGTAGCGCTGGTTGTAGCTGGCCAGGATGGCTTTGAGCGCGTTCTTCTTTTCCTCGGGGTCTTTTTCGTTATCCAGTTTTTCCTGCGGCAGGTCTTCCTGGATTTGCTTCACATCTGGGTTGCCATCGGCAGGGGGCGAGAACACGCAGGCGATGTTCAGCGGCACAAACTCAGGAGTCGCCTCGCGCTTGCGGTTTTGCATGTCCTCAAAAAGGCTGTGGTATTCGATGGCGTCATTGATGCTGGCGGTAGCCAGCACCGCGTTGAAGCGGCGGCTGGCAGTGGCTGTGTCGTGCTTGGCGAGGATGGCTTCTACAACCGCCCGTTTGGCCAGCGCCTCGCCCGCCTTAGGTGGGTTTTTTCCCTCTGGCTTGAAGTAGTCCACATGGAAGCGCAGCACATTGGTGTCTTCAATGGCGTGGGTGATGGTGTAGGCGTGCAGCTGCTTCTGGAAGATGTCCTCCGTGGTGCGCAACTGGCCTTCTTCGCCCTCGAACTGTTTGACCGTGGCGTTCTTCTCAAAAATCGGCGTACCGGTGAAGCCGAAGAGCTGGGCCTTGGGGAAAAAGTTCTTGATGGCGTCGTGGTTATCGCCAAATTGGGAGCGGTGGCATTCGTCAAAAATGAAGACGATGCGCTTGTCGCTCAGCGGCGTCAGCTGCTCTTTGTAGGTGGCCTTGCCGTCCTTCTTTTGTTGTTTGTTGCGCTTGCTGTTTTCGTCCAGCGCCAAGCCCAGCTTCTGGATGGTGGTGACAATCACCTTGTCAGCGTAGTCGTCAGACAGCAGGCGGCGTACCAGCGTGGCGGTGTTGGTGTTTTCCTCTACACAGCCTTCCTGAAAGCGGTTGAATTCTTCACGGGTCTGGCGGTCAAGGTCTTTGCGGTCCACCACAAAGAGGCATTTTTCAATGTCAGGGTTGTCCTTCAGCAGGGTGGATGCTTTGAAGGATGTGAGCGTCTTGCCGCTGCCGGTGGTGTGCCAGATGTAGCCGTTGCCGCAGTTTTGGTGAATGCAGTCCACGATTTGCTTGACCGCATAAACCTGGTAAGGCCGCATCATGAGCAGCTTTTGTTCGCTGGCCACCAGCACCATGTAACGGCTGATGGTTTGCCCCAGGGTGCACTTCACCAGGAACTTGTCAGCAAACTCGTCGAGCTGGGTGATCTTGTTGTTGGCCTCGTCCGCAAACTGGTAGATGGGCAAGAAGCGCTCATCTGCATTGAATGCAAAGTGGCGTGCGTTGTTGTTGGCGAAATAGTAGGTGTTGGTGCGGTTGCTGACGATGAAGAGCTGCAAAAAGCTCAGCAGCGTCTTGGTGTAGCCGTTGCCGGGATCGTTTTTGTAGTCAACGATCTGCTCCATGGCACGGCGCGGGTTGATGCCCAGCGTCTTCAGCTCGATCTGCACACAAGGCACGCCGTTGATGAGGATGAGCACGTCATACCGGTGGTGGCTGTAGTCCGTGTTGACGCGCAGCTGGTTGACGACCTCAAAGGTGTTTTTGCACCAATCCTTGATGTTGACCAAGGTGTAGTTGAGCGGCGTGCCGTCTTCGCGCGTGAACGAGTTGATGGTGCGCAGGGTTTTTGCGGCGGTGAACACGTCGGGGGTGATGATTTCATCGAGTAGGCGGGCGAATTCGCCATCGGACAGCTTGACGCGGTTTAACGCCTCGAACTTTTCACGGAAGTTGCGCTCCAGAGCGGCGCGGTCGCGAATGTCGGCACGGTACTCGTATTTAAGGCCCTGCAGCTTGCCGATGAAGCCGTATTCGATCTCACCCTCTTTGACGCTGTGGCGGACCGAGTTGGCGGATTGGTCGTAGATGGACGTGGATGAGGGCATGGCTACAGGATCGCGCTTTTCGACTGAACGGGGTGAAACCGGTTGGGTTCGGGAGTAACGGGACAGTGATCTTTAACCTTAAGAGCATATCCCCTCTCGCGTTGGAAAAGGGTTGCACTTTCTGGTACGAGTGACTGCTGTAAATCCTGCAGCAATGCCAGGCGCCTGGACTTGTCGTCCGCCGATTTGATCAGCATGCTCCCCTCCCCTCGAATTTCTTAATCAGCCAGCAGTGCAATGTAAGCCGTATAGCTGTAGCTGCGGTTTTTCTTTTGCCCGGTCAGCTCGGTGACGATGCCCAGATCTTCCAGCACCTTGACCGCCGCGGTGGCGGTGGGGAAGCTGGTGGCCAGCTTCTGGCGCACCTGGTCGATGGTGAAGCGCGGCATCATGGGCAGCATTTCAAACAAACGGTAGCTGCTGGGCCCGGCTTTGGGCGCAGCCAGCAAGCTGCGGCGGTCGGTAGCCAGCAATGTGGCGATGGCCACGATGTTGCGCTCGGCATCCTGCGCGGCCACGGCCACGCCTTCCAAAAAGAACGCAACCCAGCCTTCCCAGTCGCCTTCGGTGCGCACATTGGAAAGTCGCCGGTAATACTCGGCCCGGTGTTGCTTCAGGTAGCCGCTGAGGTACATCAGCGGCTCGGGCAGCAAGCCCCAATGCTCCAGCAGCGCGGCAATCAACAGGCGCCCAATACGGCCATTGCCATCCAGGAACGGGTGGATCGTCTCAAACTGCAGATGGACCAGTGCCGTTTTCACCAGCGGGGGCAAGGGCTGCAAACCATGGTCTGTGTTGTGTATGAAACGCTCCAGGTCTGCCAGCAACTCTGGCACCCGCTCAGGCGGTGGCGGCACAAACACCGCATTGCCCGGCCGCGTGCCACCAATCCAGTTTTGCGAGCGGCGCAACTCGCCAGGCTGCTTGCCGTTGCCCCGCGCGCCATCCAGCAACAGCCGGTGCGCATCACACAGCAAACGCACGCTCAAGGGCAAGCCAGCCGGGTCACGCAGTTGCGACTGCACCAGGCGGAAGGCTCGTAGATAGTTGGTGACCTCTTCCACGTCGTCGGTGTTGCTGACCTTAAAACCCGCTTCTTCGTCAAACAAATCTGCCAGCGTGGCCTGGGTGCCTTCAATCTGCGAGGTCAGCAGCGCCTCTTTGCGGATGGCGCTGTAGAGCAGCCAGTCCACCGACGGCACCAGCCCGGCAACGCCCGACAACCGGGCCAGCGCCAGCTCGGCCGCACGGTTGGCCTCCACAAAGGACTCGGGCGCCAGCGCTGGCTTGGCGGGCGGCAGGGCGTGCGGTACAAACTCCTGCACGGACTCGCCCAGGGTGGTGGAGGTGGCGTAGATACCGGTGCTGCGCATGGTGCAAAAGAGTTCTTTAATTTGATGAAATCACATTAAACCAATCTTTAATACTAAGCGCAAGTATGAAAGTAGGCTTGAACAGAGCGCAGATGCCCGGAAAAAAATTCAGCTTCCCCACCCCACGTGCAACGCCGGCCCAGCCGCTTTGGCTTGACCGGGCATAAAACGGCCAAAAAGCCGTTCTGGAGGCGCCGAAACCCTTATTTCAGGTCAAAAGTGCTCGAAGCCCCCGTCCAACGGGCGCAAGCAGCTATGAATATAGTAGCAAGTGCAGGCCAGCAAACCCGCTACACCACCACCGGCTCCGGCTCCAGCAAAATGCCGAAGCGCTCATAAACGCTGGTCTGGATGGCCTTGGCCAGGGTCATGACCTCGCCGCCGGTCACCGGGTCGGTGCTGCCGCCGCGGTTGACCAGCACCAGCGCCTGGCGGTCGTACACGCCGGCGTTGCCTATGCTCTTGCCTTTCCAGCCGCAAGCGTCGATCAGCCAGCCGGCGGCGAGTTTGACCGAGCCGTCGTCCAGGTGGTAGTGGACGATCTTGGGCTCGCGCTGGATGATGTCGGCGCACTGCTCGGGCGTCACAGTCGGGTTCTTGAAGAAGCTGCCGGCGTTGCCAATCACCTTGGGGTCGGGCAGCTTCGCCTTGCGGATCTCGCAGATCCACTCATAAATCTGTAGCGCATCGGGCTGGGTGATGGCGGACTGCGCCATCTTTTTCTCGATGTCGGTATACCCCAACACGGGCTTCCAGGCCTTGGGCAGGGCAAAACGCACCCGCGTGATCAGGGCCTTGCCGGCCAGGCCCAGGCCGGGGCGCCCGTTCGGGCCGGTGCTGCTGTGTTTGAAGACCGAATCGCGGTAGCCAAAAGCGCATTGCGCCGCGTCCAGCGTGAAACTTTTTCCGGTGGTCAGATCAATCGCGTCGAGTGAATCGAAGCGGTCCTGCAACTCCACGCCGTAGGCACCGATGTTCTGCACCGGCGAGCCGCCCACGGTGCCGGGGATCATGGCGAGGTTTTCCAGGCCCGGGTAACCGCTGTGCAGGGTCCAGCCCACCACCTCGTGCCAGTTTTCGCCGGCGCCGGCCTCGACGATCCAGGCTCTGGCGGTTTCGTCCACCAGCTTCCTGCCCTTGATCTCCACCTTGAGCACGAGGGATTTGACGTCGCCGGTGATGACGATGTTGCTGCCACCGCCCAGCACGAACTTGGGTGCGGCCTGCAGCGCCGCATCGGCCAGCACGGCGGTCACGTCCTCTTCACTGGCAATACGCACCAGCGTGAGGGCCTTGGCCATGATGCCAAAGGTATTGGAAAACTGGAGGGGAACGTTTTTCTCGACTAACATCACGGGATTGTCGCACCCTGACAACCCCGCAACGCAACCCCGGAAGCCGGAAAACCATGCCCTCTTTTGACACCGTTCTCGAAGCCGATCTGGTCAAGGTCAAAAACTCGGTTGAAAACACCGCCAAGGAAATCGGCACACGTTTTGACTTCAAGGGCACGGCGGCAGCCATCGAGCTCAAGGACAAGGAAATCACGCTGATCGGCGACAGCGACTTCCAGATCGACCAGATCACCGACATCCTGCGCAACAAGGCCACCAAAAGCGGCGTCGATGTGCGTTTTTTCGACGCCGGCAAGGTCGAGAAAATCGGCGGCGACAAGGTCAAGCAGGTCATCAAGGTGCGCAACGGCATCGAGACCGAACAGGCCAAGAAAATCTCGCAGTTGATCAAGGGCAGCAAGGTCAAGGTGCAGGCCTCCATCCAGGGCGACGCCGTGCGGGTGACCGGAAAAAACCGCGATGACCTGCAGGAGGCGATGGCCATGATCAAGGCGGACCTGCCCGACATGCCGCTGAGCTTCAACAACTTCCGCGACTGAACATATGGCCCCCACGCTCCCCACTGCGTGTGGTTCGCTGCCCCCCAGGGGGGCGCTGCGCCTGCGGCCCGGCAAAGCCGGTTCCGCGGCCCCGGCTGGCATGGGATGGAGACCTCACGCTCGCTACTCCGCGTGCTTGGCGCGGCCCCGCGCGGCGGCTGTTCGTGTACAGCTCGCCCTCTGGTTCATCGTTCTGGCGGGCCTTCTGGCTCCGGCGGCACACGCGCAAAGCGTTGCGCTGGCCGGCATGCTGGGCAGCAAGGCGCTGTTGGTCGTCAATGGTGGCGCCCCGAAATCGGTGGCACCCGGGGAGTCCCACCAGGGGGTGAAGGTGGTCTCCACCGCCGGCGACCAGGCCGTGCTGGAACTCTCGGGCAAGCGCCACACCGTGCGTGTCGGAGATGCACCGGTCAGCGTGGGTGCGGGCGGGGGCACGGGCGGGGGCGCCGGCAAGGGCAACCGCATCGTACTCACTGCCGGCACCGGCGGTCATTTCTTCACCCCGGGACAGATCAACGGCCGGGCAGTGCAGTTCGTGGTGGACACGGGTGCGACCAGTATCGCCATGAGCGCCGCCGATGCCGAGCGCGCTGGCGTCAATTACAAGGGCGGGCAACCGGTGCAAATGAGCACCGCCAACGGCGTGACCCAGGGCTTTCGCGTCAAGCTCGGTTCCGTGCGGGTCGGCGATGTCGAGGTGTACGACGTGGACGCCGTCGTCATGCCGCAGGGCATGGCCCACATGCTGCTGGGCAACAGCTTCCTGACACGTTTCCAGATGATCCGCGAAAACGACCAGATGACGCTGGTCAAACGATTTTAGACAAAAAACAGGCTGCAGCCCGCTCCACACAAGCGCAAGCAGCTATCTGATTGATAGCAAATGCCGCTTCGGATCAGCCTTTCTTCTTCGCGCCCAGCTTCGATTCTGTGCCCTTGAGCAGCTTGTTGATGTTGTCCCGGTGCCGGAAAATCAGGAAGGCGCTCATGGCGACAATGGCCAGCGCGATCATCTTGTCGACATACCAGAACGAGCGGTCGCCGACCAGGTAATACCAGGGCGCAAAAATGGCGCAGGCAATGGCCGCCAGCGACGAATAACGCGAAAAGAAAGCCACGATGACCCAGGTGGCCAGTGTCGCCAGGCCCAGTACCCAGTGCACGCCAAACAACACGCCGGCAGCCGTCGCCACCCCCTTGCCGCCCTGGAAACCGAAAAACACCGGGTAGAGATGGCCGACGAAGGCCGCGAGGCCGACCGCGGCCAGCGTGCCGTCCCGCATCCCGTAGTCCTTGCCGAACCACATGACCAGCGCCATCGGCAACCAGCCCTTGAGGCCGTCGAGCAGCAGCGTGAGCGCGGCCGCCGCCTTGTTGCCCGAGCGCAGCACATTGGTGGCGCCGGGGTTTTTGCTGCCGTAGCTGCGCGGGTCGTTCAGGCCCATCAGCCGGCTGACGATGACCGCGAACGACAGTGAACCGATCAGGTAGGCCGCCAGCACGGCCAGGGCGGAATAAGCGTAGTCCATGGTGTTCTCTCCAGTGTTGTTGTTGTTGTTTTGTCTTCAGTCAGCCAGCGCGCAGTGAACCGATTTTGCACCCAGCAGGTCCACACACACCTGCGGCGCGATGCCGACGAGGTATCCGCGCCGGCCGCCGTTGATGGCGATTTTAGGCAAGGCCAGGATGCTTTCCTCGATATACACCGGCATCACCTTGCGCGTGCCGAACGGCGAGGTGCCGCCCACCAGGTAGCCGCTGTGGCGACTCGCCTCCTCGGGCTTGCAGGGTTCGACCGACTTGGCGCCAATCTGGCGCGCCAGGTTTTTGGTCGACACCTTGCGGTTGCCATGCATCAGCACCAGCAGTGGTTTGGCGTCCTGGTCCTGCATGACCAGGGTTTTGACCACCGTGAACGGATCGAACCCGAGCACCTCGGCGCTGTGCTGCGCGCCGCCGTGCTCGAGGTACTCGTAAGGGTGCTCGGTGAAAGCCACCTTGTTCGCCTTGAGCATTTGCGTCGCAGGCGTCTCCGAAACATGGTCCTTTTTGCTCACTGCGGTGCTTCCGTTCAAGTGCCAGCGCGGAACCGGCTTTGCCGGGCCGCAGGTGGCGCCCCCTGGGGGGAGGCGCCGAAGGCGCTTCGGGGGGAAACCATATCTAAAGCGCCGGGTCGCGCAGCTCCCAGCGGATCGCGTCGATGACGGCCAGCAATTCGGGCGAAAGTTGCGTGCCCCAGGCGTCCAGGTCTTCGTCGAGCTGCGCCACCGAGGTCACCCCGATGATGGTGCTGGCCACCTGCCACTTGGTGTAGCAAAACGCCAGTGCAAGCTGCGTCGGCGTGAGGCCGTGTTCGCGGGCCAGCGCGTTGTAGCGGCGCGCGGCGGCCAGCGCTTCGGGCCGGCCCCAGCGCTGCTTGCGCACCGACTCGTAGCGGGCAATGCGGGCGTCTCCGGGCGCGCCGGCGCCGGAGGTACCGCCGGCATCGTACTTGCCGGTCAACAGGCCAAAACCCAGCGGCGAATAGGCCAGCAGCGACACACCGAGCCGGTGCATGGTTTCGTCGAGCCCGTTTTCCACCGTGCGGTTGATCAGGCAGAACGGGTTCTGCACGGTCGCCACCTTGGGCAGGCCGTGCTGCTCCGCCAGCCGCACAAACTCATGCACGCCATACGGGGTCTCGTTGGACAGGCCGATGGCACGCACCTTGCCGGCCTTGACCAGACCGGCCAGCGCTTCGAGTTGCTGATGAATGGAAGAAACCCCCTTGTCCTTGGCCGGGTCGAAATACACCATGCCGAAGGCCGGTACATTGCGCGCCGGCCAGTGGATCTGATAGAGATCGATGACATCGGTTTGCAGGCGCCTCAAGCTGTCTTCGCAGGCCTGCACGATGTCCTGCGGCGTCAGGTCGGGGCTGCCCTTGCGTATCCAGGGCATGCCGCGCGCCGGGCCGGCCACCTTGGTGGCCACCACCAGTTTGTCCCTGGCCCCCGGGCGCCGGGCCAGCCAGTTGCCGATGATGGTTTCGGTGGCGCCGAAGGTTTCGGCCCGGGCCGGCACCGAATACATTTCCGCCGCGTCGAGAAAATTGACGCCGCGCTCCAGGGAACGGTCAAGAATCGAATGGGCCGTGGCTTCGTCGACCTGCTCGCCGAAAGTCATGGTGCCCAGGCAAACCGGGGTGACTTGCAGGTCGCTGCTGCCTAGCTGTACTTTTTGCATTGAAATGGAAGGTGAGGTGGGTTGGAAGGAGGCCGCACTAGTTTAAGGGGAAGGGGTCACCAGCATCGCCGCCGGCGGGCAGGATTTCGGGCAATTCGCTTACAAATACATACCAGAAGACCTCCTACCATTCACACACAAAAGTTTTAATCCCTTTGACAATAACTTCCCAGGAGCCTTCCATGAAACTCGTACTTACTTCCCTCACCTGCGCCGCCCTCTTTCTGAGCGGTTGCGCCAACATGAGCGAAACCCAGCAGGGCACGGCCAAAGGTGCGGGCATTGGCGCTGTTGCCGGCGCTGTGCTGGGCGCAGCCACCGGCGGCTCCAAAGGCGCTGCTACCGGCGCTGTGCTGGGCGGCGCTGTCGGCGCTGGCGGCGGTTATCTGTGGTCGCAGCGCATGCAGCAACAAAAGGCTGCCATGGAACAAGCCACGGCCGGCACCGGCGTGGCTGTGAGCCAGACCGCCGACAACCGCCTCAAGCTCGACATCCCCTCGGACATCTCGTTTGCAACCGGCCGCTCGGATGTCAGCACGACCTTCGCACCCATCCTGAACCAGTTTGCCACCAGCCTGAACCAGAACCCGGTGACAACGGTGACCATCATCGGCCACACCGACAGCACCGGCAGCGATGCCATCAACAACCCGCTGTCCATCGACCGCGCCAACGCAACGCGCAATTACCTGGTGGCCCGTGGCGTCGCCGGCAACCGCGTCGCCACCGACGGCCGCGGTTCGCGCGAACCGATCGCCGACAACAACACCAACGAAGGCCGCGCCAAAAACCGCCGCGTCGAGATTTATGTGGCCGAGCCCGTGCAGGCCGTGGCCCGCTAAGCGCCCATCCCGGCTGTAAAAAACCCTCCGGAACATCGGAGGGTTTTTTTCATTCCAGGGTGCGTCAGCACACAGACAAGCTGCCGGAAGCATCCGTGATTGCCGGAAAATCGTTCCACCACCAGAGAGGCACCATCATGCGACTTTCCACCTTTCTCCGATCGAACGCGGAAGAAATCCTCATCGAGTGGGACGAATTCGCCGCCACGGTGGTGCATGACGGAACCAGGCTGGACCAGAAAGCCTTGCGCGATCACGCGGGCGAAATCCTCGCGGCGATTGCCAATGATCTGGAGCAACCCCAAACCGCTGCCGCACAGGAAGCAAAATCCCGGGGCGAAGGCAAGCAGCCCCAGGGAGATCTCGAGACAGCGGCCGAGACCCACGCCGACACCCGCATGGTCTCGGGCTTCGCCATCGACGCCATGATCACCGAGTACCGCGCCCTGCGGGCCAGCGTCATCCGGCTTTGGACCCTCGCAGGCGGCGGACAGGATCACCGAAACGACATGCGCGACCTCATCCGGTTCAATGAAGCAATGGACCAGGCGATTGCCGAATCCGTGGCGCGCTACACCGACCAGACCAAAAAATCGACCGAACTGTTTATCGGCATCCTCGGCCATGACATCCGCAATCCGCTGGGCACGATTTCCATGTCGGCGCAATACCTGGTGCGCTCCGGCAAGCTGCCGGCCAGCGCGGCGGAAACCATCATCAACAGCGTGGTCCGCATCAACAGCGTGATCGAGCATGTGGTTGATTTCACGCGTGTGCAGTCCGAGGGCATGATGCCGATCAGGCCGGTGCCCGGCGATCTGGTCACCCAGTTCGTCAAGGTGCTGGCGGAGACCCGTGTGCGTTATCCGCGCAGCCTGCTGAGCCTGGAAAGCGTCGGTGACTTCACCGGCTCCTGGGACGAAGGCCGCATGGGACAACTGCTGTCCAACCTGCTCGCCAACGCCCTGACCCATGGCGCGCCGGACCAGCCGGTGACGGTTCGCCTGTGGGAAAGCGCAGAGGACGTGGCTTTTTCAGTGCACAACCTGGGCACACCGATTCCGCTGAAGGAACAGCAACTGATCTTCAAGCCGCTGGTGCGCGGTATGGTCTCCGGCAAGGGCGAGCGCCGCGAATCCACCGGGCTGGGCCTGGGGCTGTTTATCTGTCAGGAAATCGTTCGTGCGCACGGCGGAAGCATCGCCCTGACATCGGATGCCGCCAGCGGCACGTCGTTTACCGTCACCCTGCCCCGCACGCCTCCGGCCTAAATTGGGCTCACCCCTGTTGGCGCTCACTGCGTGTAGCGCCCTCTCCCCTTCCAGGGGACGGCGCCTGCAGGCCGGCAGAGCCGGACCTGCGGCCCCTGCTGGTCAAGATAAACGCACCTTTCCGGGTGCATTTTTGTTCGTGGTGCGCGTGGAAACTGCCAGTGGGGGCCATGGATCCGGCTTTGCCGGTCCATAGGCGCCCGCCCCCTTGAGAGGGGAGGCACTCACGACGTGAGGGCCACGGAGGTGTTTCTATATCGGTCCTCTTCCTGCAGCCTGAGCACACGCCGCTGCACCTTGCCGGTGGTGGTCATCGGCAGCGCATCGATGAACTCGATCTCCTTGGGGTATTCGTAGGGCGCCAGCAGGCCCTTGACGTGGGCCTGCAACTCGGCCGTCAGTTTGAGGTCAAATTGCCCCTCAGCCCCCGCCTGAGCTGCGCGAGCAGCTACAAAATCAGGAGCAAGCACGATGAACGCCTTGACCACGGCGCCGCGTTCGCGGTCCGGCTTGGGCACCACCGCGGCATTGGCCACCGCCGGGTGTTTGACCAGGCAGTTCTCGATCTCGCCAGGGCCGATGCGGTAACCGGCGGCCTTGAACACGTCGTCGGCCCGGCCTTCGTACCAGAGGTAGCCGTCCTCATCACGGGTAGCCAGGTCGCCGGTGCGGCACCAGTCGCCGCTGAACTTGGCCTGGGTGGCGGCTTCCTTTTTCCAGTAACCAAGGAAGAAGATCGGGTCCGGATCGCCGTGGACGTCGAAACGGTTGACCGACACGTCGCCGGGCACGCCGACAGCGCACTCCCTGCCCTCGTCGTTTATCACCGCCACGCGGTGGCCCGGGTAGCCTTTGCCCATGCTGCCCGGCTTGGCCGGCCACAGGGCCGAGCAGTTGCCGACCACGTAATTGATCTCGGTCTGCCCGAACATCTCGTTGACCAGCACACCGAGCTCGTCGCGGCAGTACGCAAACACCGCGTCGCCGACCGCTTCGCCCGCGCTCATCATGGCCTGCAGCTTGAGCTTGAAGTGGCGCCGCGGCTGCGGGTAGGCCTTCATCATGGCTTTGAGCGCGGTCGGAAACAGAAAGGTATGCGTGACGCCCTGCTGCGTCATCAGCGTGAAGGCCAGCTCCGGGCTGAAGCGGCCGTTGAAGGCGACGATGGGCCGGCCGAAATACAGCGTGGGCAGCAAGGCGTCCATCAGCCCGCCGGTCCAGGCCCAGTCCGCCGGTGACCAGAAAACAGCTCTGCTGTCCTCCCTCACCCCTGCCCTCTCCCTCGGGGAGAGGGAGGAATCAGCCCCCTCTCCCGCTTGCGGGAGAGGGTTGGGGTGAGGGTCAAACCCAAACCAGTTCTGGCTGCAGACAAAGCCCGGCAGATTGCCGATCAGCGCGCGGTGCGCCAGCAGCGCGCCCTTGGGCGGGCCCGTCGTGCCGCTGGTGTAGATCAGGATGGCCGCGTCGTCGGCTTTGGTTTTCACCGCGGTGAAGGCGCGCTGCTGTGCCGCCAGGGCGGGTTCGTAGTCCACGTCCCCCTGGCCGGCCGCCGCACCGGCCGCGATGACCGTGCGCAGGGCTGGGCAGCGGCTGCGGATGGTGTTGACGCTGGTGATGGAGTTTTCATCACAGATGGCCAGCACCGCGTCGCTGTCCTGCAGGCGGTACTCGAGTGCCTCGGGGCCGAACAGCATGGACAGCGGCATGGCCACGGCGCCCATCTGGAACACCGCCATGTAGGCCACGGCGGTCTCGAAACGCTGCGGCATCACAATCGCCACCCGGTCGCCGCGCTGCACGCCCAGTTGCACCAGCACATGGCTCAGCGCGTCGGCGGCCTGCTGCAGCTGGACATAGGTATAAAAAGTGGTCGCAGCCCCCGTCTGGTGGGCGCGGACAGCTACTCTTTCAGGAGCGTTTTTGCCAGGGCCGGCCGCCCAGCGCCGGCAGCAGACGTCGGCGATGTTGAAGTAGTCGTCCACCTGCCAGCGAAAGCCCTGGTGCAGGGCGGCGTAATGGTCGGGCTGCCGCGCGGCGGCCATGTCCCTGTCTTGACTGCGCTTCAAATCGGGTCTCCTTATGATGGGCCTCAATGTACAAAGAAAAACGCCTTTCCCGCAGCGAGTATGTCCCTATACGCGGCATCAACTACCACGTGCTTCACTGGGGCGAAGCCGAAAGCAGCCTGCCGCCCCTGGTGCTGGTGCATGGCTGGATGGACGTGGCCGCGTCCTGGCAGTTTGTCGTCGATGCCCTGTCCCCCGCTTTTGCGCAGGGCCGGACCATCCTGGCGCCCGACTGGCGCGGCTACGGCAAGACCGGCACACTGGGTGCCGACAATTTCTGGTTCCCTGACTACCTGGCCGACCTCGATTTCCTGCTCGACCATTACGCTCCAGACCAGCCGGTGGACCTGGTCGGCCACAGCATGGGCGGCAACGTGGCCATGCTCTACGCCGGTGTGCGGCCCGAACGCATCCGCAAACTGGTCAACCTCGAAGGCTTCGGCATGCCCGCGACCAAGCCCAGCCAGGCGCCCGGCCGTTTTGCCAAATGGATGGACGAGCTCAAAAGCCTGCACAAGGGCGAAATGGCGCTCAAGCCCTACAACGACGTGGACGGCGTGGCCCGCCGCCTGATGCGGACCAACCCCCGGCTGAGCCAGGACAAGGCCGACTGGCTGGCCCGCCACTGGGCCGCGCCCGACGCCCACGGCCAGTGGCGCATCCTGGGCGACGCGGCCCACAAGGTCACCAACGCCCAGCTCTACCGGGTCGACGAGGTGCTGGAGATTTACCAGCGCATCAGCGCGCCCACGCTGGCGGTCGAAGCCTCCGACGACTCGCTGGGCAAATGGTGGGAAGGCAAATACACCCTGGCCCAGTACCACGAGCGCCTGCAGTCCGTGCCGCAAGTGCGCACCGCCGTCATTGTGGACGCCGGCCACATGTTGCACCATGACCAGCCGGAGCCACTGGCCCGCCTGTTCGAGGACTTCCTGAGCTAGTGCCTGCTGCACGGGCGCCTGAAAAGGTTCGAAGTAAGGCTTAAGTTCGCTAACGCACACAAGGAAAACCCGCTTTGTAGGACAATCAAGGCTTTATTGCGCTTGGCGCGTGGAAGAGATTCATGACCGCACCCAGCGCCATCCACCAGGAAAACTTTCGCCGCATCCTGACACGCAACATCAGCCTGCCGCTGGGCGTGGGCGCTTTCAGTGCCGCCGTTTTTGTCGGCCTGATCTTTTATCTCCTGTCCGCCCTGGGCGGGGTCGAGCAGGCCGAGCGGGCCATCAGCAGCGCCAACCAGATTGCCAAGCTGGGCGCCGACATGGAAGCCAGCATGTCCGGCTATCTGGTCACCGGTGAAGAACCCCTGCTCCAGCCCTTTGAAATCGGCAAGCCGCGCATCGCGGCCGAAACAGCCACGCTAGCCGGCCTGGTGCGCGACAACCAGGACCAGGTCAGCCGGCTCAGGCGCATCGCCGCACTGCAGGCGCAGTGGAACGAGTTTGCGCAAGCGATTGTCGACCTGCGGCGCAAGGACCTCGACTACCAGGCACCGGTCCGCTCCGCCGGCGGGAAAAGCCTGACGGACGAGATCCGGCGCGAATTCGCGGAATTCATCAGCATTGAAGAGCGCCTGCTGCAGGAGCGCAATGCGCAGGCCCGCAGCAACACGGCCTGGGGCATGGCAGCCTATCTGCTCTTCAGCCTCGGGCTGAGTGGCCTGCTGGCGCTGCTCGGGCGTCGTGAACTGCAGCACCTGTCGGACACTTACGGCGACGCGGAGAACAAGCAAAAAGCCACGGCACTGCTGCTGGATCAGCAGCTCTGGCTACGCACCGGACAAAGGCAGCTGGCCGAACACACCCTGGGCCAGCACGCCATCGCGTCACTGAGCCGCAGCGTGCTGGAGTTTCTGGCGCGTTATCTCGATGTGGCGGTGGCGGCCCTGTACATCCGCCAGGAAGACGGCCGGCTGCAGCGTGTGGCCGCCTACGGACTGGCCCCTGAGAGCGGCGAGGCCGGGCAGTCGCTGGACAGCGACCAGGGCCTGGTCGGCCAGGCCGCCCTCGAAAACCGGGTGCTTCAGCTCAATGACCTGCCGGCCAGCTACCTCCGGGTCAGCTCCGGCCTGGGCCAGGGGTCGGCGCGCCATGTGCTGGTGGTTCCCGTGCACAACGACGGGGTGGTCAACGGCGTGGTCGAACTCGGTTTCCTGCGGGCCCTGGCTCCGCGCGATCTGGAATTCGTCACCCTGATTGCCAGCAACATCGGCAACTCCCTCCACGCGGCGCTCTACCGCCGGCGCCTGGAAGACGTGCTCGGCCAGGCCCAGGAGCTCAATGAAGAGCTGCAGGTCCAGCAGGAAGAGCTGCGCACCACCAACGAGGAACTCGAAGAGCAGTCCCGCGTGCTCAAGGAGTACCAGGTCACGCTGGAAAACCAGCAGGCCGAACTCGAGCAGACCAACGAACAGCTCTCGGAAGTGGCCCTGTCGCTGGACCACAAGAATGCGGCACTCAACCAGGCCCAGACCCTGCTGGAGGAGCGCGCCACCGAATTGAGCCGGGCCAGCCGCTACAAGTCGGAATTCCTCGCCAACATGTCGCACGAGCTGCGCACACCGCTCAACAGCTCGCTGATTCTTGCCAAGCTGCTGGCCGACAACCCCAAGGGCAACCTCAGCCAGGAAGAAGTCCGCTTTGCACAGTCGATTTATTCGGCAGGCAACGACCTGCTCAGCCTGATCAACGACATCCTCGACATTTCCAAGGTCGAAGCCGGCAAGCTGGAGCTTTCTCCCGAAGACATGGTGGTGGGCACGCTGGTGGATTCGCTGAAAAGCACGTTCGAGCCGCTGGCCGGGCAGAAAAACCTGGCCCTCAGCATCCGCATCGAATCGGGCACCCCGGCAACGCTGAAAACCGATCGCCAGCGTGTCGAGCAGATCCTGAAAAACCTGCTCTCCAACGCCATCAAGTTCACCGATGCCGGAGAGGTCAGCCTGCGCGTCTCGCTGCAGCCGCAAGGCAGCATTGCCTTTTCCGTGCGCGACTCGGGCATCGGCATACGCCCCGATCAGCAGCAACTGATTTTTGACGCCTTCCGCCAGGCCGACGGCACCACCAGCCGGCGTTATGGCGGCACCGGGCTGGGCCTGTCGATTTCGCGCGACCTGACCACCCTGCTGGGCGGCTCCCTCTCGGTGGAAAGCAGCGAGGGCGGGGGCAGCACCTTCACCCTGCTGCTGCCCTGCGAATGGAGCCCGGCACCGGCGCCCCAGCCAGACACAAAACCGGTCCGGCTCCGCAACCCGGCGCCGGTGATGGCACCCGCGCCCCTGCCGGTGCCCGTTCCCGTTCCCGCCGCGGCTTTTACCGACGACAGGCATTTGCCGCCCAACAACCGCCTGGTGCTGGTGATCGAGGATGACATCATTTTTGCGCAGATCCTCTACGACCTGGCGCGTGAGATGAACTACAACTGCATCGTGGCCCACCGCGCCGAAGACGGTTTTGCACTGGCCATGCAGTTTCTGCCCCATGCCATCCTGCTCGACATGGGCCTGCCGGACCGCCCGGGCCTGTCGGTGTTGCAGCGGCTCAAGGAAAATCCAAAGACACGGCACATTCCCGTGCATGTGGTGTCGGGCGACGACCTCAGCGAGGAAGCCCTGCAGATGGGCGCCATTGGTTACGCGCTCAAGCCGACCACGCGCGAGCAGCTCAAGGACGTGTTCCAGAAGCTCGGCGACAAGCTGGCCCAGAAAATCAAGCGCGTGCTGCTGGTCGAAGGCGACGCGCTGCAGCGCGCCAGTGTCGTGCAGCTGATCGGCGACGGCGACGTCGAGATCACCGCGGTGGAGACCGGCGGTGAAGCGCTAGCCCTGCTCACCAGCACCGTTTTTGACTGCATGATCATGGACCTGAAGTTTCCCGACATGCAGGGCCACGAGCTGCTCGAGCGCATGTCCACCGAGGGGATCTCATCCTTCCCCCCGGTCATCGTCTACACCGGACGCGAGATGACCCGCCAGGAAGAAGCCGAACTGCTGAAGTATTCGCGCGCCATCATCATGAAGGGCGCGCGCTCGCCCGAGCGGCTGCTCGATGAAGTCACCCTCTTCCTGCACAAGGTCGAGTCGGAGCTGTCGGCGGATCGTCAGATCATGCTCATGAACCTGCGCAGCCGGGACACCGCCTTTGAAGGCCGCAAGGTCCTGGTGGTGGACGACGACGCGCGCAACATCTTTGCCCTGACCAGCGCCCTGGAGCAAAAGGGCATGCGGGTCGAGATCGGCCGCAACGGCTTCGAGGCGATCAGCAAGCTCGACGAGATCGCAGGCATCGACCTGGTGCTGATGGACATCATGATGCCGGGCATGGACGGGCTGGAGGCCACGCGCCGCATCCGCAAGGATGCACGCTTCAAGAAGCTGCCCATCATTGCCGTCACCGCCAAGGCCATGAAAGACGACCAGGAGCAATGCCTCAAGGCCGGCACCAGCGACTACCTGGCCAAGCCGATTGACCTGGACCGCCTGTTTTCCCTGCTTCGCGTGTGGATGCCAGCCACGGATCGCAGCTGAATGCCCAAAAAACCTGACACCCACTCGCCCGCCTCCGGGGGCGCCCCCGGCAGTGATGCCGCGGATGACCACCAGGAAGCCGACCTGCACCTTCTGGTGCAGGCCATCTACAGCCAGTACAGCTACGATTTCCGCGATTACGCGGGTGCGTCGCAGAAAAGGCGGGTGCTCAAGGCGCTCACGCAGCTCGGCTACCCGACGATCCCGGCCCTGCAGGCGGCCATGGCGCAGGACCCCGCCGTCTTCATGCAGCTGCTGCAGTACCTGACCATTCCCGTCAGCGAGATGTTTCGCGACCCCTCGTTTTTCCTGGCCCTGCGCCAGCAGGTCATGCCCGTGCTGCGCACCTATCCCTCGCTGAAAATCTGGGTCGCGGGCTGCAGCACCGGCGAGGAGGTGTATTCACTGGCCATCCTGCTCAAGGAGGAAGGCCTGCTCGACCGCTCCCTGATTTATGCGACCGACATCAACCCCAAGTCGCTGGCCAAGGCGCGCCAGGGCATTTTTTCGCTGGCCAGCATCCAGGGCCACACTGCCAACTACCAGGCCGCCGGCGGCCGGCAGGCGTTTTCCGACTACTACACGGCCGCTTACGATGCGGCGGTTTTCGACAAGTCCCTGCGCGACAACATCACCTTCGCCGACCACAGCCTGGCCACGGACAGCGTGTTTTCGGAAACCCAGCTGGTGCTCTGCCGCAACGTGCTGATTTATTTCAACAAGAAGCTGCAGGACCGCGCGCTGGGCCTGTTTCACGAATCGCTGAGCCACCGCGGCTTCATGGGTCTGGGCAGCAAGGAAAGCATCGACTTCTCGACTTATGCCCAGCGTTTTGAGCCGCTGGACCGGCCCGAGCGGATTTTCCGCAAGCTGGAGGCTTGAGCCCTCTCATGGATATCCAGCAGGTCGCAGCAAGGCATGCCGTCGAGGCGGTGGTGATTGGCGCCTCGGCCGGCGGGGTGCACGCCTTGCTGACCCTGCTGTCAGGGCTGCCGCAGCGTTTTTTTCTGCCCATCATCGCGGTGCTGCATCTCCCGAAAGAGCGTGACAGCCGGCTGGCAGACGTCTTCCAGCAAAGGCTGGGCATGACCGTGCGGGAGGCCGCCGACAAGGAAACCATCGCCCCGTCCACCCTGTATTTCGCCGGGTCCGGCTACCACCTGTCCATCGAGACGGACCGGACTTTTTCGCTCAGCTGCGAAGAACCCGTCAACTATTCACGGCCGTCGATCGACGTGCTGATGGAGTCCGCCGCCGACGCCTATGGCGCCAGCCTGGCGGGCATCCTTCTCACCGGCGCCAATTTTGATGGCGCCGCGGGCCTGGCCCGCATCAAGCAGCGCGGCGGCCTCACCGCGGTGCAGGACCCGGCGGAAGCCCAGGTCGCCACCATGCCGCAAGCGGCGATCCGCAAGCTCAAACCGAACCTGATTCTCACGCTGGACGGTATCCGGCAACTGCTCATCCAACTTGACCAAAACCATGCGAACACCTGACGCTGCGAAAGTCCTGATCGTCGACGACCTGCCCGGCAACCTGCTGGCGCTCAATGCGCTGATTCGCCGGGACGGCCGGGAAATCTTCCAGGCCAGCTCCGGCGAGGAAGCGCTGGACCTGCTGCTCGAACACGAGTTTGCGCTGGCCATCCTGGACGTGCAGATGCCGGGCATGAGCGGCTTCGAGCTGGCCGAGCTGATGCGCGGCACCGGGAAAACCCGGCAGATTCCCATCATTTTTGTCACCGCCGCCGGCAAGGAACAGAACTACGCTTTCACCGGCTACGAAACCGGCGCGGTGGACTTTCTCTACAAGCCGCTGGACGTGGATGCCGTCCGCAGCAAGGTCAACGTCTTTGTGGACCTGTACAGCCAGCGCATGGAAACCCGCCGGCAGGTCGAGGCGCTGGAGAAAAGCCGCAAGGAGCAGGAGCTGCTGATGCAGCAATTGACGGCCACGCAGGGCGAGCTGCAGGCCGCCGTCCGCACGCGCGACGACTTCATCTCCATGGCCACCCACGAACTGCGCACGCCGCTCAACACGCTGTACCTGGAGTCGCAATTGCGCAAGATGCAGCTGGACCGGGGCCGAGCGGATATCTTCGACCTGCCCTACCTGCACGCCATGGTGGCGCGTGACCGGCGCCAGATCGAGGCCATGATGCGCCTGATCGACGACATGATGGACGCCTCGCGCATCAACAGCAAGCAGCTGTCCATCCGGCGCGTGCCCATGGAACTGTCGGCCCTGCTGGCCCGTGTGGTGGAAAACCTTACCAACCAGGCCGCGGCCGCCGGTAGCCCCATCACCCTCGATGCCGGCCAGCCGGTCACGGCCCTGTGGGACGAATTCAGGATCGAGCAGGTGGTGATCAACCTGCTGACCAACGCGCTGCGTTATGGCGAGGGCAAACCGGTGGAGGTCAGCCTGCGCCTGCTGCCCCAGGGGGCGTGCATTTCCGTGCGCGACCAGGGCCGGGGCATTTCCGCGCCGGACCAGCAGCGCATTTTCGAGCAGTTCTCGCGCGTCGCCAGCGACGACGGTACCGGCGGGCTGGGCCTGGGCCTGTTCATCACCCGCCAGCTCGTGGAAGCCCACGGCGGCAGCATCAGCGTGGAAAGCCGCCAGGGCGAGGGCTCCGTGTTCACCGTCACCCTGCCCCTGACGCCCCCGGCAGCCCCCATTCCCTGAGCCCGCCTGCAAGGGCCAATCCGGCCGGCAAGCCCTTCTGGCGGGCCTGCGCGCCGGAGCATGAGAAAATGCCGGATTGAACCCCAGATACCAGGACAGGACTTTCCCATGGACGCAGAACACATCAATATCATCGGCAACCAGCTCGCAGACCTGAGCAACCGGGTCAACGAGCTTCGGGGGTATCTTTGACTACCCTGCCAAAGAACGTAAATTAAGCGAAGTCAACGCCGCGCTGGAAGACCCGAAAGTCTGGGACAACCCCAAGCGCGCCCAGGAACTCGGCCGGGAAAAAAAGTCGCTCGAGGACGTGGTCCATGTGATCGACCGCCTGAGCTCCGAGCTGGCCGACAACACCGAACTCTTCGAGATGTCCAAGGCCGAAAGCGACGACGCCGGCATGCTGGCCATTGAAGAAGACGCCGTCAAGGTCGCGGTGGAAGTCGAGAAAATGGAATTTCGCCGGATGTTCAACAACCCGGCCGACCCGCTCAACGCCTTCCTGGACATCCAGGCCGGCGCTGGCGGCACCGAAGCCTGCGACTGGGCCAGCATGCTGCTGCGCCAGTACCTCAAGTACGCCGAGCGCAAGGGCTTCAAGACCCAGATCGAGGACGAGACCGCGGGCGACACCGCCGGCATCAAGGGCGCCACCATCAGGATCGAGGGCGAATACGCCTTTGGCCTGCTGCGCACCGAAACCGGCGTGCACCGCCTGGTGCGCAAGTCGCCGTTCGACTCGTCGGGCGGGCGCCACACCTCGTTTGCCTCGGTGTTTGTCTACCCCGAGATCGACGACTCAATCGAGATCGAGATCAACCCTTCCGATGTGCGCACCGACACCTACCGCGCGTCGGGCGCCGGCGGCCAGCACATCAACAAGACCGACTCGGCCGTGCGCCTGACCCACCTGCCAACGGGTATCGTGGTGCAGTGCCAGGACGGCCGTTCGCAGCACGGCAACCGCGACGTGGCCTGGAAACGCCTGCGCTCCAAGCTCTACGATTTCGAGCTGCGCAAACAGCAGGAAGCCCAGCAAAAGCTCGAGGACAACAAGACCGACGTGGGCTGGGGCCACCAGATCCGCAGCTACGTGCTGGACCAGAGCCGCATCAAGGACTTGCGCACCAACTACGAAACCTCGGCCACCCAGAAGGTGCTCGACGGCGACCTCGACCCGTTCATTGAAGCTTCGCTCAAGCAGGGCGTTTGATATGGCCCCCACGCTCGTCACTTCGTGTACTTCTCTGCCCCCCGGGGGGGCCGCAGTCGCCTTGGGGCGGCCCGGCGGCGACTCAGCCCATTACCCCCACTTTTCAGGAACCCACCATGCTGCGTGAAGGACAAGCCACGGCCATCCACCGTGCAGACTACGTTGCCCCCGCCTACTGGATCGACACCGTCGACCTGTGTTTTGACCTGGACCC
Source organism: Polaromonas sp. (assembly GCF_029945925.1). GTDB lineage: Bacteria > Pseudomonadota > Gammaproteobacteria > Burkholderiales > Burkholderiaceae_C > Polaromonas. Next base: position 4,170 of record NZ_JAQSDN010000028.1, on the reverse strand, counting down.
GGCCAAGACGCGTGTGCTCAACAAGATGACGCTGCGGCGCAATGCCGACGTGCCGGCCCAGCCCCTGAAACTCGACGGTGAAGAACTCAACCTGGCGCGCGTGCTGGTCAACGGCCAGGGCACCTCGTTCAAGATGGACGGCGAGAAACTGGTGCTGGAAAACCTGCCGCTGGGCCCCGAGCCCTTCGAGCTGGAAATTTTCACCACCTGCGCCCCGGCCAAAAACACCAAGCTGATGGGCCTGTACGTCAGCAACGACTCCTTCTTCACCCAGTGCGAGGCCGAAGGCTTTCGCCGCGTCACCTACTTCCTGGACCGCCCCGACGTGATGGCCAGCTACACCGTGACGCTGCGCGCCGACAAGGCCAGGTACCCGGTGCTGCTGTCCAACGGCAACCTGGTCGAGCAGGGCGAACTCGAAGGCGGGCGCCACTTTGCGAAGTGGGTGGACCCGCACAAAAAACCCGCCTACCTGTTTGCGCTGGTGGCCGGCCAGCTGGTGGCGCGCGAGCAGCGCATCACCTCGCGTGCCGGGGTGGACCACCTGCTGCAGGTCTATGTGCGCCCCGGCGACCTGGACAAGACCGAACACGCGATGAACTCGCTGATGCATTCGGTGGCGTGGGACGAAGCGCGCTTCGGCCTCAGCCTGGACCTGGAGCGTTTCATGATTGTCGCGACCAGCGACTTCAACATGGGCGCCATGGAAAACAAGGGCCTGAACATCTTCAACACCAAGTACGTGCTGGCGAACCAGGCCACCGCGACCGACACCGATTATTCGAACATCGAAAGTGTGGTCGGCCACGAGTACTTCCACAACTGGACCGGCAACCGCATCACCTGCCGCGACTGGTTCCAGCTGAGCCTCAAGGAAGGCCTGACGGTGTTCCGCGATCAGGAATTCAGCCAAGACCTCTGTGGTGAACCCTCGGCCCGCGCCGTCAAACGCATCGAGGACGTGCGGGTGCTGCGCACCGCGCAGTTCCCCGAAGACGCCGGCCCGATGTCGCACCCGGTGCGGCCCGACAGCTACATCGAGATCAGCAACTTCTACACCGTCACCATTTACGAAAAAGGCGCCGAAGTCGTGCGCATGATGCAGACCCTTGTTGGCAGGGACGGTTTTGCCCGGGGCATGAAACTCTACTTCGAGCGCCACGACGGCCAGGCCGTGACCTGCGACGACTTTGCGCAGGCGATTGCCGACGCCAACCCGGCCTCCGATCTGGCGCGCCTGCTGCCGCAGTTCAAGCGCTGGTACAGCCAGGCCGGCACGCCGCGCGTGCATGCCGAAGGCGTGTACGACGCCGCCGCGCGCAGCTACACCTTGAGCCTGGCGCAAAGCTGCGCCCCCACGCCCGGCCAGTCGGCCAAGGAGCCCTTTGTGATTCCCGTGGGCCTGGGCCTGCTCGGCGCCGACAGTGCCGACCTGCCGCTGCAACTCGAAGGCGAGCTTGAGGCCGTGGCCGGCCCGCGCACCTTTGTGCTGACCGGGGCCAGCGAGACCCTGCGTTTTGTCAACGTGGACGTCGAGCCCGTACCGTCCATCCTGCGCGGTTTCAGCGCGCCGGTGGTGCTGGAGTTCGACTACAGCGACGCGCAGCTGCTGCACCTGCTGGCCCACGACAGCGACCCCTTCAACCGCTGGGAGGCCGGGCAACGCCTGGCGGTTCGAAGCGCTATTAAATCAATAGCGGCCTCCGCTTATCCGGTGGGCGCCCAGCCCCTGAATGACGCTTATATCGACGCCATGCGCAGCGTGCTGCGCGACCCGGCGCTGGACGCCGCCTTCAAGGACCTGGTGCTGACCCTGCCGTCGGAAACCTACATGGCCGAGCAGCTCGACGTGGTGGACCCGCAGCGCATCCATGCGGTGCGCGAAGCCATGCGCCTGCAGCTCGCAACAGCACTGCAGGCCAACTGGGAAGCCACGTACGAGGCCAACCACGACACCGGCGCCTACACGCCCGACCCGCTGTCCTCGGGCCGCCGCGCCCTGGCCGGCATGGCGCTGACGCAGCTGTGCCTGGCCGCCGTCGCCAGCGGTGATGCGGTCTGGCCCGGCAAGACCTACCAGCGTTTCAAGGACGCCGGCAACATGACCGACCGTTTCAATGCGCTGGCCGCCCTGGTGTCCAGCGGCCACCCGCTGGCCGCCGAGGCGCTGCAGCGCTTCCATGCCATGTTCAAGGACGAGGCGCTGGTCATCGACAAATGGTTCAGCCTGCAGACCAGCGCGCCGGACCGTGGTGGCAACATCCTGCCGGCCGTGAAACAGCTGATGAAACATGCCGACTTCAGCCTGCGCAACCCGAACCGCGCGCGCAGCGTCGTCAGCACCTACTGCCAGGGCAACCCGGCCGCGTTCCACCGCACGGACGCGGCGGGCTATGTGTTCTGGAGCGAACGCGTGATCGAGCTCGACGCCATCAACCCGCAGGTGGCGGCACGCCTGGCGCGCGCGCTGGACCGCTGGAGCAAGCTGGCCGAGCCCTACCGCAGCGCCGCCCGCGAAGCCATTGCCCGCGTCGCCGCCCGCACCGATCTGAGCAAGGACACGCACGAGGTCGTCACACGCGCACTGGCCGACTGAATGGCCCCCACGCTTGTCACTTCGTGTACTACTCTGCCCCCCGAGGGGGCCGCTGCGCCTGCGGCCCGGCAGAGCCGGTTCCGCGGCCCTTACTGGTATAGCCCACTGGTGGCTGCCCTGACCTTTTAATTTCGCCGACTGGAGTCCTCATGAGTTCCAAAGTTTCACTGACGCGTTACCTGATCGAGCAGCAGCGCATCGACGGCCACATTCCCGCGCAGCTGCGCCTGCTGCTGGAAGTGGTGGCCCGCGCCTGCAAAAGCATCAGCCGGGCCGTCAACAAGGGCGCGCTTGGCAGTGTGATGGGCAGCGCCGACAGCGAAAACGTGCAGGGCGAGATGCAGAAAAAACTCGACATCATCGCCAACGAGGTGCTGATCGAAGCCAACGAATGGGGCGGCCACCTGGCCGGCATGGCCAGCGAGGAAATGGAAGGCATTTACGTGGTGCCGAATCGCTACCCGCAAGGCGAATACCTGCTGCTGTTCGACCCGCTCGATGGTTCCAGCAACATCGACATCAACGTCAGCATAGGCACCATCTTCAGCGTGCTGAAAATGCCCGAGGACGACCGCGGTGTCGATGAAGGCGACTTCCTGCAGGCCGGCAACAAGCAGGTGGCCGCGGGCTACTGCATCTACGGCCCGCAGACCACGCTGGTGCTGACGGTGGGCGACGGCGTGGCCATGTTCACGCTGGACCGCGAACAGGGCTCGTTCGTGCTGATCGAGGAAAACGTGCGTATCCCCGAAGACACGAAAGAGTTCGCCATCAACATGAGCAACATGCGGCACTGGGACGCGCCGGTGAAACGCTACGTGGACGAACTGCTGGCCGGCAAGGACGGCCCGCGCGGCAAGGACTTCAACATGCGCTGGGTGGCCGCCATGGTGGCCGACGTGCACCGCATTTTGTGTCGCGGCGGCATCTTCATGTACCCCTGGGACAAACGCGAGCCCGAAAAGGCCGGCAAGCTGCGCCTGCTGTACGAGGCCAACCCGATGAGCTGGCTGATCGAGCAGGCCGGCGGCGCCGCCACCAACGGCCACCAGCGCATCCTGGACATCCAGCCCGGCAAGCTGCACGAACGTGTCAGCGTGCTCCTGGGCTCGAAGAACGAAGTCGAGCGCGTCACCGCCTACCACGCCAAGCTATAATCGCAGGCTGAATTCAGGAAAACGCCGGTGTAGCTCAGTCGGTAGAGCAGCTCATTCGTAATGAGAAGGTCGGGTGTTCGATTCATCTCTCCGGCACCATCTAAATCCCCCGGAAGCCTTATAAACAGGGACTTCCGGGGTGATTCAAGGGTCTTCAGTGTGGTAGAACCAGTGGTATCTATCCATGCACATGACCTTCGGGTTACTTTCCGTGACCCTGAAAAATACTTATCGCCGTGGCAACACAATCATGTACCAGCGGGCAGTTCCGTCCAAGCTGGCAGGCCGATATAGCGGCAAGACCGTCAAGCACGACCTCAAGACATCAGACCTAACCGTCGCAGAGAAGGCGGTGGCGCTGCTAAGGCTACGCTGAATAAGCCCTGGCCAAAGAGCACCTTGCTGCGTTGACGGTCG
>NZ_JAQSDN010000027.1:29607-45053 GCF_029945925.1 Polaromonas sp. | reverse complement strand
GCCCAAACCTCGGGCAGGCAATCTCGCCTCACACACAGAAATTCAGACACCCCCCTTCAGAGCGTTTTTACCGTCTAGCATATCTATCAACCCTTTTCTAATCTTCTCACCCTCAACGGCAGCCTGTGGTGCAACGGGAAAACCTACTACATCCATCTTTAGTGGGCGTTCTCCCTGTAGCAATGAAATTACACCTTCTCGTACCAGTTGGTTTTCATTTTCAATTCTGGAATGAGCTACGGGAGAATAGATGCCTTTTTTAATGTGCACCTCATCAAAGTTGTAGCCCAGCGTCCTTCCCATTTGCAAAAGCAACTGAGCGAGTAGATCACCTCTTTTTTCCTCCCATGCTGGCCCTCGAACAACGTTGTCTTCTGTGGGATAGCTGCCCAAATGATCGAGAAGAATTTTCCAGGCTGTTCGCACTACTTCGTACGCTTTTCCTTGAAACTCCAGATCAATCGAATTGAGCGCCTGTACGTGTGCAGGGGAGACACCTGCAGCGCGTGTGCTCATGAGAGTCTTATAAATCCAAAGTTTTTTATTTCCATCATCGCGTTTACGCTCAAGTAATTTTTGTGTCTGCACTGCAAGCAGTGGCGCCATCAGCGTAGTAAAAATAAGTACCCAGTCCGCAAAAGTCATGTCACTCTCCAATTTGAGTAGTTATGCCGAAACCATAAATGTATCTACCGCTAGTAATTGGCAGTAAGTTGCACAGTATCGAATCGTCCAAAATGGATTATTTTTCAGTGACTCACCACTTCTGCAGGTAAGCCACTCATCATGAACAGACTTTGGCGAGCTATTTCCCGCCGCCAACGGTCATCTTCAAGAATTCAAACAGCCGCCCAGCCGGCTGCGACTCCACCAGATCCACCGGTGCACACAACACCAGCGATCGCTTGGCCCAGGCATCCGAAATAGGCCGCACCGTCAGCCGCCTGCTGCTGACGTCCTTCCCCAACACAGCAGCCGGCACCACCGCCGCGCCTACGCCCTGCTCCACCAAGGTACACATCGCCTCAAAGCTGCCGAGGTTGGCGCGAACACGCATGGGCTTGCCGAGCTGGGCCGCCTGCAGGCTCAGGTAAGTGTGCAAGGCGCTCGAAGCGCTGTAGCCCACCAGCTCAAGATCGAGCACCTGTTCAAAAGCCACCGAGCGGCTACGCGCCAGCGCGTGCCCGCGCGGCAACACGAGCACCAGTGGGTCTTTGCAGAAGAAGGCGGTTTGCAGCCCGGTCATGTCTTCTGCATCCGAAGCAATGCCCATGTCGGTGGCGCCTTGCCTCACGGCCTGCACGGTGAGGGGGCTGGCGCTTTCTTCCACCACGGTGTCGATCGACGGGTGTTCTCGAAGAAAGGCCGCCAGCAGCGGCGGCAGGTGTTGCACCAGGGCCGAGGTGTTGCACATGAGGTGGATTTTTCCGAGGGCGCCGCGGCCATGCAGGGCCAGTTCGCCGCGCAGTTGCGCCATCTGCGCCAGCACGGCGTGGGCGTGGCGCAGCAGTGCTTCGCCGGCCGCCGTGGGCCGCACACCGCGTGAATGGCGCAGCAGCAGCGCCACACCGGCCTGCTCTTCCATGCCGCGCAGGCGTGCGCTGGCGGCGGCCAGCGTGAGGTGCGAGCGGCTGGCGGCGGCCGTCATGCTGCCGGCCTCGCAGGCGTGCACAAAAAGCTGAAGGTCGGTCCAGTCGAAACGCATCTCGGTCACCGGTGGCTACACACAGCGCTGAGCCTACCTCAAGCAAAGACAGATGGTCAGGGCGGCGATATCGGGCCACACTGCAATCCCACATTTGAGGAGCAGGCATGTTTGTCCCCGACGTCCACGAGTTCATGCTGGTGAGTTTTGTCTTTCTCGCAGCGGGCGGCGTCAAGGGCGTGCTGGGCATGGGCCTGCCGACGGTGGCCATGGGTCTGCTGGGGCTGATGATGCCGGTGGCCGAAGGCGCGGCCCTGCTCGTGCTGCCTGCGCTGGTGACCAACCTGTGGCAGATGTCGCGCGGCGGGCACCTGCGGGCGCTAGTCAAGCGGCTGTGGCCCATGATGGCGGGCGTCTGCCTGGGCGTCTGGCTGGGGCGCGGCTGGATGGCCACACCGGGCGGGCACGCGATGCTGTGGCTGGGCCTGAGCCTGGTCGCCTATGCGCTGGCCATGCTGGCGGGCTTGCGCCTGCCGCCACCCAGGCCGCAGCGGGAAGCGGGCCTGTCCGGCCTCATCGGCACGCTGACCGGCCTGCTGACGGCGGCGACCGGCGTGTTTGTGCTGCCGGCCGTGCCCTGGCTGCAGGCGCTGGGGCTGAAGAAGGACGAGCTGACGCAGGCGCTGGGCTTGTCGTTCACGGTCTCCACACTCGCGCTGGCCGGGGCGCTGGCCGGCAGCCGCCACCTGAATGCCGACTCGGCTGCGCAGTCATTGCTGATGCTGCTGCCTGCGATGCTGGGCATGTGGCTGGGCCAGAACCTGCGCGACGACCTGAGCCAGGACGGCTTCCGTGCTTGCTTCCTGGGCGGGTTGCTGGTGCTGGGCGGCTGGCTGGTGTGGCAGGGCTGGTGACGCCCGAATGCTCTTTATTTGATAGCTGCTTGCGCCCGTTGCATAAGGGCTGGAGGCCCATTTAACTCATAAAAACAGATGAGAGGCAAACCCGCTGTGCAGACGGCTCACCGGCTTTGCCCGGCCAGCTGCGCCTTGAGGGCGGCGTTTTCCGCCATCAGTTCGCTGATGGTCTGCCTGAGCCGTGCAATCACACCCTCGGGCGATTCGGGTTCGGTGCGTGCCACGGCGCGGGTTGCGCGCACCTGACGGGCGGCCTGCTGCAGTTCCTTGCGGCCGCCGGCGGCGGCGGCCACCTGGGCTTCGACCGGCAGCGAGGCCACGGTGGCCGCGGCGTTGATGGAAATCGCACCGGACTTCACCGCCGCCATGAGTTCGGGGGCGGCCGACTTCTGGATCTTCTCGATCTGGCTGATGGTGTTGCTGCTGATGCGGGCCGCCTTGGCCACCGCGTCGCGCGTCAGCAGGGGTTCGGGTGCCGGGGTCGGGGCGTCTGGTGCCTGGCCAGACGCAGGAGGCACATCGACCGACGTTTGCGCGCGTGCGGCCAGGATGTCTTTTTTGCGCAGAGCCAGCACGCCGCGCTGGAAGTCAGACACGCTGCGCCGCCCCAGGTGCTGGTCAATCATCCACAGGTGCACGTCGTCAATGGATTTGAAATGGCTGTTCTGCACGGTATGGAAAGGGATGCCGTGTTGGGTACAGATGCTGTGGCGGTTGTGGCCGTCCACCAGCACGTCGCCCCACAACACCAGCGCGTCACGGCAACCTTCGGCCAGCAGGCTGCGCTCCAGGGCCTCGCGTTCGTCGGCGGTCAGCGGATCGATGTAGGCAAGCAGTTCTTGGTTGACCGTGATGTTCATGGTGAATTCGTCAGGGATGGCTGGCAAAAAACGTCTCCATCCCTCCACGCATGAAGGGCTGGGTCGTCAAAAAAAAGGGAAGTCACGCGGCAGCAGCAGGGTGCGGCCCGGTGCATGACAGTCGGCGGGGGCAGACGGCAGGAAGCGCCCCGGGCAAGATCATAACGAGGACCAGCCGCCGGCCGGACGCAGACGCGCCCGGGAAGAAGCGGGCCCAAATATGAAGCCGGCGCTTTTCCTGACACGCTTTTGCGCGTGAAGGCACTGCACAGATGCGACAACGCTGGATAATCAAGGCATTGACACGGAGAGAGAACCCCTTGTTTACATTGCGTCAAGACCGCCGGATCTGCCTCATCGGCGGGATCATCCTTCTGGTGGCAAATCTGGCAGCAGGTATCGCCGTGTATGCCGTCATGGAGCGACAGACAGCGTCTGTTCTCAGCCGCGGCCTGCAGGCAGCGCTGCAAAGCAATGCCCGCTTGTTTGAAAGCCAGATCAACCAGGCCCTGACCGACGCGCGCACCGTGGCGACGCGTCCTTTCCTGGTGCAAAACCTGCGGGTTCTCGGGGCTGCGCCGGACGATGCCGCGGCAACGCTGGCGATGCAGCAGGCCGCCACCTCGTTTCTGCCCACCGGTTTCAATGGTTTGTCCTTTCATGATGCGCGGGGTCGTGAAGTGGCCCGCGCCGGCAGTTTTTCGCGCAGTGACGAGCAACACGTGGTGCTGAGCCAGAAGGACCGCGCTTTCCTGGTCTGGAACGGCAAGTTCATTGTTCAGACGCGCCTGGACATTCTCGACCCCCAGGGTCTTCGCGTGGGCGAGGTCAAGACGGAGACCGCCCTGCCCTTGTTGACCCGGGTCTTTGGCGATGTGGCCGCCATCGGCCAGAGTGCCGAATTCGCGGTCTGCGCGCCGCTGGACGACGGCGGCAAGGACATGAACTGTTTTCTGGGGCGCTTGTCCGGTACCGGGTTCAAGCGCGTTGCGCGGATTGTCGAGGGCCAGGCCCTGCCGATGAACCACGCCCTGCTCGGAAAGACCGGCATCATCGTCGCCCGGGACTACCGGCGCGAACAGGTGGTGGCGGCCTACGCGCCCATTGCGCCTTTCGCTTTCGGGATGGTGCTCAAGATCGACCAGAAGGAGCTGTACGCGCCCATCTACGCCCAACTCAAGTACATCCTGCCCCTGCTGGCGGGGCTGGCGATCGTTGGCATGCTGCTGCTTAATGTTCTGGTCGCGCCGCTTGTGCGCAAACTGGTTCACTCGGAAAAAGCCGCGCTTGAGGCCAATGCCCTGCTGCGCAACAGCGAAACGCAATTGCGCGACATCACCGACACCTTGCCGGCCCTGCTTTCCTACGTCGATGCGGATGGGCGCTTCCGCTTTCATAACCGGGCCTATGAAGAGGCGCTGGGGCTGTCCTCGGAGCAGATCGAGGGGAAACACCTGCGCGAAGTCCTGGGCGAAAAGATTTATCAAGCCACGATCCCCCAGGTTGAACAGGTCATGGCGGGTTATCCGGTGGTTTACGAGCGCACCCGGAACAACCCTCGCGGCGACCCACGTGACTATGTTGTCAACTACTTCCCGCGGTATGGCGACGGTGATGACGAGGGCCGGGTCATCGGCTTTTATTCGATGGCGACCGACGTCACCGAACTCAAGCGACTGGACCGCATCAAGAGCGAGTTCGTCTCCACCGTTAGCCATGAATTGCGCACACCGCTGACCTCCATTCGCGGCTCGCTGGGACTGATCGCCGGTGGCGTGGCCGGGCAGCTGCCCGACGCCGTCAAGTCGCTGGTGGAGATTGCCAAGAACAACTGCGAACGCCTGATACGCCTGATCAACGACATCCTGGACATCGAGAAGATCGAGTCCGGCAAGATGCAGCTCGACCTGCAGGTGCTGGCGCTCAAACCCCTGCTGGTGCAGGCGCTGGCGGCCAATGAAGGTTTTGGCGCCGCAAAAAACGTGCGGCTGCGCCTGGTTTGCCCCGACGAGACCCTGCTGGTCCACGCGGACAGCGACCGCCTGACCCAGGTGGTGACCAACCTGCTGTCCAATGCGATGAAGTTCTCACCGCCCGATGAGACGGTGGAAGTGCATGTGTCGCGCGCCGGCTTGGGCGTGCGGGTCGAGGTGCGCGACCACGGCCCCGGCATTCCCGACGAGTTCCGCAAGCGCATTTTCCAGAAGTTCTCGCAGGCCGACTCGTCCGACACGCGCCAGAACAGCGGCACCGGGTTGGGCCTGAATATTTCGAGGGCGATCATCGAACGCCTGGGTGGCAGCATGGGTTTCGAGAGTGAAGCCGGAACGGGCACCACCTTTTTCTTTGAGCTGCCGCAAGCGTCATGGTCACAACCTGACGACCAGCCCGTGGCAACACTCGCCGCCACCCAGCCGGCCGGCATCCGTCCGCGCATTCTCGTGTGCGAAGACGACCGCGACATTGCCCACGTGATCGGCCTGATGCTCGAAAAAGGCGGTTTTGACGTGGACCGGGCCTACACCGCCGCCATGGCACTGGCCTTTCTGGAGAAAAACAGCTACGCAGCGATGACGGTGGACCTGGGTCTGCCCGATCAGAGCGGGGTCACGCTGATCCGCACCTTGCGCGGGCAAGCGCACACGCGCGACTTGCCCATCGTCGTGGTGTCGGCCGCGGCCGCGGAAGGCCAGATCGAGTGCAACAGCCTGCCGCTGAACGTCTCGAACTGGCTGGACAAACCGATCAACGAGAACCAGCTGATCCTCGCACTTCGCCTTGCCATTGCCCGCATGGCCGAAGGCAAGCCGCGCATCCTGCATGTTGAGGACGACTTCGACATGCAGCGCATCACGGCCGCCATCGCCCAGGACTTCGCCGTCTTCGAGTTTGCCGCCTCGCCCGCGGAAGCGCGCGCGCGGCTGCGGGAGCAGCAATTCGACCTGGTGCTGCTGGACCTGGCCTTGCGTGGTGCTTCCGGCTGGGAGGTGCTGGCAGACATCGAGGCGCTGGACAAGCCGCCGCCGGTGGTGGTGTTCTCGGCCACGGCCCTGAACCGTGCCAAAGCCGCCCGGTTCGCTGCCGTGCTGGTCAAAGCCCAGACCTCGAACGCCGAAGTGCTGCAGACCCTGCAGCGCGTGCTCGCCGAGGCGCATCCGGCCGACCCGGCGCCGGCCTGAGCGAACCGTCCCGGCGTCAGGGTCTGTCGGGGGTTAGCGGATTTTCCGGGCGTCGAAAACTCCTGAATTGATAGCTGCCGGCGCCCGCCAGACAAGGGCTGGCGACCTATTTTACTTACAATCCCAATCTGAACCCTGGAATCTCAGCCCTGCTGGAGCAGCATGCCGATCTGCTGGTCCTTGCGCTCCCACAGGTCGCCGAGCCACTGCTGGAAACGCATGCGAAACACCGGATCGGCGGTGTAGTCGCCCTCGCTGAATTCCGGGGGAATTGGCAGTTGCTGCGCGCGCACGATGATTTTGGGCGCCTGGCCGCAGAGAAACTGCCAGAAGGAAGGCGCACCCGCGGGGTAGACGATGGTCACGTCGATCAGCGAGTGGAATTTTTCGCCCATGGCGTTGACCGCCAGCGCCAGCGCGCCGGCCTTGGGCTTGAGCAGGTGCCGGTAAGGCGAAGCCTGGGCGGCGTGTTTGGCGGGCGTGAAACGTGTGCCCTCGGCGAAGTTCATCACGCTGGTGGGCACCAACGCAAACTTCTCGCAGGCACGTTTGGTGGCTTCGCGGTCCTGCAGGCGGCGCTCGGGGTGTTTGCGCAGGTCGGCCTTGGTGTGGCGCTTCATGAAGGGAAAGTCCAGCGCCCACCAGGCCAGGCCGATGACCGGCACCCAGATCAGCTGCTGCTTGAGGAAAAACTTCAGCATGGGAATGCGCCGGTTCAGCACATGCTGCAGCACAAAAATGTCCACCCAGGACTGGTGGTTGGCATTGACCAGGTACCAGCCCTCGTAACGCAGCGCATTCACGCCGGCCACGTCCCACGCCGTGCGCTGGGTCAGCCGCATCCAGCCGCTGTTGCAGGCGATCCAGGCGGTGGCAATCGCGTTGAGCAGCGGGTCGATGCGCACACGCACCGCCTTGAAAGGCAGCACCAGCTTGACCAGCGACGCGGCGAACAGCAGCGTGCACCAGAACAGCGTGTTGATGACCAGCAGAAACAGCGCAATCACGCCGCGAAGAAAGGAAGGCAGAAGTCCGAGCATGGGCAGTTCAAAACTTGGATTCTCGCCTGCGCAGGCCAGCCCGGCCTTGTGGAAGGTCAAAGGCAGCGCAGTGGCGTTACTGGAATGCGCCGGAATGCTACCTATTTAATAGCTGGCTACGCCCGCCACATATGGGCTGGCGGCTGATTTTACTTGATAGCACGCCCCCCTTTCCACCCTACTTTGCTGTCATCCCGGGCTTGACCCGGGATCCATGCCGCAAGAACCTGCTGGCAAGGAAGTCCCACATGGATGGCGGATCGGGCCTGCCCCGGACTCCGATCCGGGGTCCGCAATGACAGACCAGGGAGCGCATCACACGCGCCGACCTTCTTGTCTGGCCCCCTGTCAGTCGCTGGTTTGACCTGGCAGGCTCCGGATCGGCTTGCAATTCAGGGCAGCCTCGTCTCGTCGTAGCAGCAGGATTGAATCTCAAGCACCGAGGCAATGTCTTCTGCCCGCATGGATCGTATGACAGCCGCCTGCTTCATCGCGCCTCCTGGTCTCCGCTTGTGCGGCTTAACGTTGGAAATGACCGACGGCCAACAAAGGGTGAAGCGGCGAAGCCGCGGAACGCTGCTGGGTGTCCACGTCGATTGATGGTCAGATTTTTGCCGCCTTGAATTTGCTGGATTCAATCACCTCGCAAAAGCCCCGCATCAGTTCTGGATCGTGTTTGCTGCCTGTTTCTTCATGGAGTTCAGTCATGATTTCCAGGTGCATTCGCGCGCGACGGTATGGCCTTGACACGGCCATCGCGTCGTAGCTGTCAGCGATGGAAATTATCCGGGAGCAAACTGGAATATTTTCGCCTGAAAGTTTGTCTGGATAGCCCAGACCGTTGTAATGCTCGTGGTGGTGACGAATCACCAGAGCTACCTGTTGTGAGCCCTCGAGTTCTGTTGCGCCCATTATTTTCTCTCCGATTTCGGAGTGCTGTTTCATTATTTCCCACTCAGCGTCGTCCAATTGAGAAGGCTTCAACAGGATGTGGTCGGGTATTCCGATCTTGCCTATGTCGTGAAACAAAGCGGCAATATTCAGAACATTCATCTCATTATTTGACATGCCAAAATATTCCCCAATTTGCGCAGAAAGACCTTGTACACGCTCGGAATGAAGGCGTGTCAAAAGATCACGGTAACCCAGCGCAACCGGCAAGGCCTTGGTGCACTTGAGAAGAGAATTGAAAATTGAGTCTTCCATTTCCATCTGATCACCTCTGAAAATCCGACCTTGATGCCGAGCCGACTGCGAAGACTTGCCTTAGGGAGTCGGGGCGCGCAGCTTGCGAAGCGTCACGATCAGCGCCCTGCATAGATGAAAGCCACTTCCTGACCATACAGCAAGCCGCAGCCGCGACGGTAAAGGCTCGCCGAATCGGCGTATGAAAATGTAATGACCGACCGGAGAACCGCGCCTAAAACTCGCCGCCCCCACGCACCGCCGGCCAGCGGCTCGCCCGGCAACCGCCTGTGGCATTCTGTGCGGTGTCGCACAGAACTTAAAGAAAGCCTCTGTTAACTTTGTGCCCAGGCAAACCGCCGTCAGGGCCGGGGAGGTTTTGGCGATCAGTTATGGCGCGCTCAGACGCCTCAACCACCAAAGGCAGTTCCTATGATGAGCGATTTCCTGGCTACCAACCGTGACGATCTGATCGAACGGTGCAAAGCCAAGGTTGCGCGAAGACCTCGGCGTGCCGCCACGCCCGAACAGCTCACAAACGGCATACCCATCTTTCTGAAGCAGCTGGAGAGAACGCTTCAGGCTGAAGAAGACGGCCAGCCCGAAAAGAGCCTCCGAATCTCTGGCGCATCCGGAGGAGATCAACCGAATCTGTCTGAAATGGGCGTGACCGCCACTGCGCATGGAAAGCAGCTCCTGGAGTTCGGGTTTTCCGTCGATCAGGTCGTTCATGATTACGGTGACCTTTGCCAGGCGATCACTGATCTGGCCTTCGAGCTGGAAGCGCCATTTGGCATCGAGGAATTCCGTACGTTGAACCGTTGCCTCGACAATGCGATAGCCGATGCGGTAACAGAGTTCAGCTTCCAGCGAGACGCCGCCATCGACCGCCAGCATGACGCCGAAAGCAATGAACGCATGGGGTTTCTGGTGCACGAGTTGCGGAATTCGCTTTCCACGGCGGTACTTGCACTCAGTGCCCTTGAACTGGGGACGCTCCCCATCTCTGGTGCCACGGGTGCCATACTGAAGAGAAGCCTGGCTGCCTTGAAGACCCTGATTGACCGGGCCTTCGACGACGTACGGGCAAAGGCCGGGTCACGAACCTAACTTCAGGTGTTTTCACTCGCTTCTTTTATAGAAGATGCCAGAAATGCCGCCTCACTTTATGCGCAGGCCCGCGACTGTGCGCTGACGGTCGCAGCCGTAGACCCCCTGCTGGGAATTTCTGTGAACCGGGACTTGATGCTGGCGGCGCTGGCCAATCTGCTTCAAAACGCGTTCAAGTTCACGCACCCATTTACCGAGGTCACGGTGCGAGCCTATGCCCTCGGGCCGCGCGTTCTAATCGACGTGAAAGACCATTGTGGAGGATTGCCTCATGGGGATGCCGAGAGGACGTTTGCCCCATTCTCCCAAGGCAGTGAAGACAGGTCAGGTCTGGGTCTCGGGCTTTCGATTGCCCGTCACTCTGTCGAAGACGCCGATGGCACGTTGAGCGTGCAGGATTTACCCGGCACCGGATGCATTTTCACGATCAACCTTCCGCGCCACACGCTGCAGTAGGCGAGACACGACGATGCCGGCGCGAGCGGCATCGGCCCAAGACTTCATCTGGTACAGCAGACAGACAGACAGACAGACAGACAGGCCGGCTCAATGCGATCGCGCGTACAGCACCACGCGCTCGACTTTGAGTGGGGTGATTTGCTGCAACAGGGTGCGGTCTTGGGGATAGCAAAACCAAACCCGTTTAGAGACTGGTTTGGCACCAAATTTGGTCAACATTATTCAACGAAGATTTTGGCCAAAATGCCGGTAAATACTCATTAGTACGCAGGAGGTGTCCACCACAGATCTTCTGAAAATTTTCATTGGCGACAAGGCATCGCCCTCATTGAAGGAATGGGATTTCCGGTCAAGCACAAGGTAATCACCGGCATGGCGCCTTGGTCAACACCCACAATCCCGTCTGTTGCCAGACTTAAAACCCGATTTCGCGCACCAGTACGGCGACCGCCTGGCGCAGATACGGCCAGGCGGGCGCCTCCCAATTGGAATGAATGGTGAGCTTGCCGCGCCAGGACAGCCCGCCCACAACAGCGAGTGCCGGGGAGTTGGACTCGACCAGCAGTGTGACCCGGTAGATGGCGCGTTCTGGCACCAGTTGGCCATTTTTTTCCCGGGTCAACAAGTGACCACCCAACTGGGCTGCCAATTCAGGGCGCGGCAGCACTCGCGTGGCATCGCTGTCTACAGTGGCCACTTTCAGCTGCAGGGCGGTACTCTGGCCCCCGTCGGTTATGAAGAGCGCTACGTCCCCGGGCTTCACGCGCTGCACCGCGGTTTCATCGAGCCATGTTTCCACCAGCCATCGGCCATCTTCCCGCACAAGAAGTCCTAGTTTTTCCTTGCGGGCAATCCACTGCCCCACTTCCAGGTCGGGATCCAGGTCACGCAGTTGCCCAGTAAACGGTGCTCGAGGCGCGTAATGGAGCAGTTCGGTCTCTACGCTTGCCAGCTCGGTCTGGGCTGTCGTCAGTGTTTCTTCATTCACCAGCAAACGGTTGCGCGCCTCTTCGCTGAAACCAGAGGCAGCAGCCTGCCATCGCAAACTGTCGACACGGGCCAGCATCGTGGCGCGGCGCATCTGCAAGTCATGCGCATGAAGGCGAAGCAGCACGCTGCCCTCTGTCACACGCGCTCCCTCCCGGAAGGGTAGCGCTTCCAGACGGGCTCCAGCAGGGGCATACAGCGGCCAAACTTCGGCGGGCCGCAAGATCCCGCTGGCAGTCACCCGACCCGGCCAGGGAACCATCAATAGCAGGATGAAGCCCAGGGCCAGTGCAGCACTGACGCGACTACGGCGCCGGCTGCGAATCACGGGCCATCGTTCACCCCAGGCCCGCAATTCACGTCGAATCGGCCACCACACGAACCACAGTATTTCCACTGCGAACAGCAGCACGCCCAGCAGCTTGAAGAAGAAGTAATACACCAGCAGTGCAATGCCCAAAAACAAAACCAACCGGTAAATCCACGTTGCCCAGGCAAACGCAATCAGACTTGCCCTGCGCGATGGCGACACGTGCTCCGGCGGCTCTTCGCCCAGGTTGAACAGCCGCTCGCGAAGTTGCCAACGGGCCAGGGCAAAACTTCGTTCATGCAAATTGGGCCAATCCAGCCAATCCGACAAAATGAAGTAGCCGTCAAACCGCATGAACGGGCTGGCGTTGATGGCCAACGTGGCCACCCAACTGATGGTAGCCAGGACAAAGGCGGCTGAGCGCAGGGCGCCATCAGGCAGCAGCGCCCACGCCAGCGTTGCCCAGGCCGCAATGATCAGTTCGGTGACGATACCGGCGCTTGCCACTTGCAAGCGCTGCAGGCGGTCCGTAAGCCGCCATGTGTCGTTGGTGTCGGTATAGGCCACTGGCCACATGACCAAAAACGCAACCCCCATGGTTGGCACCCGGCAGCCCAGGCGCTTGGCGGTGAAGGCGTGGCCAAGTTCGTGCAGCAACTTCACCACGAAAAGTGCCGCGCCGTAGGCTGCCAGGCCTTCCCAGTTAAAGGTGTCCACCAGCGAAGCGGTGAAACTTTCCCAGCGCCGCGCTACCTGTGATAAACCGAGCAGAAGTGCCCCCAGCGTGAGCCATGCGAAGGTGCGGGTAAAGAACAGACCAGCCACCCCCTGCCAGCGGCTCAGCCAGGCATCCGGGCGCAACAGCGGAACCCTAAAAAAAAGGTAATGGTGCAGCAGCCATTTCCACGCACTGCCCTCCATCTGGGCCAGGCGGCCAGCCAGTTGGCTGGCACTTTGCCGCCCCTCGGGCCGCACCAGCTGGTTGCCGCTCAAAAACTTCGCCACGCCCAACACGTCTGCGGCCTCCAATTGCAGCGCTGTAGCAGCTGACACGTCAGCCGCAATGACCGACGGATCATCGGCTGACCATCGTCGCAAAACTTCAAACGTGGGCCAGTCAATCCGGAAAAAAAGATTACGCACGGGGTCGTGCAAGGTCCAGCTGCTCTGGCCATCGGCCAATACCGGGCCAGGCAGCAAGGCCAGTTCTTCACGCAATCGCGGCAGGTTCATTGGCTATACACCCAGCGTCGCGCGGAGACTGGCCAGTGGGCGTCGAAATACCCAGTAAATCAGCGGTACCCGGGGTCCGTGCAGTTTTGCTGTGCCTTTCAAGCCGACACGGTGGTCCGTAGGCTCTGCCAATGATGCCCTCACACGGTAGGCATAACTGCCGTCAGGCCGCTGCACCGCGTCATGCGCCATGTACCGCAGCGTCGCGGACACCGGCGACAACGGGCTGGCGTTCAAGTAGAGGTCCACTGGTGCGCCGGGCGGTAGCGCAATCGCGTCTGCCAGCGGCAGCCAGGCTTCCACTTCAATATCTTTGGGGGCGGCTATCCGCATGATGCGTTCGCCCACTGCCACGGGGCGACCAATCCATTCGGTCGGGTCATCAAACAAGGCTACGCCGTCCCGCGGCGCCAACACGCGGGCACGGGTCAGCTGCTCTGTCAAAAAATTCACCTCTGTTCGTTTCTCGTCGATCTTGCCCGTGAGAAGTGATAACTGCGGCCGAAACTTGGCATCCGTTAAAGCTTGCTGGGATGTCTGGCGATATTCGGCCTCGGCAGTTATCAGGGTCTGATTCGCCACTTCAAGGCGACTCTGGATCAGCGCCTCGTCAAAGCCAAACAAGGGTTGATCCTTTTTAACCCGCTGGTTGGGCTGCACATGAAACACATCAACGACGCCGTCCAAAGGCGCCCTGATCACGACTGGATGCGCTGGCACCAATTCACCCGGAGCCAACACCGTCAGACGCACCGGCAATACCGCCACGACCGTTGCCAGCGCTGCCCACTGCCACCGGGGTTGCCTCCACCAGCGGCGGCCGGGCTTTGGTGCCAGACCAGCTTGAAATCCGTTGGATGCAGCCCGCCATGACCACAGGCGCGGCCGGTACAGCGCCCGAAACGCGTGCCACCAGGTGTCAACCCACTCCCGCAAAAAGGTTTGAGTTTCGGCTGGCCAGGGCGAATCGTCCACCAACAACAAACTGCAGGCCTTGCCACCGTTTGAGCCGGTGCTTTCAGCCGGCAACGCCAACCACAGCGCGTACTCGGGCCACCACTCAGCCCACTGCAGGGAAAGCTCGGGTGGCAAGTCAGCGGCCGTTAGCGTGCGGGTCAAATCGGCGGGCTGCACCGCAAGGTGTGCGCACACCCGCTCTAACCAGAGGGCATAAGGCGCATTGGCCTCCACCTGAATCAATCCTGACAGCGTGTACAGCCCCTCGTTGGGCAACCACAACGCCGCCTGCCGGTAAGGTGCCAGTGCAACACTGTCGTTCACCAGCAAAAAGCCCAGCTCACGCGCGCTGCCGGCACGCCGCGCCCGACGCGAAAGGTCAAGAAGCGTCGCCAGCGCCAGTACCGCGCCCGGCACGGACGAACTCGGCTCAGACATCAAACAGGAGCAGCTTGCCGCGATACAGCAGTTTCACGGCGAACCTGTTGCTTCTCTGCATTCGCCTTGGCGTCCTGCATGCGCACCAGTTCGCCCAGTGGTGACGACCGTTGGGCCGCCAGTTTGATCTGCTCACTCAGGCCACTGCGACCCTGGAGCTTCGGCTTGCCCTCTCCGATCGTGAGCGTGAAAATCGCGCTGGCCTCCCGGCCTTCGGCATCGGTCGCGGTCACCTTGATCTGCAACTCATCATTGAGGCCGGGCGGAGGAGTCACCTGAAAGGCACCTGTGCGGGCGTCAAACTGGATCAAGGTCGGCAGGTCCTGTCCATCGGCAAGTTTGGCAACAACTGTCACCGTGGCATCGGCCTTGGTATGAACAAACGTATCCGCTGGCAGAGCGAAACGGGTGGGTTGATTCGCCTCAATAAATTGATCTGTGATCCCGCGGAACACGGTAAGACTCGGCGTAGGTCCCTCATTCACCACAATCCGGAAGCCTGATGAACTCGTCAAAAAATCTCCCAGCGGAAGATTGGACCGGTCTATCGTGGCCAGCGAAAAGGCCGTTGTGACCAGAGCAGAACTGAAGTTTTCGAACGGTGGCGGTGGCGGTGGCGGTGGCGGTGGTGATGGCACAGGCACAGGCACAGGCACAGGCACAGGCGGTGGCGGTGGCGATGGCGGTGGCACTGGTGCCTTGTCGTTATCGGTGATGGTGGCCGTCCCGACGATGGTGGCATTGCTGGTGAGTGTCCCGGTAAGTGCCCCGGTAGATAGCAGGAATGTCTCCGATGTCTCAAAAACAGTATCGTCGGTCGTGCCCAGACGCAGTTGTAGTGAGGTCTGGCCAGCGGCAATGGTGACTGCTCCCGTCACAGTGGTCCAGGTCGTGCCGCCGTCGGTCGAAACTTCCAGGGTGTTGGCAGCAGAGGTGTCCGTGCCAATTGTTGCGGTGCCGTTGCTCAAAGACGGTGTGAAACTCACAGCCGTGGTCAAGACCTTGTCCAGACTGACGGTGAAGACCGCTTGTGCGCCCTCAACCACAGTGGGACTGCTCACGCTGATTGTTGGTCGGTCGTCATCGGGCGTCAAGGGTCCTGGTCCATCAGGGTCAGGACCGGTGC
>NZ_JAQSDN010000027.1:0-29507 GCF_029945925.1 Polaromonas sp. | reverse complement strand
TTTGTTGCGGGTGACGGTGAAGGTCATCAGGCCGCCTTCGCTGACCGAGACGTTGCCCACACTGAAGGCGGGTCGGTCGTCATCGGGCGTCAAGGGTCCTGGTCCATCAGGGTCAGGACCGGTGCCGTCGTCCAGGATGGTGCCGGTGCCGGTGGCCTGGGCGATGGTGCTGCCGGCGCTGTTGTTCGACAGCGTCACCGTCAGGGTCTCGCCGCCCTCGTAGATCGCGTCCGCCGTGCTCTGCACGGTGAACGTCTTGCTGAGCTCGCCGGCAGCAAAGGTCAGCGTGCCGCTGGCGGCGGTGAAGTCGGTGCCGCTGGTGGCCGTGCCGCCGCTGGTGGCATATTGCACGGTCTGGCTGGCGGCCGAGTCTTTGTTGCGGGTGACGGTGAAGGTCATCAGGCCGCCTTCGCTGACCGAGACGTTGTCTACGCTGTAGGCGGGCCGGTCATCGTCCAGACCAGTCGTGCTCGTGTCCGGGGCGTTCGGTCCGTATTTCGTACCCGTGCCGTCGTCAATGATGGACGTAGAGCCTGTAGCGGTTATCGCGGAATTGCTGCCGTTGGTGGCCACGAGCGAAAAAGTTTCGCTGCCTTCATAGATGTTGTCCGACTCGCTAGTGATGCTGACGCGCACGTAGACGGTCCCGCCTGTGGGGCGGTTACCCGAGGTGCCGTTCCATGTGTAAGCGGTCCAGGTCGTGCCATCTGTGGAGTAGTCGATGGCCGGGGAACTCAATGTGGCTGTGCCGTTGGTCACTGACAGATTGATGGTCTGGCTGCCGGAGCCTACCACCGTGAACATGGCGTAGGCCGAGCCTTCGTTAACCGGGCCTTGACCGGTTACGTTGATGGTGTCGTTAGATACATCACTGACCGTCACGGTAAGCGTTGCGGTGGAACGGGTGCCATCGCCATCCTCGACGGTGTAGACGAATACATCGTTTTGCGCAGTGCTAACCGAGTTGCTGTTGGCGACGTAACTGTAGCTGCCATTGGCACTGAGCGTCAGTGTGCCGTATAGCCCGGTGATCGCGCTTCCTGCTCCAGTGGTAACGGCCGTAGTGGTATCACCGCCCGCTGCGCGTATCCCCACCACGCCTCCAGCGGGTGTGGTTGTTTTCGCGCCGTCGGCTCCAAACGTATCCGCCGTTCCATCGGACAAGACGTTACCGGTGACGGTGCTGCCCTCATTGACCGACTTTGTATTGACGGTAGCGGTCGGACCATCATCGGTGATGTTGACGGTAACCGTGTTGTTGACCGAATTGCCGTAGCTGTCATTCACAACATAGCTGAAACTGCTGCTGGACGCGCTGGATGCGGTGGTGAGGGTGACGCTGAAAGTACCGTTTGTATTGACCTGCCAGGTGCCTATGACATTGTTGGAGCCATCGCGGAAGCTCCCGGTCTGCTGCGTCAGTACACTTTGCCCGCTGCCGAGGGTCAAGGTTCCTGTGGCGGTTTCCGCAGTCGACGCCGAGTTCGAACCCGTGCTCAAAGCTGGCTCACTCACGGTGGCCGTGGTGTTGGTGGGAATGTTGATGGCGATGCCGTCACTATCAAAGGCACTGACCCCGTCCTGGCTCATGATGGTCAGAAAATCGGCGCCATAGAAGTTGCTGTCGGGGGTGTAACGCAGCAGGGCGAGGGCGGCATTCAACTGCGCCTGGGTACCGGCGCTGATCTTGATGCTGGCTCCGCTGGTAGCGCTCAGGGTCACGACGCCTGGTGTGGCGCTGAATGACAAGGTGCCATGCTCGACGACGAGGGTGATAGAGCTCAGGTTGGTGTCGCTGTCGGCGACGGACAAGAGCTTGCTACCCGTGAAGTCGATGGCGGTATTGACGGCGGTGGTGACCGATGTGGAGGCGGTCGAACTGATGGCCGTGCCGTTGAACTGGTTGATCGGTGCCTCGTTGGCACCCGTCACGGTGATTGTCAGCGTATTGGTGTGCGTAGCCCCGTTGGTGTCTTTGACCTCATACGTGAAGACATCATTCGCCGTCGCTCCCTGGGCCAGCGCCTGGACATTGGCTGCAGCATTGTTCAGTGTGTAGCTGTAAGTTCCGTCGGCGCCCAAGACCAGTGTGCCGTAGGTGCCGGTGATGGAAAGGCCATTGGCCGAGGTCGTGCTGGCCGTGACGCTGGTGCCGGCGGACGAGGTTCCAGCATTGCTGACCACCTTGGTGTCGCCGCTGTCGACATCGGTGTCGTTACTGAGCACGTTGCCGGTCGCGAGCAGCGTGCCGTCTTCCTGAACAGCGGCGGTATCGGCAACGGCCACGGGCTGGTCATTGGTGCCAGCGATCGTGACGACGAGGCGGGCGAAGGAAATACCGCCGGCCGAGTTGGTGACCTTGTAAATGAAAGTTTCTGTCAGCGTGTTGCCCGGCAGCAGGGCGTCAACCGTGGTGTTTGCATCATTCACCGTGTAGGTGTAAGCACCGGTGCTCGAAATCGACAATGTGCCATACGCACCGGTCAGGTTGTTGCCGAAATTGACCGTACCGGATCCGTCGGCCTTGCTGTAAGAGGCAACGGTACCGCCAGTGCCTGCGGTGTCGTTGGCGAGCACGTTGCCGCTGGCATTCGACCCAGCCGACACCCCGCTCTCGGTCGCCGAACCCGTGTCGCTGGTCAGGTTCGGGTCGTTCGTGCCCGAGCCATGAACAGTAATGTAGAGCTTGGCAGAGCTGGTGACGCCTGCCGCGTCCCTCATGGTGTAGTCGAACACTTCTATCGCCGATTGGCCAACGGAAAGACTCGGGTTGTCGGTGGTGGGTGTATAGGTATAAGAGCCGTCGCTGGCGAGCGTCAAGCTGCCATGCGCGCCCTGGAGCGCCTGGCTTAAGGTGCCAGTGCCAGAAAACGTGTAATTGCCGTTCGTGGTGCTGGTCAGGGCCTGGTCCAGCTTGATGCTTGTGAGCACGCCACCGGTATAGGTGATCTCACTGATCTTGGTGGTCTGCGAAATTCCTGGGCCTGTGACGGTCATGCCCACGGCTACCGTGCCGGATGTCCCGCTCAAACTGGACAAGGTACTGTAGGCAGTCGATGTCGTTGATGCGACGATTGCCTCTTTCCCCTGGTTGGACGTGATCGTCTGCGCAGTACCGTTTAGGAACTTCACATTATTGTTGGTGGCCAGAAAAGCACCAACGTCACTGATGGCGGTATAGGCGGAGCCATTCCAGTAATGGGTCACCGTTGCATTCAGGGTGATCTCGTCGCCATTGGTGACGGCAACCTTGGTCAATATGTTGACAAGGTTATAGGTCGTGCCGTCGTAGGAGTAAAGACCGTAATACGTTGTGGTGGGGCCGAAGGTGCCGTTTGTACTGACATATATCTCGGCACCGGTGTTTACTGAATTAAAACCGTTGCTGCCGCTAAAAATGAGCCGAGTGCTGCCCGATGTGGGCACGGCGCTGGCAACGGTCGTCGAACCGCCGATCAGAAGCCCTTGAACGGCTTTCGTATCACCGGTATCAACGTCTGAATCATTGGTCAGGACATTACCCGTCGCAGTAAAGCCGGTATTGGCTGTGGTGGTTATTTCTTTGGCAATGTTGTAGTCATTGCTGGCGACCGGCGCATCGTTGCTGCCGTTGATTTGCACGGTGAGCGTAGCGCTTGCGGTACCGCCTTTGCCGTCGCTGGCGGTGTAGGTGAAAGCTTCGGACAGGGTCCCAGTCAAAAGCGCATTGACCGCTGGATTGCTGTTGTCGGGCGTGTAGGTCCAGTTGCCATCGGACTTGATCGTCAACGTTCCATATTTGCCGACGAGGTTGACACCGCTGGATGTGGCCGTTGTGGATGTGCCTGTGGACGTGCTCGTGACGGTGGTGACCGACAAGGTGTCACCGTTGCTGTCTGTGTCGTTGGTCAGAACCTTGCCCGAACCAACAATGGCTGCCGTTATCACTGAGCTCGTATTGGTGTTGTAACCCTGTTCCAGTGCAGCGTTTCCCTGCCCCGTCGACAAGACGCTGCTGGGTGACCCTGAAGCCGTGTCGTTGTTTGCCACCGGCGCCACATTGCTGTCCACGAGCGCGTTGATGGCGCTGTCGACGCGATCAGAGGAGGAACCGACGTTGGCATACGTGCGCAAGCCCGCAGTGCCATCAATGTCGGTGCCCACCGTGGTGCTGGTGCTGCTGATCTTGGAGGTAAACCACGCCTGATCGACCACCAGCAGGAACCCCTTGTTGTCGGCGGTAGTGCCGTCGCCATCCTGGTTGCCATCGGCCTGGGCCAGCTGCAGGTTGGTGAAACTGGTGTCAGTCCAGAAGTACATTCCGCGCACAATGCCGTTGGACTTGATAGGACGGCTGATCCAGCCGTAATAATCCTGACCGCCGATATTGATGCCGATGGCGTTCACGTCGTTGCCACTGAAGTACTTGCTGTTGTAGTTGTAGTCGTCAACCTTCACCGGCCCCAGGGCGGTGGGTTTGAAGTTGTGGCTGCTCTGCTCCTTCGCGGCGTCACTTTCACCGGTACTGCCCACGACAGCACCATTGTTGTTAAGGTCATAGACCATCGCGTAGGCGTTAACGAAGTCATATACGGCGTACTCAACGGCATAGGTATGACCACCGGCCAATACGCTGCCATGGTCGGCAGCGGCGATGGCACTCTCGTTGACGGAAAGGCCGAGTACCTTGGCCGCAAAACGCTCTCCCTCGTCGCCAGCGCTGTCGGAGCCGGCGTTGAGATAATGGTCGATGGCATGACCAAATTCCTCGGTCAATACGCGCGTGGCATCTGGGGCGTCAAGTTGACCGAATCCGTTGCGCGTGATGAAAATCGTAGGACTGCCGCCCGGGCCTTCGGGGGCGAACGCGGCAATGGCAAATGGCTGGTCAAACCCGTCGGCCTGGACAACCGAAAGCTGCAGGGTTCCATCGCGCACCGCGGCGCGGAGGCCCTCCACACGGGAAAGCCAGGCGGTGTCGGGTTGAGACTTGCCGCCGCTAAACAGGCTAAACAGGGTCTCATCGCTGGCGGATTCCAGGAACTGACGCACGGCCAAGCTGGCGCCAGCCATACTTTCGGCCAGCACAGGGTCGGCCGCTGTAGCAACGAACAAATTGGCAACCAGGCGCTCGGCCTCAGCCTGGGCGGTGCCCAGGGTGGACGCGGTGTCTGCCGCGGCATTCACCGCGTGCAGCAAGTCGCCCGCCAAAGCTACGGATGGGCCCGCATCGGCCACCGGTGCATCAACAGGAATACTGCTCACCGCGGTGGTGGCTGATAGCACTTGCACGGCCTCACCCACCGCCGCGCCATCAAACATGAACCGTTGCTCCAGCGCCATTGGGTTAGGGCCTTTGCGAACCAGCTTTCTACCTGGAGAAGCCAGCGGCGCATCAGGCACGGGGGATTCATGTGTCATGGCGTTAAGTTCAAAAAGACTGGGCCTGTTCATGGTGATGCTCCTGCTAACTAACAACGTTAACTAAGGGTTGACTACGTATCCAAGGGACATACTTTTAAGAGGCTGCTGCTGAATCAGGGTGGCGTGATTTGAACGCGCCCGCTCATTCCGGCAATCAGTTCCGGAAACTTGCCGTCAATGGCTGCCGCCAATTTGACGGATTGGCTGACCGGGTCCACCCTCGCCCCCACGCGGATGAATTTGGCGGGGTAGCGCTTGCCGGTTTCATCAATTTGCACTTCAAATTTGTCGCCAACCTTGAGCCAGCTTAACCAGCGCGAAGGCACCAAAAACTCAAGCTCCAGCACACTGTCATCAATGATGTCGAGCAGCGCCTGGCCCGGCTGAACAAATTGCTGCTCACGCGCTTTCTGCTCGGCCACGCGGCCGGCAAAGGGGGCCGAAACACTGCACTTGCTCAGCACAGCCTGGTTGGCACCAATTTCTGCTTTTGCCTTGTTGACTGCCGTACGCGACAGGTCCAGCTCAAGCTGGCCTACCGAGTTGAGTTCTGCCAGGCGCTGATTGGACTTCAACGTTTGCTCGGTGCCCTCGAGGTCGGCCTGTGCTTTGCGCAATTGGGCTTGCTGCAACGTACAGTCAAAGCTGACCAGCAGTTGGCCGACTTTGAAGGCACTGCCTTCGGGGACAGGCAGGCGGTGGACTCTTGCACCAATTTCCGCAGCGATTGTGGTGTAGCGCCGCGGCAGCAGTTGCGCCCGAATCTCCTGTCGCTCCAGCGCAGGCTTGGCAACCGGGGGGGCGGTAGATCTCGGTACCGCAGCAGGCGTTGAAGCTGGCCGGGCAGGACCATTTTGAGCGTGCGCTGCGCCTTGCCATAGCAGCGACAATATCAGGCAGAAAGCGACTGCAACACGGCTCATGGTGTGGCTTTGGGATTTGCGGGGGTTGTATTGAGCAGCGCAGTCCAGGGGTTGCCATTGCGTGCAACCTGTTCGGTCAACTGAGCCAGGCTCAACTCCCCGGTACTGCCAATCTGCGGTTCCAGCCCGATGGAGGCCAGAAGGCGCTGCTCTGCAGCCTGTACCTGAGCCAGGGCCTGGTCCCGCCTCAGCAAGCTCAAAATCGCCGACGTGGCGGTGCTCACGCTGTCAAGCTTGCTCTGCGCCTGGGCCGTCGCGCGGTTACGCACGATGTCGGAAATTTTGATATCGGCACCGTAAATCGAGTCAGCACGTTCAAACTGTTTGCGGGCATTGAGCAATTGCACTCGCGCAACATTAACCTGGGTCAGCACTGCCAGCTGGGTGGCCATGCGGCGTTGGTCGGCCAGCTTGACGCCCGCTTCTGCGAGCTTGATTTGCATCGGTCCCGTCAGCAGATTGAACAAATTGAACGAAAGCTGCAGTCCGGCTTCATTCCAGTCCTTGTTGACCAGGTAGCTGTCCGTGTCGTACTTGACGGCGTAGTTGAAGGTAATGTTGGGGAACAAGCGGACCAGAGTCCTGCGCGTTTCCCCACGCGCCAGGCGGGTGTTGTAGTGCTGCTCACGCAAGTCAGCGTTTTGCGCCAGCGCGGTCTCTTCCATGACCTGCAGGGGCACATTTAGCAAGACGGCATCAGTGTTTTTGAGATCTGTATCGGCAATTTGAATGGGTTGGCCCAAAGGCGCGTTGATGAGGGATGCCAGTTCGACCTGGGCAGACGACAGCTCCTGGTCAATGGCTTCCAGCAAGCGCAAGTTTTCAAGCAACTGGCGCTGGTAACGCAATGCCTCCAGCGGACTGCGTAATCGTTCAGCTTCCGCCTTGCGGGAGTCAACCAGTGCCTCTTCGGCGACCGAAATAGTTGCCTCAACTTGCGAGCGAAGCTTCTGCGCGCTTGCCGCGCGCCAGTACACGGTTCGCAAATCCTGCATGAGGATGTGCATGGTTTTACGACGTCGCTCGGACGCGATCAGCACCCGATCTGCCTGCTGCTGGGTGGCATAGTAGCCAAGGGAGAAGTCAAGCAGATTCCAGGTAAGACCAAGTTCCAGCAGGTTGTGGTTCCGATCTTGCGAGATAAATCTGGAAGTCGATGGCGTACCCGTCTGCTCATCCCGGCTCAGACTGATTTTGTCATTGCTGCGGCTGGCGTACCCGGCTTGCGCAACCAGTTTGGGCAACATGTCATAGTGCGTCACATCCAATTGGTTCAAGGCCAAAGCCTCTTCCATCAACTTGGCCCGACGATCCAGGTTGTATTTGAGCGCGCGTGCGATGGCCTCATCCAGTGTCAACGGACCCGTGATGGGCTCTACATCTTGGCGAATGGCACGTCGATCAGCCTCATTGGCACTCCGCAAAGCCGCCGCAGTGAGGGGCTTTGGCGTCATGGTGGAGCAAGCCGAGAGAGCCACCGCAACAGCGACAATTACCAGCGGTTTGAGCATGTATAGAACTTTTTTATACATTTAGAGTCCGAGACAAACTAAAGAAAATCACCTTATAAAACAATGACTTGCGTATTATTTTTAATCTAAATTAAAAATAGTAATTTACAATTATAACACTTTGGTACAAATTGGCAAACACAGCAGGACCAGCTAGGCCAGACATGGTGGCGACATGCCAGTAAGGGTCAGCGGGGGCCCGCCGGTCAGGTCCATCAGGCGACCATGTCACGCAACCATGGGGGGGGGCGGCCGGCACAGCCTCAAGCAACGCAGCAACCAGGGCGACCACGGCGATGTCAGCGGCCGGACGCCAAAAAATCCGCCCCCCCCCCCCCCGGGCCGTGCCCCGTCGTGGCTGGCACATGACAAGGTGCAGGAAATTCAACCAAATGAAGCGAATTTTCATGCCGGCGCCGTCACCCAAGGCTCGATCGGAGCACCGATCACTGTGTCTGATTGCCCGGCTTTGCCGTTTGCCCTGGGAGCCTGTCGGGCTTGGGGCGTCGATAGCGAAAATCGGCCCCAGCGAGGACGGTTTTTGTCGGGTTTGCAGGCCCATAGCCCAGCTATGGGACAAAAAGGCGGTAAAAAATGGACCGCGGCGGTCGATTTGCAGCCGACGATCCCCAAGTCCAACAGGCTCCTATAGCAGCCGAAGCAAACAACCTCGCACGGCCCGTCGCCCGGCTCGTCGCACGACCCTTCGGCGAGAACCGCGCTTCAGCGGTGTATTCACGATCAATCCAACACGTATGAGCGCCAGCACTTGTGCAGGCAGCGATGCCACGAGGACCGGCGCGCAGCAGCGCTTACGCTTGGATGGCAGATCGCGTCCGCAACGGCATCAAACCGTTTCAGCGCGCCTTGCGCACAAAGGGCCTGCCGCCCGGCTTGCCCGACCCGCTGTCGCGCGGCGGCAGACCGGTGTGCTGGGTCAGGATACGACCCTTCATCGGGGTCACGGGTTTCAAAGCCACGGAGGTCGAGTTTTTCTTGCGCGCGCTCACGTAGCCGCCGTCGGTCATGGGCTGGAAGGTCGGGATCAGGTGGTGCTTGCCGTTGCCGATCAGGTCGGCGCGGCCCATCGCCTTGAGCGCCTCGCGCAGCAGCGGCCAGTTGTTGGCGTCGTGGTAGCGCAAAAAGGCTTTGTGCAGGCGGCGGCGCTTGTCGCCGCGCACGATGTCCACCGTCTCGCTGTCGCGCGTGATCTTGCGCAGCGGGTTCTTGTTGGTGTGGTACATCGTGGTGGCGGTGGCCATGGGCGACGGGTAAAACGTCTGCACCTGGTCGGCGCGAAAGCCGTTTTTCTTGAGCCAAATCGCCAGATTCATCATGTCTTCGTCGCTGGTGCCGGGGTGGGCGGCGATGAAGTACGGAATCAGAAACTGCTTCTTGCCGGCTTCGAGCGTGTACTTCTCGAACATCTGCTTGAACTTGTCGTAGCTGCCGATGCCCGGTTTCATCATCTTGGTCAGCGGCCCCTGCTCGGTGTGCTCTGGCGCGATCTTGAGGTAGCCGCCAACGTGGTGCGTGACCAGTTCTTTCACGTACTCCGGGCTTTGCACGGCCAGGTCGTAACGCAGGCCGGAGCTGATCAAAATCTTCTTCACGCCCTTGAGCGCCCGCGCGCGGCGGTACATCTTGATCAGCGGGTTGTGGTCGGTGTTGAGGTTCTGGCAGATGCCGGGGTAGACGCAGCTTGGCTTGCGGCAGGCCGATTCGATCTCGGGCGACTTGCAGCCGATGCGGTACATGTTGGCGGTCGGCCCGCCCAGGTCGGAAATGGAGCCGGTGAACCCCTTGACGGTGTCGCGGATGGCCTCGATCTCGCGGATCACCGAGTCTTCCGAACGGCTCTGGATGATGCGGCCCTCATGCTCGGTGATGGAGCAGAAGGTGCAGCCGCCGAAGCAGCCGCGCATGATGTTCACGCTGAAGCGGATCATTTCCCAGGCCGGGATCTTGGTCGCGCCGTCGTGGCTGCCATTCGCATCCTGGTAGGCCGGGTGCGGGGCGCGTGCGTAGGGCAGATCGAACACGTAGTCCATCTCGGCCGTGGTCAGCGGAATCGGCGGCGGTGTGATCCAGACATCGCGCGCGGTTGCGCCTTCGCCATGCGCCTGCACCAGCGCGCGTGCGTTGCCGGGGTTGGTTTCGAGGTGCAGCACGCGGTTGGCGTGGGCATAGAGCACGGCGTCGCTTTTGACCTGCTCGTAGGAAGGCAGGCGGATCACCGAGCGGTCGCGCGGCGGGACCTTGATCTTGCCGATGGCTGGAGTCGGGGAGCTCTCACCCCTGCCCTCTCCCAGGGGGAGAGGGAGTAAAACCGGCCGCGTCGAAATCACTTCCGGTCCTGTTCCCTCTCCCGCTGGGAGAGGGTTAGGGTGAGGGCTCAGCGAATTGGCTTTCAACCGCAAATTGGGGTTGGGCACAAACCTCAGCGGCATCGCCGCGCCCTCACGCCTGCCCTCTCCCGGAAGGAGAGGGAGTGATCCCGCAGCCTCGGCCTGCGCGGCCACTTGGGCAGCTTCGTCTTCGCGCGCGCAGCTGGCGCCCTGCTCTTTGGCCTGCTCGGAAATCATCAGGTAGGGATTGACATGCGCCTCGACCCGGCCCGGCGCGTCCACGCTGGTGGAGTCGATTTCGAACCAGCCTTGCGCGCTCTCGTCGCCCGTGCGGCGGATGAACGCCGTGCCGCGGATGTCGGTCATGGTCGCGACCGGCTCCTTGGCGGCGATGCGGTGGGCAATTTCGACAATCGCGCGTTCGGCGTTGCCGTACAGCAGCAGGTCGCACTTGGCATCCACCACGATGGAGCGGCGCACCTTGTCGGACCAGTAGTCGTAATGGGCGATGCGGCGCAGCGAGCCTTCGATGCCGCCCAGGATGATGGGCACGTCCTTGTACGCTTCGCGGCAGCGCTGCGAATAAACGATGGCGGCGCGATCGGGCCGCTTGCCGCCGATGTCGCCGGGCGTGTAGGCGTCATCGCTGCGGATCTTGCGGTCCGCCGTGTAGCGGTTGATCATCGAATCCATGTTGCCGGCGGTCACGCCGAAAAACAGGTTCGGTTTGCCCAGGGCCTTGAACGGGTCGGCGCTTTGCCAGTCGGGCTGGGCGATGATGCCGACGCGAAAGCCCTGGGCTTCGAGCATGCGGCCGATGACCGCCATGCCGAAGCTCGGGTGGTCCACATAGGCGTCGCCGGTGACGATGATGATGTCGCAACTGTCCCAGCCCAGGACGTCCATCTCGGCCCGGCTCATGGGCAAAAATTTCGACGTGCCGAAGCGGCTGGCCCAGTACTTCCGGTAGCTGGTCAGCGGTTTGGCGGCGCGCGCGAAAAAAGAGACGTCGATGGGGGCGTTCATGGGGGCCTAAAGAGGACCTAAAAGGGCAACCTTTGATTTTAAGGTTTTAAGCCCGCTTGTGCTCCTCACATGGGTATTTCGCGCCCCCAATCAACCCAAATCAAGCCGATTCGGCCTTTAAATGACCGATTCAGGCCCGGGCGTGGGCAATCAGGCGGTCCAGCATGCGGCCCAGTTGCTGCTGCTGCGTCGCCGACAGGCAGCCAAAAATCTCGTCATTGCGCCGCGCAATCAGCGCCATCACGCGGCTCCACAAGCGCTGGCCTGCCCTCGTCAGCGTCAGCACCACGCCGCGGCCGTCAGAGGTGCTGGCATCCTTGCACACCAGGCCGCGGTCCACCAGCGACTGCGCCGCACGGCTGGCCTGGCCCTTGTTGAGGTTGGCCCTGGCGGCCAGTTCCACCACCGAGAGCGGCGCAAAGTTGCCGATGGCCGCCAGGCAGCGCGCCTCGCCGACCGGCAGGTTGAACTCGTCGGCATAGGCGTCGCTGCTGAACTTGTCGGTCAGCTTGTTGACCAGGTGCAGCCGGTAGGTCAGGAACTCGTCCAGCCGCGGGGTGCCGGGGGATTTACGCGGCATCACCGGCCTCGGCGGCGCACTGTGTCTGCGCGTTGGCGATCAGCGGCAACACCTGGTCGGCACCTTCGAAGCGGCTCATCAGCGACAGGCTCAGCATGGCCAGCAAAAGCGGCGCCCGGGCCTCGCCCACCTGCGCGAGGGCTTCGCACAGGGCGGAATAACTCAGGTCAAGGTCGGCATCGGTCATACGGCGAATCCTTTGAGTTCGAGGGCGGCCAGCAGCGGCGCCGGGTCCAGGCCGCGCCAGCGGCCCATCACATAACCGTCGGGGCGTACCAGCACCAGAGCCTCGGCGCTGGCGTCGGGCAGGCCGTAACGCTGGCGCGCCTGGCCCAGCGTGTCGGCCTCGGGTTCAATCGCCAGCACCGCCACGCCGTGGTCCGGCAAATCGCGCAGCGCATCGGGCAAGGCGCCGCCGGCAAACACCAGGCACACCATGTCGCGGCCAAAACATTGCGTGAGGTGTAGCGGGCCGTGCGGTCCGGCCAGCAGGGCCTCGGGCGCGGGCGCACCTGGCGCGGCCAGATCGCTGGCCCACGCACCGGCTTGCGGCAGGTTGAGCGGTGAGTCGACATAGGTGATGGGCGAGGACTGGCGCGGGTTGATCAGCGGCCGCACCTTGTCATCGCTGAGTGCTAGCCGCAAGGTGGCTTCCCGCATCAGCTTGAAGGCAAAGTTGGGCGGCGCCATGAATTCGGTGCTTTTGGCGCCATAGGCGATGTTTTCACGCGCGGCGTGGACCCGCTCGGTGGAATACGAATCGAGCAGGTCTTCAGCCGCCCGGCCCTCAATCACGGCGGCGAGCTTCCACGCCAGGTTACCGGCGTCGTCCAGCCCGGAGTTGAGCCCGCGCACGCCGAAGATAGGCACCAGGTGCGCAGCGTCACCCGCGAACAACACGCGGCCGTGGCGGTAGCTGTCCAGGCTCAGGCACTTGGCGTTGTAGATCGAGATCCACAGCGGCTCCCAGGGCTCGTCCTCGCCGATCATGCGCAAATGGCTTTGCACGCGCGGCAACACGTTTTCGGGCTTGACGGCCTCGACCGGGTCTTCGTCGTCACGGATCTGGTAGTCGATGCGCCAGACATCGTCGGGCTGGCGGTGCATCAGGATGGTGGAGCCCGGGTTGGACGGCGGGTCGAACCAGGCCAGGCGCTCGACCGCGCGCCGGGTCTTCTGCACGATGTCGACGATCACATATTTGCCGTCGTACTGCGTGCCCTGAAGCTGCAGGCCGAGCTGCTCGCGCACGGTGCTGCGTCCGCCGTCGCAGGCGACCACCCAGTCGGCGCGAACCTTGTGGAGTCCCGAGGGGCTTTCGACTTCGACCTCGGCGCCATCGGCAAGCTGGCGTACGGCCGTCACGCGGCTGGACCAGCGCAGGTCCATGGCCGAGGTGCCGGCGCGGTGCGCAAACTCCTCCACATAAAACTGCTGGATGTTGACCATGGGCGCAAAACGCTGGGTCGGCTCGCTCGGCATCTGGAAATGCAGCACCTCGGCGTCGCGCCAGTAACTGCGCCCGCCCACCCAGGACAGGCCCTTGTCCACCAGCGGCTTGTCGGCGCCGACCCAGCCGAGGATTTCCTGCGAACGGCGCGACATGCAGATGGCGCGGCTGCCGCTGCAGTAAGCCTCATCGGCTTCCACCACCAGGCATTCGATGCCGTAGCGCGAAAGCAGCGCAGCCAGGGTGAGACCGACCGGTCCACCGCCGGCAATCAGCACCGGAACACGGTCCGGGAATGGGGAATTCATGAGAGTCATGGGTAGATGTTTATTTGGTTGCGGACACAACTATAATCCGAACTGGTTGCAGTCGCAACCAGTTGGAGAAAGCAGACCCGTCCTTGCCCGCCACGGTGCCTGCCCCACCCTTGGCTATGATGGTTTTCATCACAACACCGGAGACAAGACATGCCCGAATTCAGCACCCTGCGCATAGCCAAGGACGCCGCCCACCCGCGCATCGCGCGCCTGCTGCTCAACCGGCCGGAGCGGCTCAACGCCATCAACGACGCCATGCCGCGCGAGATCCGCGCCGCCATCGACTGGGCAGCGGCCGAGGATGAGGTCCACGTGATCATTGTCGAAGGCGCGGGCAAGGGGTTTTGCGGCGGGTACGACCTCAATCACTTCGGCGAAGGCAACATCGACCACCCCTGCCAGCAGGAGCAGTTCCCCTGGGACCCGATGGTGGACTACGCCTACATGAAGCGCAACACCGAAGATTTCATGAGCCTATGGCGCAGCCCGAAACCGACGATTGCCAAGGTCCACGGTTACGCCGCCGCCGGAGGCAGCGACATTGCGCTGTGCTGCGATTTGCTGGTGATGGCCGACGATGCACGTATCGGCTACATGCCGACCCGCGTCTGGGGTTGCCCCACCACCGCGATGTGGACTTATCGCCTGGGCGCCACCCGCGCCAAGCAGATGATGTTCACCGGCGACACCATCGACGGAAAAAAGGCCGCCGACTGGGGCCTGGCCAACGAAAGTGTGCCGATCGACCAGCTGGAAGCGGCCACCTTGAAACTCGCGCAGCGCATCGCCGGCGTGCCGCGTTCGCATCTGGCCATGCACAAGATGGTGGTCAACCAGGTGATGCTGACCATGGGGCTGGAGCAGACGCAGATGATGGCCACCGTGTTCGATGGCATCACGCGCCACAACCCCGAGGGCATGTGGTTTCGCCGTTATGCCCAGGCCGAAGGTTTCAAGGCCGCCGTGCAGTGGCGCGACAGCGGCGAGCCGATTCCCGAAGGCGACGAGGCGCGCAACGCCATCCGCGACTTGTCGTCGCGACCGCCTCAGGCCTGAGCCGGACTCACCTGGCCCGGCTCGCGCACAGGCTGGACGGGCTCGCCGGGCGGCAAGTCGATCACCTCGGGTGGTGGCTCCGGTGCCGGCGGCATCACCGGCGGCGGACTGTCGGGTGGCACGTGGGCCTTCCAGGAACGAGGCATGGCACGAAGGCTCATGAACGTTGGTTACGCCTGCGGCGGCTGACCACCGACCGCAGCACTGCGGCGGCCAAGGCGCCCGCCGCCAGGGCGAGCAGCGCGGACTGACCCGGCTTGCGGGCCACCTGGCTGGCCAGCGACTCGCGGTAGCGCGTCAGCACACCCGGTGCTGCCACATCATGGCCGACGGGGGCCAGAATCCCGTCCGATGCGGGGTTGCTCAGCACCGCCTGTTCGGCCGATTGCAGCACGTCCTCGGTCAGCGGCCGCGATGGCGCGGCTGGCAGTGCGTTTTCTTCTTCAATGCGGGGCGTGATCATCAGGACGCTTTCTCCGGGTCGGTTCCGGTTCAGTAAAAAATGGCGGGCCCCAACCGGGCCACATGCTTTTCTCGCAGCCCTTCAACCTTAAAAGGATTGGCCGGCCCGGCATGCGGGAAACCCCAGTGTCGCCCTGTAGGAGGAGGCCCCGGCGCGGCCGCGCCTGTGCCGGGGCCTGGCACAGCGTTTGTCCGGCCCACGCGGCGGTCAGGCAGTGCGACGCATTGAAGTAAGACGGGTCTTACAAGGGCTCGCGACTGACCTTACAGCCACTGGCGCCCGGCAACTACGGCCCCCAGCCGCCCCGCCTTGTAAGGTGGGAGCTGATCTTCCTCGTCGAAGTGTTTTCCGCCGTGTTTTCTTTCACCGCCCCCTTCCCATGAGGACATCCGATGGCACTCGCAGCATCCTCCCCCACCGACGCCCCCGGCACAGCGGGCACGCGCCAGCGGCATTCCCCTTTCGGACCCGCGGCCTGGCTGGTGGCCACCTTGATCGGCCTGGGCGCCCTGCTGGCCATGTTGCCCGACGGCACGGCCGAGCCGCTGCAGACCGTCATTGCCTGGCTGATGGTCGCGATGGTGGCGACCCTGGCCGTGATGCTGGTTGCCAAGGGGATGGAGCGCCTGCTCGACAGCGAGTCCAGTTAGCGCCCCTGCAGCCGCCGCACGGGCCACCTGTCCGCTCGACGCACTTTCCTCACCTTTTTGAACCGTTTTCAAGGAACCCAGATGACGCAACCCAAGCGCAGTACAGCCAGCGCCCCCAAGCTTTCCAACGGGGCCACCGAAAAGCAAAAACAGCTTCAGGCTTCTACTGCCGACGCCGCCAGCACGCTGACGACCAACCAGGGTCTGCACATTCCGGACAACCACAATTCGCTCAAGGCCGGCGTCCGCGGTCCGACGCTGATGGAGGACTTCGTTCTCCGCGAAAAAATAACCCATTTCGACCACGAGCGCATTCCCGAGCGCGCCGTGCATGCACGCGGCTCTGCGGCGCACGGGTTTTTCAAGCTCTACAAGCCGATGACGCAGTTCACCAGCGCCGGTTTTCTGCAGAATCCCGAGCTGGAAACCCCGGTGTTTGCGCGCTTTTCCACCGTTGCGGGATCACGGGGGTCGGCCGACACGGTGCGCGACGTGCGCGGCTTTGCCGTCAAGTTCTACACCGACGAAGGCAACTACGACCTGGTGGGCAACAACATCCCGGTCTTCTTTGTCCAGGACGCGATCAAGTTCCCCGACCTCGTCCATGCCCTCAAGCCCGAGCCCCACAACGAGATGCCGCAGGCCGCGAGCGCGCACGACACCTTCTGGGACTTTGTCTCGCTGATGCCCGAATCCACCCACATGCTGATGTGGGCGATGTCGGACCGCGCCATTCCACGCAGCTACCGGATGATGGAAGGTTTTGGCGTGCACACCTTCCGGTTCATCAATGCGCACGGCGACGCGCATTTTGTGAAATTCCACTGGAAGCCCAAACTCGGCGTGCACGGCCTGGCCTGGGACGAAGCCCAGAAAATTGCAGGAAAAGACGGTGACTACCACCGCCGGGACCTCTGGGAAGCCATCGACAAGGGCGACTTTCCGGAGTGGGAACTCGGCGTGCAGATCATCGAGGAAGGCCAGGAAGACAAGCTCGGCTTTGACATTCTGGACCCGACCAAGCTGATTCCCGAATCGGTCGTTCCGGTGCAGCGCATCGGCAAGATGGTGCTCAACCGCAATCCGGACAACTTCTTCGCCGAGACCGAACAGGTGGCGTTTCACCCCGGCCATCTGGTGCCGGGCATCGATTTCACCGACGACCCGCTGCTGCAGGGGCGCCTGTTTTCCTACACGGACACCCAGCTGTCACGCCTGGGCGGGGCGAATTTTCACGAGATTCCGATCAACAAGGCGGTCTGCCCTTTCCACAATTTCCAGCGCGACGGCATGCACCGCCAGGGCATCAGCAAAGGGCGGGTCGCTTACGAACCCAACACCCTGGCGACAGGCGCGGAATTTCGCGTCGATGGCGGCGCCCAGGGTTTTCACACCCATCCGCAGGCGCTGGAATCCCCGAAAATCCGCCGGCGCAGCCCTTCGTTCGACGACCATTTTTCCCATGCCACGCTGTTCTGGAACAGCCAGAGCCCGGCCGAAAAAGACCACATCGTGGCCGCCTTCCGGTTTGAACTGTCCAAGGTCGAGGTGCCCGACATCCGCCAGCGCATGGTCGACAACCTGGCGCATGTGGATGCCAAGCTGGCCGCCCGGGTGGCGGCGCCGCTGGGCATCAACGCCCCCGACGCCAAGGCCGCAGCCGGGCGGCTGGGCTTTCGCGACTACCGGATCGCGCAGACCGTCGATGAAGATGCGGCCTTGAGCATGGCCGGCCGGCCGGCCACCGACAACATCCGGACACGCAAGGTCGCGATTCTGGTCGCCGACGGCGTGGACCTGCTGAGCTTCAAGCGCCTGCAACAGGAGCTGCTGGACGCCGGCGCCCAGTGCAAGGTGGTCGCGCCCCAGCTCGGCCACGTCACCACCTCCTCAGGCAAACAGCTTCCCGCGGACCACACGTTCTCCAACACCTCGTCCATCATGTTTGATGCGGTCGTGATACCGGGCGGCGCAGCCAGTGCCGCCACGCTGGCACAGCTGGGCGACGCCATCCATTTCGTGCTGGAGGCCTATAAACATTGCAAGACCGTGTGCGCCCTCA
Source organism: Polaromonas sp. (assembly GCF_029945925.1). Taxonomy (GTDB): domain Bacteria; phylum Pseudomonadota; class Gammaproteobacteria; order Burkholderiales; family Burkholderiaceae_C; genus Polaromonas. Next base: position 11,718 of record NZ_JAQSDN010000027.1, on the reverse strand, counting down.
ACGAGGGCGCGCAGTTGCTCGGCACGCTGGGCTTTGCGCTCGACACCAAGGATGGCGCGCTGATGGAGCCCACCGAGGGCATTCTGCTGGGCGACTCGCGCAAGGCGGCCGACGGTCAGATTTCACAGGCCTTGATTGCCGCCATGGCCCGCCACCGCCATTGGGACAGGCTCAACGTGGAAGCCGTGCCGGCCTGAGCCGACGGCCGGACCTGTCCAACCTCAAGGCGCCAGCGTCAGCTGGTGGGCAAACGCCGCCGGTTTCATTTGCAGCGGGCGGTAACCCACAGCCGCCCAGGTCTGGCGCATGTCGCGGTAGCGGCTTGAAAACACCAGGCCGCTCTGTCCGGTCTGGTAGATGAACTGCGAGTTCTCCAGATCGGCCAGGTCGTACACGGCGCGCAGCGACGCCGCATGCCGGTTGGCGAACGGGGTGTTGTGGTCGTTGGGCCAGTACTGGCCGACATTGATGGTGAAGGAGTCCCCGTCCGTCGGCACCCGCACGTCGAACACCCGGGCCAGCACCGGCACGCTGCCGAAGGGCCGGTGCGCTGACAGCGCGTAATGGACATCACCCCACTTCCATAACGCCGGTACCTGGCCATGGCTGGCCTGCAGGCGCGTGAGCGCGCGGTCAAGCGCGGCGGTGGACTGGGCAGCGCAACCTGCGGCACCGCACCAGAAGCCGTCGTTGCGCTGGACAATCTCCTCGATGGCACTGCGGAAATGGCGCTTGCCATACATGGCTTTGAGACGCTCCTCGCCGAGCTTGCCGCCGATCACGCCACGCGTGAGTTCATCGGCCCAGGTCGAGAAAATCAGCGGAGCCGCGCTGTCGGCGCGCATGCGGCCGTCAAAGCCGGCCAGAACGGCTTGCGCCTGCTGGGCCAGCACATGTTGTGATGCCGTCTTCTGCAACAACGGCAGCAGCGTCAGCGTGGCCAACGACAAGGGGTCGCCCTGGATCTTCTGCATTGACGCCAGATCATGCCGGGGTGTTTCACCCAGCAGCTTCTCGATGCGGTCAAAGCGGTAAGGAGCCACCCAGTCCTGGCCCATGAAGAAGTCATAACCGGGCGGGGTCACGCTCTGGTTGGCGTTGGCAAACCAGCCTTTTTTGCCGATGGCCAGCGCATCGGTCTGCGGCGTCTGGGCATACGGCAGCCAGCCGGCCCAGTCGTACTTTGCCTCCCAGCCCGGTGAGGGTGCAATACCCCGGATGTCGTTGTCCGGCTGGCGCAGGGGAACCTTGCCCACGGCCTTGTAGGCCACCTTGCCGGCCACATCGGCCATCACGAGGTTCTGCATGGGCGAGTGGTAATTCGCGTAGGCAGCCAGCAGGTCGTCCACGGACTGCGCCTGGTTGCCGCGCACGCCCGCCACCACCGTCAGGTTGTCCGTCTCGAGGGCACTCCAGCGCAGCGAAAGCACGTACTTGCCGGTGTCCAGCACCTCGCCATGCGCTTTTTGCACGTCGCTGAGTACCGGGCCGTGGCGGCTGACACGCACCGTCAGGCTGACGTCCGGCCTGCCCTTGACGGCGATGGTTTCACGGCGTGTCTTGAACCAGGCCCATAACGGCTGGCCCGCCGCCCCCGGCACCCGGTACTGCTGCGGGTTGGCGGGGTTGATCTGCTCCAGGTACAGGTCCTGCACGTCGGGGCCGGTGTTGGTAAAGCCCCAGGCCACCTTGTCGGTGCGGCCCAGCACCACAAAAGGAAGGCCGGGCAAGGTGGCACCGATCACATCCATGCCCGGCAGCGTGCTTCCGTCCGCGGCCTTGCCGGCGGGTGCCTGCAGGTGCGCAAAGTACCAGATGGCCGGCGCCGACAGGCCCAGGTGCGGGTCGTTGGCCAGCAGGGGTTTGCCGCTGCGTGTGCGGCTGCCGGGAAGCACCCAGTTGTTGGAACCCTTGCCTTCGACGTTGCCGATGTCGGCCGCCCAGCCATTGATGTCCTGCGCCATCAAACCCCGCATCCCCTGCTGGGCTTCTGCATCAAATCGGGCTCCAGCCCTTTCTGTACTTACGCCGGCAGCTCCTGTTTTAATAGCGTCCGGCACGGTTCTGTAAACGCCGAGCCCGGCATACAGCTTGGCGAAGTCGGTTCTGGAAGCCGGCGCCTCGCCCGGGTAAGGCGTGAACAGCTGCCACAGCTGTTCGGTCGTCAGCACCCTGGCCGCGGACAGGCGCGCAAATTCATTGCCCCAGTTCCCGCCCAGGTCCAGCGCCATCATCAGCGACCAGCCGACGCTGTCCTGCGGCGTCCAGGGCTGGCCCGAGCGACCGCCCGGCTTGACGCCAAGGATGTGGAATTCCGGCGACAGCGCCTGTGCGCTGCCGGCATAAAAGGCGTTGATGCCGTCGCTGTAGGCCTGCAACGCCGCCTTGCCGTCGGCCGGCAACACCTGCCACTGGCGCGCGGCCGCTTCCATGATGCCCAGGGTGCGCATGAGCTTGTCGGTGTCCAGCGTGGCCTCGCCCAGCACCTCCGAGAGTTCGCCGCGCATGACGCGGCGGTTGAACTCCAGCTGCCAGCCGCGCTCCTGCGCGTGCACATAACCGAGCGCGAGCCAGGCATCGCGCGGAGACTGGGCCTTGATGTGGGTGACGTCGGCGCCATCGCGCGCCACGGTCACCGGCGCCGCCAGGGCGGGCAGCTTGAGTTCGCCGTCCAGCGCCGGAAAGGCGCGCGTGGCGTAGACAGCCAGCGCAGCCGCGAGCAGCGCGACCAGCACCAGCAACACCCAGAAAAACCGTTTGATCCAGACCATGATTGCCTCCTCCTTGTTGTGGGCGATAGCCTAACCGAATCAGGCGCCCCAGCAATCAGGTGCGGGCCATCAGGCGGTCGCGACCGGCTTGAACTGCAGCGACTTGAGCTCCAGAAACTCCTCAAACCCGTACACACCCGCCTCACGGCCGTTGCCCGACTGCTTGTAGCCGCCGAAAGGCGCATTGGCATTGAAGGGGCCGCCGTTGATGTCGACCTGCCCGGTGCGGATGCGGCGCGCGACTTTCATCGCATGTTCGTCGCTGCCGCTCCAGACGCCGCCGCCCAGACCGTAAATCGTGCTGTTGGCGATCGCCACCGCCTCTTCCTCATCCTTGTACGGAATCACCACCAGCACGGGTCCGAAAATTTCCTCCTGGGCCAGCGTGTCGGTGGCTTTGATGCCAAGGATGGTCGGCTGCACAAAGTAGCCCTTCTCGAAGGCAGGCGGCTGGTCACCGCCGGCAATCACGTCCGCGCCCTCTTCGATGCCGGTGCGGATGAATCCCAGCACGCGGTCGCGCTGGTTCGCGCTGACCAGCGGACCGAGCTTGCTGGTTTCCTCGAGGCTGGGACCAATGCTGAACTTGGCGATCACGGTTTTCGCCAGTGCCTTGACCTCGTCATAACGGCCGGCCGGCACCAGCATGCGGGTGTGGGCCGAGCAGGTCTGGCCGCTGTTGAGCATGCAGGCCGAGATCGTGCCCTTGACGGCAGCCTCGAAGTCCGCGTCTTCCAGAATCACGCTGGCCGACTTGCCGCCGAGTTCCAGCGCCACGCGTTTGACCGACTGGCTGGCGAGTTCACCGACACGTTTGCCGGCACGCGTGGACCCGGTGAAACTGACCATGTCCACCTCGGGGTGGGTCGCCAGCACTTCGCCGACCACCGGACCCATGCCGTTGACGAGGTTGAACACGCCGGGCGGCAGGCCGGCTTCGTGAATGATTTCGGCCAGGATCATGGCATTGACGGGCGCAATCTCGCTGGGCTTGAGCACCACGGTGCAGCCGGCGGCCAGCGCCGGCGCGATTTTCAGGGTGATCTGGCTGAGCGGGAAATTCCACGGCGTGATGCAGCCCACCACGCCGATCGGCTCGCGCACCACCAGCGAGTTGCCGACTTTCTTTTCCCATTCGAAATTGCGCGCGATCCTGGCAAAGTTGCTCCAGTGCCAAGTGGGCCCGCCCACCTGCACCGCGCGTGCCATCTTCAGCGGCATGCCGACTTCACGGGCGATGGTCAGCGCCATCTCGTCGGTGCGGGCCTTCAGGCCGGCCGCGACCTTGTCGAGGTAGGCGGCGCGTGTTTCGACGGGCAAGGCGGCCCAGGCGTCAAAAGCAGCGCGGGCGGCCAGCACGGCGCGTTCGGCTTCCAGCGCTGTGCCGGCCGGCACGGTCGCCATGACTTCCTCGGTGCTCGAGTCGTGCACCGGCAGGGTCTCTGCCGATTGCGCCTTGACCCATTGGCCATTGATGTAGTGCGAGGGGTAGGTAGTCATATCAAGCTCTAAAAAGGGGAATTTTGTGAAAAAACAGGGAAGCAAGAGGTAAATAAATCACAAAGAAAATCATGATGATTTTCTCGGCACGAGCAAATCAAGAAGACTCAAAAAATAATACCTTTGTTTACAACTCAAGAATCAACATGACATTTGGTTACTAACACATTGATTTATTTGTTGTTTTACGTTAACCATGTCACAGGTAGATCTTGCATCTGTAACCGTGGAGGCTTAATCTACCAGACCGCACGGTTTCGTACCGCCCTACTATCGAAAGCACAAACGCTATGCGCTGGATTAAACCTGACTTGAAAAGCAGTTTGCTGGGCCTGCTCAATGGTGGCGAGGTGACGCCTTCCAGCCTGGAAAAACGTACCGAAGGCATTCGGCAATTGATGCTCAACGAACTCGGCGAGTTCGGCGAGAAACATTACCCGAAAATTGCGCTGCGGGTGCGCTACGCCCAGGATGCGCAAGGTCTCTGGTATGCCCGCGGTGACGTCATGGCCGTGCTGTCGGCCATGCAGGGCGAAACCATTGCCCGCCAGAAGGTCAACGGCATCACAAAAATGTTTGAAGGCCTGCTGCCCGGCAGCCTTGGCTCGCGGCGCAGCTCGCTGACCAACTAGGCTGGCCCCCTCCGGGCCAGGCGCCAGCAGGTCGATAGAACCGCCGGCCAGCCCGGTGCGTTTCCCTTGCTTAATGGCTGTGACCCCAGAGCAGAAAAGCGTCCCTGTCCTCGACGGCCAGCGCCACCTTTGCCCCCACCGGCAACACCACCTTGGTCGGCACATGGCCAAACGGCAGTCCGGTCAACACCGGCGCCTTGATCTGGCGCTGCAACCACGCCACCACCGTGGCCAATTTGAACCCCTTGTCGTGCGGCACCAGCTTGTAGTTGGTGAACTGCCCCAGCACAATCGCCTTCTGCTGCGCCAGCACGCCGGCGTGCAACAGCTGCGTCAACATGCGCTCCAGCCGGTACGGGTGTTCATGCACCTCTTCCAGAAACAAAATGCCGCCCTTCACCTGGGGCAGGTAAGGGGTGCCCACCAGCGAACACAGCACCGCGAGGTTGCCGCCCCACAAAACTGCACTTTTGACGCCAAATTTGCCCTCGGCCCCCGGCTGCCAGGCGCCATCCGCTCCTGATTTCGCAGCGATTTTCGGCAGGCGCCAGCCGGTGCCCTCGCCCTGCCCCGTGATCAGGTCGTCAAAGCAGGCTTCCATGATGTCGTCAGGCTGGCCTTCGGTTCCGAAGTCCTCGCCGAGTGCCGGACCGGCCCAGCTCACCGCCCCGGTTTTGGCCAGCAGCGCGTTTTGCAGGGCCGTGAAATCGCTCAGGCCAACGAAGCGCGTGCCCCGGGACACGGCCTTGTCCAGCGCCTTGTAGTTGATATGCGGCAGCAGGCGTGTCAGCCCGTAGCCGCCCCGGGAGATCAGCGCCACATCGGCACCGCTGGCGGCCGCCCGGGCGATCGCGGCCAGCCGGGCGTCGTCGTCGCCGGCAAAACGCTGGTGGCTGCTCAGCGCGGTCTCGTCAAGCTCGACCTCATAACCCAGCGTGGTCAGGCGCCGCACGCCGCGCTTGAAAGCGGCCTTGTCGCGCACGGCGCTGGAGGGGGAGTAGATGTAGATATGTTTTTTCACGAGAAGGAGTATCCCACTGCCCGGACCAGCCATTGCAAAGCCGCCGATCAGCCGCCCAGAGAACGCACCGCCTGCCGGGCAATGCTTTCCCCATGCTCCTGCACAAAATGCCCCGCCTGCGGCAGCACCACGGCCTCGGGGCAACCGCGGATCATGGCTTGCAACTGCTGCATGACGGGCACGCCGAGCACCGGGTCCTGCGCGCCGACGGCCATCAAGGTCCGGCCTTGCCAGCGTTCGCGCCAGAAATTTCGTGCATCGCGTGAAATGGCGGCACCGTCCGAGTCCTCGAATTCCGGCACCATGGCCGGAAAGGCACGCAAGGCGGCGCGATGCCCCCGATCGGGGAAAGGCGCGTTGTAGGCGGCGCATTCTTCGGCACTCATCTGCGGGTTGCCGCGCGCGAACAGCCGTGCTACATCGAACCCGGGGTTTTTCGCGCACATCTCGCGCCAGGCCAGAAAGCCCGGCGACAAAGGCTGATCGCCAGTCGCCAGTGTCGTGTTCATGACCAGCAGGCCGCGGTAGCGCTCGGGCGCGGCCATCGGCAGGGTCAGGCCCAGCAGGCCACCCCAGTCCTGCACCACCAGCACGATGTTCTTCAGGTCCAGGCGCTCCACCAGCTCCAGCAGGTTCTGCCGGTGTCCGGTGAAGCTGTGAAAGCTGTCCTTTTTGGGCTTGTCGCTTTTGCCGAAACCGATCAGGTCGGGCGCCACCACCCGGTGCCCGGCCGCCAGGAACACCGGAATCATTTTGCGGTACAGATAGCTCCAGGCCGGATTGCCGTGCAGGCACAGCCAGGTGAGTCCCTCACGGGGCCCCTCGTCGAGGTAATGCATGCGCAGGCCGGCCAGTGAAGGCAGGTCGCCGAGGTAACGGGGCGCCCAGGGGTAGCCTGGCAGATCGGCAAACGCGCCGTCGGGCGTGCGGAGCGCGTCATCGCGCAGGGGATGGTTCAGTTTTGTCTCCTGGCGCTGCTCGCTGCGTCGCTGCTGGAAAAAATCCTGCAGCAGCGCGCCGCATTCCGCGGCCAGCACCCCGCCCTGCACCTGCGTCTGGTGGTTGAGCTGCGGGTTGGCGAACAGGTCGATGACGGAACCGGCGGCCCCGGTTTTCGGATCCGGCGCACCGAAGACCACACGCTTGAGCCGCGCGTGCAGCATGGCGCCAGCGCACATGGCGCAGGGTTCCAGTGTGACAAACAGTTCACACTCATCAAGCCGGTAGTTGCCCCCGGCCTGGGCGGCAGACCGCAGGGCCTGCATTTCGGCATGAGCGGTCGGGTCATGCCCGCTGATGGGTTGGTTGCAGCCGGTGGCGATCACCTGGCCATGCCGCACCAGCACGGCACCGACCGGCACCTCGCCCGCCTCGGCGGCTTGCCGGGCCTGCGCCAGCGCCATTTGCATGTAGTACGCATCGCTCATGATTGCTTCGTTTTTTATAGCAGCTTGCGCAAGTACCACGGGGGCTGAAGCCCGATTTGATACAAATTATTTGTCTTCCGGCATGGGCCGGGCCTGCTGCATCGCGTTTTCAATCGATTGGCGCATCTGGTTCTGGATCTGCTGGCTTTGCTGCTGCGGTGTGGCGCCGGCCGCAGGCGCGGGCAAAGCCAGGCCAGCGTCTGCCGGTGCCAGCTTCACAGGCGCCGGGGAGAGTTGTTTTTTCGCCAGTACGCCGATGATGGCGACAACCATCAGCAGGCTCAGGACGCCAAAGATGGCACGCATGTCAGGTCTCCTCGCGGGGGTCGGCAGCGGTCCCCATGCCCAGCCGGTCCATCCAGCCGGCCAGTGCCTGTTCGTCGGGCGTGCCGGCGGCATACATGGCTTTCATGGCCGCGTGCGACTCGGTCCGGTGCTGGTTGAGTTTGAGCTTGCACTGCAGGTCGGTGACCTGCAACTCAAAGGCCACAATGCCGGCCAGCATCTTGTGGGCAAACTCCTCGCCCAGGCCGCGCCACTGCTCCGCATAAGGCGGCTCATGGTCGCCAATCAGCTTTTTGAGCAGCCGGTCCTTGGCCTGCGGGTCTTCGATCAGGCTGGCCTGCACGGTGCAATGCACGGCCAGGTAATTCCAGGTTGGCACCCGCGCCAGGTCGGGGTAGACCTTGGGTGACAGGTAGGCATGGGGTCCGAGAAAAGTCGCCACGGCCTGCGGCTTGGCGGCCAGGTAGCGCCAATGCGGATTGGGTTTGGCGACGTGCCCCAGTAGCACCAGCTGATCACCGCGTTCTTCCAGATGCAGCGGCAGGTGCGTCACGTAGGGCAGCCCCGCGTCGTCCACGCTGACCAGGCTGGCGAAGGGATGGTCGGTGATCAGCGCCTGGGCCTGGGCGCGGTCACCTTTGAACTGGGGAGGCAAATACATAGGCTGAAGTATCCGACAAAAAGCCGGACGCCTGAAACGGTAAAACGCGTCTGCGCTACGGCGCCATGGGCAACTCAGGCGTGTAAAGGCCAGCGCGCCAGGGGCACATGCCGGGTCTGGCCCATCAGGCTGTGCACGAGAACAAACTCGTGCGCGGTCCAGGAAACCGGCGTCACGGCCTGCGCGGGGACGCTGCGGTCATCGTAAAGAAGTGTCACATGGGGCGTGAAGCCCGGCTTGGCCCAGCGGCCAAGCACGGTATTTTTCAGCGCCTCGCCGAGGCTTTGCTGGAAAGCGGCCAGCGGCGCCAGGCCGTCGTCGCCGCGCAGGACAAACGGCCGGTTGCGCGGCGCACTGGTGAAACTGGCGACGTGGTCGAAGGTGATGTCAAACGGTGCAGCCGCAACGCCTGCCGCCGCAACGCAGGCTGCGGCGACCAGGTCCTGCGGCAGCCCGGCATGGTCGCCCAGATGATGCAGCGTGACATGGAAGCGCTCCGGTTTCAGCGGCTTGCCCTGCAGGCCGTGTTCCGCACGCAGTTGCTGCGCGAGCCGGGCAATCTGTGCGGCGGCGGCCGCGTCCGGGTAGATGGCGAAAAACAGCCTGTCGGTGGGTCGGGGCGCGGCCTCGAAGCCCGGCAGGAAAGACTGCTCAGGCATGGTGCTTGCGGGTCGCTGCGTACGGAGGCCGGGGTTGGTTGCGCCCTATTCCCATTCGATCGTGGCCGGGGGCTTGCTGCTGACATCGTAGGTCACGCGGTTGATGCCGCGCACTTCGTTAATGATGCGGCTGGAAACCTTTTTGAGCAGCGCATAGGGCAGCTCGGCCCAGTCGGCGGTCATGAAGTCGCTGGTCTGCACCGCGCGCAGGGCCACCACGTAGTCGTAGGTGCGGCCGTCGCCCATGACGCCCACACTTTTCACCGGCAGAAACACCGCAAACGCCTGACTGGTCAGGTCGTACCAGCTCTTGCCGGTGGCGTCGTCGGTGAAGTTGCGCAGCTCTTCAATGAAGATGGCGTCGGCGCGGCGCAGCAAATCGGCGTATTCCTTTTTGACTTCGCCCAGAATCCGCACCCCCAGACCCGGACCCGGGAAGGGGTGGCGGTACACCATGTGAAAAGGCAGGCCCAACGCCACGCCCAGTTCGCGCACTTCGTCCTTGAACAGCTCGCGCAGGGGTTCAAGCAGCTTCAGGCCGAGCTGCTCGGGCAGGCCGCCCACGTTGTGGTGGCTCTTGATCGTGATGGCTTTTTTGTTCTTGGCGCCGCCGCTTTCGATCACGTCCGGATAAATCGTGCCCTGGGCCAGCCAGGCCACATGGCGCGAATGGTCGCTCTTGAGCTTGCCGGCTTCGGCCTTGAACACTTCCACGAATTCGCGGCCAATGATCTTGCGCTTGGCTTCGGGGTCGCTGACGCCCTTGAGATGACCGAGGAACTGGTCGGCGGCATCGACGCGAATGACTTTCGCGTGCAGCTTGCCGACGAACATGTCCATCACCATGTCGCCCTCGTTCAGGCGCAGCAGGCCGTGATCGACAAACACGCAGGTCAGCTGGTCGCCGATGGCGCGGTGAATCAGCGCCGCCGCAACGGACGAATCGACGCCGCCGGACAGGCCCAGAATCACCTCTTCCTTGCCGACCTGGGCACGGATTTTTTCCACCGCCTCGCTGATGTAGTCGCCCATGATCCAGTCGGCCCGCGTACCGCAGATATCGAGGACAAAACGCTCCAGAATGGCCGCACCGCGCTTGGTGTGTGTGACTTCGGGATGGAACTGCACGCCGTAAAACCGGCGTTCCTCGTCGGCCATGCCGGCGATCGGGCAGCTCTCGGTACTGGCCATCAGCTTGAAGCCGGGCGGCAGCTCGGTGACCTTGTCGCCATGGCTCATCCACACATCCAGCATGCCGTGGCCGTCGGACGTCGCGTAATCCTGGATGCCTTCCAGCAGCTGGGTATGCCCATGCGCCCGCACATCGGCGGGACCGAATTCGCGCTTGTGGCCGCTTTGCACGATGCCGCCGAGCTGGTGCGCCATGGTCTGCATGCCGTAGCAGATGCCCAGCACGGGCACGCCCAGGTCGAACACCGCATGTGGCGCCTTGTCGGTGCTGTCTTCGTAGACGCTGGCGTGACTGCCGGACAGGATGATGCCCTTGAGCTTGCCATCCTGGGCGTAATCGCGGACCCAGTCGCTGGTCACATCGCAGGGATGGACTTCGCAGAACACATGGGCTTCACGGATGCGCCGGGCAATCAGCTGGGTGACCTGGGAGCCGAAATCGAGAATGAGGATTTTTTGGTGCTGCATGAAAAAGTGTCTTCAAGGCAAAAAAAGAAAAAGGCGTCTATGAAGACGCCCCTGACAAGCCAAAACGGTCAATCTGCCCTGTAATTGGGGGCTTCTTTGGTGATCTGCACGTCGTGGACATGGCTTTCGCGAATGCCGGCCGTCGTGATCTCAACGAACTCGGCCTGGTTGCGCATGTCTTCAATGGTGGCACAACCGCAGTAGCCCATGCTGGCGCGCAGGCCGCCGGCCATCTGGTAGATGATGGCGACCATGGAACCCTTGTAGGGCACACGGCCTTCAATGCCCTCGGGCACCAACTTGTCGGCGTTCGGGTTGCCGGTGGTGGCTTCCTGGAAATAGCGGTCGGCACTGCCCTGCTGCATCGCGCCAATGCTGCCCATGCCGCGGTAGCTCTTGTAGCTGCGGCCCTGGAACAAAATCACTTCGCCGGGGGCTTCCTCGGTGCCGGCAAACATGCCGCCCATCATCACGGTGCCTGCGCCGGCTGCGATGGCCTTGGCGATGTCGCCGCTGTAGCGGATGCCGCCGTCGGCAATCAACGGCACGCCGGTGCCGCGCAGCGCCATGGCCACGCTGTCAATCGCCATGATTTGCGGCACACCCACACCCGCGACGATGCGGGTGGTGCAGATGGAGCCGGGACCGATGCCGACCTTGACCGCATCCGCGCCCGCTTCCACCAGGGCCAGCGCCGCGGCGCCGGTGGCAATGTTGCCGCCGATCACATCAACCTGCGGATAGTTCTTCTTCACCCAGCGCACGCGCTCGATCACGCCGTGGCTGTGGCCGTGAGCGGTGTCGACCACGATGGCATCGACCCCGGCCCGGACCAGCGCCTCCACGCGCTCCTCGGTGCCTTCACCCACACCAACGGCCGCGCCCACGCGCAGGCGGCCCGAGGCGTCGCGCGCGGCATTGGGGAAATTGGTCTGTTTGGTGATGTCCTTGACCGTGATCAGGCCCTTGAGTTCAAAGTCGTCGTTGACCAGCAGCAGGCGTTCAAGCTTGTGCTTGTTCAGCAGGGTCTTGGCCTCCGCCGGCGTGGTGCCGTCGGGCATGGTGATCAGACGTTCGCGCGGCGTCATGATTTCACTCACCGG
>NZ_JAQSDN010000026.1 GCF_029945925.1 Polaromonas sp. | reverse complement strand
ACCGTCAACGCAGCAAGGTGCTCTTTGGCCAGGGCTTATTCAGCGTAGCCCTAAAGCCCACAAGCCCTGCGGCAGATCCCACCACGTAGCAACCGATGGCGATGCCAAAGCAAACCAGAGCGCCGCCGTGAAACCCCCTGATTTGACGCTTCGCACGCACGGGCGTATCAGGGGCCGGCGAAAGAAACTGCGCGTCACATTCGCCGCACTGCTGCGACAGAGGTTTTACGAACGCACCGCAAGCAGGACATCTGGCCATTGCGGTCTAACGTTGAAGGCCAGGCGCGGCCAAGGGCCGTCGCCTCTGGGCCGACCAGTTAAACCGCTTGCGCATAGACCAACTTTCCGTCACGGTGGACCCTCGCTTCGTGGTACGGGTAAACATGGTTCCCACAGTGCTCAGTGAACACTGCAATTGCGCGCTTTGCATCACTCACAAGGTGTAGGGCGCACTCGAACTGCACGACTGAACCATCCATCAATTCCACCCGCAATTTGCCGTGGGGGAATTCAAACCAAGGGCGAACAGGCGACAGCACTTCTTCGGCGGTTTTCTGGAAGTAGGTAGCCAGCTCGGGCGCCCACTCGCGTTCAATCTGTTGAGCTAATGCGGCAACGGGATACATGCGGTTTAACGTAATGTCGACCGCAAAACCTGCGGTTTAACTTGGTCATCAAAATCTCCTGCAAATGGCGTGGCTGTTGGGTTTTACCGCAATACGCTGCAAATTCATACAGGTATAAAAAATTTGCGAAACACCGCAAATTCCCTTTTTGCACTTCCCGACGCGCAGGTCAGGCAAATTCAATAGTCTTTTTGGGCTTCAGCCCAATGGGGACGGGCGCAAGCAGCTATCTATTTTGTAGCAGATCAAGCTAGCCGCTGGACGTCACAGGTCCATGGCAAGCAGCACCGTCGCGTGGCTTTCAAACCTCCTGCGAATAAACGATGAAGCCCATGTGTTGGGCCACCTTGTCATAAAGAAGCCGGCGGGCTGAATTGGTGGTGTGTGTTTGCCAGTACACCCGTTTGATGCCCGCTGCCTTTGCCTGCGCGTACACACCTTCGATCAAGGCGCGCCCGACACCCTGGCCGCGAATTAGCGGATCGGTGAACAGGTCCTGCAGGTAACAGGTGAGCTCGATGCGGGTGGTGCTGCGGTGGTACAGGTAGTGGGTCAGGCCGCAGAGCTTGCCGTCGCGCTCGGCGACCAGGGCAAAGACGGGTTCGGCTGGATCAAAAAAGCGCTGCCAGGTGATTTGCGTGATTTCCGGGGCCAGCGCGGTCTTGCCTTCGCGGCCGTAAAAGGCGTTGTAGCCGTCCCAGAGCGGCGTCCAGGCGGTGAAGTCGGTTTCGCGGAGCGGGCGAATCAGAATGGCAGAGGCCATGGGGTCGGGGGGGCTGGTTGTTAATGGCTTGTTGTCAAGGGGCGGATTTGCCTTCGTAGACGCGCGCCAGCAGCAGTCCGAAAGCGGGCAGGCTGGCGGCCGGCGTGGGGCGAAGCACGCCTTCGGCTTGCAAGATGGCAATCAGCTTTTTGGGGGCCACCTGCTTGTCGCCGACGATCTCGACATGGCCCGCATCGACTTCCACCCGGCGCGCCCGCGTGTCGGTTTCCACCAGCGGGTTGCGCTGCTCCGCCAGCGAAAAAATGTCGTCGCCTTCCACACAGCGCCCGTTTTCTTCACGCCGGCAAGTGCCGCTTTCGTTGGTGTCTATCTTCAGGTAGTTGGCCACTTGTGGCGCCAGGGCACCGGGCTCGCGAATGAAGGACGAGGAATAGGTGATGTCGGCCCATTTCGGGCCTGTCACCAGGTAACAGCTCAGCGGCACCATGCCCAGGGTGAGCGGGTAGAGCCAGGTCTTGCCGCAAGTTCTGGCCGACTCGATGCCGGCAAAAGGCCCGGAGATGGTCACCAGGCGCACATCGACAGCGCGGCCCGAGGGCGCTGCGCCGAAAGATTCCGTCATCGACCTGCGCGCAACCAGCGCGCCCTGGCTGTGGCCGATCACCGTGACCTGGGGGACCCTGGATTGCGCCGCGAGCTGGCCGACGGCGTGCCTCAGCTCGTCGGCAACTTCGGCGAGCCTGGCACGGTCGTCATAGGTGAAACAGGCCGTTTGCTGGCCGTGAAAGGCCAGCACCTGGGCCAGCCCCCGAAACTGGCCGGAGGAGCCAAAGCAGCCATGCACCAGAATGTGGACCGGCTGGGTCGAATCAATACGCAAGGTGCGGTCCGGGCTGTCGGTGCAGGGGCCGAGGCCGGGAATGTTCAGGCTGATGTCCGGCGACGGCAGGCGGCCCGGCTCGAGATCGGCGGGGTTGAGCGCTTCGCGCGAAGCGCAGCCGGCCAGCAGGCCGAGAAGGGCGATGAGAATGGCGATGTGTTTCATGTCTTCCTTTCAAGCATGGCGTCGGCTCATGCCAGCGTACCGTACACCGGCTCGCAGCGCACCTCGGTCTTGACCGAGTTGGCGATGAAGCAGGCGTCGTGTGCCTCATGGTGCAGCCGGTCCAGCTCTTCGCGGGTCGGCTGGCGTTCGCCGGAAAACTCCACGTCGGGCCGCAGGGTCACCAGGGTCATGGCCATTTTTCCATCAGCATTCCTTTCCATGACCCCTTCCGCGGCGTCGAAGTAGCGGTCCACGCAGAATTTTCGTTTGGCCGCAATCGACAGGAACCACAACATGTGGCAGCTCGACAGCGAGGACACAAAGGCTTCCTCCGGGTCCAGCGCCGAGGCGTCGGACATTGGCAGCGGCACCACATGCGGTGAGGACGAACCCGGCACCTCCAGGCCCCCGTCAAAACGCAGCAGGTGCCGGCGGCTGTAGCGGTTGCCCGCAAAGTCGCCTTCGTTGCGCAGCCATAAAACTTCAGCGGTGTAGTGCGTCATGGTGATTTGAAGAAGGTGTGCAGGGCGTGCGCCGTTTCCAGCGGCAGCTCTTCGGGGATGAAATGCCCGGCCGGCAAAGCCTGGCCGCTGACGATGCCGGCGCATTGCGCCTGCCAGAGGTCGAGCGGCTGGAACAGCTGCTGCACCACACCGCGCTCACCCCACAGAACATGGGTGTCGCAGGCGATCTTGCCGCCGCGCGCCCGGCTCTCGCGGTCGTGCACCAGGTCGATGCCGGCGCTGGCGCGGTAGTCCTCACAGGCGGCGTGGATCGCCTCGGGTGTGCAGAAGCAGCGTTCGTATTCGATCAGCGCCTCGGGTTCGATGTAGCTCAGGCCCCGGCTGCCCCAGCCGCCGAGCTTGGCGTGCAGGTAGGCGACGGCGCAGCCGCCAATCATGGTTTCGGGCAGGGGGGTGGGCTGGATCAGGTGGAACCAGTGGTAATACGCGGTGGCAAAACGCATGTCGGTGGCGTTGTACATGTCCAGCGTGGGTGCAATGTCGATCAGGCACAGCCGGTCCACGCGCCCGGGGTGGTCCACGGCCAGGCGGTGCGCCACGCGGCCGCCGCGGTCGTGGCCGCACAGGCGGAAGTTGCCGCGGCCCAGCGCGTCCATCACACCGATGGCATCCTGGGCCATGTTGCGTTTGCTGTAGTTGCTGTGGTCGGGCAGGCCGGCCACCTTGGACGAGTCGCCGTAGCCGCGCAGGTCGGGCAGGACCAGAAAAAAGTACGCCTGCAGCGCCAGCGCCACGCGGTGCCACATCACATGGCTTTGCGGAAAACCGTGCAGCAGCAACAGCGTCGGGCCGGCGGCATTGCCGCCGTAGCGGGCGAAGATGGAGGTGCCGTTGACTTCGAAGTCGCGTGCTTCGAAGCCTTCAAACCAGGCCTGCGGCAGGGTGGAGGCCATGCTCAGTGCCCGCCCTGTTTGCGGCGCGCCAGGTAGGTGTGCAGGTTGGCCGCGGCCGTTTTGCGGACCTTGCTGCGCAGAAAGGGCGTCCAGCCCAGCAGCAGGCCCGGTGTGCCCAGCGCCTGGCGCGCCCAGGCCCAGAAGTCGAAGCGGTCACGGTGGGTGGCGATCAGCCCCTGCGGCGTAAAGGTGAAGCGCCCGTCGATCACGTTGTGCACCATGCGCCCGGTGGCGCTGAAGCGGTAGTGGGCCTCCCAGTGCGCCTGGCCGGCGGCCGCATCGGCCTTGACTTCGCTGTAGTCGAGTTTCCACACCTCGCGCCCCCTGGCCCGGGTGGCGTCGCACAACATGTGCCACATGCCCGTGACCTGCTCGTGCCCGCGCAGCGAAAACGCCTCGTCGTCAAAGGACGCGTCGGGCGCATAACACTGCGCCATGGTGTCCGGGTCCAGGCGCGCAAAGGCACTGTAGAACTTCTCCAGGGTCTGCTCGTTGGGGTGCATAAACGCTTTCGGAAGTGAGGGCGCGCGGCGGGGATCAACCCGCGAAATCGTACACCGTCCGGGTGCGCCTGCGCAGCGACCTGTAACAGGGGGCAGGCACCCCGGCGACAGGCCGGGCATTGATAATGCGCCAACGCGACCCATCTGCTCCACCATGATCCCATTTTCCGTTCTGGACCTCTCCCCCATCGTGGAGGGCGGTGACGCCGCGCAGTCCCTGCGCAACACCCTGGACCTGGCGCAACACGCCGAACGCTGGGGCTTCCAGCGTTACTGGCTGGCCGAGCACCACGGCATGGCCGGCATTGCCAGTGCGGCCACGGCGGTTGTCATGGCGCATGTGGCCGGCGGCACCTCGCGCATCCGCGTGGGTGCCGGCGGCATCATGCTGCCCAACCATTCCCCGCTGGTGATTGCCGAGCAGTTCGGCACCTTGGAATCGCTGTTTCCCGGCCGCATCGACCTCGGGCTGGGCCGGGCGCCGGGCTCCGACCAGGCGACGGCACGTGCGCTGCGGCGCGACCTGAACGCCGACCCCAACGAGTTTCCGCAGGACGTGGTTGAACTCATGCATTACTTCGAGCCGGTGTCCGAGGGCCAGCGTGTGCGCGCCGTGCCTGGCGCCGGCCTGAAGGTGCCGGTCTGGATTCTGGGCTCCAGCCTGTTCGGCGCGCAGCTGGCGGCCCAGCTCGGCTTGCCGTTTGCGTTTGCCTCGCACTTTGCCCCGGCGCAGATGATGCAGGCCATCGAGGTCTACCGCGGCCGCTTCCGCCCCTCGGAACAACTGGCGCGCCCCTATGTGATGCTGGGCTTCAATGTGTTTGCGGCCGACAGCGACGAGCAGGCGCAGCTGCTGTCGTCGTCGATGCAGCAGGCCTTTGTCAACCTGCGCAGCGGCCGGCCTTCGCGCCTGCAGCCGCCGGTGGCCGGCTACGAGGAGCGCCTCACGCCGCCCGAGCGCGCCATTCTGGAACAGACACTGTCGTGTTCGGCCATAGGCGCCCCGACGACGGTGCGCCATGCGCTGGAAGCCTTTGTGGCCCGCACCGGCGCCGACGAGCTGATGATCACCTCCCAGATCTTCGACCACAAGGCGCGCCTGCGCTCTTACGAGATCACTGCGGGCCTGCAGGACTGAGGCTGGTCGGAGGACATCCTTCGACAGGCTCAGGACGATCGGACAGGAAATGAGCCAGCGCGGCGGCTTTCAAAACAAGCAGGGGCCGCGGGTCCGGCTTTGCCGGCCCGCAGGCGCAGCGGCCCCCCCGGGGGGCAGCGTATTACACGCAGCCGAAGGCGAAGTGAAAAGCGTGGGGGCTTATTTCTTGACTTCCAGCAGCTCAATCTCGAACTGCAAGGTTGCATTGGGCGGAATCACGCCGCCTGCGCCGCGCGAGCCGTAGGCAATCGCCGCCGGGCAGGTCAGCTTGGCCTTGCCGCCCACTTTCATTTTCTGCACACCTTCGGTCCAGCAGGGGATCACGCGGTTCAGCGGAAATTCCGTGGGTTCGTTGCGCTTGTAGGAGCTGTCGAACTCCTTGCCGTCCGGAAAGCTGCCGCGGTAGTGCACCTTGACGGTGTCGGTGGCGGCCGGGCTGGCGCCGCTGCCGTCTTTCAGCGAGCGGTAGACCAGCCCGCTGGCCGTGACGGCCGCACCGGCCTCCTTGGCGGCAGCGGCCGCAGCCGCATCGGCTTGCGCCCAGGCGGCGGGCAAAACAAACAATGACAAAACGCTGGCGCAGAGGATGGATCGCATGAAAATTCCTTAGGGGATGGTCAGAAAGGCCGATTGACTTGGTGCAGCCATGTTAGCGCGGTGCAAAAAGTTGCATGAAGCGAGTGAGCGGGAATGAGCAACCGCGGGGGTCTTCATATCAGCCGGGGCCGCGGATCTGGCTCCGCCAGTCCGCAGGCGCAGCGGCCCCCCGGGGGCAGGGCGCTACACGCAGTGAGCAACCGTGGGGGCCCTGTTTTTCCGCAGGGCCGCCCCAAGGAAAAATGCGCCCCCTCGGGGGGCAGCGCAGTACGCGAAGCGACAAGCGTGGGGGCCAGGTTCTACCGCGGCGCATCGCGCAGCAGGTCCCGGTTGTCGTTCCACCAGGGGTCGTTGACGCCTTCGAGCAGCTTGTCGAAGGCAAAAGCCTTCTGGCTGATCACCAGCCGGGCCGCGCAACGCCGCACGGCGTGAAAGGATTCGTCCGTGCTGTCCAGGAGCGGGCAGCGGGCGCTGAGCTTCTGGAAATAGTAGGGCGGCCAGGTGCCGGTGGTGTTGACCTCCTGTCCGGACAGCCAGTACACCCCGTCGGTGCGGCCGGCCCTCCAGCGCTCGTACACCGGCGCGGGCAGGCCCTGCTTGAAAAGGTAGTTGCGCAGCCGGTCGGTGGGCGCCTTGTCCCGCGCGGAAGCCGGCGGTTGTTGCAGGCCAATCCGCCCGGCGGGCAACAGGCGCCAGGCGCCCGCCAGCCAGACGATGGCACAGGCGCCCGCGCAGTCGGCGGTGGTGACCGTGTGCGGGTACAGGGCGGCCAGGGTGTCGGCCAGCAGCAGGGCTTCCGCGGTGTCGCCGCCTGAAATGGCCAGTTCGACCCGCCCCAGGGCGTGCCAGGCGTCAGCCGGTTTGCGCCGCACCAGCTCGGTCAGGCGGGCAGTGTCGCCCGGAGCCAGCTCACCGCTGATTCTCAGGCTGCGGGCCACACCGGCCAACGGGCCGTCGGGGAAGGGGTTGCTGTAGCTGAACTCCAGCGCGTGGGCGCAAGGCAGGGCCAGCAAGGACCCCAGCAGGGGCAGCAGCAACATCGGTGCGGGGCCTGGCACGCGGCCGGTCGCACCGGAGCGGTGCCAAAGCGTCTGGAGCCAGCGGGGTATCAGCATTCAATCCTTGTCAAACCCGTCAGCCGCGCTGTGGGTGCTTCTGTCCAAAAAACAAAACAACTTTACACGTCCCGCCTCTGCGGCGCTGCAGGGCAAGGCCTACTTTACACAGCCCGCAAAACCCTTCACCACGAAACCCTGGCCACTGTCGGCCTGGCGTTGATCTGCGGCAAGCCAGCCTGGCGCCCGTGTGTCATCCTGTCGCCATGAACACAGCCACCGAGTCTGCCCCGGGTTTTCTTTCTGGCGCCACGCGTTTTCTTTTTTTTACCGGCAAGGGCGGGGTGGGCAAGACCTCCTTGTCGGCCGCGTCGGCCATTGCACTGGCTGATGCAGGCCGGCGCGTGCTGCTGGTCAGCACCGATGCCGCTTCCAATCTCGACGAGATGCTGGGCGTGCCGCTGCGCAACCAGCCGGTGGACGTGCCCGGCGTGCCGGGTCTTGCCGTGCTCAATATCGACCCCGACGCGGCCGCCGAGGCTTACCGCCTGCGCGTGCTCGCCCAGCTGGAAGCCGATGCCAGCGAGGACGAACGTGCCACCGTGCGTGAGCAGCTGTCCGGCGCCTGCACCACCGAGATTGCCGCGTTCGACGAATTTGCCGCCTTGCTGGCCCAGGAGGGCGATGGTTGGGACCACGTCATCTTCGACACCGCGCCCACCGGCCACACCTTGCGCCTGCTCAGTCTGCCCAAGGCCTGGAGCGGTTTTCTGGCCGGCAACGACCGCGGTGCCTCCTGCCTGGGCCCGCACTCGGGTCTGAAGATGCAGGAAACGCGCTTCAACGCCGCCCTGGCCGCGCTCAGCAACGCGGCCATCACCACCGTGGTGCTGGTGACGCGGCCCGACCCGCGCCCCATGCAGGAGGCCGCGCGCACCGCCGATGAGCTGCGCACCCTGGGGCTGTCCAATCAGCGCCTGGTGGTCAACGGCGTGTTTCACGCCACCGTGCAGGAGGGCGGCAAGGTGGACCCCACCGCCCGGGCCGTCGAGGCGCTGGGCCTGCAGGCTCTTGCGCAGATGCCCGACGCGCTGGCGCACCTGCTGCGCGACGAGGTGCCGCTGCGCGCTTTCGACACCGTGGGCCTGCCGGCGTTGCGTGCGTTGTTGGGGGTCGGTCCGATGCCGGCGACCGTGACCGATGCTGCTGCAGGTGTGGCCCCCTTGCCGGCCGAGCCGCTGTCCCGCCTGGCCGACGAACTGGCGGCCCTGGGCCACGGCCTGATCATGGTGATGGGCAAGGGCGGCGTCGGCAAAACCACCATTGCCGCAGCACTGGCCGTGGGCCTGGTGCAGCGCGGCCACAGCGTGCACCTGACCACCACCGACCCGGCCGCCCATGTGGCCGAGACGCTGAACGGCAGCCTGCCCCACTTGAAGGTCGGCCGCATCGACCCCCAAGCCGAGACCCAGGCCTACATCGCCAAAATCATGGCCACGCGCGGCCAGACGCTGGACGAACAAGGCCAGGCGCTGCTGCTGGAAGACCTGCAGTCGCCCTGCACCGAAGAGGTGGCGGTGTTTCATGCCTTCAGCCGCGTCGTCAACGAGGCGCGCAGCGCCTTTGTGGTGCTGGACACCGCGCCCACCGGCCACTCGCTGCTGCTGATGGACGCCACCGGCGCCTACCACCGGCAGATGATGCAGCAGTACGAGGGCAGCAGCAACGCCGTGCACATCATCACGCCGCTCATGCGCCTGCAGGACGCGTCCATGACCCACGTCATCCTGGTGACCCTGCCCGAGGTCACGCCGGTGAGCCAGGCCGCGGCATTGCAGGACGATTTGCGCCGCGCAAAAATCGAGCCCTGGGCCTGGGTCATCAACAAAAGTGTGGCCGCCACCGGCACCACCGACCCGCTGCTGCAGGCCCGCCTGGCCGGCGAACACCGCCAGACCGCGCGTATTGCCGGCGGCCTGGCGCGCCGCACGTTTGTGCTGCCCTGGCTGGCCGAGCCGCCGGTGGGCGTGTCGGCCCTGGGCGCGCTGGCTGCGCCTGCCGCCCAGGCGGCGAAGTCATAGCGCCTTCGGCACCGCCTGGCTCAAAAAGTCATACACCGCGCGAATGCGGCGACTGGTGCGGATTTCGCGGTGCACGGTGAGCCAGATCGGAATCGGCGGCACCTTGATCATGGGCAGCACGGCGACGACGTTCCTGTCGGTGGCGGCCAGGTAGTCGGCGATGAATCCTATGCCCAGACCGGCGCGCACGGCCTCCCAGTACGCGATCAGGTCGTCGCAGCGAAACGCAAATGCTTCGCGTGTGACCGGCAGGCCAAAACCCGCCATGCCCTTGAGAATGGCCTCGTCGCGGTCGCTGCCCACCAGTTCGTGGTTCAGCAGATCCTGCGGCTGCTTCGGCGTGCCGCGCCGGCGCAGGTAGTCGCGGTGCGCATAAGTGCCCAGCGTGACCTTGGCAATGCGCTTGACCACCAGGCTGGCCTGGTCGGGCTGCACCATGCGCAGCGCGATGTCGGCCTCGCGCCGCAGCAGGTTGCTGACCGCGTTGCTGGCCACCAGCTCGACCTGGATGTCGGGCAGGGCCAGGCGCATCTGCGCCAGGATGGGTGGCAGCACAAAACAGGCCACCGGCTGGCTGGCGGTGATGCGCACCGTGCCCGAGATGCCCGGCTCCAGGCCCGACACGTTGCGCGCGAGTTCGTTGGCGGCGTTGTCCATAGCGCGGGCCGACTCGGCCAGCTGCAGCGCCGTGGCGGTGGGCAGCAGGCCACGCCCGGTGCGCTCGAACAGCAGCACGCCGAGCTGGGCTTCCAGCTCGGCGATGTGGCGGCCGATGGTGGGCTGGCTGGCGCTGAGCACGCGCGCCGCAGCCAGCAGGCTGCCCTGGTCCAGCGCCGCCAGGAAGGAGCGCACCAGGCGCCAGTCGAAGTTGTTATTCATGAGTGAATACCTGATGTGAAGCGTTAGGGGATTGTCGAACAGCTGGCAGGTTTCCACAATCATGCCGACGTCCACCGCTTTCTTAAGGAGATTTCCATGACTGAGTCTTCCACCGTTCTCATCCTCGGCGCCCGTGGGCGTTTTGGCCTGGCGGCCACGCGCGCCTTTGCCCAGGCGGGCTGGCGGGTGTTCGCCCAGCTGCGCCCGGGCGCCAGCGGCCCGGTGATTCCCGGTGTGGTGTGGCTGGCCGCGCAGCCCGGCGATACGGCCCGGCTCGCCGCCGCCGCACATGGCGCCGCGGTGGTGGTGCAGGGGCTCAGTCCGGTGTACACACACCAGGCCTGGCGCCGGGACCTGCCCGGCTTGACGCAGGCCGCCATCGACGTCGCGCGAGAACTCGGGGCCTTGCTGATGCTGCCGGCCAGCGTCTACAACTTTGGCGCGACCATGCCGCCGCTGCTGCGCGAGGACACGGTGCAGGCGGCCAGCACCTTCAAGGGCGGCCTGCGTATCGCCAGCGAAGCGCAGGTGCGCATGGCCACGCAGGATGGCCGCATGAAGGCGGTGGTGATTCGCGGCGGTGACTTTTTTGGCAGCGGCACCGGCTCGTGGCTGGACGAGGTGATGGTCAAGGCGATTCAAGGCGGCAAGTTCACCTACCCGGGTCCCCTGAACGTGCCGACCGCCTGGGCCTGGCTGCCCGACATGGCGCGCAGCTTTGTGGCGGTGGCCGGGCAGCGGCATCGGCTGCCGGCCTTCGAGACCCTGCACTTTGCCGGCTACAGCCTCACGGGGCAGGACTGGGCCGATGTATTGGCCGACATTGCGTGGGAGCGCGGCTGGCTGCCCGCCGGCGGCAAGCTGCGCACCCGGTCGCTGTCCTGGCCGATGATGCGGGCGCTGAGCTTGGTCATGCCGAAAATCGCGGCGCTGTGTGAAATGCGCTACCAGTGGCACACGCCACATGCGCTGGTCAACACCCGCATGGCCGCCCTGACCGGCGCCGAGCCCCACACGCCGTTTCCCGAGGCGCTGCGTGCGGCACTGGCAGAGCTGGGCCTGTTGACCTCGCGCAAGGAGGTGGCGGCAAAAGGCGCTACGGTGACGGCACAAGCCTTTGAACGGAGCGTCTCATGAACCTGAACCGCAGAAACTTTGTTCGCATCGCCGGTGGCGGGGTAGTGCTGGGCGCCACAGCCGGCTTGGCCGGCTGTTCATCCGAGCTGCCGCCCGAGGCGATTGCTGCCTGGAACGGCCCCGCGGCTGACACCGTGGACGTGCGCCACTGGATCCTCAGCTACGCCATCCTCGCGCCGCACTCGCACAACCTGCAGTCCTGGCTGGTGGACCTGCGCCAGCCCGGCGAGATCATGCTGTACTGCGACCTCACGCGGCTGTTGCCCGAGACCGACCCGCAGTCGCGCCAGATCATGATGAGCCAGG
Organism: Polaromonas sp.; assembly: GCF_029945925.1. GTDB lineage: Bacteria > Pseudomonadota > Gammaproteobacteria > Burkholderiales > Burkholderiaceae_C > Polaromonas. Next base: position 36,681 of record NZ_JAQSDN010000026.1, on the reverse strand, counting down.
GCACTTTTCTGGAGTTGCTGGACCTTGCCGCCAAACAGAAAGGCCTGCGCGCCGACATCACCCTGTTCCCGCAAGGCGAGTTCGGTCCGGCCACGCTGGACAAGCGACCCGTTGCGCGCATCGTTTTGGCCGCAGATGCCGACATCAAGCCGGACCCGCTGTTTGCCGACATCCTCAAGCGCCACACCAACCGCGAAGCCTATGAGATGCGCGAGCCCGCAGCTGGTGCCCTGCAGGCCATTGCCGCCAGCGTTGCGCCCTTTCCCATCCGCACCGGCTTCGTGGGGCCCAGCCAGCCGGACCTGCTGCAACAACACCGCGCCATCGCCATGGAGGCCTGGCGTATCGAGCTCGTCACGCCGCGCACCGTGCTGGAGTCGTTCAAGGTGCTGCGTGTTGGCCCGAGCGAAATTGCCGAGCACCGCGACGGCCTCACCATCAACACCCCCATGGTGCGTGCGCTGACGGCGCTCGGCCTGTTCGACCGCAGCAAGGCGCCAGGGCCGGATGACACGGCCACCACCGGCCAGATCAAGGATTTCAATACCAAGATCGCCGCGACACCGGCGTTTTTCTGGATGGTGACCGAAGGCAATGCGCGTACCACCCAGGTCAACGCCGGCCGGGCCTATGCCCGTGCGCAGCTCGCGGCCACCGCACAGGGCCTGGCCATGCAGCCGCTGTCGCAGGCCTTGCAGGAGTACCCGGAACAGGCCAAACCCTATGCCGACATCCATGCCCTGCTGCAAGCGCCACAGCCACGTTACACGGTGCAGATGTGGGCGCGGCTGGGTTATGCGCCGAGAGTCGGCCCGTCGCCACGGCGCGGTTTGCAGGCCCACCTCATCACTGCCGCTTAGCGAGGGGCCGATCGGGCCAGCGCGTTATGCCGCGTGCGCCTGGGCTTTCATCGGGCTGAGCGTGCGGCGCAGCAAAAAAAACACGACGGCGAAGTTCAGCAGGTTCCAGGCAATGCCATTGAGAAAAGCAGCGTTGTAGGAGCCGGTGAGGTCAAACACCTTGCCCGACATCCAGCCACCCAGCGCCATGCCCACCATGGTGAACATGATGACGGTGCCGACGCGGGCGCCGGCTTCGGCAGCGGGAAAATGCTCGCGCACGATGATCGCGTAGCTCGGCACAATGCCGCCCTGAAACAGGCCGAACATCGCCGAGATCACATACAGCGAGACCATGCTGTCAAACGGGATGAACAGCAGCAGCGCCACGGTTTGCAAGGCCGAGCCCAGCAGCAGCGTGCGCAGCCCGCCGATGCGGTCGCAGATGGCGCCGGAAATCAACCGGCTCACAATGCCGCAGGCCAGCATCAGCGACAGCATTTCAGCGCCACGCGCCGCGCCGAAGCCGAGGTCGGTGCAATAAGCCACGATGTGCACCTGCGGCATGGACATGGCCACGCAGCAGGACAGGCCGGCCACACCCAGCAGCGCCTGCGCCTGGCCCAGCGTCAGGCCGAAAGGCCGGTCGCTGGCGGCGACACCCCGGACAGTGACCGGCGCCAGCGCGAGTGCCGGCGGGCGCTGGCGCATCAGCTGGGCCAGCCCCAGCATCGCCAAGCTGCAGAACACGGCCAGTCCCCAGTAGGTCTGGCGCCAGCCCACGCTTTCCACAAAGTGCTGGATGATGGGCGGCCAGAGGGCTCCGCCCAGGTAGTTGCCGCTGGCGCACACCGCCACGGCAATGCCGCGGCGCCGCACAAACCACAGCGAGGTGTCGGCCAGCAAGGGCGAAAACGTGGCGGAGCTGCCCAGCAGGCCAATCAACACACCGTGCGCCAGCGCAAACAGCCAGACGCTGCCCGACAGCGCGGCTGCGCCGAAACCCAGGCCCATGCCGATAGCGCCCACACTGAGCGGCAGCGCCACACCGAAACGGTCAGCCAGCCGGCCCATGAGCATGCCACCTATGCCAAAGCCGACCATCAGCAGGGTGTAGGGCATGGAGGCATCGGCGCGCGCCACGCCGAAGTCGGCCTGCACCGCCGGCAACACCACGGGCACCACATACATGCCGGCGGCGCCGACGGTCATCAGCGCCAGGGTGACCAGCAGGCGGCGCCAGGCCGTGGCCGAGTCAATCAGATGGGCAGCAGCAGGGATGGCGCGCATGAGCGGCTCAGTCCAGCAGTTCCACCAGCCGCCGCAGCGCATGTTGCACGGTGGCCGCACGCACGGCCGCGCGGTCGCCGTCGAAACGCTGCATCTCGCTGCTGAGCCGGCCGTCCACCATGAAGCCGAACCAGACCGTGCCCACCGGTTTGGCGCGGCTGCCGCCGGTGGGGCCGGCCACACCGGTCACCGCCACGGCGACCCGGGCCTGGGAATGCCTGATGGCGCCTTGCACCATGGCGCGCGCGACTTCTTCGCTGACGGCGCCATGGTCGGTGATCAACGCCGCATCCACGCCCAGCATGTCGGTCTTGGCCTCGTTGGAGTAGGTGACAAAGCCGCGCTCGAACCAGTTGCTGGAACCCGCCAGATCGGTACAGGCGGCGCTGATCATGCCGCCGGTGCAGCTTTCGGCGCTGGCCAGCAACCAGCCTTTTTTGAGAAGCAAATTGGCCAGCAGCCCAACCAGGGCGGGCGCAGGCAGCTCACCTTTTGATAGTGAAGAAGGGCTCACCAGAAGCTCCAGGCGGCGATCACCAGCAGCGTGCAGAACGCCGCCGCGAAGTCGTCCAGCATGATGCCGAAACCACCGCGCCAGCCAAAACCCTTGAAGGTCCTGTCGGCCCAGGCCATGGGCCCGAACTTCACCGCGTCAAAAAAGCGGAACAGCACAAAGGCCGCGAGCTGGCCCCACAGGCCCGCCGGCATGACCAGCCAGAGAATGAGCCAGAAGGCCACGACTTCGTCCCAGACGATGCTGCCGGGGTCGGCCACGCCCATGTTTCTGGCCGTCACCGTGCTGGCCCACCAGCCCAGCAGCGTGGCCACGGCAATCAGCAGCCCCATCTGCGGCGTACTCAGCCAGGGCGCCATCGCCAGCCAGGCCAGCCAGGCCCACAAAGTGCCGGCCGTGCCGGGCGCCACCGGGCTCAGGCCCGAGCCGAAGCCCAGCGCCAGCAGGTGGGCCGGGTGCGCCAGCATGAAACGGGCCGTGGGGCGCCGCGGGACAGGGGTGGCCGCCGTAGCCGGCGCGGAAGTGAACATCGGAGGAGCGTCGGGCAAACGGGTCATGGATCTGAGGCTGCTGGTCGGTTGCTCGAGCCGGCAAACCAGGTGGCCTGCTTGTCGATGCAAGCCCGATTATGGGCAGGCCCGCGGGGCGCGGCAACCGCTGCGGCATGTGCCCGTCGCTGGAAGCCCGGCACCCGACCGTCCGTCAAAGTAAAAATGGCCGCCAGTCCTTGTGGGGCGGGCGCAGATTGCTATGTTATTAATAGCGAAGGCGTTGACCGGCAAGCGGACGGGGATCACCCGCCGGCCGCGCGGCGCAGCAGCCGATGCCGGAAGGGCCCGTGGACCTGGCTTTTTTGGTGCGGCCCTTGCGTCTGTTTCAAATGGTTGCATTTGTTGCGGATAGCGCATGTAACGAATGGTCACGGCACCCGATCGCCCATGTCGTCATGCCGTACAGAAGGAAGGCGCCCCGCGCAGGAGCCCGCCGAAAGGGTCCGGCTGCCGGGCCAATGCCTCAAACAGAGCACCCTGGACAGGCGATAGGCAAGCCGCAGCGGGCGTTCTAACCTTCTCTTCAACATGTGCCGGGATTTGCTGACACGCCTTCAGAACAACGGCGAGAAGCAGGCCCCCGGTGATGGCAGCGAGCCCGGAAAAAGTCACAGAACCACACCGGGATTTCCTTTCGTTGCATTGATTGACGTGGTCAGAAAAAAGGGAGTGTATGAAAGTCCGCCTAACCCGCGATGGGAAACGTCCTGCCAGGACAGCGCTGCGGCCGGGCGCCTGGTCGGTGGCACTGCTGTGTGCGCTACCTGCCTCGCCGGTGCCGGCCGTGCCGGCTCTGGCCGCCGATGTCCAAGGCGCCGCCTGCGACTGGAAGAGGCGCGACGAGGCCCTCCACACGGGGGGCTGTGCGCGGCCGCTGGCCGTGCCGGTCCTGCAGCGGGCCCAAGACGCGCTGGCCGGCCCCCTTGATGCCGAACGAGAGCCGCTGGCGTTTGACGTCATCACCCTGGCCGCCGCAGACCCTGACGCCGCCGCGCCGGCCCGGGCTCTCACGAAAGAATTGCCGGCCGCGGCGGTGGAAGCTGCGGCAGCACCGGCTGCAGGTACCGGACTTGCCCAGGCGGACGGCCCGCGGCTTCAACCGTTTTTGGGCAACACGCCCGTCGAGGGCTGGCGACGGGCAGACAGTGACACGCGCCAGGATGCTGCGCCGCTGCTCGCAACAAGTGTTGCCGCCACCACCGCCTGGGAAGAGGCCGAAGCCGCAGAGCGCGCGGCGCCGGGGACTTTCACATCCCTGCAACTGATGACACTGCAGCAGGAGGCGCTGGCCCAGCAACTGCGCTGGGCCGTGGCCGCACGTGACCAGCGCATCGGCATGGTTCGCTTCGAGGCCCTGGACCGTGTGCTCGAAGCCTTCGCGGGCGCTGAACTGCGGCAGAAGGCCGCCGCAGCCCAGGCTGCCCCCGCCGATGCAGCCGCCTGGAATGACCTGTCCGTAGCCCTGTTGTCGGACCGCTTGCTGGCGCTGCTGGAGCGCGGACGGCCGGCTGAGACGATTGCGCTGTATGAGACCCTGCGCGCCTCGGGCGCGGTACTGCAACCCTATGCCCTGGTGGCCGTGGCTGACGCGCTGGCGCAGCAGCGCAGGTCGGTCGATGCCGTTGCGCTGTACGAAACGGCGCTGCTTGACGAGGGCAGCGGCCGGCGGATGCCGGTGGAGGCCTACTTCGGGCTGATCTACGCCTACCTGGATACCGGACGCTTCGAGGAGGCCGAGTCGCTGCTGGCAAAACTCGAGGCCGACACGCCGCCCCTGCTGCGCCTGCCGGCCGTGGCCGGGCGGGCCAATCCCGAGTACTCGAGCGTGAAAGGCATGCGCGGCTTTTTGCTGATGTACACCGGCCGCGTGGAAGAGGCCAGACAACACTTCGATGCCCTGATCGAAGAGGCCCCGTTCAATGCCGGCTACGCCCAGGGGGCGGCAGAGGCCGAGCTGCTGCGCGGCCATCCGAGGGCGGCGCTGGCGCAGCTGGAGGCGCTCAGTGCGAACCATCCCTACGACCGCAACATCCGCGCCGACTACGCCCAGACGCTGCTGACACTCAACGAATTTGCTGCCGCGCGGCGCATCGGAGAGTCGCTGGCAGCCGACTACCCCGACTCCACCTTCCAGCGCAAATTTGAACGCCAGCAGCGTGCCGCCACCGGTGCTTTTCTCGAGGTGGCCGCCGGCCTGGACACCGGCGGGGGCAACGCACTCGCGGACCGGTCCTGGAGCCTGGACACCCGCCTCAGTTCCGGCCTGCTCGGCGACGAATGGCGGGTGTTTTACGACCAGATCCTGGGCCGCGGCGAAACCGGGGACGAGCGGGCGCGCTGGGCGCGCGGCGGCCTCGGCCTGGGCTGGCAGCGCGGGGGCTGGCTGGCCGAAGGCAAGGTCCAGCAAGCCAACCAGGGCCCGTACCGCAGCAGCGCCGCGGCGCTCGTCAGTTACCGCGCCGACGACCACTGGCTGCTGTCCGCCACCGCGGATGGCAACAGCAAGGACGTGCCGTGGAAAGCGCGGGCGGCCGGCATAGGCGCCCGGGACGCCGGTGTCAGCGCAGCCTATATGGTCGACGATGGCCGGCGCTTCGACGCGTCATGGCAGCAGGTCAGGTTCAGCGACACCAACCGGCGCAATGCGGCGTCCGCTTCCTGGCGTGAACGCTGGGTCAGCGGCCCGCGGTTCCAGCTGGAGTCGCTGCTGGGCGGGTACGCCAGCCGCAATAGCCGCCAGGACACGCCCTACTTCAGCCCGGCACGCGATGCCAGCGTGCAGCTCTCCCTGCGCGGTCAGTGGCTGAGCTGGAAAAGCGACGACCGCCAGTTTTTCCAGATCCTCGAGATTGGCGGCGGCCGCTACCACCAGGTCGACTTTGGCAGCAAGCCCATGTGGGGCCTGCGTTATGAACACCAATGGAACCTGGGGCCCAAGCTGCAGCTGCGTTATGGCCTCAGCCTGTCCCGTCATCCCTACGACGGCGTCAGCGAGCGGCAACGGGGTATTTTCGTCAGCCTTCTGGTGCCACTATGAGCCCGACCAATCTTTCCGCTGTTCTGCAGGCCTATGGGGCCTGGCGCCTGTTCGGCTTCCTTGCCGCTTGCGTGCTGCTGGCCCTGCCGCCGGCGGGCGCGCAACCACTGCCGCCCGAGGACCCCGAGGATGGCCAGACTTTTCGCGTGTTGTCCTTCCATGACGTGCGCGACAACGTGCGCGCCAGCTTCGAGGACGACCCGGAGGAAACAGCCATCGACGAACGCACGCTGACCGACGTGTTTGCCTGGCTGGCCCACAACAAGTACCAGCCGGTCAGCCTGCATCAGATCGTGGATGCACGCGCGGGCCGCCAGCCCCTGCCGCGCAGGCCGGTGCTGCTGACATTCGACGACGGCTACAGCAGCGTTTACACCAAGGTGTTCCCCCTGCTGCAACGCTACCGCTACCCCGCCGTGGTCGCCCTGGTCACCAGCTGGCTGGAGGTACCGGACAACGGCAGTGTTCCCTACGGCGCCAGGCAGTTGCCGCGCGACCGTTTCCTGCGCTGGGATCAAGCCGCGGAGATGGTCCGCTCGGGCCTGGTAGAACTGGCCAGCCATACCCACGCGATGCACCAGGGTGTGCAGGCCAATCCCCAGGGCAACCTGTTGCCCATGGCGGCCACCCACCGCTACGACCCCGCCACCGGCCGCTACGAGGACGACGCAGCGTATGTCCAGCGTGTCGAGGCCGACCTGCGCCTGAGCCGCGAGTTGATCGAGGCACGCACAGGCGCAAAGGTGCGCGCCACCGTCTGGCCCTATGGGGCCTACAACGCGCGGGCGTTGCTGGCCTCGGAGCAGGCGGGCATGCCCATTGCCATGCGGCTGACCGATGGCCCGAACAGCCCGGACGTGCCGCTCAGCGAAATCCGGCGTGCCCTGGTGGTCTACAACCACCAGGCTTCCGACTATGCCGGGCTGCTGCGTTCCAGGGTGGAGGGACGGGCACAACAGGTCAACCGGGTCATGCATGTGGACCTGGACTATGTGTACGACCCCGATCCGGTGCAGCAGGAAAAAAACCTGTCCGTCCTGATCGAGCGCGTGGCCACCGTGGCACCCTCCTCGGTTTTCCTGCAGGCCTATGCCGACCCGGATGGCGACGGCGTGGCCGATGCGCTGTACTTTCCGAATCGCCACCTGCCGGTACGCTCCGACCTGTTCGGGCGCGTGGCCTGGCAGCTGAAAACGCGGGCCGGCGTCAACGTTTATGCCTGGATGCCGGTCATGGCCTTCCAGCTGCCGGAGAAGAACCCGGTCGCCACAAAGATCGTGGTCGCCCAGCGCGACAACAGTGTCGTTGCCGCTCCCGCTCCCGGGCGTTACCACCGCCTGTCGCCCTTTGACGCCGGCGCGCGCGCGCTGATTGGCGAAATTTACGACGACCTCGGCCGCCATGCTGTTTTCAACGGCGTCCTGTTTCACGACGATGCCACGCTCTCCGACGACGAGGACGCCAGCCCGGCAGCACTGGCCGCCTACGAACGCTGGGGCCTGCCCGGAGATGTAGCGGCGATCCGGCGCGACCCGGTGCTGATGGCGCGCTGGACCAGCGCCAAGACCCAATACCTCATCGAGTTCACCCAGCAACTGGTTGCGCGGTTGCGGGCCTGGCAGCCGGTGCTGATGACGGCCCGCAATCTCTACGCCGGGCCGCTGCTCGATCCGACGGCAGAGCAATGGTTTGCGCAAAACTACGAAGCCTCGCTCGCTGCCTACGACTACGTGGCCCTGATGGCCATGCCCCGCATGGAAGGCCAGAAGGAGTCGACAGCCGGGGCCTGGCTCAGCCGGCTGGCCTGGCGGGCGGCGACCACGCCGCATGGTCTCAACGGCACGCTGTTCGAACTTCAGGCGATCGACTGGCGCACCGGCAAGCCGGTGTCCGACGCCGAGCTGACGCAGCAGTGGCGCCTGCTGCAGCGCCAGGGCGTGCGCCACATCGGCTACTACCCGGACGACTTCCTGAAGGATCAGCCGACGCTCAAGACCTTGCAGCGCTCGCTGTCGGTGCGCTCGCTGCTCAAGCGCTCGGTGCCCAACGGATCCTCGCCGCAAATTGTGCCCCCGCAGCCCGCGGGCCAAGGCACGCTTACAGCGGGTGGCGAAGCAGGAGCGCAGCCATGAGCAACGCATACTTCCTCTCGCACACGCTGCCAGTCCTGCTGTTCGGCTTTGTGTTCTATTACCCTTTCTTCATGGCCTACGTGTGGATGGCCGGTGGCCTTGCCCATGCCTGGGTTTTCGAGCGGCGGCGCGACGTTGCCATCGACCCGCTGGCCGCGTTGCCGGCCACGCCGCTGGTGACCGTGGTGGTGCCCTGCTTCAATGAGGCGCCGCACCTGCGTGAGGTCATCGAGCAGCTGATGCGCACGCGTTACCCCAACTACGAGGTGATCGCCGTCAACGATGGCAGCACCGATGGCACGGGCACGCTGCTGGACGCCATGTCCCGGGAGTACAGCCGCCTGCGGGTCATCCACAACGCCAGCAACCAGGGCAAGGCTGTCGGGCTGAACACCGCCTGTCAGCTGGCGCAGGGTGAATTCATCCTGGGCATCGACGGGGACGCGCTGGTCGATGTCAATGCCATTGCCTGGATGCTGATGCCCATGCTGCGCTCCGAGCGCATAGGCGCGGTCACCGGCAACCCCCGCATCCGCACCCGAACCACCTTGCTGGGCCGGATGCAGGTGGGCGAGTTCTCCTCGATCATCGGGCTCATCAAGCGATCGCAGCAGCTGCTGGGCGTGCTCTTCACGGTGTCCGGTGTGATCGCGATGTTCCGTCGGCGCGCGGTGCTGGAGGTCGGCTTCTGGAGCCCCGACGTGCTCACCGAGGACATCGACATAAGCTTTAAGCTGCAGCTCGCGGGCTGGCGCCTGTACTTCCAGCCCTGCGCCCTGTGCTGGATCCTGATGCCGGAAACGCTGCGCGGACTGTACCGCCAGCGCCAGCGCTGGGCCACCGGCGGCATCCAGACCATGATGCGCTACAGCGGCCGGATCCTGCAGCCGCGGCAATGGCGGCTGTGGCCAATCTACATTGAATACCTGACCAGCGTGGCCTGGGCCTATGCGATGGCTGTGGCCGTGGTGTTCTTCTTCATGAGCCCCTTGTTGCCCGACGATTCGGCCTGGCGGTCCAGGCTGCTTCCGCACTGGCAGGGCACCCTGCTGGCCATGACCTGCCTGCTCCAGATGTTCCTGAGCTTGTGGATAGACCGCAGGTACGACCGCAACCTGCTGCGCTACTTCGTTGCAACGATCTGGTATCCGATCGCCTTCTGGGTCATCACCATGTTGACCACCGTTATCGCCCTTCCCACCGCGATGGCACGCCGCCGGGGCAAACGTGCCGTCTGGATCAGCCCTGACCGAGGAGTTTCCAATGCGCCCTGAAATTTTTGCTCCCCCTGTGTTGCCTGAGGCCGGCAAGCTGCCGCCCGAACGCCTGCCGTCCTGGGGTCAGCCCGAGGTCGACGAGCCCATCATCGATGCCGCACGCATTCCGCTGCATGCATTCGGCGCAGGTCGTTCGAGGCGGCGAACGCTGGCGATGTATGCCTGGTTGCGCGTCGTCCGACCGTCCCTGACCCTGGCGGTCTGGCTCGTTGCGCTCTGGTATGCCTGGCCCCATGTTCTGGGCGTGCCCTCGCAGCCCGAGGTCCTCGAGCTTCTGGAACTCTATGCCTTCATCGTCAGTGTCATCCTTCTGTTCATGCTGGCCATTGCGCCGCTGCGGCACATGCAGCACCAGCGTGAGCGCGCGTCGGAGGACCGGGAGCCGTCCTCCCTGTTCGCCCTGGCGACCTACATTGAGGTGCCGCCTTTGCGCCTGCTGGCGTGGCAGCTGACCAAGCAGCTCATCGTGCGGCACAAACCCGACGGACACCTCGAAGATGCACGGGATTCGAGCATCGGCGACCTGTAGCAGCTGCACTTGATAAAAAGGGCCTGCAGCCCAATGAGGGTGTGCGCAAGCAGCTATGTTTTTCATAGCGATCTAAGGGGTGGGCTTTCTTCCAGCACCGCCCGCAACACGGCATCAAAGGCCTGCGGCTGCTCGAACTGCACCCAGTGGCCCGCATTGTCTATCCAGTGCATGCCCCGAAAGTTGGGCGCCGACCGCAGCGCCAGCGCCAGCGCTTCGTGCCGTTCGCGGTACAGCGCATCTTCGCGGCCGTAAATCGCGTACACCGGGCAATGGATGTCTGCCAGTGTCCGCGCCAGCACGTCGGTGTAGGCCAGGCGGCGGCCCTTCATGCGGTCGCGCAGCGTGTTGTCGCTGTGCACACGCAGCGCCAGCGCGGTGATGGCCTCGGGCCGGTAGAGCATCAGCGCGGCGAGGTTTTTGCGGTGCACGGCCTCGCGTTCGGCCGGGTCGGGCAGGTGCCGCCAGGCCGTGAGCGTGACGGTGTTTCTCGACGCCACGCCCAGACCGGGCGAACCAACCAGCACCAGACGCGCCACGCGCGCCGGCCACTGCGCCGCCAGAAAGCCGGCGACCATGCCGCCGAAGGAAAAGGCCACCAGGTCGCAGGCGGCATCGCCCAGCAGCACCTGCAGGCCCGCTTGCACCGGCGCAGCCAGCGCGTCGGCGTCGTTGCCGCTGGCGGGCGGCGCCGAGTCACCAAAACCCGGCAAGTCGGCGGCCAGCACCTGGCGTCCACTGCCCACCAGCGCGTCGATGTTGCGCAGCCAGTGGGTCCAGCTGCCACTACCGCCGTGCAGCAGTACCACGGGCAGGTGCGGCGCGCCGGCCGAGGCCTGATCGGGCTGCCACCGGTGCCAGACCATGCTGCCGCTGCCGCAGGGGGTTTCGAGGCGGGTGGCACTGGCCAGCAGGCGCTGGACGTCGGGGGGCGGGGCGCTTGACGTGTCGGTTTGCATCAGGGGGTTATACCCCCAGCGGGCTGAACACCCTCGGCGTGGGCAAACCAGCCGGCCCAGTGGTCCAGGCAGGCCCTGATCCTGGGCAGAGGGTCCCCAGGCTGCTCGTCCACAAAGTCAGTTCCACACACAGTTTGGGTTTGGGGTGGCGCGCGTGAAGGCTCTCGAAGCTGGGGATCAGCAGGCACCCGGCCACCACCGTGCAGGCTGACACGCGCACCCGGCCGCTGGCCTGGCGCGACTGGCTGGCAAACTCGCCCTCCAGCTCGTCCCGCGTGCCGGTCAGGCGCCGGCAGTATTGCAAAAAGGTCTGACCCTCGACGGTCGGCGTCAGACCGTGGGTGGAGCGGTGGATCAGCCGCGCGCTGCAGGCTGTTTCGATGCGCACCAGCGCACGCGAGACCTGGCGCACCGGAACGTCACGCTCGCGCGCCACGGCCGAGAGGGTGCCGAGCTCGGCCACACGGGCAAACAGGTGCATGTCGTCGAAGCAGAGGTCGCGCATGGCGTCATGGAACCAGCCGCAGGCGCCCCTGCCTTTGCAGCGAGCGTAAAACCCAATTGCACGCCGCGCTGTTTCCCGCGGGCGAGGCCTTGCCTACAGTTGCCTGCACCAGCCACAGCCGGCCACCGATGGGGGTTATGGTGGGCAAACCCAGGAGGCGCGGCAGACGGCGCGCCCGGCCGTGCCGGCATGAGCGCGCAAGCTGCACGCGGCGGCGCGGGATTGCCGCGGGATCAGGCGGCCAGGCGCATGGCTTGGCGCCCGGCCCCGCGCAACACGTCCACCAGTGCGGCCGGATCGGCGGGGAGCTGGTTGCCGCGCCAGACGACATGCTGGTCGGCGCGGCACAGCACCAGCTTGTGCCGGTAGGCTTCGGGAATGTCCTGGGCGTCGACATCGAGCAGCGTGAGCGGCAGCCTGCGTGCCTGGGCCGCCAGTAGCAGTGCCGTGACATCGACGGCACCGTTAAAGCGCAGCAGGGTGTAGCCCGGTCCGAAGGCGTCGTACAGCGAACGTCCGTCCGGCAGCCAGAAGTGCGGCGCCCGGCAGCCCGGCACGGTGGACGGCGTGAACGCGCCCATGGTGTAGGCCGGTGGCGTTTCACCGTCGTCCGTCATGATGGGTGAGCCGCTGTAGAAGTAGCCAAAATTCAGTCCGGCGCAGCAGAACTGCTGGACGTTGAGCTCATACGCTTCCTGGCCGATCGCGGCGCGCAGGGCGTCACCCTCGGCGCCGGCCTGCTCGATGTTGGCGGGTACCGCACGGCGCGCCTTGATCATCTTCTGCGCATGCTCCATCGCGAACCGCGAAACCTGTCCGGTGATCGGCTGGCGCTCGGCCTCATAGGCGTCGAGCATGGTTTCCTCACCCCAGCCCTGCAGGCGTGCGGCGAGCAGCCAGGAGAGGTTGATGGCATCGGCGATGCCGGCATTCATACCGTAACCCGCATAAGGCACCCACAAATGCGCGGCATCACCGGCGATGAAAACATGCCGGTCGCGAAAGCGGTCGGCCACGAGGCGGCGGCCGACCCAGTCTTCCTTGCTGAGGATCTCGTAGCGGAAATCCGGGCTGACGCCGAGGATGTCGCGTATGGCCTGGTCGCGGTCTACAGAATCGAACTCGGGTTCTTCGGCATTCAGGTGGTTGTGCACCAGCCAGGTTTCCTGGCCGTCAATGGCAAACATGGTGCCGCAACGCCGCGGATTCATCGAATAGTAAGACCACGCGCGTTTGCCCGGGATCATGGCTGCCAGCGCGGGCGCGCGGATGAAGGTGGACTGCACGCGCTGGATCACGGCCGTGCCTTCGAGTTTGGCGCCTATCTGTTTGCGCACGGAGGAACTGCCGCCGTCGCAGCCCACCATGTAGCGGCAACGGATGGTGCGCGAAGCGCCGCTGTCGAGGTCGGTCGCCACGGCGGTGACGCCGGCCGCATCCTGTGCGAAGCTGGTGACTTGCGTGCGGTTGAGCAGCGTGACCTGCGGCAGCGCGGCGGTGTGTTCCAGCAGGATGGGTTCGAGGTAAATCTGGTTGATGCGGTGCGGCGGCTCCGGCGTGGGCCACCAGCCATCCGGTCCGGCCGTGTCGGTATAACGCTCCTGCCGGCACGGAATCGGGATGCGTGTCAGTTCGATGCCGGTGACGCTGGTGCGAAACACCACGTCGTTGGGATAGTCCGGCGGCAGGCCGGCGTCGCGCAGCTTGTGCGCCACGCCGAGCCGGCGAAACTGCTCCATGGTGCGCGCGGCCACATGGTTGCATTTGACATTCGGCGGTTCGGCATAACGGCGGATCTCGGCGATCACCACGGAGACGCCGCGTGAGGCCAGGTCCATGGCCAGCGTCAGGCCCACGGGGCCGGCGCCGACGATCAGTACATCGGTGGTCAGTTCAGCAGGCATGTCGGTCCTCAGTCAATTTTGGTGCCCGAGGTCTTGATGACCCTGGCCCATTTCACGGTTTCGGACTTGATGTAGACCTCGAACTCCGCGGCCGTGCCGGGCGCCGGCTCGACGCCGAGGTTGCGCATGCTGGCCTTGATCTCGTTGTCGTTGAGCGCCGCCGTGATTTCCGCATTCAGGCGGGCAATCACCGGCGCCGGCGTGCCGGCCGGCGCCACCACGCCAAACCAGCCGGTGGAGTCGTACCCGGTGAGCCCGCCTTCGGACACCGTCGGAACATCGGGCAGCATGGGCAGGCGTTGCGGGCTGGTCACCGCATAGGCCACCAGCTTGCCGGCCTTGATGTGTTGCAGGGCAGACGGCAGGTCCACCACGGCCAGGGGAATCTGGCCGGCCAGCACGTCGAGTGCGGCCGGGCCGGAGCCGCGGTAGGGCACTTCCACAAACTGGGTGCCGGACATCTGGCCAAAGAGTTGGGCCGACAGGTGCATGGCCGTGCCGTTGCCACCGTGGCCGATGGACAGCTTGCCGGGTGTCGCCTTCGCCAGCGCTATCAGCTCGCGCTGGTTTGTGGCGGCCACGGAAGGGTGGCCGATCAGCACAAAGGGAATGGCGGCCAGCATGGTGACCGGCCGGAAATCCTTGACCGGGTCGAAGGGCATCTGGGCATACAGGCTGACATTGGCCGACAGGCCGCCGGCCGCCCCCACACCCAGGGTGTAGCCATCGGCCGGCGCCCGCGCCACCGCGGTCAGGCCGATGTTGCCGCCGGCGCCCGGCCGGTTGTCCACCACCACCTGCTGGCCGAGTTTTTCGTTGAGCCGGGGCACCAGCATGCGCACCACAACATCGGTGCTGCCCCCGGGCGGGAAGGTCACGACGATGCGGATGGGCTTGTTCGGGTAGTCGGGGGTTTGCGCCTGGCCGGCTCCGGCCAGGACGGTCACACCGGCGGTCAGCGCCAGCAGGGTGCGCATGATGCGTTTCATGAATGTCTCCTTGTTGTAGGGGTGTCGGCCGGGGCGGGCTGACCTTGTCTCCGCCCTCATTGGAGCCCAAATTGATTCATTCGTATAACGATAAATTTCGAATGATTTATGATTTTGATTCATGAATAACTCCTTCACACCCACGGTGCGCCAGTTGCGCGCCTTCGTGGCGGTCTATCGGCTGGGCAAACTTAGTGCCGCCGCAGAACAGCTGTTTGTGACGCAATCGGCCATCAGCGTGCTGATCCGGCAGATGGAGCGAGGCCTGGGTGCGCGCCTGTTCGACCGCACCACCCGCTCCCTGCAACCGACCCAGGCCGCCAAAGAGGCCCTGGTGGTGGCCGAACGCATCCTGCGCGACGTCGAATCACTGGGCAGCAGCTTCCGCGATCTGGGCGGGCTGCGGCGTGGTCGCGTCTGCGTGGCGGTCACACCCACGCTGGCGGCGTTTGTGATGCCGCCGGTGATCCGCCGTTTTGCCTCGCTGTATCCGGACATCCGCGTGGTGGTCGATGACTGCGCGCCCGACCAGTTCATGTCGCGGGTGATCGGCGAACATGTGGATTTCGGCATTGGCACGCCCGAGAAGATGCTGGCCGACGCCGACCTGCAGACGCTGGTGCCTGACCACCTGAGTCTGGTCTGCCGGCCCGATCACGCACTGGCACGGCAGAAGGTCGTGCGCTGGGCCGATCTGGCGGGGCATCCGGTGATCACGGTGCGGCCGGGTTATGGCATCCGTCCGATGATCGACGCGACCGCCTCTGGCGCGGGTGTTGCGCTGAACGTGGTCAACGAGGTGTCGTTTCTCTCCACGGCCCTGTGGATGACGGCCGGCGGACTGGGTGCGTCCATCATGCCCTCGGCGTTTGCCACGCACGGCGCCGAGCCGGGCCTGGTCATCAAGACGCTGACGGGGCCCCGCGTGTCACGCGACATTTCGGTGGTCACCAAGCGCGGGCGTTCACTTTCGGCGGCCAGCCAGGGGTTTGTCGATGTGATGCATGCGGTGCTGGGCAAGCCCGGGCGCGCACGAACTCAGGCAAAGTGATCGAAGGACGCATACCGGCCCGGCACGGCATGGCCCGAGGCGTCGATCAGCCGCAGGCCGGGCGGGTGTTCGATGACACCGATGCGGGTCACCGCTGTCTGCGCCTGCAGCGCCGCGGCCTGCACCGCCGCCCGCGCCGACACCGGGGCGGTGAACACCAGTTCGTAGTCGTCGCCGCCGGCCAGCGCGCAGCGCAGCCGGGTTTCATGAGGAAAATGGCCTTCAGCCCTTGCTGGATCTGCGCCATCAGCTAGTAAATTTATAGCAACCGAGGTGTCGATGCGGGCGCCGGTGCCGGAGGCCTCCAGGATGTGGCCGAGGTCGCCGAGCAGGCCGTCGCTCACGTCGATGGCCGCTGTCGCGATGCCGCGCAGCGCCATACCCAGCGCGACACGCGGCGTGGGCTGCTCCAGCCGCGCGCGCGCGGCCGCCAGCCTTTCATGCGGCAAGGCGATGTTGCCGCGCAGGGCTTCCAGTGCCAGCCTCGCCTCGCCGAGTGTGCCGCTGACATACACCTCGTCGCCGTCGCGCGCGCCGGAACGCAGCAGTGCCTGCCCGCGCGGCACCTCGCCGAACACGGTGATGCAGATGTTCAGCGGCCCCTGCGTCGTGTCGCCGCCGACCAGTTCGCAGCCGTGCGCATCGGCAAGTGCGAACAGGCCGCGCGAAAACGCCGCGAGCCAGGCTTCGTCGGCCCGCGGCAGCGCCAGCGCCAGCGTGAAGGCCACTGGCTGCGCACCGCAGGCAGCGAGGTCGCTGAGGTTGACTGCCAGCGCCTTGTGGCCCAGCGTGAGCGGGTCCACGTCGGGAAAGAAATGCCGGCCCTCGACCAGCATGTCGCAGGAAATGGCCATCTGCATGCCGGCGGCCGGCTGCAGCAGCGCGCAGTCGTCGCCGACGCCCAGCACGGCGCGGGTCGTGGGACGTGTGAAATAACGTGCGATCAGGTCGAATTCACCCATGGGGGGAGCATAACGGGTGGCAGCGTTTGTTGTGGGTGTCATGGACGGTTGAGGTCTGCCTGCTGGCCGGGCTACCCCCGGCTTGCTGGCAAACCTCCAACAGCAGAAGCAAAGAAGACTTCAACAAGCTCAGCTTGAGCCGCATCAAGACGCTGCCGCCTAAACCGGCAAACCCCGAAACTTCAGCGCGGCCTGCCGAATCACTTCGGCCAGCAGGTTTTCCTTGGCCTGCAGCTCGCGCAGCCAGCGCGCGTCGTTGTTCGACAGCTCCACGCTGCTGCGCAGCAGGTGGATGCCGCTGCTGGCGCCCAGCGGACCGGCGTGCGGGCCTAGTTTGTCCATGGTCATCAGGATGTGGTCGCGCAGGGCCATGTGTTCGCCGGTGGCCGGGTCCACGTAGACCGCCTCCAGCCCGAAGCGGCAAGCCTGGAAGCGGTTGTAGGTGTAGACCAGGTAGTCGTCTTCGGTCGGCGTGAAGGGCTGGTCGTTCATGAACCAGGAGGCCAGCGACTGCACGTAACCGGACAGGGCGGCGGCCCGGCCTATGGTCAGCGGGGTATCGAAGACGCGGATCTCGATGGTGCCGAACTCCGGCTTGGGCCGGATGTCCCAGTAGAAGTCCTTCATGCTCCTGACCACGCCTGTGTGTGTCATTTTCTCGAAGTAGACCGTGAACTCGTCCCAGGTCAGCGCCATCGGCGCGCGGCCCGACAGCGGAAAGGCAAACACCGAATTGAGGCGCGCCGAATCAAAGGCTGTGTCCTGCCCCTGGACATAGGGAGAGGAGGCCGACAGTGCGATGAAGTGCGGAATGTAGCGCGACATGCGGTGCAGCGTCAGCAGCGCGGTGTCGGCATCGGGGCAGCCCACATGCACGTGCTGGCCGAAAATCGTGAACTGCTTGGACAGGTAGCCGTACAGCTCGGACAGTTCGCGAAAACGCGGCTTGTCGTAGATGCGGCGCTCATGCCACTGCTGGAACGGATGGGTGCCGCCGCCGACCACGGCGATGTTGAGTTTGTCGGCGCATTTGACCAGCGCGTCGCGAATCTGCGTGAGCTGGCCCAGCACCTCGGACGAGGACTGGCAGACGCCGGTGGAGATCTCGATCATGCTCGAGGTCATTTCGGGCACCACGCTGCCGGGCAGCGGGATCTTGTCCATCAGGCGCAGCATGTCTTCGGCATACGGGGCGAGATCGTAGTCATGGGTGTTGACGAGCTGCAGTTCCAGCTCGACGCCCAGCGACAGCGCCTCCGATTTCTGGAAGGGCTCCAGCCCGCCGGGTGCCAGTTGTGTTGGGGTGTGTTTACTCACGGAGCTCTCCGGTTGAGTTGGCCCAGGGCTTGTGCGTCCAGGGTCTGGAGCTTTCACCGGCGCGGTAGATGGCGAAGGTGGCGAGCATCGCGCCCAGCACTTCCATCAGCAGGATGGCCGGCAGCGCAATGCTGGCAATGCGGGGGCCCAGCGACGCCGACGAAGCAACAAACTGGGACACGATGAGCAGCGCCACCGAGGACATCGGCGACATCGCGCAGCCGACCCACAGGGCCTGTTTCCAGCTGGCGCCGCTGCCCACATTGCCGAGCGCGACGCCGGTGATCTTGGCCAGGGCCCGTGCCACGACCAGGGCCGCCACCAGTCCGGCCACCTGGCCGCTCCAGTCGGCCTGCGCGGCCACCACGGAGACCAGCACGAACATCAGCATGGTCAGCATCGCCGAGGCGGTGCCCATCTGCCGCGGCCAGGACCAGGGTCGGGGGTTGAGCTGCTTGAGCATCATGCCGCCCAGCAGCGCGGCCAGCGGCGCCGAGCCGCCAAAGTGGGCGGCCAGTGCGGCGCCCGCGGCGATCAGGGCGAGCAGCAAGATGGCGGTGTTCTCGCTGGTCGGGCTCATCACGCGCAGGGCCGACCGCAGCGCCAGCGCCAGGCCGGCACCGACCACCACCGACAGGCCCAGCACCACAGCCACCGGGTAGAAGGTGTCGGTGAGGCTTTGCTCGCCGCGGCCCATCATGCCGGCGCGGGCGCTGCAAAGCGTCAGCGCATACAGCGTGCTCAGGGTCGACAGCACCATGGCCCGCTCGGTCACGGGACCGGAGGCGCGGGTGTCGATGATCACGCGCGACAGCACCGCCGGCGAAGCCGCCATGGCCAGCAGGGCCAGGGGCTCGGCGACAACCTCACGCATGCCGAAAAAGGTCAGCGCCCAGTAGACGGCGACAAAGGTCAGCGTCGATTCGGCCAGGCTTTGCACCAGCACCATGGGGTTGTGGCGGAACCAGCGCAGCGGAATGCGGCCGCCCGCTTCAAACAGCACGACGGCCACGCCGAGTTCCAGCAGAAACAGGCCCGTTCCCTGCAGCGGCCAGGCCGCGCCGGTGAATCCGGCCAGACCGGCAAAGGCGCCGACCGCCGAATAACCCACCACCTTGGGGACACCGGCATAACGCTGCACCAGGTGCCCGGTCAGCGCGGCCAGCGCCAGCAGGATGGACCACTGAACTGTGGGCAGACCTGCCGAGGGTTTGATCCATTCGGCCCAGATGGCCATGACTTCATTCATGGATGAGTGTCTCCGCTGATTGATTGAAATTCATGCAGCGCCGCGCCAAGGTACGCGGGTGCTCGATGGGGGCATGCCGCCGATGCGGCGACAGGCCCCGGGGCCTGCTGCGGTTCATTGTTGCGGCCGGTGGTTGCAGGCCGGGCAGGCGCCCATGGAAAAAGGAGCCCTAATTTACAACGTTTCACACGCTTTGCACGTAGGACAATCACTGACATGCGGACTTGCTTCGCTGCTGGCGTGCCTGTTGTCAGGGTGTTGACAGTTCCCGTGCCAATTTCCTGGGCGAAAAAATCAATCAGGCAGAAAAAAGCTGGCGGGCTTGCTGCGCCAGCGGGCCCAGATCGCGGAACGGATGCGGCGGCGGTCCACACCGCTGACACTGTGGGCGCGCAGCGCCAGCCGGAAGGCGAAGTAAAAGCTCACCCCCAGGTTGAGTGCACCGATCAGCGGGATGGATGCCACACACCACCACAGGGCCGGTTGCCGCAGCGCGTCCCAGCCGAGGGCGGCAGCGGCTGCGGCCAGCTGGCCGGAGGATAGTGTGACGTGGCGCACTTCGAGCTCCAGCCCGAAAAAGCCGGTCATGGGCGGAATCAGCCCCAGCATGAAACCCAGGGCGATGTTGGACGTGAAGCCCGAAATGTTGTCGCGCATGAAATGGGCCCAGCGCCGCGCCCGTGCAACGCCCAGTGCCCGCGTGATGCGCGGGTTGTAGCGCATGGCGGATGCCAGGCGGTAGAGCACAAACCAGTTTTCCACCCAGCCGCCTATGATGCTGGCGACAAACAGCACCACACCGGTGAAGGCGGCCCACAGCAGCGTGGGGCCGAGCAGGCTCAGGGTATGCAGCACATGCCCGGCTTCTTTCGCGTCGATCATCGGCCGCCCCAGCCCATACTGCATGGCGATGCTGATCAGCAGCACCACCGGCACGACCACAAGCACGTTGCCGAGCACTGCCGCCACCTGGGAGCGCACCAGGTGGGTGACCTCGTCGACAAACTCGCTGACCGCTTCGCCGGTGCGCAGGTCCTTGAGCTTGGCAGCCATGGCCGGTGCCGTCATGGCCGGCTGCTTGGTGGCCAGCGTGAAGTGCAGCAACTGGATCAGCACAAAGCTGGCGGCATACACGATGCTGGCCAGAAAGCCGCTCCAGAAGGCCGACAGCGCCAGCCCCACCACCATGAACTTGAGCAGCGTCGTGATGGCCGTCACGGCGCCGCCGCCGGCCGCCGTGCCCAGCATGCTGGTGTAGGCCGCCCGGTCGCGCGTGATGTAGTGCTCACCGGTCTCGGCGCCGCGCTCGGCCACCTTGGCGGCCAGCAGGGTGGAGTTGCTGGCCACCAGCGCGCGTATGCTGCGCCGTTCTTCGGCCAGCAGCACCAGCCGGGCCAGCAGCTGCATGGCGCTGGTGGCGGGTTTGTCCGAGAGCAGGCAGTCGAGGAGCTCGCGAATACGCAGGATGCGCTCGCGCAGCTGGCGCAGGCGAAACACCAGGCCGACCGAGATGCCGTGTTCGTCGAGATGGGCATACACCGACGAGGCTGCGCTGCGGCAAGCCTCCAGCCGGCTCTTGAACTGGTCCAGCGTCAGGTGCAGCGCGCCGCTGTCGGGCCCGTGAAGCAGCAGCGCGGCGCGTAGCGCTTCAAGATCGGCTTGCAGGCCGTGAAAGGGCCGGGCCAGCAGGCTCTGGGGGCTCATGCGCAGGCGCAGTTCCGGCGAGAAGCCGGTGGCGCAGACCTGGCTGGTGCAGTAGGTCAGGGACTCCAGCAGCGTGGCCTGCCAGTCCTGTCGCAGGGTGCTGGCGCCCTGTGCGACGGCTTCGCCGCCGGCCGGTGCGGCGATGGGCGGGCCCAGCAGGGCGCCCAGGCGGCCCAGCGTGTCCTCGTCGAGCAGCTTGAGCCACTGCGCGTCAAACGGCACCGGGAACAGCAGCATGAACAGTTCGGTGGCATGGGTGGTCTCGGGTGTGCCCGGCAGCAGCTTGTAGCGCAGCCGTTCGCCCAGTTCGCTGAGAAAAGCGGCACGCGGCGCAAAACCGAAATCGGCAAACAGGGGCGTGGCATCCACCGTTTCGACCAGGGTGAGCCACCATAGACGCAGCCGCTCCGGAAAACCTGGCCGGGCATGCGCCGCGTCGAGGAACAGCCGCACCCGCGACAGCGCCGCCTGCGCATTGCCGGCGTCCCCGCGTATCCAGTCCAGCAGGTCGCTGAGCCAGAGGTGCCGCACGGCCAGTTCGGCCCGTGGATCCAGCTGGTCCAGCAGCTCGCTCAGGGTCCGCATGACCTAGTGGAGGACACGGCCGCCGCCGGCCTGGCCGGGGCCGCCGGCATCGCCCGCCTCGAGCACAAACATCGGAATGGCCGCCTCGAAACGTTCACCATCCTCGGCGACACAAAAGTAGCTGCCATGCATGGTGCCGGTCGGTGTGCGCAGGCGCGAACCGCTGCTGTACTGGAAGGACTCGCCCGGCTTGAGCAGCGGCTGATGACCCACCACGCCCAGACCCTTGACCTCCTCGGTGTGGCCACGCGCGTCGCTGATGATCCAGTGGCGCGAGATCAGCTGCGCCGCGACTTCGCCGGTGTTGGTGATCGTGACGGTGTAGGCAAAGCCATACACCTCGTCTTCGGGTGCAGATTGGTCGGGAAGGTAGTGCGGCTGGACGTCGCAGGAAAATTCGTATTTCGGCATGGGGCTCTCGAGAGAGCGCCCATGTTAACCGTCCTGTGGCGAGCAGGGAAAACCAGGGGGAATGGGCAGGACGCGCGCTTGCTGCGACAATCCTGTCATGAGCCAGAACAAGCCGCCGGTGTACCGGATTGCCCCTTCGATTTTATCCGCCGATTTCGCGCGCCTGGGTGAGGAGCTCCGGTCGGTCATCGAGGCCGGCGCCGACTGGATCCACTTTGACGTGATGGACAACCATTACGTGCCCAACCTGACCTTCGGGCCCATGATCTGCAGCGCCCTCAAGCCGCACGCCAAAAAGACCGACGGCACCGCCGTGCCGATCGACGTGCACCTGATGGTGCAGCCGGTGGACAGCCTGGCTGCGGCCTTTGCCGATGCCGGCGCCGACCTGATCAGCTTCCACCCCGACGCGTCCGGCCACGTGCACCGCAGCGTGCAGGCCATCAAGTCCAAAGGCTGCAAGGCCGGGCTGGTGTTCAACCCGGCCGCGCCGCTGGACGTGCTGGACTGGGTCATCGACGACATCGACCTGATCCTGATCATGAGTGTCAACCCCGGTTTTGGCGGCCAGAGCTTCATTGACTCGGCCCTGCGCAAGATCGAGCAGGCGAGGAAACGCATTGATGCCTCGGGCAAGGACATCCGTCTGGAGGTCGACGGCGGCATCAAGCTGGACAACATTGCGCAGGTGGCTGCGGCTGGCGCCGATACCTTTGTGGCAGGCAGTGCGATTTTCGGCCAGCCGGACTACCGGGCGGTAATCGCGGGAATGCGGGCAGCGCTGGCGGCATAGGCCGATAGCGCAGCCTGCGGGTGAACCAGGGGCCGTGCCCTGGCTGGATTGGAAGGGCCGGACCATGGAGACTGTGGGCAGACCGGAAGCGGAGGAATTGAAGCAGAGCAGCCGCGCGAACCTGCCGGCGCCGCTGCACAGGCACCGCATCCTGGTGATCGAGGACAGCGAGGACATCCGTTACCTGCTCACGGCCCTGTTGCAGGACAGCTACGAGGTGACGGCGGCTGCCGCCGGCGAGGCCGGCCTGGACATGGCACGGTCGGCCGAGCGGCCCGACATCATCCTGCTCGACGTGGTGATGCCGGGCATGGACGGCTACGAGGTCCTGGCCCGGCTCGGCCGGGACCCGCGCACCGCCGATATCCCGGTCATTTTCCTGACGGCGCTGGGCAGCGAGGACGAAGAGCACCGGGGTCTGGACCTGGGCGCCACCGACTATGTGACCAAGCCCATCAGCCCGCCGGTGCTTCTGGCCCGCCTGAAGCTGCACCTGGAGCGCAGTGCCAATGCCAGGCGCCTGAAAGTGTTGTCCGAGCAGCTCTCGCGTTACCTGGCGCCGCAGGTTTACCAGTCGCTTTTTGACGGTTCGCGCCAGGCGGAAATCCGGACGCAGCGCAAAAGACTCACGGTGTTCTTTTCCGACATCAAGAATTTCACCGAGTCGACGGCGCAGTGGCAGCCCGAAGAGGTCACGCTGCTGCTCAACAGTTATTTCGCGGAAATGTCGCAGATTGCCGCCGAATACGGCGCCACGCTGGACAAATTCATCGGGGACGCCATCGTCATCTTTTTTGGCGACCCGCATACGCTGGGCGTTCGCGAGGATGCGGTGCAGTGCGTGCGCATGGCGATTGCCATGCAAAAACGCATGGAAGGGCTGCGGGCCCGCTGGCGGGACATGGGCATCCACAGGAATTTCGAGATACGCATCGGCATCAACTCGGGGTTTTGTGACGTCGGCAATTTCGGCAGCAGCCTGCGCATGGAATACACCATCATCGGCCGCGAGGTCAACCTGGCGTCCCGGCTCGAGCAGGCCGCCGAGCCCGGCGAAATCCTGATCTCCAGCCAGACCCATGTCCTGGTTGAGGGCGAGGTCCAGTCCGATGCGCGGGACGCCATCCTGGCCAAGGGCTTTGCCCAACCCATCCCGGTGTATGTGGTGCGCCCGGAAACTACGGGAATGCCGGGCGATCCGGAGATCATCCGCTGCGACCGGCCGGGCCTGCACCTGGAAATCGATGCGGCCCGCCTGACTGTGGCGCAAAAGGCCGAGGCCGTGACCGAACTGCGCAAGGCGCTGGCCAGGCTGGAAGCCACGGTGACTGGCGAGCCGCCGGCAGAGGCCTGGCCCACAGCCATCGAAGGGCTGGACCTGTCTCTCGGGCTGCGCCGGGCGATGGGCGTGAAAACGCTTTACTTTTCCATGCTCGGCCGTTTTCTGGAAGGGCGCAAAGATACGCCCAAGCGCATCCGGGAGGCGCTGGACGCGGGCGACCTGAAGGCGGCGGAACTGCTGGTCCACTCCCTGCGCGGCTTGGCCGGTCAGATCGGCGCCACGCAGGTGCCGGGTCATGCCCAGGCGCTGGAGCAGGCCCTGCACGGGGAGCAGCCGCGCGCAGCGCTGGATGCCTTGCTGGAACGGCTGGAGGCCTCGCTGGGCGAATTGATCGCGGCGCTGGAGGCCGGCTTGCCTGCGGCGGCAGCACCATGACCGCAAGGCTGCGGCCAGCGGACGGCGGCCGGCATGCGTGCAGGGTCGGCTGGTGTATGGTCCGTACAGGCGGATCGGGAAAAGCCACCCGGCACGGATTCCCGTACCAAGCCCCCGCATGAGGCCCCGCCATGAAGCTGCCCTTTCGCACCAACATCACCATTGCCCTGGGCTTGGGCCTGCTCCTGATGGCGCTGAGCACGGTCACGTCCTACCTCACCATCAATTCGCTGCTTGAGGACGAGAAAAGCGAGGAAAAAATCCAGGCGACGGTGGTCCTGCTGGAGCGGCTCGTCTCGCAGTTCAAGACCGCGGAGTCCCTGCAGCGGCGTTATCTCCTGACCAACATCGACCAGGACCTGGCGGCGTACCGGCAGGCCGGGGCGGGTTTGCAGGAGGTGCTGCTGGGCGCCAGTGGCCTGCCGATGGCAGGCGAGCGCCTGGAAGACCTGCGTACCCTGCAGGGGCTGATCGTCCGGCGCCTGGATCTCATGGAAAGGGCGGTCAGCGCCCGGCAGCAGGCGGGGCTGGAAGCGGCGACCGTGCTGGACGGCAGCGACCTCAATCGCCGGCTTCACGACGAGATCGAGGAGCTCGCCGGCCGGATCAAGAGCGCACAGGTGCTGACCCTGGAGCGTTCCGAGCAAAACGCCCGGCGGACAGCGCAGACGGTCCGGATGCTGATCCTGCTGAGCGGCCTGCTCTCACTCGGGCTGCTCGGCTGGACCATCCGCGCCGTGATCCGCGCTCAGGCCAACAGCCGACGCATCCAGGCGGAGCTTGCCGACAGCGAAGCCATGAGCCGCGCCATCACCGAGAGCATGGCCGATGGCGTCATCACTGCGACGTCGGAGGGCCTGGTTGTCAACGCCAACAGTGCGGCCCGGCACCTCTTCGGCTACCGGCTCAAGGACTTGCTGGGGCAACCTGTGGCCATGCTCTTACCGGCGCGCTGGAAACCGGGTTTTTCCGCTTTTTTCGCCACCCTGGCCGACCGGCCAGCAGGCTTCAAGGAGTCCGATACCGAGGTCATGGGCGTGCGCCGCGATGGCAGCGAGTTTCCGGTCAATGTGTCTTTCGGCGACGTCAATGTGGGCGGGCGGCGGCTTTTCACGGCCATCATCCGCGATATTTCCGAGCGCAAACGCATCGCTGATGCGTTGCGCGACAGCGAAGCCCAGTTGCACCAGCTGACTGACAATGTCCCGGCCCTGATGGCCTATGTGGACAGCGAGCAGCGTTTCCAGTTTCACAACAAAGCCTATGAAGAGGTGTTTGGCTTGCCGCGGGAAAAAATCCACGGCAAAACACTGCTTGAAATCGCGGGCCCCGAGTTTTACAGCCGGATAAGCGGCCATGTGCAGGAAGCGCTGTCCGGTTATGCGGTGCGTTACGAACGGGAGCAGGTCACCGCCAGCGGCGAGCGGCGCGAATACGTGATGAGTTATCTTCCTCGCTACAGTGAAGACGGCGAAGACGGTGAGGAGGACAAGGTCATCGGGTTTTTCTCGCTGGGCACCGACGTCACCGAGCTCAAACGCATCGACCGCATGAAGAGCGAATTTGTCTCCACGGTCAGCCATGAACTGCGCACGCCCCTGACCTCGATACGCGGCTCGCTGGGGCTGGTCTCGGGGGGGGTGGCCGGTGCGCTGCCGGAGCGGGCCAGAAGCCTCGTGGAAATCGCCAAAAACAACTGTGAGCGGCTGATCCGCCTGATCAACGACATCCTCGACAGTGAAAAAATCGAGTCCGGCAAGATGCAGTTCGAGCTGCAGCCGCAGGAATTGCTGCCCCTGCTGCAGCAGACACTGGCGGACAACGAAGGTTTTGCCGCGCAGCACCAGGTCAAGCTGGCCCTGCATGCGCCCAGGCAGCCCCTGAAGGCCCTGGTGGACAGCGACCGCCTGCTCCAGGTGATGACCAACCTGCTGTCCAATGCCATCAAGTTTTCTCCCGCGCAAGGCACGGTGCTGGTGCTGCTGGGCCGGCACGCGGGCCGTGTGCGTGTCGAGGTCAGTGACAACGGACCGGGTATCCCCGAAGAATTCCGCGAGCGCATTTTCCAGAAGTTCTCGCAGGCCGACTCGTCTGACACACGCCAGAAGGGCGGGACCGGCCTCGGCCTGGCCATTTCGAAAGCGATTGTTGAACGGATGGACGGAAGCCTCGGCTTCACCTCCAAAGTCGACGTGGGAACCACCTTCTTTTTCGAGCTGCCGGAGTGGCGCGAGGCGCCCCCGGTCACGGCGCCCATGAGTCTTTGCGGCATCAACCGGCCGCGCATCCTGGTGTGTGAAGACGACCCGGATGTGGCCCAGCTGATAGGCATGATGCTGGACAAGGCCGGCTTCGATGCCGACATTGCCCACACGGCGGCGCAGGCCCGTGACTACCTCAAGATGGAGTCGTATGCGGCCATGACGGTGGATGTTCATCTGCCCTATGAAAACGGGCTGCAACTGATCCGCTCCCTGCGCCAGGACAAACGCACGACAGACCTGCCGGTTCTGGTCCTGTCGGTAACGGCCGCGGAAGCCCGGCTGTACGCCGGCAGCACACTCGCGGTGACGGCCTGGCTTGAAAAGCCGATTGACGAGCGGCGCCTGCTGGGCAGTCTGCGGCAAGCCATCGACAGCCGGCGTACCCATGGCAAGCGGTGAGCCGGCGTGGTCTTCGGCTATGCTTTCCCTTGCGCCATCCACCTTCCACCCCGATCATGAAATTCTCACGCCATATTGAACGTCACCGTACCGACCGCATCGGCTGGCTGCGCGCGGCGGTGCTGGGGGCCAACGACGGCATTGTGTCCACCGCCAGCCTGGTGGTCGGCGTCGCCGCCGCGCATGCAAGCCAGGAGAGCATTCTCGTGGCGGGTGTGGCCGGGCTGGTGGCAGGGGCGATGTCGATGGCCGCGGGGGAGTATGTCTCGGTCCACTCGCAGGCCGACACCGAAAAAGCCGACCTTGAGCGTGAACGTGCCGAGCTGGCGCTGGACCCCGCCGCTGAACAGCGCGAGTTGACCGGCATTTATGTCGCGCGGGGGTTGGCGCCCGAACTGGCGCAGCAGGTGGCGGTTGCGTTGACGGCGCATGACGCGCTGGGCGCCCACGCGCGGGACGAGCTCGGCATTTCGCAGGCGTTCAGTGCACGGCCGGTGCAGGCTGCACTGGCCTCGGCGGGGAGTTTTGCGGTCGGTGCGGTGTTGCCGCTGGCCGTCGCCGCCTGGGCGCCCGCGCAAGGCCTCATCGCCTGGGTGTGCGCAAGCTCACTGGTTTTTCTCGCCCTCCTGGGTGTTGTGGCCGCCCGCGCCGGGGGCGCCGGCGTGCTGGCCAGTGCGTGGCGCGTGACCTTCTGGGGCGCGCTCGCGATGGCGATCACGGCAGGTGTAGGCGCATTGTTCGGCGCGGTGGTTTGAGGCCTGCAGGGAAACAAGCCTGGTGTCCCTGAAGCACAGCCTGTTCGATGCTGCGATTGTTGACCTGGACGGCACCCTGGTCGACACCCTCGGTGATTTTGTGGTCGCCCTGAACCGGATGCTGGCCGATCTGTCGCTGTCGCCGGTCGAACGATCCGTGGTCGGGGCGCGAGTAGGCAAGGGCTCGGAGCATTTGATCGGTGCCGTCCTGCATCATGTGCTGAATACGCCTGCAGCCCCTGATGGACGGGCGCCAACAGCTATCAATAATGAAGCAGTGGAGCGGCTGTTCCCGGCTGCCTGGAACAGCTACCAGCGCCACTACCTGGCCATCAACGGCCAGCATGCCAGCGTCTACCCGGGCGTGGTGGAGGGTTTGCAGCTGCTGCAGCGCCAGGGCCTGAAGCTGGCCTGCCTGACCAACAAGCCGACCGCGTTTGCCGTGCCCCTTCTCAAGGCCAAGGGTCTGGACGGTTTCTTCAGCCTGGTGTTCGGCGGCGATTCGTTCGAGCGGAAAAAACCCGACCCTCTGCCGCTGCGCAAGACCTGCGAAGCATTGGGAAGCGCGCCCGCACGGACCTTGATGATCGGTGACTCCAGCAACGATGCGCAGGCGGCGCGGGCTGCGGGTTGCCCGGTTTTGCTGGTGACTTACGGCTACAACCATGGCCAGCCCGTGCGCGGTGTGGACGCCGACGGTTTTGTCGACACGCTTGCTGCGATGGACCTGGCCGCCCTGAAAACAACAACGGGGCTTGCGCCCCGTTAAACATCACAGCCGGCGCTGGGCTCAGGCGGGTTTGCCCAGCAGGGCGTCCTTGAGTTTCCAGTCTGCGGGCACGGGGCCGAGCCAGATACGCATCAACGCGTTGAAAAATTCCGGCTCCTTGAAGGGCTCGCCTTGCGGCACGCCCTTGACGGTGATCACGGTGCCGGTGCCTGGCACCCAGTCGATCATGAAGACGTCGCCGGCGACCAGTTTTTTCTGGTCCGAGAAAATCTGCCCCATCTTGATCAGGCCGGGGATCAGTTTGGACATTTCGGTTTTGGGCGCGTTGTCCTGCACCCCCCGCGTGAAGAGCTTGCCGAGTTCGTTGGAATCGATCTCACGCAGCATGGTGATCTGCAGGCGCTTGGCGCCGGGCGCGGCCAGCACCTCTTCCGGGGTGGCGGCTTTTTTGCCGAGGTACAGGCCGGCCGTGTAGACCTTGAAGACGGCCTTGAAGCGCACGCCGGCGCCATTGAGCACCAGCTTGCTGCCGCGCATGTCGATCTGGTCTTCGAGCTTGACGCCGCCCACTTCCACGGTGGCCGCTGCGGCGCTGAAGGCCAGCAAAAGCGACATGGCGCCCGCTAGGCATGGTTTCATCCAGGTCATAAGAGGTCTCCAGAAAAAGAACGGTCGTTCGTTAATGAAGGTATTTTGGTCCGGCACCTGGCTACCCACAAGAGGGTTTGCGAGATAAGCATTACTACTAGTTACATTCGCCCGCGGCTGTGGAGGCGCCTGGCTTTTTTGCTGTTCTTTTTGTCGGGCTTTCGGTGAACGTCGTTTTCCTGCGCCTATTGCCTATTGCCTTTTGCCTCTTGAAGGGGACTGGGTTCCTTCGGTCCGTCTGCCTTTGCTACACTTGGCCTTCCATGTTCATTCATCGCATCATTCAGACAGGTAGCAGCTACCGGGGAGCCTGGCCCTGGCGGGCCTGACAGCTCTCGCATGCCGAGGCCGGCCCGCCTCGTTGCCGTGCAAGCCTGTTTTGATGCGCTCTTGCCCTCCTGCAACGAGCATCCTTGCCCCGGTTTTCGGGGTGTACTGAATGAAGGTGGCCACGCCGGCGCGCGTGGGTCCACCGGTGAAGGAACTTGCCGTGATCACTGAACTTGAATTCAAAAGCCTTGCGCAGCAGGGCTACAACCGCATTCCGCTGATGGCGGAGGCGTTTGCCGACCTCGAAACCCCGCTCTCCCTGTACCTCAAGCTGGCGCATTCGAGGGACGGCGGAAAATTCAGCTTTCTTCTCGAATCGGTCGTCGGCGGCGAGCGTTTTGGCCGCTACAGCTTCATCGGCCTGCCGGCCCGCACCCTGGTGCGCGCCAGCGGGTTTGGCGCCGACGTGCTGACGGAGGTTGTGCGCGACGGCCAGGTCATCGAAACCTCGAAAGCCAATCCGCTCGATTTCATTAGCGACTACCAGAAGCGTTTCAAGGTCGCGCTGCGGCCCGGCCTGCCGCGTTTTTGCGGCGGTCTGGCCGGCTACTTCGGCTACGACACGGTGCGCTACATCGAGAAAAAACTCGAAGCCTCCTGCCCGCCCGATACCCTGGGCTGTCCCGACATCCTGCTGCTGCAGTGCGAAGAGCTGGCGGTGATCGATAACCTCTCGGGCAAGCTCTACCTGATCGTCTACGCCGACCCGGCCCTGCCCGAGGCCTACGCCAACGCCAAGAAGCGCGTGCGCGAACTGAAGGAGCAGCTCAAGTACTCGGTCAGCGCGCCGGTGGTCAAGCCGACCCAGGGCTACCCGGCCGAACGCGACTTTGCCAAGGCCGATTACCTGGCCGCTGTCGAGCGCGCCAAGCGGCTGATCGAGGCCGGCGACTTCATGCAGGTGCAGGTGGGCCAGCGCATCAAGAAGCGCTACACCGAGTCGCCGCTGTCGCTGTACCGCGCGCTGCGTTCGCTCAACCCCAGCCCCTACATGTATTACTACCACTTCGGCGACTTCCACGTGGTGGGCGCCTCGCCGGAAATTCTGGTGCGGCAGGAAAAAACGGACGAAGGTCAGAAGATCACGATCCGCCCGCTGGCCGGCACGCGTCCGCGCGCTTCGTCGCCCGAGCTTGATAAGGCCGTCGAGCAGGAGCTGATCAACGACCCGAAAGAACGCGCCGAACACGTGATGCTGATCGACCTGGCGCGCAACGACATCGGCCGCATCGCCAAAACCGGCACGGTCAAGGTCACCGAGGCGTTTTCGGTGGAGCGTTACAGCCACGTGATGCACATCGTCAGCAACGTCGAGGGCGTGTTGCTCGACGGCATGACCAGCATGGACGTGCTCAAGGCGACTTTTCCGGCCGGCACGCTGACCGGCGCGCCCAAGGTGCATGCGATGGAACTGATCGACCAGCTCGAACCGACCAAACGCGGCCTGTACGGCGGCGCCTGCGGCTACCTCAGTTATGCGGGCGACATGGACGTGGCGATTGCGATTCGCACCGGCGTCATCAAGGACCAGATGCTCTACGTGCAGGCGGCGGCCGGCGTGGTGGCCGATTCGGTGGCCGAGCTCGAATGGAAAGAGACCGAAGCCAAGGCGCGCGCCTTGTTGCGGGCTTCCGAGCTGGTCGAAGAAGGCCTGGAATAAGGAGCGGATCATGAAACTCTTGATGATCGACAACTACGACTCCTTCACCTACAACATCGTCCAGTATTTCGGCGAGCTTGGTGCCGAGGTCGAGGTCTTCCGCAACGATGAAATCACCGTCGAAGGCATTGCCGCGCGCGCGCCGGACCGCCTGGTAGTTTCACCCGGTCCGTGTTCGCCGGCGGAGGCCGGCATTTCGGTGGCGGCCATTCAACACTTCGCCGGCAAGCTGCCGATCCTGGGCGTCTGCCTGGGCCACCAGGCGGTGGGCGCAGCCTTTGGCGGCAAGATCGTGCGTGCG
Source organism: Polaromonas sp. (assembly GCF_029945925.1). Taxonomy (GTDB): domain Bacteria; phylum Pseudomonadota; class Gammaproteobacteria; order Burkholderiales; family Burkholderiaceae_C; genus Polaromonas. The sequence goes on along the minus strand of NZ_JAQSDN010000026.1, from coordinate 5,279 downwards.
CAGCAGCTGATGCACGGCAAAACCAGTGTGATCACCACCACGCAGGAAGGCGTGTTTGCCGGTCTGCCCAGGCAGTTCACCGTCAACCGCTACCACTCGCTCGCGATCGACAAGGCGTCCTGCCCGGAGGTACTGGCCATCACCGCCTGGACCGACGACGGCGAGATCATGGGCGTGCGCCACAAGGAACTCGCGATCCAGGGCGTGCAGTTCCACCCTGAATCGATACTGACCGAACACGGCCATGCAATGCTGAAAAACTTCCTCGAGCAGAGCGCCTAGTCGCGGCTCTGTTTGCTATTAAAAGCGTAGCTGCTTGCGCATATTCCATAAGGGCTGGTGGCATAAATGACGACAAAAGTTGACCTGAGAAGCGACACCGTGACGCAGCCCACCGAGGGCATGCGTGCCGCGATGGCCCGCGCGCCGCTGGGTGACGACGTGTTTGGCGACGACCCGAGTGTGAACGCGCTGCAGGACAAGATCGCGGCGATGCTGGGCTTCGAGGCGGCGCTGTTTGTGCCCACCGGCACCCAGAGCAACCTGTGCGCGATTCTGGCCCACTGCCAGCGCGGCGACGAGTACATCGTCGGCCAGATGCAGCACTGCTATCGCTGGGAAGGCGGCGGCGCGGCGGTGCTGGGCAGCGTGCAGCCCCAGCCGCTGAACCACCAGGCCGACGGCACGCTGGCCCTGGCCGACATCGAGGCCGCGGTCAAGCCGGACGATCCGCATTTCGCCCGTAGCCGGCTGCTGGCGCTGGAAAACACGCTGGGTGGCAAGTTGCTGCCCATGGCTTACATCGAAGCAGCAACCACGCTGGCGCGAAGCCAGGGGCTGGCCCGGCACCTGGACGGCGCGAGGCTGTTCAATGCTGCGGTGGCCCAAGCCGCCACCACGGGCGCAGAGGCGCGGGCAGAAGCCCGGCGCATCGCCGGCTGCTTCGATTCGGTGTCCGTCTGCTTCAGCAAGGGTTTGGGCGCGCCGGTCGGTTCGGCGCTGTGCGGCTCGGCCGAATTCATCGCCCGCGCCCGGCGCATCCGCAAGATGGCCGGCGGCGCCATGCGGCAGGCCGGCGGGTTGGCGGCCGCGGCCGCGTATGCGCTGGACCACCACATCGAGCGCCTGGCCGACGACCATCTGCTGGCAAAACGGCTGGCCGATGGGCTGACCGGCCTGGCCGGCCTGCAGGTCGAGGCGCCGCAGACCAACATCCTGTTTGTGGACCTGGTAGGCAGCGCGCGCGACCAGTCCGAGGCCTTGCTGCAGCACCTCGCAAGTCAAGGCATCCAGGCCACCGGCCTGTACCGCCTGCGTTTTGTCACCCACCTCGACGTGGATGCGGCCGGCGTGGACCGGGCGATCGCGGCGATGCGCGGCTTCTTCAGCAACTGAGGGGCATTCCATGGCGACCGGACAACTGCTGCTTTTCATCGCTGCCGGCGTGTTGCTGAACCTGACGCCCGGCCCGGATGTGCTCTACATCGTGACCCATGCCCTGCGCCGCGGCGCGCGCGCCGGTATGGTGGCGGCGCTGGGCATCACCGCGGGCTGCTTTGTGCACATCATCGCGGCGGCAGGGGGGGTCAGCGCCTTGCTGGCCGCCTCGGCCACGGCGTTCACCGTGCTCAAGTGGGCCGGCGCCGCCTACCTGGTGTATGTCGGCATCCGCCTGCTGACCCGCCAGGGCGCCGAATTTGCTATCAATTCAGAAGCTGATGGCGCCCGTGTGGTAAGGATTGGAGGCCTGAAAGGCATATTTTTCCAGGGCTTCTGGACAAACGTGCTGAACCCCAAGGTGGCGCTGTTTTTCCTCGCCTTTGTGCCGCAGTTCATTGCGCCCGGCGTGGACAACAAGCCGCTGGCGTTTTTGCTGCTGGGCCTGCTGTTCAACTTCAACGCGCTGTGGGTCAACATCGGCTGGGCGCTGGCCGCCAGCTGGTTGACCCGGCGCATGGGCGGGCAGCGCAGCCCATGCAGTGACGAGCGTGAGGGCTCTCCTGGTCAAGCCGGGGCCGCGGATTTGGCTTTGCCAGTCCGCAGGCGCAGCGGCCCCCTCGGGGGGCAGCCCAGTACACGAAGTGACAAGCGTGGGAGCCTGTTTACCTGGCTGGACCGGGTGGCCGGCGCCATGTTCATTGGATTTGGCATCAAGCTGGCCCTGACCGACAATCCTTCCGACTAACTCGAGAGACAAGAGCACGACCATGCCCATGAGCAACAAAATCACGCCCCAGGAAGCGCTGCAGCGCACGATTGAACACCGCGAGATCTTCCACGACGAGATGCTCAAGATCATGCGCCTGATCATGAGCGGCGAGCTCTCGCCCGTCATGATGGCCGCGCTGATCACCGGCTTGCGCGTCAAGAAGGAAACCATCGGCGAAATCACCGCGGCGGCGCAGGTGATGCGCGAGTTCTCCACCAAGGTCCACGTGGCCGACAAGACGCACCTGGTGGACATCGTCGGCACCGGCGGCGACGGTTCGCACACCTTCAACATCTCGACCTGCTCGATGTTTGTCGCGGCGGCGGCCGGCGCCAAGGTCAGCAAACATGGCGGACGCAGCGTCAGCAGCAAGTCCGGCAGTGCCGACGTGCTCGAAGCCCTGGGCATCAACATCAACCTGAAGCCCGAGGCGATTGCCCAATGCATCGCGGACGTCGGCGTCGGTTTCATGTTTGCGCCCAACCACCATCCGGCGATGAAAAATGTCGCCCCGGTGCGCAAGGAACTCGGCGTGCGCACCATCTTCAACATCCTCGGGCCGCTGACCAACCCGGCCGACGCGCCCAACATCCTGATGGGCGTGTTCCACCCCGACCTGGTCGGCATCCAGGTGCGCGCGTTGCAGCGCCTGGGCGCCGAACATGCGCTGGTGGTCTATGGCAAGGACGGCATGGACGAAGTCTCACTGGGTGCGGCCACGGTGGTCGGCGAACTCAAGGGCGGCGAAATCACCGAATACGAAATCCATCCCGAGGACTTCGGCCTGGCCATGGCCAGCAACCGCACGCTGCGCGTGGAGACACCCGAGCAGTCGATGGCCATGCTCAGGAGCGTGCTCGACGACGAGCCCGGCGCGGCGCGCGACATCGTCATCCTCAACGCCGGCGCCGCCCTGTACGCGGCCAATGTGGCCGAATCCATGCTGGCCGGCATCGCGCTGGCCCGCAAGGCCATCACTTCCGGCGCCGCCAAAGGCAAGCTCGCGCAGCTTGTTTCCACTTCCCAAGCCCTGGCGACCTGAACCATGTCCGATATCCTGAACAAGATTGTGGCCGTCAAGCGCGAAGAAGTCGCCGCGGCGATCAAGCGCAAACCCCTGGCCGCGATGCGTTTTGACGCCGAGTCGCGCGTGCTGACACGTGATTTTGTCGGTGCCCTGCGCGCCAAAATCAGCGCCGGCAAACCCGCGGTGATTGCTGAAATCAAGAAAGCCAGTCCCTCCAAGGGCGTGCTGCGCGCTGACTTCATTCCCGCCGACATTGCCCAAAGTTATTCTGAGCATGGCGCAGCGTGTTTGTCGGTACTCACTGACAAGGATTTTTTCCAGGGCAGCATCGATTACCTGAAACAGGCGCGCGCCTCCTGCAGCCTGCCGGTGCTGCGCAAGGATTTCATCATCGACCCTTACCAGGTCTACGAGTCGCGCGTCATGGGCGCCGACTGCATCCTGCTGATTGCCGCCTGCCTGGACGATGCGCAGATGAAGGCGCTCGAGGCGCTGGCCTTCTCGCTGGACATGGCTGTGCTGGTGGAAGTGCATGACCGCGCCGAGCTGGAGCGCGCGCTCCAGCTCAAGACGCCGCTGCTGGGCATCAACAACCGCAACCTGCAGACCTTCGAGGTGTTGCTGGACACCACGCTGGGCCTGGTCAAGGACGTGCCGGCCGACCGCCTGCTGGTGACCGAATCCGGCATCACGACCGCGGTCGACGTGGCGCGCCTGCGCGAGGCCAAAGTCAATGCTTTCCTGGTCGGCGAGGCTTTCATGCGCGCCGAAGACCCCGGCATCGCGCTGGCGGAGCTGTTTCCGGATGCTACTGAATAAATAGCTGCTCACGCCCATGCCACAAGGACTGCAGGTCGATTTGGCCTTTGAAAACTTGCCCAGGCCGCTGCCGGAGGACACCGGCCACGGCCGGCACCTGGCGCGCTGGAATCCGGCCGACTGGCCGCTGGCGGCCGATTGGGCGCCGGAAGTCGGGCATTTTCTGGCCAGTAAAACCGGCCAGCAGCTGGGTGTATTTATCGAACAGCGACTCGCGCAAGGGGCCGTCATCTACCCGCCGCAGCCCTTCCGGGCCCTGGCGCTGACGCCGCTGGCCGGTGTCGAGGTCGTGATCCTGGGCCAGGACCCTTACCATGGCCCGGGCCAGGCCCAGGGGCTGGCTTTTTCGGTCCCGGACGGCGTGAAACCCCCACCCAGCCTGCGCAACATGTTCAAGGAGCTGGCGCGCGACCCGGCGGTGGCGCCGGAAGTGCACAGCGGCGGTTCGCTGGAACGCTGGGCCAGCCAGGGGGTATTGCTGCTCAACACCAGCCTGACGGTGGAGGAAGGCCAGGCCGCCAGCCATGCCAGACAGGGCTGGGAAGTGCTGACCGACCGGCTGATCGCTGCGGTGGCGGCCAAACCCGAGCCGGTGGTGTTCATGCTCTGGGGTGCGCACGCCCAGACCAAGCAGGCCCTGATTCCGGCCCGGCACCTGGTGCTGACGGCCAACCACCCCTCGCCCCTGTCGGCGCTACGGCCCCCCAAACCCTTCATCGGCTGCGGGCATTTCAGCGCCGCCAATGATTTTTTGCGCAGCCATGGCCACCGGCCGGTGAGGTGGTAAGCACTTGTTGTTCAGGATTGCCGGATGTCAAATTTCCATGGCATAATCTGAGGTTCGCCAAAGGAGAGGTGGCCGAGTGGTTAATGGCAGCAGACTGTAAATCTGCCCTCTAACGAGTACGCTGGTTCGAATCCAGCCCTCTCCACCAGCGATAAATTTTGATAGGCAGGCGTGGCCTGGATGGTTGGTATGCCGTGTTTCGGGGTTGTCTTGAAGTGAAAAGGCGGTCGATGCGGGAGTAGTTCAATGGTAGAACCCTAGCCTTCCAAGCTAATGACGCGGGTTCGATTCCCGTCTCCCGCTCCATCACAACAAGCGCTGGTTTTTGTATTTGGCAGGTAAGCAGAGTTTTTGAATTTGGCCCATTTGGCTCAGTGGCAGAGCACTCCCTTGGTAAGGGAGAGGTCCCGGGTCCGATTCCCGGAATGGGCACCATT
>NZ_JAQSDN010000025.1 GCF_029945925.1 Polaromonas sp. | reverse complement strand
AGCCCGCTGCACCGGCCGGCGAATTGGCTGCGGCCGGTGGCAGTTGGGAAACGTTCTAGTTCATGACTTCCCGGGGTATTGAGGCTGAAGTTTTCTGCAAACGGGCGCTTGCTTCATCCTCAAGTTTTCCGGGGAAGTGTCGTTATCTATTTCAGAAGCGGTCGAAAAACGCCACCGGGTCACCGGAGTCACCGGGTAACAGTCGCCGCCTTGAAAGGCCAGCCTAATGTCGAATAGCATGTTTTATACCGGCCTGAGCGGTCTCAATGCCGCCCAGGCTGCATTGGTGACCACCGGCCACAATACCGCCAACGTCAATACCCCCGGCTACAGCCGCCAGGCCGCGCAAGTTGCATCGAATGGCGGCATTTACAGCCCAAGCGTCGGGTTCTTCGGCAGCGGTGTGAAGGTGGGTGACGTGACACGCAGCTACGACCAGTACCTGGCGTCGCAGCTCAACCAGGCACAGTCCCTGAACCAGTCGCTGACCACCTACTACACGCAGATCAGCCAGATCGACAACCTGCTGGCCGATCAGAAAGCGGGCCTGGCACCCCAACTGCAGTCCCTGTTCACCAATATCCAGGCGGTGGCCAACACCCCGGCCGATCCGGCGGCCCGGCAGCAACTGATCAGTTCCGCCCAAGCCACGGCCAACCAGTTCCGGTCCATGGACCAGTACCTGACCGGCCTCAACGGAAGCGTCAATGACCAGATTGCCGGCAGTGTCGAGCAGATCAACACTTATGCCGAGCAGATCGCCAGCCTGAACAAGCAAGTGGCCATGCTCAGCAATGCCACTGGCGGACAGGCGCCCAATGACCTGCTGGATCAACGGGACCAACTGGTCAATGAATTGGGACAGCTGATCGGCACCAAGCTGGTGGTGCAGGACGGCGGCCAGTACAACATCTTTATTGGCAACGGACAGACCCTGGTACTGGGCGACAGGGCCACCAAGCTGGCGGCGGTGTCATCGTCGGGCGATCCCGCCCGCACCATTGTCGCGGTGGTCAACGCTGCCGGAAATGCCGTGCAACTGCAGGACAGCATGCTCGGCGGCGGCGGCTCACTCGGCGGGCTGCTGCAATTTCGCAGCGAAACGCTGGCCCCGGCGCAAAACTCGCTGGGCCGCATGGCGATTGCGTTGGCCGATACGTTCAATGCCCAGCATAACCTCGGCATTGATCTGAATGGTGTTCTGGGTTCTGATTTCTTTTCGCAGGCCAGCCCCGGTGTGCTGTCGAACAGCAAGAACACAGGCAACCTGGTGTTGACGCCGTCTTTTTCCGACAGCAGCCAGCTGACCACCAGCGACTACCGCCTGGACGTGACCGCCGGCCCGGCCTACACCCTGACGCGGCTGTCGGACAACCAGGCCCTTCCCCTGACAGCTGGTTTTCCCGGCGCAGCGCCTGCGGATACCACCACCTTCGACGGCGTCACCCTGACGCTGGCCAGCGGCGCCGGCGCACCGGGTGATTCTTTCCTGATCCAGCCCACCCGCACCGGCGCACGCGACCTGTCGGTGCTGGTGTCCGACCCGGCCAGAATCGCGGCGGCCTCGCCCGTCGTGACCGGCAACACCGCCGGCAACCAGGGCAGCGGCGCCATCAGCGCCGGAAAAGTCGACGCGGCCTACCTGGCGACACCGCTGGCGGCCACGGTGACACTGACCTACAACAGTGCCACCAATCAGCTGTCGGGTTTTCCGGCTGGAGCCGCCGTCACCGTGACACCCGCCAACGGTGTGCCCGACCCTGCAAGCCCCTATGCCGCGGGCGCTCCCGTCACGTATTCGCCGGGGGCGACCATGAGTTTCAATGGCATCACCGTCACCATCAGCGGCACGCCTTCGAACAGCGACCGGTTCACCGTGGAGAAAAACAGCGGTGGCGTTTCCGATGGCAGCAATGCCTTGCTGCTGGGCGCCTTGCAAACCAAGAAAACCATGGGAAAGGGGTCGGCCAGCTTCAACGACGCGTATGCGCAGTTGGTCAGCAGCGTCGGCAACAAGGCACGGCAGATCCAGATCGCCGGTACCGCCCAGACCAGCCTGACCACCCAAATCCGGTCTGCCCAGCAGTCCGTGTCGGGTGTCAACCAGGACGAGGAAACCGCCAACCTGTTGATGTTCCAGCAGATGTACCAGGCCAATGCCAAAGTGATCCAGACGGCGTCCACCATGTTTGACGCGGTGCTTGGCATCCGTTAAGCGCCACACCCGAGGAATCCACAATGCGTGTCAGCACACAATCTTTTTATGAACAAAGCCGCGTCGCCATGGGCGGGCAGCAGAGTAGCCTTCTGCGCGTGCAACAGCAGCTGGGCGCCGGCACCAAAATCCTGGCACCATCGGACGACCCGCTGGGCGCCACCCGCGCGCTGGCCGTGTCGCAATCCATCGCCCTCAATGCGCAGTACGCGGCCAGCCGCGGCCATGCGGTGCAAAGCCTGACGCTGGAAGAAAACGCCTTGCAAAGCGTCACCACGGTGATGCAGAGCATCAAGACCCAGTTGATCGCCGCTGGCAACGGCACCCTGACCGATGTCGACCGTGCGACCATCGCCGGCACCCTGCAAAGCAGCATGGACCAGCTGCAGGGCCTGGCCAACAGCGACGACGGCAACGGCCAGTTTCTGTTCGCCGGCTTCAAGAGCGGCTCCGCGCCCTTTACCTTGCAGGCCGACGGCAGCATGAAGTACAACGGTGACCAGGGCCAGCGCATGGTGCAGGTTGATGTGTCGCGCCAGATGGCCGGTGCGGACGACGGCCGCAGCATTTTCCAGTCGGTGCAGGGTGGTGCGGGTTACGTCAGCGCATCGCCGGCCAGTTCCTCGTCGGCGCCCAATGCCGGCAGCGGCGTGTTCAGCTCGGTGAGCGTGGTGGATGTTTCGAACACAAGTTACGGCCAGGATTTTGAAATCAATTTCGTGGACGCGAACAACTACACGGTGACGACCAGGTCACAGCCACCGGTCACGAGCGCGTCCACCGGTTACACCGCGGGCAGCGCGATCAGCTTCGGTGGCCTGCAAATCAGCATCAGCGGCGAGCCGGCTGCCGGCGACAGCTTCAGCGTCGCCACCGCCAAAAATGCAGGCACCAATGTGTTTGAGGCCATCAACGACGTGATCAAGGCCCTGAAGGTGCCGGTGGATACCGGCGCGCCGGCGGCCAAGGCCCAGCTGCTCAATGCCCTGAGCACAGGCAACGTCAAGATCACCAACGCGCATGACAACGTGCTGACGGTGCGTTCCTCGGTGGGTTCGCGCCTGCAGGAGCTCGACGCGCTGCAGGTCACCGGCGACAGCCGCAAGCTGGCGGACAAGAGTTACCTGTCCGACCTGCAGGACCTGGACTACGCCGCGGCCATCGCGGAGTTTTACCAGCGCCAGACCGCGCTGCAGGCCAGCCAGCAGACTTTTGTCAAGATCCAGCAGATTGCGCTGTTCAACTACCTGTAGACCTCCTCTTTATTGCTATATAATTCATAGCTGATGGCACCCGTGGATAAAGAGCTGGCGTCCGATTTGGCTTGAAAATGCGGCCGTGTGCGGTCTGGGGCCGGCCCTCACCCCCGCCCTCTCCCGGAGGGAGAGGGAGAGGGAGAGGGAGATGGAAAAAAAGACGGGAGGTGGGAGGCCACCCTTCTTGCTCCCTCTCCCCCTGGGCGAGGGCAGGGGTGAGGGCAGCCAGCGCGTCTGCAGTCCTCAGGACCTCAGTGCCCCCAGAAACTCCAGGATGGACGTGAAAGTCGCCGCAAAACGTGGCTCCAGAAACGGCCCCAGGTATTGCATCAGGAGCTGCAGCATGGCCATGCCGGCCAGCAGCGTGATGGGGAAACCCACCGCGAAAATGCTGAACTGGGGAGACACCCGGTTCAGGATGCCCATGGCCAGGTTCAGGGTCAGCAAGATGGCGATCAGCGGCAGGGCCAGCATCAGCCCGTCCGAGATCACATGGCCGCCGGCCGAGGCCAGCAGAAACCAGCCACCGGCCGCCAGCGGCGCGTCGGACACCGGAAGCACCTGAAAACTCTGGACCAGCACCATGATCAGCATCAGGTGGCCGTCCACCGCCAGAAACAGCAGTATGGCTATCACATTGAGCAGACGCGCCAGCACCATGGTGTTGCCCCCGCTGGTCGGGTCGAAAAAAGATGCAAAAGACAGGCCCATTTGCAGGCCCACATATTCACCGGCCGCCTGCACCATGGCAAACACCAGGCGCATGGAAAACCCGATCGCCGCGCCTATCAGCACCTGCTGCACCATGATCCACAAGCCGCCCACGGACATCAGCGGCACGGCGGGCATGGCGCCCAAGGTGGGCGAGACCACGATCGCCAGCAGCGCGGCCAGGCCGACCTTGGCCGAGCGCGGCACGGCACGTTCGCTGAACAGCGGCGCCGTGCTGATCAGCGCCAGCATGCGCACAAAGGGCCAGAGAAAAGCCAGCAGCCAGAGGTTGAGCTGGTCCGAGGTGACCGAAACAATCGCGGGCATCACCCGATGATTTGCGGAATCGACGAGAACAGGTTGTGCATGTAGTCGACCACCGAGTTGAGCATCCAGGGCCCGGCCAACACCAGGGTGGCGAACACCGCCAGCAGCTTGGGGATGAAGGACAGCGTCATCTCGTTGATTTGCGTGGCCGCCTGGAACAGGCTGATGAGCAAACCGGTGACCAGTGCCACCAGCAGCAGCGGGGCGCCCAGCAGCAGCGCCAGCTTCATGGCCTCGTAGCCGAGCGTCATGACTGATTCGGGTGTCATATCCAGTTCATCCCTAGGTGTAGAAGCTCTGCGCCAGCGCGCCTATCAGCAGCTGCCAGCCGTCCACCAGCACAAACAGCATCAGCTTGAAGGGCAGCGAAATGGTCGCAGGTGGCACCATCATCATGCCCATGGACATCAGCACACTGGCGACGACCAGGTCAATGATCAAAAAGGGCAGAAAGATGGTGAAGCCGATCTGGAAGGCGGTTTTGAGCTCACTGATCACAAAGGCCGGCAGCAAGATGCGCAAGGTCACCTGTTCCGGGCCTTCCATGGACGGCGCATTGGCAAGTTTGGCGAACAGCGCCAGGTCGGCCTCGCGGGTCTGTTTGAGCATGAATTGCTTGAAGGGCGCGATCCCGCGTTCGAGTGCCTGCTCGGCGCTGATCCGGTTTTCGGCAAAAGGCTTGTAAGCCTCGCTGTGGACCTTGTCGAACACCGGCGACATCACGAAAAAAGTCAGGAACAGCGACAGGCCGACGAGGATCTGGTTGGGCGGGGCCGACTGCGTGCCAATGGCCGTGCGCAGCAGGCCCAGCACGATGAGAATGCGGGTGAAGCTGGTCATGGACAGCAGCAGCGCCGGCAGAAACGACAATGAGGTCAGAAGCACCATGGTCTGCACCGTCAGCGACCAGGTCTGGCTGCCGCCGGGGCCGCGCGTGCTGGTGATGCCGGGCAGGCCCTGGGCCGATGCCAGCGCGGGCCACAACAGCCACAGCAGCACAAACATCAGGGGCAGCAGGGCCGCGCGGCCCGGCAGGCGAACAGGGCGCATGCTCAGTCCCGCTTCTTGAGTTTGTTCAGGGATTCAAGCAGTTTCTGGGAGAAGGCCCCCGCGCCCTCCATGCCGCTGAACATGGGCGCCGCGTTGGTGTCGGATAACTTTCCGGCCGGCATGGTGTGCAGTGCGCTGACCTGGCCCGCGGCGACGCCGAGCACCAGCCACGAGCCGCCGATTTCCACGACCACCACGCGTTCGCGCTGGCCCACCATGGCACTGGACACCACCTTCAGCAGGCGGCCGCCGCCGGCCTGCGGCAGGCCGAAGCGCCGTGCGGCCCAGGCGCAGAGAAAGATGAGGGCAAGCACCACGGCCAGGCCCAGGCCAGCCTGCAGCAGGCCGGCGGCGCCGAATGAGCGCACGGGTTCTGCCGCCGCTGTGGGAACGGTCGGCAACACCGCACCGGCTGAAAAACTGACGCAGGCCAGCGCGGTGGCGGCCAGTGCGCGGAGGTCCGGCCGGCTCATCGGTTCAGTTTCTGCATGCGTTCGGACGGCGTGATGATGTCGGTCAGGCGGATGCCGAACTTGTCGTTGACAACCACCACTTCCCCTTGTGCAATCAGGTAACCATTGATGAAAACATCCATCGGCTGCCCCGCCAGGCCGTCCAGTTCGACAACCGAGCCCTGCGACAGCTGGAGCAGGCTCTTGATGGTGATGCGCGTGCGTCCCAGTTCAGCGGTCAGCTGGACAGGAACATCCAGCACCCTGTCGATGTCGCCCCTTGCGATGTCAGAACCCGCTTGGCTCTGCAGCGGCTGGAAAACCCGCTCGCCGGCCGGTGTGGACGGTACCGCGGGCGCCGGAGGCGGCGCAACAGGGGCGGGTGCAGGTTCAGGGGCAGGTTCAGGTGCGGAGGCGAGCGCCTGCTCGGCGAGCGCGCTGCCCCAGTCGTCCAGTTCCGCCGCCGGCTCTTGCTTGCTGTCTTCACTCATGGTCTTTTCCCTTGCTGGAGTCGCTGTCTTGGTGGTGGATCATTTTTTCCACGCGCAAGGCATAGTGGTTGTTGGAGGTGCCGTAGCCGCATTCCATGACGGGCACGCCATTGACCTTGCCGATGATGGTTTCCGGAATCTCCACAGGCAGCACGTCGCCGGCCTGCAGTCTGAGAAGCTGGCCAATGCTCGACTGCATGGTCAGGAAATGCGCCCTGAGCTCGACGTCGGCGCTTTGCACCTGCTGCGACAGCTGTTTGACCCAGCGTTTGTCAACTTCGATTTCGTCCTGCAGCGGGTTGGACAGCAGGTCCCGGATCGGCTCGATCATGGAGTACGGAATGCAGACATTGAGCGCGCCCCCAATGGGCCCGAACTCGATCTGGAAGGTGGTGTTGATCACCACTTCGTTGGGTGCCACGATGTTGGCCAGTTTGGCGTGCATCTCGGAGCGCACATATTCAAAGTCAAGCGGATAGACCGGCTGCCACGCGCTGCCGTAACTTTCCAGCGTGAGGTTGAGCAGCCGCTTGATGATGCGCTGTTCGGTCTGGGTGAAGTCGCGACCCTCGATCCGGACGTGGTAACGGCCGTCGCTGCCGAACAGGTTGTCCACCACGAGGAAAACCAGCTTGGGGTCGAACACGAACAGGGCCGTGCCGCGCAGCGGCTTCATGTGCATGAGGTTGATGTTGGCCGGAACCGGCAGGTGCCGGATGAAGTCGCCGTACTTCTGGATCTGCACCGCGCCGACCGAAATGTCGGCGCTGCGCCGCATGAAAGTCAGCAGCGCACTGCGCAGTTGCCGGGCAAAACGGTCGTTGATGACCTCCAGCGTGTGCATGCGGCTGCGCACGATGCGATCATCGGTGCCGAGGTTGTAGGTCGGCGGACCTTGCGGGGGAGGTGGCGGTGCAGTGACTGCGTCGGTGTCACCGGTGACACCCTGCAGCAGCGCATCTACTTCGTCCTGGGACAGCTGCTGGTCATAAGCCATGGGTGAATTTCATTGAGCGGGTTACTGCAGCATGAAAGTCGTGAACATCACGCTGGAGATCTTCAGCGACGGCAAATTGGCCACGAAGGGCTGGTTGAGCGTCGTCATGATGTCAGCGGCCAGTTGGGCTCTTTCTTCCGGGGTGACCAGCGACTCGGCCGCGCGATTGGACAAGGCCGAGAGAAGCCGGCTGCGCACTTCCGGCAGGTATTGGGTGACCAGTGCCTGCGACTTGACGTCCGGAACCTTCAGCGTGACGGCCACATGCAGGAAGCGGCTGCGGCCGTTGGGCTGGAGGTTGACGGTCATGGGCTCCAGAGCAATAAAAATCGGATCGACAGGTACCACTGCGACGGGCGCAGCTTCCTTGCGCTGGCTGACCAGATAAAAGGCTGCGCCAGCCGCCGCCAGGACGACCAGCGTGATCAGAACGATGACCAGGATGATGAGCTTGCGGGACTTGTTGGGTGTCTTCGCGGGGGGGGTGCTGGTGGCCATGGCTTCGCTGTTTGGGTTTGAGAATCGATTGTTTTCGAAAACCGGCGCCCGGCATCGCCGGATAAGCAGGGGTAAAACGCGTCAGATCCGGCATTTGCCGGACACGCGCCTCATGGCGCGCCTCAAGCGTAGGTGTCCACGCTGATCCCTCTGCCGGCTGGCCGCGAAGCTTCCGTGGCTGGCCGGACCACCGGTGCCAGGTTGTCGGGCGTGCGCTCCGCGCGGTAGCTGCGCTGGCCGGATTGCCCGTTTTGCCCGTTTTGCCCGTTCTGGTCCTGGGCAAAGGTGGTTTGTTGCTGGCTCTCGGAGTTGACCGAGGTGTTGCCAAGGCTGATTCCGCTGTCGGCCAGGGCGGTACGCAGTTGCGGCAATGCCGCCTCCACGGCGGCCCGCACCGATGAATGCGCGGTCACAAACATGGCCTGGACCTGGTGGTCGTTCATTGTCAGTGTGACTTTCAGGGGGCCGAGTCCCGGGGGATTGAGCTGGAGCTCCGCCACCTGTTCACCGCCCTTGCCCATGTGGATCATCTGCTGGCCCAGGGCCTTGCCCCATTCACCGCTGCCGACCTCAGGAGCGAGCGTCCGGGTCATGGCGGCAGGCGCTGCGCTGGAGGCAAGCATCGCGGTTGGTGCTGGCGTTGCTGCGACGCCGGCCGAGCTGATGGGCGGGGTGGCGCTGGCGGCGGAGATGTCGGTGACCGCCGCCTGACCGATGGCGCTGGTGCTGGTGCCTGACGCTGTGGCATCGGCCGTCGCCATCCCCTGGAGGGGCATTTTGACGCTGCTGTGTGTGGTGTCGGCTTCCGGTCCGCTGCCGGCTGTCGTTTCAGCCGAGACCTGCGGCAGGTTGTCGGCCCGGTCACGGTGCTGCGGCGACTGACCGGCAGTCCCGCTGTCCGAAGCGCCGGACGGGCCGGTGATGCCAGCCGTGGCCAATGCCACTGCCGGGCCGGCCTCGGCTGCCTGAAGCCGGGCGGGCAGAGCGGGTAGCCCTTTGTCCTTCTGGCTGGCCGCCGCCAACTCGGGTGTCAGCCCGGGTGCCGGCATCAGTAGTGGCGCAGCCTCCCCAGCGGATGCCACCTGTGCAGGCGCGGTGATCGGCTCGCCCGCCATCGCCATGTCTGCCGCGAGGGTTTTCCCCGCAAGCAGACCGGTGAGTCCAGGGTTGGCAGCGCCCGGGACGGTGCCGGCGACTGGCGTCGCGGCAGCATGGCCGGCGGCCACGGCTTGGGGCAGCAGGTTTTCAAGCGGGGCCAGGGGCATTGCCATGGCATTGATCAGCTCGTCCGGTTCGGCCTTGCGGCCCTCCGGTGGACGCCGGGCCGACGCGGCGGTTGCCGTCTTGCCCTCGGCCTTGCCGGCTGCCTCGCCGGCGGGCGCCAGTGAGCGGGAAAGCACGGCGCCGAAACTTTCGGCGCCATTCGGGTCCGGCTCATCGCTGCGTGCTGACGCCTGGGACGGCTGGCTGTCGGGTTGATGGGGGGCGCTGACGGGTGGAAGACTAAAAGACATGGTTTTCTCGGGTGAATTCAATCGGCCACGGTGCCTGCGCGCAGGTAGAACTGCCGGGAAGTGCGTTCGTCACTGTCGCGCTGCTCCTTTTTGCCGAGGGTGAGCATCTCCTGCTGGCGAACCCGGTTGGACAGGGTGTCGAAGGAGTTGAGGCGGCGCTTGTTGTTTTGCCAGTCGCCGCGTCCATGCGCCAGCCGCGTGTCGGCCTGGACGGTCAGGGCGCGCTGCTGCTCGATGGCGCCGTCCAGGGTGCCGATGAAATCCTGGAAATTGCGCACATGGGACGATGACAGGCCGGCCTGCATCTGGTGCTGCAGCTGGTCCAGGTACTCCTGCCGGTACTGCAGCAACATTTCCAGTTTTCCGGCCGCGCTGGTGTGGGCGTTCTGCAGCTGGCCCAGCCGGCGAGTCGCCTCGTCGGTCTTGTTTTGCGCCAGTTCGATCAGTGTCGCGAGAGGGAGCTTGTTGGGCACGGCGTTTTCTCCTGGTGGTTTGAGGGGCTGCGGTGAATGCGTAATCGGGCTCAGGCCTGGAAAAGTCCGTTCAACTGACCAGTGGCGGTCGCGTAGTCGACGCGTTCTTCCATCGTTTGCTGCAAAAAAGCCTCAATTTTTGGGTAGAGGGCAATGGCCTGGTCCAGCTGGACGTCGTGGCCGGGTGCATAGGCACCCACGCTGATCAGGTCGCGGTTGCGCTGGTAGCGCGACAGGGCCTGCTTGAAACTGCGAATGACCTGGAATTGCGCGGGGTCGATCAGCGCCGTCATCGCACGGCTGATGGACGCTTCGATGTCGATGGCCGGGTAATGGCCAGATTCGGCCAGGCTGCGTGACAGCACCACGTGGCCGTCCAGAATGGCGCGCGCCGAATCGGCAATCGGGTCCTGCTGGTCGTCGCCTTCGGTCAGCACTGTGTAGAACGCGGTGATGGAGCCGCCGCGGCCCTCGGCATCACGCGCGCCATTGCCCGCGCGTTCCACCAGGGCCGGCAGCTTCGCAAAAACCGAGGGCGGGTAACCTTTGGTGGCCGGCGGTTCGCCGACGGCCAGCGCGATCTCCCGCTGTGCCATCGCGTAGCGGGTCAGCGAGTCCATGATCAGCAGGACATTTTTCCCCTGGTCGCGAAAATATTCAGCCAGACAGGTGGCGTACGCGGCGCCCTGCAAGCGAAACAGGGGCGAAGTATCGGCCGGCGCCGCCACCAGCACGGCGCGGGCCATGCCTTCCTTGCCCAGCGTGTTTTCAATGAAGTCCTTGACCTCGCGGCCCCGTTCGCCAATCAGGCCAACCACAATCACGTCGGCGCTGGTGTAACGCGCCATCATGCCCAGCAGCACACTCTTGCCGACACCGGAGCCGGCGAACAGTCCCATGCGCTGCCCACGCCCCACGGTCAGCAGGCCATTGATGGCGCGCACCCCGACATCGAGCACGCTGTCAATCGGCGCGCGGGTCAACGGGTTGATGGGAGCCGCCGCCAGCGGCACTTCCCGGGAAAAATCGAGCGGACCCAGTCCGTCGAGAGGACGACCGGCCGCATCGACCACGCGGCCCAGCATGCCGTCGCCCACCGGCAGGCGTTTGGTACGGGGGCCGGTGCCACTGGCGTGGCCCCCGGGCGATTCCAGCGCGTAGACCCGGGCCCCCGGCAGCAGGCCGTCCACCTCGCTTTGGGGCATCAGGAAAATGCGGTCGCCGGCGAAACCGACGACTTCGGCCTCGGCGTTTTTTTGGGGGTAGCCGGGAGGCAGTTCAATCAGGCAGTCACTGCCGACCGGCAGTCGCAGCCCGACCGCTTCGAGGACCAGTCCCACGGCGCGTGTCAGCCGGCCATAGGTACGCACCGGAACACTGAGTGTCACGGAAGACCGGGCATCTTCCAGCAGGTTCTGCCAGGCCTCCAGCGGCGGCTTGGTGACGGCGTCGGGGGTGTCAACCATGGACCAGCGGCGCGGTGGCGGCCGTGTGGGGGGCCAGGGCTGCGGCGACGCGGTCCCAGCGGCTTTGCAGTGTGGCGTCCCGCTCGCCGCTGGCGGCCAGAACGCGGCAGCCGCCGCGCTGGGTATCCGCGTCGGCACGGATTCGCCATCCCGCAGTCTGCAGGTCGTCAGCGAGGTGTTCCCGCACCAGCGCCGCATCATCCGGGTGCAGGACCAGCTGGGGCGAACCGGTCAGGGCGGGTTCCGCCTGCAGCAATTCACGGACCGTCGGCAAAATGGTCTGGGGATCCAGTGCCAGCGCCTGGCCCAGCACCTGGCGCGCAATGTCCATCGCCAGCGCCAGCAACTGTCCGGCAACCTCGCGCTCGGCAAGGCGCAAGGCGGCGGGAAGGGCCTGGGTCAATGCCCGCAGGTGGCCGGCCTGTTCGTGGACGGCCGCCATCGCGGCGGCATGGCCCTCGGCCTGCCCCTGCGCATAACCCTGTTGGCGCCCTTCTTCCTCGCCGGCCTGCCGCGCCTGAAGCCGCAGGCGTGCCAATTCCTTCTCATTGATCAGCAGCGCCGGCTTGAGCGGCTCGACGACGGGCGTCGGCTCGGGTTCAGCGGGAACGGGCGTCATGTCCTGCGCGAGGGAGGTCATCTCCCAGCGTTCCCAGGCGGTCATCTGTTCCTTCGCTGTGCCGGGCCGGCGCACGGCAGGCGCGGCGAAGCCGGAGGCAAACCGGTCGGCGCCGGAACGCTGCGCGAGCGGGGCTTTGTCATACATAGGAGTCGCTTCCCTGCCCGCCGAGCACGATTTCCCCGGCATCGGCCAGGCGGCGCACGATCAGCAGAATGCCTTTTTGCTCGGTTTCGACCTGTGACACCCGTACCGGGCCACGCATCTCGATGTCCTCGCGCAGCATTTCGGCAGCGCGTTGCGACATGTTCTTGAGGAACTTGTCGCGCAACTCCTGCGGTGCGCCCTTGAGCGCAATGATCAGCGACTCCGACTCCACTTCCTTGAGCAGGAGCTGGACGCTGCGGTCTTCGAGTTCCAGCAGGTTCTCGAAGAGGAACATCTCGTCGATCATCTTCTGCGCCAGCGCTTCGTCATGCTCACGAACATGCTTGATCACGCTTTCTTCCTGCGCGCTGCTCATCATGTTGACAATTTCGGCGGCGGCGCGGATGCCGCCGAGCCGGCTGCGCTTGCCGCCTTCGCCGCCCAGCATGTCGGTCAGTACCTCGGTTAGTTCCTTCAGCGCCGCAGGCTGCACGCCGCCGAAGGTGGCCACGCGCAACACCGCATCGTGTCGTGCACGCTCGGGAAGTTGCTCCAGAACGTCCGCGGCCTTGTTGCGATCCATGTGGACCAGCAGCGTGGCGATGATCTGTGGATGCTCGTCGCGAATCAGCTCGACCACTTCGGTGGCCTCGAGCTGGTTCAGCCGCTCGATGCCGCTGACCGATTCATTCGATTGCAGGATGCCCTCCAGCAGGTCTGCGGCACGGTCATTGCCCATGGCCTTGTTCAGCACGGCCCGCAGGTAACTGCCCGAATCCAGGTGGAGAGCCGAATACTGTTCGGTTTCGAGGCGGAACTCTTCCAGAACGTCATTGACCTCGGTGCGTTTGACATGCGCCAGGGTGGCCATGGCCTCGCCGAGCGCCTGGACTTCGCTGGGGGACATCTGCTGCAGCACCTTGCCGGCAGCTTCCTCGCCGAGCGTCATCAAGAGGATGGCGCTTTTACGTGTTCCTTCGTCAAGCATTTTTTTCGCCCATCCAGTGTTTGATCAGCATGGCCACAGCCCGTGGCTCCTTGGCAGCTGTTTCCTGCGCATACCGGATGTTCTCCAGATGACGCTCGGCCTGCCGTTCCGGTGGTTCCGCAACGGTGTCTGCGGAGGGCACTTCTTCATGGCCAGTCGCTGCTGCCTGGGCCGGCACCGGATGCAAATGCTTGCGCAGCAGCGGCCGCAGCACGGCAAACCAGATGTACAAGGCCAATATTCCCAGCAACAGGTATTTACCGCCGGCCTTGGCCATCTCGATGTTGTCGGGCTGACGCCAGACGGGCAGTTCCGGCGTGTCGGTGGCATCCGAGGCAAACGCACTGTTCACCACATTGAGCGAATCGCCGCGCGCGGCGTTGAAGCCCATGCTTTCGCGCACCAGGTTCTGTATCTGCGTCAGCTCGGCCGCCGACAGCGCCTGCGTGGTCCGCTTGCCCTGGGCGTTCACCGTGGAGCGGTAATTGACGACCACCGCCACCGACAGCCGCTTGATGCCACCTGCACCCTGCTGCACATGGCGAATGGAGCGGTCCAGCTCGTAATTGATAGTGGTGTCCTTGCGGTTGCTGGCCGGGCCCGTGCCGCGCGCCGGCGCACCCATCACGGCGCCCAGTTCCGTGGTCATCTTGAGCTGACCTGCGCCGGCTTCGGCCGGTGGCTTGCCGGGCGCGGTGATGGGGGCCACCGGATCGGGTCCGGGCTGATTGGTCAGCGCGCCCGGCACGCCGCCCACTGCGCCCGCACCTTGCTGGCCGGACTCGCTGGACTGCTGGCTGCGCACCGCCGCGCTGCCGGGGTCCTGATTGGGCCTGTATTTCTCGTCGGTGTTCTCGACGACGGAAAAATCAATGTCCGCCGCTACCTGGGCGTGCACATTGTTGGCGCCAACAATGGGCTGCAAAATGGCTTCGATGCGGCGGATATAACCCTGCTCGATTTCCTGCGAATACTTCAGCTGGGTCACGTCCAGCCCGCGGGTGCCGGCGTTGGCCGCCGACAGCAGGTTGCCGGCCTGATCCACCACCGTGATGCTTTTGGAGGACAGCTCGGGCACGCTGCTGGAAATCAGGTGCACCATCGCGCTGATCTGACCCTCGTCCAGAGAGCGACCCCGGTGCAGGCTCAGGACCACCGAGGCACTGGGTTTTTTCTGGTCGCGCACAAACAGCGAAGGTTTGGGCAGCGCCAGGTGGACCCGGGCCGACTCCACCGCCGAGATGGAATTGATGGAGCGGGCCAGCTCACCCTCGAGCGCGCGCTGGTAGTTGACCTGTTCGGCGAACTGGCTGGTGCCGAACTTCTGGTTGTCCATCAGCTCGAAACCCACCGAGCCGCCCTTCGGCAGGCCCTGGGAAGCCAGCCGCAGCCGCGCCTCGGGCACCTTGTCGGCCGCCACCAGCAAGGCGCCGCCGCCGGCGGCGAACTTGTAGGGAATGTTCATCTGCTGCAGCGACGCGATGATGGCGCCGCCGTCGCGATCCGACAGGTTGCTGTACAGCACGCCGTAGTCCGGGGCACGGCTCCACAGCCACATGGCGGCCACCGCCGCCACCGCGGCAGACGCGCCGATCATCAACGGCAGGCGGGGATTGGCCCGCAGCTGCTCCAGCCATGGCAGGGCGTTGGGCAGGGCCGCTTCATTGCCCATGGCAGCAGAACTCATGTGTTCAACCGCCTGCCGCCGCGGAACGGAATGGGTTCGCGCCAGTGGATGTCAGGCAGTCCGGATGCCTGCGGAGGCTGCTGATCGGCGACAGGGCAGAAACGACAGGTGACATACGACAGTGGTTGATTGATAAGGCATAAGGCAAAGGGCCGTCTGGCCGGTGCTGGGGGGCAACCGGTGTTCGTGAATGATTGTCAGAGCGGGGTGTCTTTCCCGATCAGCCGAATAGCCGGGGGTTTTGCCGTCTTTTGGCGGGATGCGCCGCCTGACCCGCTGGTACGCTTCAAGCCGTTCATCAAGCAATGGGCGCACAGGCGCCAGGAAAACACCATGGCGATATCTTCTATTGAGTCCGTCCTGCAGCAAATGCGGGTTCTTGCCCAGACTTCCGGTCACCCGTCGGCGGTGAGCAGCGAGGTGGCCAGCGGCGGATTTGCAGGCGAACTGCGCAAATCGCTGGACCGCATCAGCGGCGCCCAGCAAACCGCCTCCAGGCAGGCCGAGGACTTCGAACTCGGCAAGCCCGGGGTGGCGCTGAACGACGTGATGGTGGATATGCAAAAGGCCGGCATCGGCTTCCAGATGGGCCTGCAGGTGCGCAACAAGGTGGTGGCCGCCTACCAGGAAATCATGAACATGCCTGCCTAGCTATTTGCTACTGTATTGATAGCTGCTTGCGCACGTTCTGTAAGGGCTGGAGCCCGATTTGGTATATATTTTGTGGCTCGGGCTAACGCAGCGTAACCCGAAGCTCCGCACAACGCCGACGCACAGGAAGCGCCCGCAAGCGCCAATGGAGGGTCCCCGTTGGTAGCCAGTTTTGTATTGCCATGTCGTACAAATTGGAGATTCGCATGCAAAGCACGCTGACCGTTCGACTGACGGACCACGAAGCACGAGCCCTTGATGTGCTGTGCAGCGGCACGCACAAATTGCGCAGTGAGGGGGTGCGCGACGCGTTGCGCGCCTACCGATTGCGCGAGCCCTTGCGCCAAAGCCAGGCTCAGTTGGCGCCGCTGGCACGGACATCGGGATGGCTGACCGAAGAGGACATCCTGCAAGACGTGTCATGAGGGTGTATCTGGATACCAATGCCTGCGATCTGTTTGAGGCCGTTTGGCAAGAGGCACAACTCATTGACGATGCGCCGGAGCCCGCGAACAACAATGACGCTCGCCTGGTGGCCGCTGCAACTGCAGCAGGCATGCGGCTGTTTGTCACCGGCGACAAGCGGGTGCTCGGGTAGCCTGGCATGCAGGGTCCGAAGGACGTGATGCGCATCCTGTCACCCAGGCAGGCTTGGGATGCGTTGTTTGGGTCGGCGACAGGTCATTGAGTGCGGGGTTGCGGGGCTCGATGGGCGCTTGCGCGTCAGGCTCACACTGCACTTGCCCCCTCTCGCAGGTCGGGTTAGCGCAGCGTAAGCCGACGCTTCCCACGATACCTTGAATAGCCGGGGGTTTTGCCATCAGTTGGCGGCATGTGACCGGGCCTATCCTTGATATTCTGGCCGACATCCCCCGGACGCCGCAGCCAACGCCGGTGTCGGGTGACGCCTGCGGCTAAACCGCCCTGCGAAGCTTCCCGGGTCCGGCGCGACAGGGTTTTCATCAGGTTTCGGTCATGAAGGGTGGTTTTTCCGGAGGGAGAGCGGGTTTTTTGAGTCCAGCCCTAAAGGTTTTGCAGGCACTGGCCGATAACCTGAATAACGGTGGCTTGCAAACTGTCCAGGCAGGCAACAAGGCCAGCGTGACGGCAAGAAGCCGGAGTACACAAACTTTGAAATTCAGGAGTTCCTCATGGGCCAAGTCATCAACACCAATTCGCTTTCGCTGCTCACGCAGAACAACCTCAACAAGTCGCAGGGTTCGCTGAACACCGCGATCCAGCGCCTGTCTTCCGGCCTGCGCATCAACAGCGCCAAGGACGACGCCGCCGGCCAGGCGATTGCCAACCGCTTCACCTCCAACATCAAGGGCCTGACGCAAGCCTCGCGCAATGCCAACGACGGCATCTCGATGGCGCAAACCACCGAGGGCGCGCTCGGCGAAATCAACACCAACCTGCAGCGCATCCGCGAACTGGCGGTGCAGGCCAGCAATGCCACCAACTCCACGGCCGACAAGACATCGATCCAGGCTGAAATTAAACAGCGCCTGGAAGAAATCACCCGCACGTCAGCCCAAACTGACTTCAACGGCACCAAGGTGCTCAATGCCGACCAGTCCCTGAAGATCCAGGTCGGTGCGAACGACAACGAAGTCATCAGCATCGATCTGAAGAAAATGGACCTCGCTGCCCTGGGCTTGACCAGTTTCAATGTGGACGGCCAAGGCAGTGTTGCCAATGCTGCCGCCACTGCGGATAAGCTTCTTGTTGCCGGTTTCGCCAAGGCTGGTTCGGCCAACGCGAATGGTTCGTTCGACTACACAAAGACCGCCGTGACGCCTAACACCGCATCCTCTGCCAGCGCCGTACTGTCCACGATGGCAAACGCCGCGGTGGCTACTTTTGCGGGTGCAGGCAATGCTTACGGTCAAGCTGCAACGGGCAATGCTTACACGTATAACAGTACCGCTGGCAATTTCTCGTACAGCACGGCTGATGTTGCTGCTGCTAACGTCGCCACTGCGCTGACTCCGGCTGCGGGTGCTGCTTCTGTATCGGCAAGCATCAATATTGGTGGCACTTCGACGAGCGTGTTGATTACCAATGCCGGTGACATCACGGCCGCTGACGGCCAGGCGCTGTTCATTGACGCGTCCGGCAATCTGACCGAAACGACGGCTGGCGCGAATACCACCTATGCGAAGGCCACGGTTGCAAATCTGACCACGGCGATGGATAGCGATGCCGCTGGCGCCAGTACCAATATCTTGGCTGCGGATGGGGTTACCAACTTGCAGGTTGGTGGTGTTGGTGCAGATATCGGTGTAGCCATCGCCAGCGCCGTGATTACCATGGCCGATGGCTCGACCCTGACAGGCAATGCCGGGGTGAATGCTGACGGTATTGACGTGGTGGGTGCCAAGATCAGCTCTACCGAACTGTTGAATGCCGAGGCTGCGGGTACTGCTAACGACTTGACCTTCAGTGTCAATGTCAACACCGCTGGCGTTTCTGCTCTTACCGCAATTACCGTCAGCACGGCTGTTGCTGGCACGACGACGATTAAAGCTGGTGGAAATACCATCCGGAACGACCAAGGAACCAATGCTGGTGAGTTCACTGTGGACGCAGCTACCTCTGTGACAACCACCTACGTCGCCCAGACCAATGGCAATGTTACGGACACTTCAGGCGGGAAAATCTACCAGGTTGCAGCTGACAACACGTTTACCCTGGATGAAAACACCCTCTCTGCGGCTACTGGCAGCCCGCTGGACGTGCTGGACAAGGCCCTGTCAACAGTGGACAACCTGCGCGGCGCACTCGGCGCGGTGCAAAACCGCTTTGACTCGGTGATCTCCAACCTCGGCACCACCATCACCAACCTGCAGGCTTCACGCTCGCGCATTGAAGATGCAGACTACGCGACCGAAGTGTCCAACATGACGCGCGCGAACATTCTGCAACAGGCCGGCACCTCGGTGCTGGCCCAGGCCAACCAGTCGACCCAGGGCGTGTTGTCGCTGCTGCGTTAATCGGCTAAGAAAGCGTGTGCCACGAGGCGCACGCTTTTGGGCTTGATGTGTCAACCAGGCGGCCAGGCCGCCTGCGTTAAGCACTCCCGCTTGGAAAACTTCAGGCGGGAGTCCCTAGCGATTCCTCAGGAGATGAAGTCATGACGATTCCCGTAAAAGCCTTGCCGGCAAACACGCAGCGCGAGCCGGTGTTGCCGGCGCAGCAGCCGTCCAAAACTGCCGGACCGGCGCGTGAAGCAGCGCTTGTGGGTCGCGCGGAAAAAAGGCCTGAAACCGCACCCGAACAGGCGCATGTCGCGCTGGCCGAGATCAACCATGTCTTGCAGATGGCGTCCGTCGGGGTGCGTTTTGAGTTCGACAAGGAGGCCAACACCATGGTCACCAAGGTGGTGGACATGGAAAGCGGCGAGATGATTCGCCAGATGCCTTCCGAAGAGGCGGTGCACCTCTCGAAAGCGCTGGGCAAGTTGCAGGGTCTTCTGGTAAGCCAGAAGGTCTGACTGTCAATATTTAGGGAATCATCATGGCGTCAATTGCAAATCTGGGTGTGGGCTCCGGCCTTGAGTTGAGCAGCTTGCTCTCACAGCTGGGCACTGCAGAGAGGCAGCCCCTGGTGGCCCTGGAAGCCAGGGCCAAAAGTTACACCACCAAGCTGTCGGCCTACGGCACGCTGCAAAGTTCGGTCAGTGCGCTGCAAACGGCGTCTGCCAGGTTGTCGAGCCTGAGCCTTTTCCAGGGGGTCAAGGCCGCGTCAAGTTTCAACACGGTCCTGACCGCCAGCGCCGAGACCACGGCGGTGGCGGGCAGCTATGCCATCAATGTGAGCCAGCTGGCGCAGGCGCAGTCACTGGCCACCACCGGGCAGGCCAGCGCAAGCGCGGCCGTGGGCAGCGGCACCATGACCTTTGACTTTGGCGCCGTCGCCACGGATGACGTGGTTGGCAGCCCGACCTTCGGCCAGCAGTACTTCAAGAGCGATGTCAGCCGTTCCGCTACCGTCACCATTGGCACGAACAACACCCTTGAAGGCATTCGCGATGCGGTCAATGCCGCCAACGCGGGGGTGTCTGCCAGCATCGTGAACGACGGCAGCGGCACACCGCATCGCCTGGTCCTGGTGTCGAGTCAAACCGGTGCAGCGTCGAGCATGAAAATCTCGGTGGTGGGTGATGCGGCCTTGGGAACCCTGATGAATCACGACCCGCTTGGCACGCCCACCATGACGGAGACGCTGCAAGCAAAAAACGCCCAGCTCACCGTCAATGGCCTGGCCATTTCCAGCGCGACCAATACGGTGTCGGAGTCCATGCAGGGCGTGACGCTGACCCTGGCCAGCAAGGGCGACAGCACGCTGACGGTAGCGCGTGATACATCGAGCGTGTCATCGGCCATCAATGCGTTTGTCGCTGCTTACAACGGTTTGCTGAGCACCGGCGCCAAACTGACAAGCTACGACGCAGACACCCAAAAGGGCTCTGCCTTGACGGGCGACTCGACGCTGCGCAACCTTCAGGTACGCATTCGCGGCGCGCTGACCTCGCCGCAAAGCGGTGCGACCGGTGATTTCACGATGTTGTCGAACATTGGCGTCTCGTTTCAGAAAGACGGCACGCTGGCGGTGGACGCCACCAAGCTGGAGGCAGCGCTCGGCGCCAACATGGATGGCGTGGCCAAGCTGTTTGCGGGTAGCGCGACCGACACGGCCGGCTATGGCAAGCAGTTGTCTGCGCTGGCGCTGAGTTTTACCGCCACCGGTGGTGCCTTGACGGCGGCGGCGGATGGCTTGACGACCTCGATCAAACGGCTAGACAAACAATACGATGCGATGGAAACAAGGATCGAAGCAACAGTTGCGCGTTATCGCGCCCAATTCACGCAGCTGGATATCGCGATGTCGAGCATGAACTCGACCACCAGCTACCTGACCGCGCAGTTTGACGCCATGAACGCAAACGCTGGAAAATAAGGAGACATTTGTGTACACCCCGGCTCATTCCTACAACTCGGGCGCCACCGCCTACGCCAAGATCAGCACCGAAAGCGGCGCCATGAGCGCCTCACCGCACCAGCTGATCACCATGCTGTTTGATGGCGCGAAAACCGCCATCACCATGGCGCGCCACCACATGGCCAACCAGGACATCGCGGCCAAGGGCAGGGCGATTTCCAAGGCGATCAACATCGTCGACAACGGCCTCAAGGCCAGCCTGGACGCCGAAGCGGGCGGCATGGCCGGCGCCAACCTGGTCGCAGATTTGTCGGCGCTTTACGATTACATCGCCCAGCGCCTGATGTACGCCAACCTGCGCAATGACCCGGCGCTGCTTGACGAAGCAGACCGTTTGCTCGACAACATCAGTTCTGCCTGGCGCGAGATTGACCCGCATAAACCCAGTGACGTGCCAGATACATCCGCTGCGCCCGCGACCGCCCGTCTTTCCATAGGCGTTTGAGATGTGCTCCCACAGTGAAGTCATGCACTGCTACGAGCAGATTGCATCGCTGAGCGAGCGCATGTTGTTGCTGGCCCGCACCAAGCAGTGGGGTGATCTGCCGGCGCTGGAAGCCCAGTACAGCGACATGGTGGCCCGCCTGAAGGCCATCGAAGCGCTGGAGGCGCTCGATGAGGCGCAGTCGGCCCGCAAGTACCAGCTGCTCAGTCGGATCAATGCCAACCACGACGGGATTTCCAGCTTGGTGGTGCCGCAGCTGGCCAGGCTGAGGGACGCGCTCAAGAGCCTGGAGCAACAGGAAAGCCTGCACAAGGTCTATGGCCAGACCGATGATGCCCTGTTATGAGTGGTGTCACGCCCCTGCTTGACACGCTGCTGGCCACGCGGCTGGCGCAGCGTGTGGATCTGGTTCCATTAAAGGGGGAGCTCGAGATCGCCGGCCCCGGTGCCGTGACAAATGTCGAAAAAATCAGCAATGACGTCCGCCTGCCATCGCGCGAAGCCCTGCAGCGTCAGTTGGCCGGGGTGCTTTCCGACAAGGGTGACAGCGGGCAGGGTCGCGCCTCCAACCGGGCGGGTGGGGCCGTGACCCTGAGTGCCGCCGCCCGTGTTGTCAGCACCATCCTGAATCTGCCGACCGATTCGGTGCCTGCCGTGCGAGGAACGGTCCCCCTTGCACCGCAGGTTGCCACACTGGCGGTGCCCGTCCTGGCGGCGACGCTGGCCCGGACGGTTGCCGGCTCAGGCCTGTTTTATGAATCCCACCTGCAGCAGTATGCCGCCGGCACGCGCACGCTGGCCCAGATGGTGCAGGAGCCGCAAGCCGGGCTGCCGTCTGCCGCCAGGCGCGTCATGATCGCTCCGGCGACG
Organism: Polaromonas sp.; assembly: GCF_029945925.1. Lineage (GTDB taxonomy): Bacteria > Pseudomonadota > Gammaproteobacteria > Burkholderiales > Burkholderiaceae_C > Polaromonas. Next base: position 29,036 of record NZ_JAQSDN010000025.1, on the reverse strand, counting down.
CCTATGGCGATTCCGGATCTGGTTGCCGGCGGTGCCGGAGGGCTCCCGACGCCAGCCATACCGGCCGCCTCTGCCGTGGCGCTTGCGGGAGCCGTTGCTGCACTGCCCGGCGTCGATACGCAAGCGCTTGCGACGCCGCCGCAGGATGCCGCCCCGGCTGCCCCGCTTGCCACATCGGACGGCAGCGCCGAACCCGGCGCCAATCCGGACCGCGCGCCGCAGCCGCCGGTCATCAGGATTGTTCATCCGGAAACAGCCGAACTCGCCGCGGCCTACCGCCGTGTGGGGACGCCGGCAAGCGGGCTGGGCGCCCTGCATGGCGCTGGCGGACAGGAATTTACCGACGCGGAGCCCGGCACGGGCTCCGTACCCGCTCAAGAGCGTGGCGAACCGGTCGCAGCCATTCATCCGGAGGCTGTTGCGCTGGTGCGCCAGCAACTCGAGATGCTGGCATCACCGGTATTTCGCTGGAGCGGCGAAGGCTGGCCGGGCATGGCCATGGACTGGGAAATACACGAGGAGCGCGGTGAGCCGCAGGAACAGGAGGAGGGCCGCGGTGACGACGGCGATCTCCCGGCTGCCTCCACCTGGACCACCCGGGTCACCATGCAATTGCCCAGGCTGGGCGCCGTGGACCTCCGCTTGAGCCTTGCCGACACCGCGCTACGGCTGCATCTGGTGGCCTCGGAAAAGGCCACCGTGGCACTGCTCGACGCGGGCCGCGATGTGTTGCCGCAGCGTTTCGGTGCATTGGGGCTGCAGTTGACCGAGTTGCAGATCGGCGCCTTGACGGAAGACACCTCGGCATCGGCCACACCGGGGCAGGAAGATGCCGCTTGACACCCCCCAGGGACCCATGGCCGAAAGCCCGCTGCCCACCAGGCCAAGCGCGATTGCGCTTTCTGCTGGGGTCGGAAATGCTGCACCCAGGGTCGTCGCCAAGGGCTACGGCGCCGTGGCCGAGGCCATCGTCCAGCGTGCGCAGGAAAGCGGCCTGTACGTCCACACCTCGCCAGATCTGGTGAAACTGCTGATGCATGTGGACCTCGATTCCCGGATCCCGCCCAACCTGTACATCGCCGTCGCGGAAATGCTGTCCTGGGTGCACCAGCTTGAGAGGCAGCAGAAGTAGGCAGTAATAGCTGCCAAGTCGCCAGAAAGACTTTTTAAATAACTAAAAGTTTGGTTTTGGCGGTCTGATTGGCTCATTTATTTGATAATCGACGTAAAAATGATACTCAAACGATAAATATGTTTCCTATATGTAAGTTTTACGATTGGTGTGTTAAAAATTGCAATACAGGCTTTGTCTGACGTAAGTGATGAGAAATCTGTGAAAGCGCGGAAATTTGACAAAAGCACTGCCGTTTACTCTGCTTTTGACCCCCTCCGCAATGAACATGACGAGATACAAGGAGTTCAGACGTGATTGAAACTGGTACCGCCAACGAGGTTGGCGATTTGAATTTGGCTTACCTGCTGCTTGCCCAGCGACTGGTCAGGGAAGATGTCGCCTCTGCCATGTTCCGGCTTGGCATGAGCCGGGAACTGGCCGACCTGCTTGGCAGCCTGTCGCTTTCGCAGATTGTGAAGCTGGCCGGCTCCAGCCTGCTGCTGTGCCGCTTCAGGTTTGACGACCAACCCATTTTGTCGGCCCTGACGCTGGACGGCAAAAATCTGGCCTTGCAGCAGGCGCACGCCGCCATTTTGCTGTCCGGCCAGCAGGTCGAGGCGGTCCGGTGATGTGCCGCCCTGCCCACGCCGTCAACGCACTTTACATTTGCGGGAGCCGTCCTCATGGCCACTAAAAGTGTCATCCTTGAAGCACGTGAAATTCACCTGGCCATTGACCTGATCAAGCTGGGTGCCCGCCTGCAGTTCCTGGAAGCCGAAACCAGCCTGAGCCGGGACCGCCTGGTCAAGCTGTACAAGGAGATCAAGGGCGCTTCGCCCCCCAAAGGCTTGCTGCCTTTCTCCACCGACTGGTTCATGACCTGGATGTCGAACATCCACTCGTCGATGTTTTACAACATCTACCGCTTCATGGTCACGCATGGGGGGTGCACCCGGATTCCGGCCATCATCAAGGCCTACCGGCTTTATCTCGAGCAGGTGCAGCAGCAGGGCGGCGAGCCGGTTCTTGACTTCACCCGGGCCTGGACACTGGTGCGTTTCTTTGACAGCGACATGTTGCAGCTGAGCACTTGCACCCGCTGCACGGGCCTCTTTGTCGCCCATGCCCACGACTCCCAGTCCGGTTACGTCTGCGTGTTGTGCCGCCCTCCCTCGCGTGCAGGCAAGACACGCAAGATCAGCGTCCAACATGACCATGCCGACATGCCAGTCGCCGTCGCCGGCAACCAGCGCGTGGCGTCATCCTCGCAATGGCTGGCGGATGTGATGAACGGGGCGCACGGGGCACAGGCGGCTGGCTTGCCAGCCGCCTGATTTGAATGATTAGTGGGAGAACACTGTGCTGGTGATTGTTGGCTATTTGGTTGTGCTGGGGTCCGTGTTCGGCGGCTATGCGCTGATGGGCGGGCATTTCGGCGTGCTGTTTCAGCCGCTCGAGGTGCTGATCATTGGCGGGGCCGCCGTGGGGGCATTTATCGCAGGCAACGACGGCAAGACCATACGCGCCACGATGAAGCAGCTTCCCAAGTTGCTGGGCAACTCGAAGAAACACGACAAGGCGCTCTACATGGAACTGCTGGCACTGCTGTATGTGCTGCTGTCCAAGGGCCGCAAGGAAGGAATGATGGCGCTGGAGTCGGACATCGACGACCCCCAGAACAGCCCCATTTTTGCCCCCTACCCGGTGATCCTGAAAGACGAGCGTGTGCTGGAGTTCATGACCGACTACCTGCGCCTGATCGTGAGCGGCAACACCGATGCGCATGAGATCGGCGAGTTGATGGAGCACGAGCTCGAGACCTACAAGCACGAGGCGGAGGTTCCTGCGCACAGCCTGACGCGGGTCGGCGATGCGCTTCCGGCGCTGGGCATTGTCGCTGCGGTTCTCGGTGTTGTGCATGCGCTGGCATCCGCCGACCTGCCGCCTGCGGAGATGGGGCAATTGATTGCACATGCGATGGTCGGCACTTTTCTCGGCATCCTGCTGGCCTACGGCTTTGTCTCGCCGCTGGCCACGCTGATCGAGCACAAGGTGGTCGAATCCCTCAAGGTCTACCAGTGCGTCAAGGTCACCCTGATGGCGAGCCTGAATGGTTATGCACCCCAGTTGGCGGTGGAATTCGGCCGCAAAATCCTGTGTTCGACCGAACGGCCTTCCTTTTCCGAGCTTGATGAACATGTCCGCGACGTCAAGAGCCGCTAAGGCGGGCGGGAGGAGTCTGCCATGAGCGACGCTGGCGGCAAACGGCCCATCATCATTATCAGGCGGCCGGTGATGGCGGCGGCCCATCACGGCGGGGCATGGAAAATCGCATTCGCCGATTTCATGACGGCGATGTTCGCGTTTTTCCTGGTCATGTGGTTGTTGAGCACCTCGTCGCCCAAGCAGCTGGCCGGCATTGCGGAACAATTCAAGATGCCCCTGGCGGTGGCCGTCAGCGGCGGCAAGAAAAGCAGCACCAGCACCAGCGTGATACCGGGTGGGGGCGCCGACCCGACTTCCCGTATAGACGGCGAAGTCAGCAAATCCGACGAAGAGAGCGCCAACGACCCCAATGACGGCAGGCGCCTCGACGACCTGAAGAAACGGTTGGACGACATGATCGAGTCCAGCCCGGTTCTCAAGCAGTTCCGGCCGCAGCTGCTGATCGACATCACGCCCGAAGGCCTGCGGATCCAGATCGTCGACAGCAGCAACCGACCCATGTTCGACCGTTCCAGCGCTGTGGTGGCGTCCTACATGCGCACCATCCTGCGCGAACTCGGACCGGTGCTCAACGAACAACCCAGCAAACTGACGCTCTCCGGACACACCGACTCAACGGCGTACACGCAGGGCGACAAGTCCTACAGCAACTGGGAGCTGTCCGCAGACCGGGCCAACGCGTCGCGGCGGGAACTGCTTGCCGGTGGCATGCAGGACACGAAGGTGTTGCGGGTCGTGGGGGTGTCTTCGAGTGTGCACCTGAACAAGGATGACCCGTATGCACCGGTCAACCGCCGCATCAGCATCGTGGTGCTGAACAGGCGTGCGCAAGCAGATATAGAAAACGCCAATGCCGTTCCTTCCGACGCCGCCGCCCTCAAGCAGGTCAGTGTCAGGCCGGACGGCGGCAAGCAAACCGCGGTGCCCCCGACAGCCCTCAAACCTGGAAGCCGGATCTGATGAACAGAAAAACCATATTGGTGGTCGACGATTCGGCCGTGATGCGTCATTTGAACTCGGCAGTTCTCGAAGAAGGGGGCTACCACGTGCTGCTGGCCGAAGACGGCAGTGCTGCCCTGGAGCAGGTCAACAAGTCCGCCGTCGACCTGGTGCTGACCGACTGGACCATGATTCCCATGGACGGCTGCGAGCTCACGCGCCAATTGCGGCAGCGGCCCGATTGCACGCAGGTGCCCATCCTGATTCTGAGCACGGTCAGCAACGATGCCAGCAAGGCAGCGGCGAGAAAAGCCGGCGCCACCGGCTGGCTGTGCAAGCCCATCGAGCCCGAAACCCTTCTGGCGGTGGTGGGCAGCCTGATGGCCTGACACCGGCTTCCTCCCCGGTGGGCGACATCTGTCGCACGCCGGGGACAGACAGTACCTAACACGAGAGACTTAGCGCGATGGATATCACCCAGTTTTACCAGGCATTTTTTGAGGAGGCCGACGAGTTGCTCGCCGAGATGGAGTTGCTGCTTCTGGGGCTCGATCTCGAGGCGCCGGACAGCGAGCATCTCAACGCCATCTTTCGTGCCGCGCATTCGATCAAGGGCGGCGCAGCCACGTTCGGTTTTCTCGCCCTGACGGAGACCACGCACCTGCTGGAAAACCTGTTCGACCGTGCGCGCCACGGGGAACTCAAACTGAACACCAGGCTGATGGATGCCTTTCTGGAGACCAAAGACGTGCTGCAAAAACAAATGAATGCCTACCGGGATGGCGGCGAACCCGACCGCGAGACCGTCGTGCGAATCTGCGAGGTGCTGCGGCAGCTGGCTCAGGAGGAAGAGGGCGGGCCGGCTGCCGCGGCTCCAGCCGCCCCCGCCCAGGCGGTGGCCGTTGTGGCGGAGCCGGTCCTGCCTGCGGGTGAGCCGGCTGCCGCCGCGGACGGACGGACGTTGAAGGTGCGTTTCAGCAAAATCTCCGAAGGCGACGGCCGGGTGCTCAGCGAGGAGCTGGCCAATCTGGGCAAGGTGACCGCCCAAACCCGGACGGAGGACAGCCTGAGCATCTGGCTCAAGACCACTTGTGATGCCGATGACATCATTGCCGTGTGCTGTTTCATCATCGAGGCCGATCAGATGGAAATCAGCACGGAGCCCCTGGCCGCTCCCGATGCCGCGCCAGTGGCCCCGCAAGTCAGCCTCCTGACGGGCCAGGCTGTTCCCCCGGAGAGTTCTGCGGTGGCACCGGGTCCAGTTAAGCCCGCCGCGGGTGCCGCCGCGGCTGCGGCGACCGGAGGCGCCAAGGAGTCAAGTTCCATTCGGGTGGATGTCGAAAAGGTCGACCAGATCATCAACCTGGTCGGTGAGCTCGTGATCACCCAGTCGATGCTGACGCAGACCGCATCGACGCTGGACCCGGTTCTGCACGAGCGCCTGCTCAGCGGCATGGGCCATCTTGAGCGCAATGCCCGGGATCTGCAGGAATCGGTGATGTCGATCCGGATGATGCCCATGGACTACGTCTTCAGTCGTTTTCCGCGCCTGATCCGCGACCTGTCGGCCAAACTCGGCAAGCAGGTCCAGTTGGTCACGGTCGGCAAGGAAACAGAGCTGGACAAGAGCCTGATCGAGCGGATCATCGACCCGATCACCCACTTGGTCCGCAACAGCCTGGACCACGGCATCGAAAGTCCCGAGCAGCGCGTTTTCGCGGGCAAGGACCCGGTCGGGCGCCTGACCATGTCGGCACAGCACCAGGGCGGCAGCATCGTGATCGAGGTCAAGGACGACGGCGGCGGGCTGGTCCGGGAGAGGATTCTGGCCAAGGCGATCCAGCAGGGCATGGCGATCAGCGAGACCATTTCCGATGACGAAGTCTGGCAGCTGATTTTTGCGCCCGGATTTTCCACGGCAGAGGCCGTGACGGACGTGTCCGGTCGCGGAGTGGGCATGGATGTGGTGAAACGCAATATCCACGAAATGGGCGGCCACGTGGAAATCGCGTCCGCACAAGGCAAGGGCACGACCATCAGGATCGTCCTGCCGCTGACGCTGGCCATCCTCAACGGCATGTCGGTCAAGGTTGGCAAGGAGATCTACATTCTTCCGCTGAACTACGTCATCGAATCCCTGCAACCGCTGGAAAAGGATGTCCACTCGATCACCAGCGACGAACATGTCATGCATGTACGCGGCGAGTACCTGGCGCTGATCGAGCTGCACAAGCTGTTCGGAGTCCCCGATGCGGTGAGCCATCCGATGCAGGGCATCGCTGTCATCGTGCAGGCCGACGGAACGCGTTTTGCCCTCCTGGTGGATCAACTGGTCGGCCAGCATCAGGTGGTGGTCAAGAACCTGGAAACCAACTACCGCAAGGTGCCGGGCATTTCCGCTGCAACGATTCTGGGCGACGGCAACGTGGCGCTGATCATTGATGTCGTGGCAGTGCAGCGGATCAACCGCGAAAAGGCAGGCCAGCGGGGCTTGCCTCGTCAGGGGTTCGAGCAAAACCCAGGCTGATCCTCCCCTGTCGCCCAGCCGGTCTGTTGGGCGTCCGCGGGGGGAGGGGCGAAGCACGGTACCATGGCGGTAAATTCAGCAAACAAGCATCAAATACGCTGAAATAGTCAAATTCATGAACCAATCCATCAAAATACCCCATTTGCCGGATGCCAACCTTTTCGGGTTTTCTTGTGACGCGTGAACCGCAATCCTTTGAGAACGCCATTTCGGCGAAAGAGTTTTCCAGTGACGACTACTGCGGCACCACCTATGCCGCCAAGTTGCTGGGGCTGTCGGTGGCCACGGTGCAGTCGCTGGTTGAAAGGGGGGAAATCCCGGCCTGGAAAACACTGGGCGGCCATCGCAGGCTGTCCCTGCGTGCGATCAATAGCTACCTGAAAAAACACAACCCGCAACTCACCCAGGCCGAACCGGATCCCCGGCAGCGTCTGAGTGTCCTGGTGGTGGAAGACGAAGAACTGACCCGCGAGTTGTACCTCTCCCATTTCGACGAATGGGACCTGGCGATGGACTGCACCTTCATGCCGTCGGCCATGGAAGCGCTGATGGACATTGCCAGCATGCGGCCGGACTTGCTGATCACGGACCTGAACATGCCCGGCGTCGATGGCATCGAGATGCTGCGCAGCATCAAGCGCAACCAGCAACTGGCCGCCATGCAGATTCTGGTGATCAGCGGTTTGTCCCAGGAAGCCATCCAGGCCAGGGGCGGCCTTCCGTCCGACGCCCATTTCCATGGAAAACCGATCAATTTTGACTGGTTGCAAGGGTATGTTACCGCCCTGATCGGGGCCAATCGCAGATGGCGTTGATGCAGTGCTGATGCGGCAGGTTCCCGGCGGTTTGGGCGCCGTTTCCGTCAGTTGACAGCATACGCCCGTTGAGTCAAGCCCTCCAGGCGCGTCGCTTCAGTCCGGTGCGAACCGGTATATACCATCATCGCCCAGCCGGCGCTGCAGCCGGCCTTCAAACCACAAGGTGTGCAGATGTGCCACGGCCTCACCCATGGCGAAGGTGGTCTGGTGCAGGTCCAGGGCACGCTTGAACATCACGGGCAGGATGTCTGCGCCGCTGCACGGGCTGGCCTGGCAGGCTTGTATTACCTCGGCCAGACGGTCGCGGTGATGCTCATGCAGCTGCGCAATCCGTGTGTGCAGGCCCCGGAAGGGCTTGCCGTGCGAGGGCAGGGTCAGCGTGTCGGCGTGCAAGGGCGCAAACTTGTTGATGGACTGCAAAAACAGGGTCAGCGGATTCGATTCGGGCTCGGTGTCGTACACGCTGACATTGGTAGAGATGCGCGGCAGCACCATGTCGCCGCTGATCAGCGTTTGTGTTTCGGCGCAGTGCAGCGCAATGTGTTCGGGCGCATGGCCGTAACCGCTGATGCAGGTCCAGCGGCGTCCGCCGATGGTGATGACCTGGCCGTCCATCATGCGGTGGAAGTGGGCGGGCACTTCGGGTACCAGGCCCGGGTAATAGTTGGCGCGAGCCCGGATCAGGGCCAGGGATTCGGGGTCGGTCAGGCCATGCGAGGCAAAAAAAGCGGCGGCGCTGTCGCCGCCGAAGCCGGTGCTGTTCCCGGTGGCCAGGCGCGCCGTGTGGTAATCGGTGGCGCTGATCCACAGCGGCGCGTTCCAGCGCCGGCACAACCAGTGCGCCAGGCCGATGTGGTCCGGGTGCATGTGCGTCACGATAACCCGCAGAATCGGCAGGCCTTCCAGTTCACCGGCAAAAATCTGTTCCCACTGCGCTTTCGCCTCGTCCCGGCTGACGCAGCAATCCACCACGGTCCAGCCGGGCACGGCGCCGTCGGGGCCGGGCAGTTCGTCGCGCAGCAGCCAGAGGTTGATGTGGTCCAGCACAAAGGGCAGGCGCATGCGCAGCCACTTGACGCCCGGGGCGACCTCCATGGCACCGCCGGACGGCGGCAGGGCATCGCCGAAAGGGTAGTGCAGCTGGGCTTCCTGTGGATTCATCTTGTAAGATCGCCGTTTGGATTGACGTTTACGTTAACGTAAACTTGATGCCTGCATTACACCCGAATTAGCGAGCGGGCTCACCAGCAACCTGTCCCCAGGGTTTCACCACATGGCAACCACGACCACGCACTCCATCAGCGATCTGGCCAAAGAGTTCGACCTGACCACACGCGCCATCCGTTTTTACGAAGACATGGGCCTGTTGCAGCCGCAGCGCGAGGGGCCCGGCGGGCGCAACCGCGTGTACAGTGCGCGCGACCGCACCCGGCTCAAGCTCACCCTGCGTGCCAAGCGCCTGGGGCTGAGCCTGTCCGAGGCGAAGGAAATCATCGACACCTACGACAGCCCGCGCGACACCGGCCCGCAACTGAAAAAATTCCTGGCCGTGCTGGCCCAGCACCGCAAGCAGCTCGAGGAACAGATGGCCGATCTGCAGGCCAACCTCGAAGAGGTCAGGCTCCACGAAAAGGAAGCCCGCGCCCTGCTGGCCAAGACGGCCAAAACCGCAAAATAGGCCATAATTGACGTTTACGTAAACGTCAACCAGGAACCGGCCATGGAACTGCCCCATTTCGAGCCCAAGGATCAGGCTTACGCGGCCCGCGTGCAGGACAGTTTTGCACGCCAGGGGGCCATGGCCACCCTGGGCGCCTCGCTGGCCGGCATCACGCCTGGCCGGGTGGTCATCGAGCTCGATTGGGCCGCCGGGCTGAGCCAGCAGCACGGCTTTCTGCATGCCGGCATGGTGGCCACGGCGCTCGACTCGGCCTGCGGTTACGCCGGCTTCACGCTCATGCCGCTTGACGCCGGCGTGCTGACCATCGAATACAAGATCAACCTGCTCGCCCCCGCCAAAGGCCAGCGTTTTCGCATGGTGGGCCAGGTGATCAAGCCCGGGCGCACCGTGACCGTGACCGAGGGGCGCGCCTATGCCATCGACGACGGCCGCGAAAAACTCATTGCCACCATGGGCGCCACGCTGATGACCATCACCGGCCGCGACGACGTGAAAAACTGAACCAGAAAAGGAGACTTTCCCATGAACAACCTGCCCGGACTCAACTTCCAGCTCGGCGAAGACATTGACGCACTGCGCGACGCGGTGCGCGAATTCGCCCAGGCCGAGATCGCGCCGCGCGCCGCCGCCATCGATGCCAACGACCAGTTCCCCATGGACCTCTGGCAGAAAATGGGCAGCCTGGGCGTGCTCGGCATCACCGTCAGCGAGGAGTACGGCGGTGCCAACATGGGTTACCTGGCGCACATGATCGCCATGGAAGAAATCAGCCGCGCCAGCGCCTCCGTGGGCCTGTCCTACGGCGCGCACAGCAACCTGTGCGTCAACCAGATCAAGCGCAACGGCACCGAAGCGCAACGCGCCAAATACCTGCCCAAACTGATCAGCGGCGAACATGTCGGTGCTCTGGCCATGAGCGAGCCCGGCGCCGGCAGCGACGTGATCAGCATGAAGCTGAAAGCCGAAGACAAGGGCGGCTACTACCTGCTCAACGGCAGCAAGATGTGGATCACCAACGGCCCCGACGCCGACACCCTGGTGGTTTACGCCAAGACCGAACCTGAACTGGGTGCGCGCGGCGTCACCGCCTTCCTGATCGAAAAAGGCATGAAAGGTTTTTCGGTCGCGCAAAAGCTCGACAAGCTCGGCATGCGCGGCTCGCACACCGGCGAGCTGGTTTTCAGCAATGTCGAGGTGCCGGCGCAGAACATCCTGGGCGGCCTCAACAGCGGCGCCAAGGTGCTCATGAGCGGGCTGGACTACGAACGTGCGGTGCTCACCGGCGGGCCGCTGGGCATCATGCAGTCCGTCATGGACAGCGTGATTCCCTACATTCACGACCGCAAGCAGTTCGGCACCAGCATCGGCGAGTTCCAGTTGATCCAGGGCAAGGTGGCCGACATGTACACCGTGCTGCAGGCCGGCCGCTCCTTTGCCTACACCGTCGCCAAAAACCTCGACCTGCTGGGCACCGAGCATGTGCGCCAGGTGCGCAAGGACTGCGCTTCCGTCATTCTCTGGTGCGCCGAAAAAGCCACCTGGATGGCCGGCGAGGGCGTGCAGATTTTCGGCGGCAACGGCTATATCAACGACTACCCGCTGGGCCGGCTCTGGCGCGATGCCAAGCTGTATGAAATCGGCGCCGGTACCAGCGAGATCCGCCGCATGCTGATCGGGCGCGAGCTGTTTGCCGAGACCATGTAGAGACCAGGTAAATTGCGACGCAGGCCACAATAACGCTTATGACTTCTTCCATCAACGACCTTTTCTCCCACAACCGCGCCTGGGCCGAGCAGATGGAGCGTGATCGCCCCGGCTTTTTCACCAAGCTGGTCAAGCAGCAAAAGCCCAAGTACATGTGGATTGGCTGCTCCGACAGCCGCGTGCCGGCCAACCAGATCACCGGCCTGGAGCCGGGCGAGGTGTTTGTGCACCGCAACGTGGCCAACATCGTGGTGCACTCCGACCTCAACGCGCTGTCGGCCATCCAGTTTGCGGTGGACATGCTCAAGGTCGAACACATCATGGTGGTGGGCCACTACGGTTGTGGCGGCGTGCAGGCGGCGCTGGACGGCGCGCGCATCGGCCTGGCCGACAACTGGATACGCCACATCCAGGACGTGCGCCACCGCCACCGCCAGCTGCTCGACAGCCTGGCCGAGGGCGTGCGCGCCGACGCGCTGTGCGACCTCAATGTGATCGAGCAGGTGGTCAACGTCTGCGTCAGCACCGTCATGGTTGATGCCTGGGCCAAAGGCCAGAAGGTCAGCATCCATGGCTGGGCCTTTGGCGTGCACGACGGCCTGCTGCAGGACCTGAAGATGACCATTTCCGACCCCGCCGATCTCGATACGCTGTACCGTGCCGCGGTGGACCGCGTCTGGGACACGAGACGGTAAACAAACATGTTTCCGCAGCGCCTTGACTCGCCGCTTGCCTACGACATTGCCAAGGCGATGATGGACGGCTTCAACCGGCACTACCAGCTGTTCCGCACCGAGTCCGCGCGCGCCAAACACCGCTTTGAAACCGCCGACTGGCACGGCCAGCAGCGGTCGCAGCGCGAGCGCATCGAGTTCTACGACCTGCGCGTGCGCGAGGCCTCGACCCGGCTGGAGCGCGAGTTCAGGGCGGGCGAGCAGTCCATGGACGTCTGGCACCAGGTCAAGCTGCATTACATCGGGCTGCTGGTCGACCATCACCAGCCCGAGCTGGCCGAGACCTTTTTCAACTCGGTCACCACCAAGATCCTGCACCGCAGCTACTTCCAGAACGACTTCATTTTTGTCCGGCCGGCCATCAGCACCGAGTACATCGAAAACGACGAGCCCGCCGCGCGGCCCACCTACCGGGCCTACTACCCCCAGCGCGACACCCTGCACGACCACCTGGTCCGGCTGGTCAACGATTTCGAGCTGCACATCGAGTTTGAAGACCTGGCGCGCGACGCCGGCTACGTGGTCGAGGAACTGGGCGGCCGGCTGGGCGACGTGAAGCTGCGCGCCAACTTCCAGATCCAGGTGCTCTCGGGCCTGTTCTTTCGAAACAAGGGCGCCTACATCGTCGGCAAGCTGATCAACGGCTTCAACGAGCTGCCCTTTGCCCTGCCGCTGCTGCACGCCAAATCGGGCAAGCTGGCGATTGATTCCGTGCTGATTGGCGAAGACGACCTGCTGATCCTGTTCAGTTTTGCCCGGGCCTACTTCATGGTGGACATGGGCATTCCCTCGGCTTATGTGCAGTTCCTGCGCAGCATGATGCCGCGCATGCCGCGCGCCGAAATCTACAACGCGCTGGGCCTGGCCAAGCAGGGCAAGACGCTGTTTTACCGCGACTTCCTCTACCACTTGCGCCATTCCACCGACAAGTTCCGCATTGCCCCCGGCATCAAGGGCATGGTCATGCTGGTGTTCGACCTGCCGTCCTTTCCCTATGTGTTCAAGGTCATCAAGGACTACTACCCGCCGCAGAAGGACACGACACGCGAGCAGATCAAGGCCAAGTACCTGCTGGTCAAGCAGCACGACCGCGTCGGCCGCATGGCTGACACGCAGGAGTACAGCGAGGTGGCCTTCCCGCGTGAGCGTTTCGACGACGAGCTGATAACCGAGATCGAAAAGTTTGCGCCCAGCCAGCTCGAGATCAGCGACCGCGACGGCGACGGCAACATCGAGGTCATCATCAAGCATGTGTACATCGAGCGGCGCATGATCCCGCTCAACATCTACCTGCAGGAAGCCTTCGACACCGGCGTGGACGAGCCGGCGGCGAAGGCGCAGATCGAGCGCGCCGTGATCGAATACGGAAATGCCATCAAGGACATGGTGGCGGCCAACATCTTCCCGGGCGACATGCTGTTCAAGAACTTCGGCATCACGCGCCACGGCAAGGTCGTGTTCTACGACTACGACGAGATCGAGTACCTCACCGACTGCAACTTCCGCAAGGTGCCCACGCCGCGCAATGAGGAAGAAGAGATGAGCGGCGAGGTCTGGTACTCGGTCGGGCCGCGGGACGTGTTCCCGGAAACCTTCGAGCCCTTCCTGCTCGGCAACCCTGCCGTGCGCGAGGTCTTCATGAAGCACCACGCCGACCTGCTCGACGCCGCCTTCTGGCAGGGCCACAAGGAGCGTATTGCCGCCGGCCATGTGCACGACGTGTTTCCCTACGAGCGCGAGCGGCGTTTTGTGGGCAGGCACGCGGCGCAGAAAGCCTGAGCACGGCCCTGTGAAGAGCGCGGCGCAGTCATCCAGCTTGCCTAATTTGTTTAACTTGTTCAACTCAGGAGAAAACCACCATGTCCAATCCCATCACTGATTCCGTCGTCATCCTCGGCGCCGCCCGCACCCCCATGGGCGGCTTTCAGGGCGACTTTTCCAGCCTTGCCGCGCACGACCTTGGCGGCGCCGCCATCAAGGCGGCCATCGAGCGCTCCGGCATTGCGGCCGAAAAAGTCGACGAAGTGCTGTTCGGCAACTGCCTGATGGCCGGCCAGGGCCAGGCGCCGGCGCGCCAGGCCGGTTTCAAGGGCGGCCTGCCCGCCAGCGCGGGCGCGGTCACGCTGTCCAAGATGTGCGGCTCCGGCATGGAAGCCACCCTGCTCGCGCACGACCAGCTGCTGGTCGGCAGCCGCGACGTGATGGTGTCCGGCGGCATGGAAAGCATGACCAACGCACCGCACCTGCTGCTCAAGGGCCGCAGCGGCATCCGCATCGGTCATGACCGCATTTACGACCACATGATGCTTGACGGCCTGGAAGACGCCTACGAACCCGGCCGTGCCATGGGCACCTTCGGCGAGCAGTGCGCCGAGAAGTATCAGTTCACGCGGGAAGCGCAGGACGCTTTCGCCACCACCAGCGTCAACCGCGCCAAGGCCGCCACCGAGTCCGGCGCCTTCAAGGCCGAGATCACGCCCGTCACCGTCAAGGGCCGCAGCGGCGACACCGTGATTTCCATCGACGAAGGTCCGGGCAAGGTCAAGCTCGACAAGATTTCCACGCTGCGCCCCGCCTTCAAGAAAGACGGCACCATCACCGCCGCGTCCAGCTCGTCGATCAACGACGGCGCGGCCGCCCTGGTGCTCACCCGCGAATCAACGGCGAAGGAGCTGGGCGCCAAGCCGCTGGCCCGCATCGTCGGCCATGCCACTTTTGCCCAGGCGCCCGAGTGGTTCACCACCGCACCGGTCGGCGCGGTGCAGAAGCTGCTCAAGAAAATCGGCTGGAGCGTGAAAGACGTGGACCTGTGGGAAATCAACGAGGCTTTTGCCGTGGTGCCCATGGCCGCCATGAAGGAACTCGGCATCAGCCACGACATCGTCAACGTCAATGGCGGCGCCTGCGCGCTGGGCCACCCGATTGGTTGCAGCGGCGCACGCATCATCGTCACGCTGATGTATGCGCTCAAGGCCCGCGGCCTGAAAAAAGGTGTTGCCACGCTGTGTATAGGCGGCGGTGAAGGCACGGCGATAGCGATTGAGTTGCTATAAATTATATAGCTGGTTGCGCACGTCGTATAAGGGTTGGAGGCTGATTTCCCTTGAGAAAATGTAACTACTCAGGTCGTCTGGGCGGGTTTTACTCCCTCTCCCCCTGGGAGAGGGCGGGGGTGAGGGCTGGCGGTCTGTGCATAGAGTTATCGCCTGTTGTGCCCTGCTGGCCCTCACCCCAACCCTCTCCCACAGGGCGAGGGGGCAAGAAAAGCATGCTGCATGCAGCGACCTGAGTAGTTACGAAAAAATGCTGATATGAGCACCGTCCTCGTCATCGGCGCCTCGCGCGGCATCGGGCTGGAGTTTGTGCGGCAGTATGTGGCCGACGGCGCAAAGGTCATTGCCACGGCCCGCGACGACGCGGGGCTGCAGCGCCTGAAAGCGCTGGGCGCCAAGGCCCTGCGCGTTGATGTGGCCGAGCCGGCCAGCATCAGTGGCCTGGACTGGTTGCTCGATGGCGAAAAAATCGACGTCGCGCTGTATGTCGCCGGGGTTTTGGCGGGCGGCAATGCGAGCGACCCACCGGCTGCCGATGTGTTCGATCAGGTGATGCGCACCAACGTGCTGGCGCCTATGCGCGTCCTGCCGCAACTCGTGGAGGTTCTGGCGCCTGACGCCCGGCTGGTGGTCTTGTCATCCCGCATGGGCTCTATCGGGCTGCGCACCAATGGCAACAGCTGGCTGTACCGCGCCTCCAAATCCGCCGTCAACTCGGTGGTCAAAGACATATCGTTTGGCTTGCAGGGCAAAGCCATCTGCGTTGCGATGCACCCCGGCTGGGTCAAGACCGACATGGGTGGCGCTGGCGCCGATCTCGATGTCACGCAAAGCGTTGCTGACATGCGCACCACCGTGGCCAGCCTGCGCGCGGAACACAATGGCACTTTCATCAACCACGACGGCCAGGTTTTGGCCTGGTAGGTACTCCTCATGCTGCTGACACAAGACCAGGAAATGATTCGCGACGCGGTGCGCGACTTTGCCCAGACCGAACTCTGGCCCCATGCCGCAAAGTGGGACAAGGCGCACCACTTCCCGAAAGAGGCGCACCAGGGACTGGCGGCGCTGGGTGCTTACGGCATCTGCGTGCCCGAAGAGTTGGGCGGCGCCAACCTCGACTACCTGACGCTCGCGCTGGTGATCGAGGAAATCGCCGCTGGCGACGGCGGCACCAGCACCGCCATCAGTGTGACCAACTGCCCGGTCAACGCCATCCTTTTGCGTTACGGCAATGCCGCGCAGAAAAAGCAGTGGCTCACGCCGCTGGCGCAGGGGCAGATGCTGGGCGTGTTCTGCCTGACCGAGCCGCATGTAGGCAGCGACGCCTCGTCGCTGCGCACCACCGCGGTGAAAGAGGGTGACGAATACGTGATCAACGGCGTCAAGCAGTTCATCACCAGCGGCAAGAACGGCCACGCGGCCGTGGTGATTGCCGTCACCGACAAGGGCGCCGGCAAAAAAGGCATGAGCGCCTTCATGGTACCCACCAACGCGCCCGGTTACGTCGTTGCGCGGCTTGAAGACAAGCTGGGCCAGAACTCCAGCGACACGGCGCAGATCAACTTCGACAACTGCCGCATCCCGGCCGACAACCTGATCGGCGCCGAGGGCGAAGGCTACAAGATCGCACTGGGCGCGCTCGAAGGCGGGCGCATCGGCATTGCCGCGCAAAGCGTGGGCATGGCGCGCAGCGCGTTTGAATTTGCCGTGCAGTACGCCAAAGAGCGCAAGAGCTTCGGCACCGCCATCTTCAACCACCAGGCGGTCGGTTTCCGTCTGGCCGACTGCGCCACCAAACTGGAAGCCGCACGCCAGCTGATCTGGCACGCCGCCAGCCTGCGCGACGCCGGGCTGCCCTGCCTGAAGGAGGCGGCCATGGCCAAACTCTTCGCCAGCGAAATGGCCGAAGAAGTCTGCAGTGCCGCCATCCAGACCCTGGGCGGCTACGGGTATGTCAGCGACTTTCCGGTGGAACGCATCTACCGCGACGTGCGCGTCTGCCAGATCTACGAAGGCACGAGTGACGTGCAGAAAATCATCATCCAAAGGGCACTTTAGCCCCCACGGTCGTTCACTGCGTGTAACTCCCTGCCCCCCGAGGGGGCCGCTGCGCCTGCGGTCCGGCAAAGCCGGTCCCGCGGCCCCTGCTTGAATCGAGCCCCCGGCGCCGTAAACTTGACCGCCCGTCCGCCATCCACAACCAGAGACAAATCCCATGCCCATCACCAAAGGATTCCGCGCCCTCGTCGATGAGGCCATGGCGCAGGTCACCACTTATTCGGTGGCCGAGGCCCAGGCCAGACTCGCCGACCCGCAGGTGCAGATCGTCGACATCCGCGACGTGCGCGAGCTTGAACGCGAAGGCACGGTGCCGGGTGCCCTGCTGGCGCCGCGCGGCATGCTGGAGTTCTGGGTGGACCCGGCCTCGCCCTATTTCAAGCCGGTGTTCGGCGACGAGAGCAAGCAGTTCATCCTGTTCTGCGGCGCCGGCTGGCGCAGCGCGCTGGCCACCAAGACGCTGCAGGACATGGGCATGACCAACGTGGCCCACATCGACGGCGGCTTTGCCGAGTGGAAAAAGCAGGGCGCCGCTATGGAAACCCTGGAAGCGCACAAGCTGGCCCACGCGGCGCGCCACCCCGCTAGTACTGCAGCACGGAAGTAGCGAAACAAAATGAAAGTGATGACTTCGTGCCCAGGGCAAGGCGCAAGCCGCAGCGAAGGCTGTGCGCCTTCGCAAGGATTGCAACGCCGCCACGGGTGCGAAGGCGCGCTTTCATGTTTCGATATTTTCGGGTTGCAGTACTAGGGGCTGACGGTGGCTGCCTGCCCCTGCGGCCGGGCCGATACACGCGGCCGGCCGCTGGCCTACGCCGCCTGCTGCGCCCGCTACTTGGCGCATGACACGCCGGCACCCGATGCCGAAACGCTGATGCGCTCGCGTTACACCGCCTTTGTGCTCGAGCGGGCCGACTACCTGCTGGCCACCTGGCACGCCAGCCACCGCCCACCGGCCATCGAGTTCGACCCCGGCGTGAAGTGGCTGGGGCTGGACGTGCGCCAGCACCGGCTGCTGGACGACAGCCACGCCGAAGTCGAATTTGTCGCCCGCCAGAAAAACCCGGGGAGCCCCGCCGTGCGCCTGCACGAGCGCAGCCGCTTTGTGCGCGAAGACGGCCGTTGGTACTATGTGGACGGCGACCAGCTGTGATGCCTGAGGTTTGTGAATAAAAAAGGCCTCCAGCCCTTTTCCCGCCTGCGCCAGCAGCTACTAAATCAATAGCATTTTGAAGAGAGGCCACCCGTGTTGAAATTCGAAGCCGTGTTGTTTGACTGTGACGGCGTGCTGGTCGACAGCGAGCCCATCACCAACGGCGTGCTGCGCGACATGCTGGAAGAGGCCGGCTGGAAGCTCAGCTCCGCCGAGTGCATGCGCCTGTTCATTGGCAAGGCCGTCAAGGACGAAATCGCCGTCATCGAGGCCAACACCGGCCAGCCGCTGACCGAGCAGTGGCTGCATGAGTTTCGCGGCCGGCGCAACGAGGCGCTCGTCGAAGGCCTGCTGCCGATTCGCGGCGCTGTCGAAACCGTGGCGCAGATCCACACCCTCTATGAAGGCCGCATTGCCTGCGCCTCCGGCGCCGACCGCTTCAAGGTCGAGCTGCAGCTGGAAAAGTGCGGCCTCATGCCCAGCTTCCACGGCCGCATCTTCAGCGGGCACGAGATGCCGCGCTCCAAACCCGCCCCCGATGTCTACCTGGCCGCTGCCGCCGCGCTGGGCATCGCCCCGCACCGCTGCGTGGTGGTGGAAGACACCGTGGCCGGCGTCACCTCCGGCGTGGCCGCCGGCGCCACCGTGTTTGGCTACAGCCCGCCGGAAGCCGGGCACGACGCGCCGGCTGCGCTGCGCCAGGCCGGTGCGACATGGATATTCACCGACATGGCTGAGCTGGCCGGCCACCTCCGGTAAAACCAGGGCCTGCGAGCCAATACAATGCACACATACCAATAAGACAGCCGGAGACACTTTTGAGCGGCAAGGCAGAACAACTCGCGGCGTTGTACCGCACCATGGTCCGTATCCGGGCTTTTGAAAATGCAGCTGAAATCGCCAGCCAGGGTGGCGTCAGCGCCTATGGCAAGGCCGCCGACGGCACCGCCCGCGTGCGCGGCCCGCTGCACCTGTCCACCGGCCAGGAAGCCGTGCCGGCCGGCGTCTGCGCTCACCTCAAGCGCGAGGACTATCTGACCTCCACCCACCGCGGCCACGGCCACACCCTGGCCAAGGGCGCCGACCTGCAGGGCATGATGAGCGAGCTGTTCGGCAAGGCCACCGGCTTCAACGGCGGCAAGGGCGGCTCCATGCACATCGCCGACTTCTCGGTCGGCATGCTGGGCGCCAACGGCGTGGTGGCTGCCGGTCTGCCGATTGCCGTCGGTGCTGCCCATGCGCAGAAGCTGCAAAAACGTGATGCGATCACGGTCTGTTTTTTTGGCGACGGCGCCATCAACCGCGGTCCCTTCCTGGAGGCGCTGAACTGGGCGCAGGTCTACAGCCTGCCGGTTCTCTTTGTCTGCGAAGACAACCGCTGGAGCGCCACCACCGCCAGCGGTCCGATGACGGCCGGCGCGGGCGCCTCGGTGCGCGCCGAAAGTTTTGACATTCCTGCAGTCAAGGTTGACGGCAACGACGTGCTGGCCGTGTTTGCGGCCGCCGCCACGCTGGTGCAGCAGGTGCGCTCGGGCATCGGTCCGCGCCTGCTGCACGCCATCACCTACCGCGTCAAGGGCCATGTCTCGGTGGACCCGGCGGCTTACCGCCATCCTGATGAACTGAACGAGGCGCTCAAGACCGACCCGATCGCGCGCGCCCGCGCTGCCTACCTGCAGGCCGGCGGTGATGCGGGTGTGCTCGCCGCCATCGAAACGCAGGCGACCGATGAGGTCGCTGCCGCCGTCGCCGGTGCCGACGCCGCGCCCTGGCCCGATGCCGCTGCGGCCTTCACCGACATCCAGACCACGGGGGCCGGCACATGGCGCTGATGACTTACGCTGAAGCCGCGGCGTTGGCCGTGGCGCATGAGATGGAAGCCGACGCCAATGTGGTGGTGATCGGCGAAGACGTGGGCCGGGGCGGCATCTTCGGCCAGTACAGGGGCTTGCAGGAGCGCTTCGGCGGGGACCGCGTGATCGACACCCCGATCAGCGAAGCCGCCATCCTGGGCGCTGGCGTTGGCATGGCGCTGGCCGGCCTGCGGCCGGTGGTCGAGATGCGCGTGGTGGACTTTGCGCTGTGCGGCATGGACGAGATCGTGAATCAGGCCGCCAAAAACCGCTTCATGTTCGGCGGCCAGGGCCGCGTGCCCATGGTGGTGCGCATGCCCATCGGCATCTGGGACTCGTCGGCCGCGCAGCATTCGCAGTCGCTCGAAAGCTGGTTCGCCCACCTGCCCGGCGTGGTGGTGGTCTGCCCCGCCACGCCGCAGGACAATTATTCGATGCTGCGCGCGGCGCTGGCCAGCGGCGACCCGGTGGTCTACATGGAGCACAAGACGCTGTGGGGCCTGAGTGGTGAGGTCAATACCGCAGAGAAAGCCGTGCTGGGCCAGGCCCGCACCGTGCGCGCCGGCAGCGCCCTCACGCTGGTGAGCTGGAGCAAACAGGTGCAGGTCTGCGCCGACGCCTGCGAGCAACTCGCCATAGAGGGCATCGCCGTCGAACTGATCGACCTGCGCAGCATCTGGCCCTGGGACCGCGAGGCGGTGCTGGCCTCCTGCCGCAAGACCGGCAAATTGCTGGTGGTGCATGAGGCGGTGCAGGCGGCAGGCTTCGGCGCCGAAGTCGCCGCCACCGTCGCCGAGGCCTTGGGCTGCAAGGTCAAACGGCTGGGCGCGCCGCGCATTCCCGTGGGTTACGCGCCCGTGCTCGAAGCCCAGTCGCGTGTCGCCGCGGCCGACATCGCAGCCGCAGCGCGCAGCCTGCTGGCCTGAGTTTGTTGTTCATCGTTCAAGGTATCCCCCAATGGCCCGCCCCGCGCTTTGGCCCTAATCTCCAGCCTCCACCCCATGTCACAGCCTGAAACCACACCCCTGCCGGGCGATTCGCCCAACCCTGCCGACCAGGACGAACACACCGTCATTCCGCTGGCCATCGAAGACTGGCTCACCGTCATCGTCATGGGCCTGCTGGCGCTGATCACCTTTGCCAATGTGCTGGTGCGTTACTTCACCAGCCAGTCCTTTGCCTGGACCGAGGAGTTCTCGGTGTTCCTGATGATCGTGCTGGCGCTGGTCGCCGGCTCGGCCTCGGTGGCGCGCAACCGGCAGATCCGCATCGAATACTTTGCCGACAACGGCCCGGCGGCCCGCCAGCGCGCGCTGGCCCGCTTCGGCGCCATCATGGTGTTTGCGCTGTTCGCGCTGATCGCGGTGCTCAGCACCCGCATGGTCTACGACGACATCCGTTACGGCGAGACCTCGCCCGGCATTGGCGTGCCGCAGTGGTGGTACACCATCTGGCTGCCCATCATGTCGGTGGCGATTGCCGGCCGCGCGCTGGGCCTGTTCATCCGTCGGGGGCGTAGGGCATGAGCCGCCGGGCCGTTCCCAAGGCGAATAGCACCGCAGCGCATCGCGCGGAGGTGTTTTCTGTCCGCGCCGCGCCGGGCCGCCCCAGGCAAGCGAACGCCCCCTTGGGGCTGATGCCTGCGGCTCCAAGCCTGCTTGAGCAGGTTTGGACAGGCATCAGAAGCAAAGTCTCTGACGAGCGGCGGCCTGCAAGGCGCAGCGCAGTACACGAAGTGACAAGCGTGGGGGCTACATCCCTATGATTTCAACGCTCCTGTTTGTCGCGTTCATCGTCCTGCTGCTGATGGGCGTGCCCATCGGCGCGGCGCTCGGCCTGGCCGGCGCCGCCTGCATCGCCCTGGCCAATTCGGACGTGCAATGGTTCGGCCTGCTGGCCGTGCCGCAAAACTTCTACGCCGGCCTGGGCAAGTACCCGCTGCTGGCGATCCCGATGTTTGTGCTGGTCGGCTCCATCTTCGACCGCTCCGGCGTGGCGCTGCGCCTGGTCAACTTTGCCGTGGCCATCGTCGGCCGCGGCCCCGGCATGCTGCCGTTGGTGGCGATTGCGGTCGCCATGTTTCTGGGCGGCATCTCGGGCTCGGGCCCGGCCAATGCCGCGGCTGTGGGTGGTGTGATGATTCTGGCCATGAGCCGCGCCGGTTACCCGCCGGCGTTTTCGGCCAGCGTGGTCGGCGCCGCCGCCGCCACCGACATCCTGATCCCGCCGTCGATCGCCTTCATCGTGTATTCGGTCATGGTGCCCGGCGCCTCGGTGCCGGCGCTGTTTGCCGCCGGCATGATTCCCGGCGTGATGGCCGGCCTCGCGCTGATGATTCCCGCCGTCTGGATGGCGCGCAAACACAAGATGGGCACGCTGGAAGCCACCATGCCGCGCCCGGCCTTCTGGAAGAGTTTTCGCGAAGCAACCTGGGGCCTGGCCGCGCCGGTGCTGATCCTGGGCGGCATGCGCGCCGGCTGGTTCACGCCGACCGAAGCCGCCGTGGTGGCGGTGTTCTACGGCCTGTTCGTCGGCATGATCATCTACCGGACCATCAGGGTGCGCGACCTGTTTGTCATCCTGCGCGAATCCGGCGAGCTCTCGGCCGTGATCCTGCTGGTGGTGTCGCTGGCCGGCATCTTTGCCTACTCGCTGTCCACGCTGGGCGTGATCGACCCGGTCACCAAGGCCATCGTCAACTCGGGCCTGGGTGAATACGGCGTGCTGGCGCTGCTGATCCTGCTGCTGGTCACCGTCGGCATGTTCCTCGACGGCGTGTCCATCTTTCTGATCTTCGTGCCGCTGCTGCTGCCCATCGTCAACCACTACAAATGGGACCCGGTCTGGTTCGGCGTGATCCTCACGCTCAAGGTCGCCTTGGGCCAGTTCACGCCGCCGCTGGCCGTCAACCTGATGGTCTCTTGCCGCATTGCCAAAGTGCCGATGGAAGCCACGGTGCGCTGGGTCGGCTGGATGCTGTTCTCGATGGCCATCGTGATGGTGCTGGTCATCGCCTTCCCCGAGCTTGCGCTGTGGCTGCCGCGCACCCTCGGATATTGAGTTTTTTGTCCGTCAGTTCGCGTATTTCAACCAAAGGAGACTTCATGAAATTCCGCCGCACCTTGCTGGGCTTGGCCCTGGCAGCAACCGCCCTGACTTTCGGCACCGGCGCCATGGCGCAGGCCGCCTACAAGCCCGAGTACAAGATGTCGCTGGTGCTGGGCCCGCCCACACCCTGGGGCATGGCCGGCCAGGTCTGGGCCGACCTCGTGAAAGAGCGCACCGCAGGCCGCATCAACATCAAGCTTTTCCCCGGCGTGTCTCTGGTGCAGGGCGACCAGACGCGCGAGTTCAGCGCGCTGCGCCAGGGCGTGATCGACATGGCCGTCGGCTCGACCATCAACTGGTCGCCGCAGATCAAGGAGCTCAACCTGTTCTCCATGCCTTTCCTGATGCCCGACTACGCCGCGGTGGACGCGCTGACCCAGGGTGAAGTCGGCAAACAGATCTTCGCCACCGTGGAAAAAGCCGGCGCTGTGCCGCTGGCCTGGGGTGAAAACGGCTACCGCGAGCTGACCAACAGCAAGAAGGCCATCAAGTCGCCCGACGACCTGAAGGGCATGAAGATCCGCGTGGTCGGCTCGCCGCTGTTCGCCGACGTCTTCAACGCCTTCGGCGCCAACCCCACGCAAATGAGCTGGGCCGACGCCCAGCCGGCGCTGTCCAGCGGCGCGGTGGACGGCCAGGAGAACCCGCTGTTTCTGTTCACCGTGCTCAAGATGCACACCGTGGGCCAGAAGTTCGTGACGACCTGGGGTTATGTCGCTGACCCGCTGATCTTCGTGGTCAACAAGGAAGTGTTCGCCTCGTGGACACCGGCCGACCAGGCCATCGTTCGCCAGGCCGCCATCGACGCCGGCAAGCAGGAAATCGCGCTGGCCCGCAAAGGCCTGACCGAAGCCGACAAGCCGCTGCTCAAGGAGATCGCCGGCATGGGCGTGACCGTGACCCAGCTCACCCCGGCCGAGCGCGAAGCCTTCGTCAAGGCCACTCGCCCGGTCTACGCCAAGTGGAAAACCACCATTGGCGCCGACCTGGTCAACAGCGCTGAAAAAGCGATTGCTGCGCGCAAGAAGTAAGTTTTTGCACTCATGAAGAAGGCCTCCCTGTCGGGAGGCTTTTTTTTCGGCTGTTCCGGGGAATCAGGCATCAAATCGGCCTCCAGCCCTTGTGTGGCGGGCGCAAGCAGCTATCAAAATTGTAGTGAATGCACTTGCCGCCTTCACCTGCAGGGACGGGCTGGGCACGCTGGCGGTGGCGCTCAACCGGTGAGGATGGGGCGCAGCGTGTCCATCTCGCTGGCCATGAACGCAAAGAAGGCCGACACCCGCGGCGTGCGCCGCAGCTGGCGCGTGGTCAGCAGGCGCCAGATGCGCGTCAGCTCGGGCACCGGGCCCAGCACCCGCACCAGGTCGGGTTCGGCATCGCCCAGCGCCGTCGGCAGCGCGGCCAGGCCCACATTCGCCTTCGCCAGCTGAACCAGGCCCAGCACACTGCCGCTGGTGGCCACGATGCGTGCGCCGGGCGCCACCTGGCGCAGCCACTGCGTGGAACGGTGTTTGCCCATGCTGGCGTCCAGCCCGATCCAGGCGTGCTGCGCCAGGTCCTCGGTGCGCGCCGGGCTGCCCTGGCGCGCGAGGTAGTCGCGGCCCCCGTACACCGCCCACAGCGAATCGGCCACCTTGCGGCCAATGAGCTGGTTGTCCACGGTGTCGCCCGAGCGCAGCGCCACATCGGCTTCGCCCTGGCCCAGGTCCACGTAATGGTCGCTCACGACAAACTCCACGCGCAGGCCGGGGTGCCGTGTCTGCAGGCGCTCCAGCAAGGGCGATTGGGTGATGCGTGCCACCAGCGGTTCCGGGCAGGTCAGGCGAATGACGCCGTTCAGCTCACGCGCGGAAGACTGCACGACGTTCTGCAGGGCCAGCATGTGCTGCTCAACCAGCTGCGCATGGGGCAGCAACTGCCGGCCGTAAGCGGTCAGCCGGTAGCCGCTGGGGTGCCGCTCGACCAGGGGCTGGCCGATGCGCAGTTCAAGCCGGGTGATGCGCCGCTGCACGGTGGACTGGTCGGTGTTCAGCGCGCGCCCCGCGGCGGTGGTGCTGCCGTGGCGCGCCACCGCCAGGAAATGCTTGAGGTCATCCCAATCGAACATGTGAACTCCGCGTCGGTGCGGCCCCATTATGCAGTTCTGCGGCTGGCGCACGGCAGGGCCGCTGCCTAAACTGGCCGCATCTTCCCTCTCATGAAAGGCCTTGCCATGAACTCACGTCATGAACCCCCATCGTCCACCCGCCGGGCCTGTCTGGTCTTGCTGCTGGGCGCCGCCTTCGGCATGTCTGCGGTCCATGCCCAGGCGCCCGGCCTGGCCGCACCCCAGCTGGTGCTGAAAGAAAACGTGCTGCAGATGCCCAAGGGCGACACGCAGGAAGTCAGGGTGATGACCGCCGCATTCAAGCCCGGCGACAGGACGGTTTTCCACACCCACCGCTCCCCGGTGACGGTGTACGTGCTCGAAGGCCAGTTCACGCTGGACCTGGAGGGCAGGGCGCCGGTGGTCCTCAGCGCCGGCCAGGCCTTCGTCGAACCGCCCAACGTGAAAATGACCGGCTACAACAAAAGCGCCACCGACCCGCTGCGGGTGGTCATCTTCTACGTGAGCGACCCCAACACGCCGTTTCTGGACGCAGCCCACTGAGCGGCCGCAACCGCAGCGCGCACTGCGGGGCTTGGCGGCGGGGACGGGCTTCGACTTGGGGTGTAGGGGCCTACGATCGAAACTTGTGCATCAAATCGGCCTCTACCCTTTGTGGGGCGTGCGCAAGCAGCTATGAAAACAGTAGCAAAAACGGCGGGCTGATCCAATCGCAGGGGCCTTGGCCGGCCGAAGCGCAGGGCAGCCCTTCCGCAGAAAAAGCCTTCCTGCGGGAGTTTTTTTTGACAGCCTGGGGCAAGATGTCGAAAGTCGGGCCAGCCGTTCGTCGTGCAGGTGTGACCCTCAACCACCGACCCAAGGACATCTCCATGCAATACCTCTGCCTTGCCTATTACGACCCCGAAAAAATGGCCGCCATGGCGCCCGCCGACATGCAGGCGCTGGCCGCGCAATTGCCGGCCAAGGACGCCGAACTCGCGCAAACCGGGTGCCTGCTCTGGAGCGCCTCGCTCGAAGGGCCCCAGGCCACCTTCGCGCTGCGCCCGCGCGGCGGCAAGCCGGCCGTGACCGATGGGCCTTATGCCGAAGCCAAGGAACTGGTGGGCGGCGTCATCCTCATCGAAGCGCCCAACAAGGAGGAAGCCATACGCATCGCCTCGCTGCATCCCGCCGCCACGCTAGGTGAAAGCATAGGCTGGGGCATCGAGGTGCACCCGATCGGGGTGTGTTCGGTGAAGATCCAGAAATAGCGGCGCAGGCTTCTGCTCTTGTGGCGGCGCCAGTCTGCCGCATTTCACCCCCGCCGCTGCATGTCATCCTGGCCTCGTATGTCATCCCGGACCTGATCCGGGATCCATGCCCCGCGTCCGCGCCCGTGGGTCGGCGCGTCAAACGCAAGGGCAGTGGCAACCCGCCTTCGCCCCGCGCTCTCGCACGGCAAGCCGGCCGTGACCGACGTGCCTTGTGCCGAAGCCAAGGATCTGGTCGGCGGGTTCTTCATCATTAATGCGGCAGATCGGGACGAGGCGGTGCGGGTGGCGTCGCTGCATCCGGCGGCGACGCTGGGGGAGAGTGTGGGGTGGGGGATTGAGGTGCACCCGATTGGGTTTTTTGAGCAGGCGCCCGGCAAATAGAAATATCAGCAAGGAGGAAGCTACAACCACTGCGGGCAGGAAGCCAGAGTGCCACGAGACTCCCGATGATGACCTCCGCTCACCGGTAGCTAACTTGCGGTGGCGCTGGACTGTAGGTTGCTAAAACGGCAGAGCGCCCAGATTACTTTTGAGTAACGCCTGAGTTCTTGGCCTTCCGCCCACTGATGTTTCAAATCCCAACCCGGTTCGGTAGATTTCTGGAAGATAAAGCCGCGCTTCATTTACTGCAACTTGTGTGTCTTCATAAATCACGCCGAGTCCCTGCAGTGCGATTAGGTCTTTACTCTCCAACTTCATATTCACCGCACTAAATGGAACTAGCTTTCGTTCTGTTACTCCGTGAAGTCTTTCAATCCAATCTCTCAATGGTGCAATTTCCTTAGCCGCTTCCCCTACTTTTTCAAAACTGCATTTAGGAATTGCCTTGCGCATGGATTCGGGAGCCAATATTCGATCTGGCCACGTTTCACCGATACGGCCAGCCTCGATCTCAGACGCAAACTTCAAAAATCGGACTAAATCCCTCGCCTGAATGTTTCCTTTTAGATCGCACAAAGAGGCGAAAACCCAGCGTGCCGAATGCGCTTCTTTGGAGTTGTCGTTGCCAAGCTTCTTTCCCCAAAGTGGTTCTAATTTTTCTAAGAGGCTATTGAGTGAAAGAGTTTCGGCCTGCCCCTTTGAGTTATCAACAATATTGGCCAACGCACATAGCCAATAAGCTAGGCGCAGGAAGCTCTCGGGGCTCCACTCAAGCTTAAATGGGGCGTAGCGGCTCAAAAACTGCGCGACATTCTGTCTAACGGAGCTTTGCACATAGTCGGCACGGACGAGTACTAGTACGCCAACATGGCGCCGTGCCAATTCGTCTAAACGATTAGGAAGCATTAGTAGCGAATTGATGGCATCGCGTGAAACCTCGCTGGACGGATCTACGAATGCATCCTCGATGCCATCAATTACAAACAGAACGGATTTCCCAACGCTGATCAGGTAGTCATTGATTGCTGATAGTGTGGCGCCACCCATTCCAAGCTGTGTACCAATAAAATCTGCCCAAAAGTCATCCCAATGCGCCGGTGGGTTTTTCGTCGCAATTTCAATTGCTCGAGAAAGTTCGGATTCAGTTGGTGGCTCTGTTCCTATTTTGAGTTGGCCAAACCATTCCTTTCGCATGTCTGCAATCGTTCGCCTGGACTCCACCGCCAGATTTTTTGACCAGAGCCCAGGAAAAATCAGAGCGTTGGATACCCCGTTGGGATCGACGCCTACCTTTTGCATGAATACATGCCAGGTTCTGGCGCGACACACTTGCAAAAACGTGAACGTTTTACCTGCGCCTTTTGCGCCGACTGAGACCAGGTTGGGCACCTCGGTCGCGAAATGCTTCACGAAGTTTCTCAAAGGCTCTGTCACGAGCATTTCTGCAGAATTGTCCTGCTCCGCGAATTGAACGCGAGTGCATACGTCCAATAGCGCTGCCGCGGCTGTCCTACTACTAGTGGCTGACAAAGTGGAAACTCGACTGACGGCTTGCTTCTGTGTTTGGAGGGTTTGGGCCCAATCTTGTGCGACTTTGTATAACGAAGATTGCTTAAGTGTTTCAAACGCAGGCCGCAACGAATTGACCGACATCAACGGCTCTGTGAACTCGACTTCTAGCCATTCCAAACCTGGGGACATTGTTTGATCATCAATCGCTGGATAGGCAAGCCCTAATGTATTTAACGCATCCTTGTACTCTTCAGACTTTCGCAACTGGTCTGTGAGCATGCTTAAGACCACCGACGGCATAGCATTTACACGTTCTCTTTGCGACAAGCGAGTATTGAATGTATGCAAACGCTTAAGAACCTCGGCCATCCCTGCAACAGACTGTTTGGTAACCGTGGTTACAAAAAAATGTTCGACGCGAGGGTCAAAAAGAACTGGACTTGCCAGTTCACTTAATCCCGCGCGAAGATCAACGAATACAGCGTCGACATCGAGTTTTTGACCCAGCGCTCGCAAGCGATCGGTTAGCACCCACGGATTCTCTGGATTACTCGCTAAGTGGCTGGGTTGTACCGGCATGTCTTGTATTTCAGTCAAATCAAGCGCCGCAGGCAGCACGAACAACTCCCTATTAGTGCCACCTACATTTAGGGACGTTTTGCGGAGCGCTTGGGCGAAGAAATCAAGACTGCTTTCCACGCTTACTGGCGGATAGTGCATAGCCTCCAGAAAATGCACAAATGAAACCTGAGGCCGGTTGAGCCTGTCAGAAATTTTGTGTGTGAGGCATAACATGTCACGAAGGAACATGA
>NZ_JAQSDN010000024.1 GCF_029945925.1 Polaromonas sp. | reverse complement strand
GGGTCGCGCGCGCCGGCGTGTAGCCGCCGACGTGGCCGGAGGCCCGTGCCAGCAGGCTGAGGCTTTTTTCCTGGGTGATGGCGTTCTGCGCGAGCTTGGCCGCACGGATAAAGCGCCCGGCCATCAGGTGCGACAGCGCGTCCATGAAGGCGGCGTACATGGCACGCTCTTTTTGCTGGGCGCGCCAGCGCCTGGCCTCGGCCGGCAGCGAAAACACCGCCACCGCGGCACGCAGCGCCAGGTACAGCAGCGTGAACAGGCCCGCCAGCAGCAGCACCAGCAGGTTGAAGGAAATGTCGACGCGGTGCGGCGGCCAGAACAGCGTGACCACCGCCTGGTTGTTGCCGGCCACCAGTGCGACGGCCACCGCGATGCCGAACAGGGCCAGGAGCCAGAGAGCGCTGCGCATACCTGCCTCTTTAGCGACCTGCGGCCGCCGTGGCCAGCGCGGCCAGGGTTTCGTCCAGGCGCGGCAACTCGCTGGACTTCATCTGGCTTTGCACCTGCTGCAGCAGCTGGGTCGCCGCCTGGGTCCTGCGCGACGCAGGATCAAAATACTTTGCCAGCGAGGCGCCGGCGGCGGCCAGGTCGGAACGGGCACTGGCGGTCTGGCGCGACAGCAGGCCAAGCCGGGCATTGAGCAGTTTGAGCTTGAGGTTTTCACGCAGGAAAAACGCCTGCTCGGGCGCCAGCAGGGCGGCGTCGGGCTGGTCGATGCGGCTCACCCGCAGCAGGCCGCGGGCTTCGTCCAGCGTGCCCTGCAGCGTGCGCTGCCACCAGGCCCTGAGCGCCAGGCTGTCCAGCCAGGCCATGGAGGTGCCGGCTGCGGAGGCGGGCCGGACCGGCGCGGGCGCAGCCGCCACCAAGCGGGCGGCGGCAGCGCCGGTCACCATCGCGTTGGCCAGCGGCAGATCGTCCACCATGCGTGTCAGTTCGTCGAGTTTGAGCAGCAGGCCGGGCACATCGGTCACGGTGGTGGCCTTGATGCGCTCCACGTCCCGGGCGATGGCGCGCTGCAGCGGATTGAGGCGCGGCTGCGCGGCGCGCGCGAGCCGCTGGTCGGCCGACTTGAGGGCGGCCAGCAGTGGCTCGGCGCTGCCGGTCAGCTGCGCCTGCTGCTGGGCCAGCCGCAGCGCGGACTCCACATCGACCACCAGGTTTTCATCGCGCGAACGCGACAGGCTTTGCATCAGTTCTTCCAGCTGCGTGCGCTGCAGGCTCACCTCGCTGAGCCGCGTCTCCAGCAGTGCCAGGCGTGCCGTCAGCTCGCGCGTGCCTTCCTGCGCCTGCCGCGCCAGCGTGCGAGCCTCGATGGACTGCGCGGTCGCGTCGGTGCTGCGCCGGGCCAGTTCTTCCTGGATGTTACCGAGCTTTTGCCACAGCAGGATGCTGAGTACGAGGCCGGCGACAGCCACCAACCCGGTCACCAGCAGCCAGCGACGCCCCGCACCCGCCGCGGGTGCAGCCGGCAGCTCGGCCAGGGGCACCGGCAAGGGAGGGGAGACGGGTTCGCTGTCGCTCATGGTGGTATTGATTCTATCGAGCCCACGATGTCCGCTATCTCCGGACGTGACTGCACAACAACACCCCAGCCGGCGGCGCGCGCCGCTTCGGCAATACGCGGGTGGGTGGCGACGGCGCGGGCGCGCGACCAGTCCCCTGCCGGCAGGTGGGCCAGCGCCTCGGAGCTGCTCAGCAGCCAGACCGAGCCGTCGTGCGCCGCGGCCTTGATGCGCTGACGCTGCGATGCGCTGAAAACCGGCGCGCGGCGCTGGTACACCGCCACCACATCGACCCGGGCGCCCGCGGCGGCGAACTGCTGCGCCAGCCAGTCGCGCCCGACGCCGCCCGCCTGGTCCTGGCCTGCGCCCTGTCCGCGCACGATCAGCACACGCCGGCCCTGCCAGTCGCGCTGGCTCACCACCGCCCACAAGGCTTCGGAGTCAAACTGCCCGGCGTCTGCCGCCGGCGCGTCGATCAGCGCCTCGGGCACCCCCGCACGGCGCAATGCGGCCACGGTGCCCGGTCCGGGCGCCAGAAAACGTGGTCCCGGGTTTGCTATTGAATCAGTAGCTGCTTTCGCCCTCTGCATAAGGGCTGCAGCCTGATTTGATGCAAAAAATCCGTCCACGGCATTGCCACTGACAAACATCAAGGCCGAGTAAGTGCCGATCTCGCGCCAGGCCTGCTGCAGGGCCGGCGACTCCGGCAGCGCGGCGATCTCGATCAGGGGCAACGCCTCGGCCTGCAGGCCGTGCGCCTGCAGGGCCTGAATCCAGCCAGCGGCATCGCGCTCAGGCCGGGTGACGATGACACGCACGGCGTTCAAGGCTGCGGCGCATTGGCGGCCCAGACGGCGCCGCCGGCCCGCAAGGAAGCGGCCACGCGTTCACCCAGGGCTTCGGCTTCAGCGAAGGTGCGCACCGGCGCACGGTGTTCGGCACGCACCAGCGGCCGGCCGGCCACCCCTTGTCCGTCCGCGCCGGGTTCACCCCAGGCGGCTTCCAGCGTCATCTCGCCGCCTTGCGGTTCGCGGATGAAGGCGGCCAGCGGCATCGAGCAGCTGCCACCCATGGCGCGCGACACGGTGCGCTCGGCCGTCACAGCCAGCCAGGTCGGCTGGTGCGCCAGTTTGGCCAGCGCGTCCAGCAGATCCTGCCGGTCGGCACGCACTTCGATGCCCAGCGCGCCCTGCCCGGCGGCCGGCAACATCTGCGCCGGCTCGAAGGCACAGCGGATGCGGAACGCCAGGCCCAGGCGTTTCAGGCCGGCGGCGGCCAGCACGATGGCCTGGTATTGCCCTTCGTCGAGCTTGCGCAGGCGGGTGTCGAGGTTGCCGCGCAGCGGTTCAATTTTCAGGTCCGGCCGCAGGGCCTTGAGCAGCACCAGACGGCGCAGGCTGGAGGTGCCGACGACGGCGCCGGCCGGCAGCTCGTCCAGCGAGGAAAAATGATTCGACACCAGCGCATCACGCGGGTCCTCGCGCTCGAGCACGCAGGCCAGCGCGAAGCCGTCCGGCAGGTCCATGGGCACGTCTTTCAGCGAATGCACGGCCAGGTCGGCCCGGCCGTCAAGCAGCGCAGTTTCCAGTTCCTTGACGAACAGCCCCTTGCCGCCGACCTTGCTCAGCGATCGGTCCAGGATCTGGTCGCCCAGCGTGGTCATGCCCAGCAGCTCGACCTGCCAGCCGAGGCGGGTCTCCAGCAAGGCCTTGACGTGTTCAGCCTGCCACATGGCCAGCCGGCTTTCGCGCGTGGCAATGACAACGCGGAGGGAAGGGGAAGAAGCTGCGCTCACTCGTAACCTGTCTGTAATCTTGGGGGGTGCCCGGATGCTAGCATGCTGCACTGCAAAACAAGAGCCAACACGAGGTGAACCATGGTAACGACGGCGCGTGCGACCCCCCCCAAGGAACAAGCCGGGGGATCTGCCAAAAACAGTGACCGCCCGCGCGCCCGAAGCAGGGACAACGAGCGCCCGCTGGTCGAGGACATCCGCCTGCTCGGCCGCATCCTCGGCGACGTGATCCGCGAGCAGGAAGGGGTGGCCGCCTATGAATTGATCGAGGAAGTGCGCAAGCTGTCCGTGGCCTTTCGCCGCGACGCCGACCACGAGGCCGACAAGGCACTCAAAAAGCTGCTCAAGGGGCTGTCCGGCGACCAGACCGTCAGCGTGATCCGCGCCTTCACCTACTTCAGCCACCTGGCCAACCTGGCCGAGGACCGGCACCACATCCGCCGCCGCGCCATCCACGAACGCGCCGGCGACACCCAGGAAGGCAGCATCGAAGTGGCGCTGGCCCGCCTGCGCTGGGCGGGAATAGCTCCTAAAACAATAGCAAACATGCTGGCACACAGTTTTGTCTCACCGGTGCTCACGGCGCACCCGACCGAGGTGCAGCGCAAGAGCATCCTGGACGCCGAGCGCGACATCGCGCAGCTGCTGACGGCACGCGACGAGATCAAGGCGCTGGCCCTGGCCGTCCATGCGGCGCGCGACGCCCTGACGCCGCGCGAACTCGCCGCTAACGAAGCCCAGCTGCGCGCCCGTGTGATGCAGCTGTGGCAGACCCGGCTGCTGCGTTTCACCAAACTCACGGTGGCCGACGAGATCGAGAACGCGCTCAGTTATTACGAATCGACCTTTCTGCGCGAAATCCCAAAAATCTACGCCGACCTGGAACGTGCCTTGGGCAACCACCCGGTGCACAGCTTTCTGCGCATGGGCCAGTGGATAGGTGGCGACCGGGACGGCAATCCCAATGTCAGCGCGGACACTCTGAACTACGCCCTGCGCCGCCAGGCCGAAGTGGCGCTGCGCCACTACCTGACCGAGGTGCATTACCTGGGCGGCGAACTCTCGCTGTCGGCCATGCTGGTGGACTTCACGCCGCAGATGCGGGCGCTGGCCGAAAGCTCGCCCGACACCAACGAACACCGCCTCGACGAGCCCTACCGGCGCGCGCTGACCGGCGTCTATGCACGGCTGGCCGCCACACTGAAAGACCTCACGGGCACCGAGGCCGCGCGCCATGCGGTGGCGCCGCAAAACGCCTACCTGACGTCCGGGGACTTCCTGGTTGACCTGCGCACGATTGCCTCCTCGCTGCAGGCCAACCACGGCGGCGCGCTGGTTGCGCAGCGCCTGCACCCGCTGATCCGGGCGGTGGAGGTGTTCGGCTTTCACCTGGCGACGGTGGACCTGCGCCAGAGCTCGGACAAACACGAGGAAGTCGTCGCCGAGCTGCTCGCCGTCGCGCGTATCGAGCCCCACTACGCGGGCATGGACGAAATGGCCAAGCGCGCCTTGCTGCTGCAGCTGCTTAACGACGCCCGGCCGCTGCGTGTGGTCGGGACCACCTACTCGGCGCACGCTACCGGCGAGCTGGCGATTTTCGAGGCGGCCCGCACGGCGCGTGCACGCTTCGGCCGGGAAGCCATCCGCCACTACATCATCAGCCACACCGAAACCGTCAGCGACCTGCTCGAGGTCCTGCTGCTGCAAAAGGAAGTGGGCCTGATGCACAACACGCTGGACAGCGCTGCAAGCAACGACCTGATCGTCGTGCCGCTGTTTGAAACGATTGAGGACCTGCGCAATGCCGCGCCCATCATGCGCGAGTTTTATGCCCTGCCCGGCATCGCCCGGCTCGTGCAGCGCAGCGGCGCCGAGCAGGACATCATGCTCGGCTACTCCGACAGCAACAAGGACGGCGGCATCTTCACCAGCAACTGGGAGCTGTACCGCGCCGAGATCGCGCTGGTCGAGCTGTTCGACCAGCTCGCCAACTCGCACAACATCCAGCTGCGCATGTTCCACGGCCGCGGCGGCACGGTGGGGCGCGGCGGCGGCCCCAGCTACCAGGCCATCCTGGCCCAGCCCCCGGGCACGGTGCGCGGACAGATCCGCCTGACCGAGCAGGGCGAAGTCATCGGCTCCAAATACGCCAACCCCGAAATCGGCCGGCGCAACCTGGAAACCCTGGTCGCAGCCACGCTGGAAGCCACCCTGCTGCAGCCCACCAAGCCCGCCACCAAGACCTTTCTGCAGGCCGCCGACCAGCTGTCACAAGCCAGCATGGCCGCCTACCGAGCGCTGGTCTACGAGACCCCGGGCTTCACCGAGTATTTCTTCAGCGCGACACCGATCCGCGAGATTGCCGAACTCAACATCGGCTCCCGGCCCGCTTCCAGAAAAGCCACACAGAAGATCGAGGATCTGCGCGCCATTCCCTGGGGCTTCAGCTGGGGCCAGTGCCGCCTGACCCTGCCGGGCTGGTATGGCTTTGGCGCGGCAATTGCGCAGTTTCTCGACCAGGGCGGCACGCCGGCCAGTCGCAAGGAAGCGCTCGCGCTGCTGCAGAAGATGTACAAGCAGTGGCCGTTTTTCCGCACCCTGCTGAGCAACATGGACATGGTGCTGGCCAAAAGCGATCTGGCGCTGGCATCGCGGTATGCCGAACTGGTCGGCGATGCGCGCCTGCGCAAGAAGATTTTCAGCGCAATCGAAGTCGAGTGGCACCGCACGGCCGAAGCGCTGACGCTGATCACCGGCGACAAGCAGCGCTTGGCCAACAACGCGGCCCTGCAGCGCTCCATCCGCCACCGCTTTCCCTACATCGACCCGCTGCACCACCTGCAGGTCGAGCTGGTGCGCCGCTACCGCGAGGGCAAGGCCGACGAACGTGTGCAGCGCGGCATCCACATCTCGATCAACGGCATTGCGGCGGGCTTGCGCAACACAGGTTGAGGCTCGCTGTAGGGGCGGTCATTGCTATTGGTTCAGTAGCTGCTGGCGACCTTTCCATGAGGGCTGGCGGCCTTTTTTATCCAGATCGCCTTCAACGGTTATGGGCTCAAAAAACGCGGAAAATGGTGTTTTAGACAATGGGGTCCCTGTGAATCCATCCGCTGCTCATGCCGCACTCATCGCCACTTACAGAAGGGCGGCGGCAGAGGCTGCCCACAAGTCCGGATTGATCAAAGCTGTTGCAACAAAAGGGCCCAAGGCGATTCAGGCGGCCGTCGAAACAGCAGCCAAGGCAGCAAAACGCAGGGATTCGTATGCGAAAAAGCTGGCCATTCTGGGGGTGGACCTCAAGGAGTGAACGGTGCTCAGTGTCCGCACGGCGGGTCACCCTTTGGCCCGCAGGTCGTGCCGCCCAGCCGCCGCCGTGACAGCATGACAGGCAGCCATGACGGCCCCGGTGCTGACGCCGCCGGATCCTGCGAAAACATCTACTGCATCCATGATGTCCTCACCCCCCCAGACGGGCGGGTCGGTTGCGGATAATCGGGATTTGGAAAGAAACCCGATGGACATGATGGACATAGAAGAACCGGAGTCGGTAGAGGAATACGTCCCTGGCATCGCGGGCGGCCGGCACTACATGGCCAGGCTGTGTCATTTCCCTGACGGTCCCTGGTACATCGCGGTCATTCACGTTGAATCACTGCCGCCTTTGCACGACAGCGACAGGACCTGGCCCACGCGTGAGGAGGCCGTTCAGGCGGCAGACAAGCTGGTAGCAGACCTGGGGCACTGAGCCGGGATCACCGGTTCGCAGCCGTGTACGGGAGCCGGCCCGTTCGCTCCGGCTTCCAGCCCTGCGATTTTCCTGTCCCGAAACGACAGCATGGACTGCCGTTCTTTTCCTGGCAGGCCCAGGCCGCGCGGGAGAAAATCCGGCGGCAACCGGCCCGCAGAGCACACTGTCGGACTGCTCCTACAGGTCTTCCAGTGGAATCCGATGGCGGCGACCGCGGGTGAACTTTAAGATGGATTTCAACGCCACACGGCATTGCCCCAGGCAGCGCTGGCGACCACCCCTTGGAGCCTGAACCATGTCCACGCCACACACCGAGGCGGTCAGCCGCCATTCCGCCCATCATGATTCCATGAGCAATGAGCATGTGAGCAGTGACTTCACGGCACTGGCCGCGCACATGAACGATTGCCAGCTTTCGCGTGGCCGTTTTTTTGCATTGCGTGCCGCACTGGAGTCCCTGCACGCCACCGCGTCTCCGCGCATTGTGACCACGGGCGTCCTCTTCGTCTGCTGCGGCGTAACCTTGCTGGCCGTGGTTTGAGAGGGTGGACGACGCTGTTCTTGACCGGCTGGAATCCCTCACCCCCCACGCACGCCAGATCCTCCTGAGCCAGCGGGCGGAAGCCGATCCGCCCATACGCGCGGAGCTGTTCGGCGTCCACCGTTTCGAACAACACGGCCGTAGCCTGGCCGCGGCCCAGACCGTGCAGGCCGACGGCCCTCCAGGGCGCGGGGCTTCCTTTTTTCCGCGCGTCGAGGAAAACCTGGGCGCGCTGCGCCAGGCCTACGACTATGTGGCGCTGACGTCGCGCAGCGGCCACTACGTGACGCCTGCCGCCGAATGGCTGCTCGACAACTTTCACCTCGTCGAAGCCCAGCTGCAGCAGATCCGCGAGGGCGTGCCACGGCGTTATTACGCGAGCCTGCCCAAGCTGGCGGCGGCACCGCTGGAAGGTCTGCCGCGCGTCTACGGCATCGCCTGGGCTTACGTCGCCCATACCGACAGCGTGCTCAACCCGGACCTGTTCACCGCCTTTCTCAATGCCTACCAGGAGCACAGCGAACTGCGGCTGAGCGAGCTCTGGGCCCTGCCGACCACCCTGCGCGTGGTGCTGCTTGAAAACCTGCGCCGCATGGCCGACAACATTGCCCAAAGCAAGGTGGCCCGGGAAGTCGCCCATGCGGTCTGGGACTGCGTGGACAGGCTCGACGATGCCGACCTCGACGCGATCAATGCCCTGATGCAGCAGCGCGGCCTGCAGCGCAACTACCTCACGCAGCTGTGGCAGCGCATGCCCACGGTCAAACTGGACATCTTGCCATCGCTGGTCCTCTGGACCGAACGGCATTGCCCGGACGGGCCGACGCTGATGGTTGAAAGCCAGACCGCGCAGGTGGCCGCCAACCTCACCGTCGGCAACATCATCACCACCCTGCGCCTGATCGGACAGGTCGACTGGGTCGAGCTGATCGAGCCGGTGAGCCGGTCGCTGCGCATGCTCAGTCAGTTGCCCAGCTTCGCCCGGGAAAGCGAATT
The DNA here is from genome assembly GCF_029945925.1 of Polaromonas sp. Classification (GTDB taxonomy): domain Bacteria; phylum Pseudomonadota; class Gammaproteobacteria; order Burkholderiales; family Burkholderiaceae_C; genus Polaromonas. The sequence goes on along the minus strand of NZ_JAQSDN010000024.1, from coordinate 43,030 downwards.
GACGCGCCAGCAGATCACCCAATCCATGGAGCGGCTGGCGCGCCTGAGCCGCCACTCCGAGCGCGAGGTGGCGCAAGCCGTGGTCGCCGCCGCGCGCGCGGTGCCCCACACCCTGCCCGCGACGGCCGTGGAGCGCACGGCCGGCTACTACCTGCTCGGCGGCGGCCGGGCCGCCCTGGAGGCGACCCTGGGCATGACGGCACGCGGCGCGCCGGCGGCCGCCCTGCGCAACTGGCGCCTGCCGCTGTACATCACCCCCATCATCCTGGGCACCGCCCTCATCCTGCTGGCCGCTGCAAACCGCATGGACCTGCACAGCTGGCCGGCGGTGGCGGCGCTGTTCCTGCTGGCCTGGCCGGCATCCGAAGCCGCCGCGGCCTTCGTGCACCGCCTGATCGCCGAATCGCTCAAGATCCGCTCCCTGCCACGGCTCGATTTGTCGGCCGGCATCCCGCCCGAGCACCGCGTGCTGGTTGTCCTGCCGACGCTGCTGAGCTCCGGCGCGATCGTTCGCGAGCTGGCAGAACGGCTTGAGCTGCACTGGCTGGCCAACCGCGAGCGCGAGGCCCAGTTTGCCCTGCTCACCGACTGGGTCGATGCACCGCGGGAAACCATGGCGGGCGATGCGGCCCTGCTCAACGCGGCGCTGGCGCAAGTGGCTGCACTGAATGTGCGCCACCCAGCGCCGGCCGGGGTGGCGCCGCGATTTCTGCTGATCCATCGCCCGCGCGAATGGAGCGACACCCAGCAAAAATGGCTGGGCTGGGAGCGCAAGCGGGGCAAACTCGAACAGCTGGTGCGCACGCTGGTCACCGGCAGCATGGCCGGCTTCATGCCGCTGGCCAACGACCAGCGGCTGGCCGACGGCATCCGGTACATCGTGACGCTGGACAGCGACACCGGCCTGCCGCCCGGCGCCCTGCGCGACCTGGTGGCCGTGGCGGCCCACCCGCTGAACACGCCACAGATCGACGCCGCCTCGCGCCGCGTGGTGTCCGGTTACGGCATCCTGCAGCCGCGCGTGGTCACGCCGCTGCCGGGACCTGCTGAACGCACCCCTTTTCACCGCCTGTTTGCCGGGCAATGCGGCATTGACCCGTACAGCAACAGCGTGTCCGAGGTGTACCAGGACCTCTTCGGCAGCGGCAGTTTCAGCGGCAAGGGCCTGCTGCATGTGGCCGCGGTGCATGCGGTCCTCGACGACCGCCTGCCCACGGGCTCCATCCTCAGTCACGACCTGCTCGAAGGCAACATCGCGCGCTGCGGTTTTGTCAGCGACGTGGCGCTGGTCGAGGAGCATCCGCACCATGCGGGCGTGGCCGCCTCGCGCATTCACCGCTGGACCCGCGGCGACTGGCAGTTGCTGCCCTTCATGGCGCGCGCCAGGCACTACGGCATCGATGCACTGGGCCTGTGGAAGATGGCCGACAACCTGCGCCGCTCGCTGGTCATCCCTGCCACGGTCGGCCTGCTCATCTGCGTGGTTTTCACGGCGGCCATGCCACTGGCCACGGCCCTGCTCGTCACCTTCGCGGCCTTGCTGGCCGGGCCTCTGCTCGGCGCGCTGGCCGGCCTGGTGCCGACACGCCGCGGCATCGCCTGGCGCCATTTTTTCCATGTGGGCCGCAGCGAGATGCTGCGCGCCCTGGGCGGCGCCGCCTGGCAGTTCAGCCAGTTGCCGGTGCAGGCCACCTTGCTGCTCGACGCCATCGTGCGTTCTGTCTGGCGCATGCGCGTGAGCCGCCGCGGGCTGCTCGAGTGGAGCACCGCTGCCCAGGCCCAGGCCGCTGCACGCCACGAACTCTCCGCCTTCGTGCGCCAGCATGCACCGGTGTCGTTGCTGTGCGTGGCGCTGGCGGTCGCCGCGCTGTGGAGCCCTCACCCGGCCGCCGGCACCGCGCTGTTCCTGCTGTGGGCGGCGTCGCCGCTGGCCGCCTGGTGGGCCAGCAAGCCGCGCCCGCCGGATCCCGCGCACCGCCTGCGGGACGAGGACCGGGCCTACCTGCACACGCTGGCGCGCGACACCTGGCGCTTTTTCGAGCAATCGGTCGGTCCCGGGGACAACCACCTGCCGCCGGACAACCTGCAACTGGTGCCCGAGCCCACGCTGGCGCATCGCACCTCGCCGACCAACATCGGCCTGTACCTGCTGGCCATCTGCTGCGCCCGTGAGTTCGGCTGGATCAGCACGAATGAAGTCATCAGCCGGCTGCAAGCCTCGCTGGACAGCATAGCCCGCCTGCCCAGGCACGATGGCCACCTGCTCAACTGGTACGACACGCAAACGCTGGAGGTGCTGCAGCCGGCCTATGTGTCGGCCGTCGACAGCGGCAACCTGGCCGGCCTGTTGCTGGCCGTCGCGCAGGCCTGCACCGGCCTGGCGCAAAACGGCGCCGACGGCAAGCCGGCGCAGGCCAGCCTGTTGCAGCTGGCGGCGCGCTGCCAGGCCCTGTACGCGGCCATGGACTTTCGCGGCCTGTACGACACCAAGCGCCACCTGTTTCATATCGGCCTGCGCGTGCACGAACAGACGCTCGACGCCAGCTATTACGACCTGCTGGCCTCCGAGTCCCGGCTGACCAGCTTTCTGGCGATTGCCAAGGGCGACGTTCCGCGGCGCCACTGGGCCGCCCTCGGCCGTCCCTTCCTGTCGGTGGGCGTGGTACCGGGACTGAAGTCCTGGTCGGGCTCGATGTTCGAATACCTGATGCCGTCGCTGCTGATGTCCGAGCCCGGTTACGGGCTGCTGCACACGGCGGCCCACGCGGCGGTGGTCGAGCAGCGCGCCTACGGTGCCGCGCAGCAACTCCCGTGGGGCGTGTCGGAGTCCGGCTATTTCGCGCAAGACCATTCGCTGGCTTTCCAGTACTCCCCTTTCGGCGTCCCGCGGCTGGCGCTGCGGCGCACGCCGCACACCGACCGGGTGATTGCGCCTTACGCCACCCTGCTGGCCACACTGTTCGATGCGCGCGGCGCCGCGCGTAATTTGCAGCGCCTGGAAAAGCTGGGCGCACGCGGCGAGCTGGGGTTTTACGAGGCCCTGGACTTCACCGTGGCACGCCAGCCGGAAAAGTCGGGCACCGAGGCGTTCAGCATTGTGGAAGCCTTCATGGCGCACCACCAGGGCATGGCGCTGGCGGCGCTGTGCAACGTGCTGTGCGCCAACGCACCGCGGCGCTGGTTTTGCGGCGACCCGCTGGTGCGGGCGCATGAAAGCCTCTTGCATGAAAACACGCCGCGCCAAATTGTCCGCAGTGCCGACCCGCGCCTGCCGCCGGAGCCCGGCGGCTACACCCCAGAGCCGGTGTTCCAGTCCCGCGAGCTGAACCCGCTGGGCACCAGCTGGAAACCCACCCACCTGCTGTCCAACGGCCAGTACAACGTCGCCCTGCGCGCCAATGGCGCCGGACTGAGCCGCTGGCGCGGCCGCAACATCACGCGCTGGCGTGATGACCTGCCGCGTGACGGCTACGGCAGCTTTTTCTACCTTGTCCACCCCGACCAGGAGGGTAAACCCAGCATCAGCTCGCTCACCGCGCGGCCGGCGCCGGGCCAGGGCTGGCGCTACCAGGCGCGCTTCATGGCCGACCGGGTGCAGTTCGACGCGCAGGGCGAGAACTTGAGCACCACCCTGACCGTGCTGGTCAGCCCCGAGGACGATACCGAGCTGCGCACCGTGACACTGCTCAACACCGGGCGCACCGAGCAGGTTGTGGAACTGGTGTCCTGCTTTGAGGCGGTGCTGGCCGACCCGCGCGCCGACGAAGCCCACCCGGCGTTTTCCAGCCTGTTTGTGCAGACCCGCTGGGAGCCGCAGTGGCGCGCCCTCATGCTCACGCGCCGCCCGCGCCTGCACGGCGACCCGCAAATGGCGGTGGCGCATTTTCTGGCCGAGGCTGAGGCCGACCTGATATCGGTAGCGTGTATCGCCGACCGCCGCGTGTTCGCTGGACGCCACCACCCGGCGCACCAGCCCGCCCTGGGCGACCAGCCGTTTGATATGCAGGGCCAGCCGGTCAACGGCCTGGACCCGGTGGCCAGCCTGCGTGTGACGCTGCGGCTGGCGCCCGGCGCCCTGGCCCGCTTGAGTTTTGCCACGACGGCCGCCGAGACGGCCGACGAGCTGGTGCCCCGCATCGACAAATACCTGCAGCCCATGCACGTGGAGCGTGCGACCCGCATGGCCGCGACGCTGGCCCAGGTGCGGCTGCGCGACCTGGCGCTGACCCCCGAGGAAAACCTGGCATTGCAGGACATGAGCACGGCGCTGATGTACAGCGTGGGCCGGCCGGCGGAACGCGCGCCGCTGGACCAGCGCCAGCTCTGGCGCTTCGGCCTGTCCGGCGACAAGCCCATCGTGCTGCTGCGCATCCATTCCCCCAGCGGCATTCCCTTGGTGCACTCGCTGCTGCGCGCCCAGCCCTGGTGGGCCTTCGGCGGGCTGGCGGTCGACGTGGTGGTGGTCAACAGCGAGGTCAACTCCTACCTCATGCCGCTGCAGCGCGACATCCTGGCGCTGCGCGACCGCCTGACGCAGGCGGTGCAGCACAGCTTCCCGCGCGATCAGGCCGCATCGGCGACGGCAGGTTTTTTCCTGCTGCGTGAGCAGGAAATGTCGATCGGCGAAAAAAGTGCGCTGACCGGGCTGGCACGCGTGGCGCTCAACGCCGACGGAAGACCGCTGGAAGTGCAGGTCGCGGCCCTGCGCGAAAGCTGGTTGCCCAAGCGGGCCGGCGCCGTGGCGCAAACCACACTGGCCGGCCACGCGCCAGCAGCGGCGGCAGCGGCTGCGCCGGGCGGCTTCGATGCCGCCAGCGGCGAATACCGGTTCGAGCTGACAGGCGGCCAGCGCCTTACCAGGCCCTGGGTCAATGTCATCAGCAACCCGTCCTTTGGTTTCCAGGTGTCGGAAACCGGCAGCGGCTACACCTGGGCCGGCAACAGCCGCATGCACCAGATCACCCCCTGGTCGAACGACCCGGTGCGTGACCCCGCGTTTGAACACTGGCTGCTGCAGGACCTGGACAGCGGCGAAGTGTTTGCGCTGGCCCCGTCGCTGCTGGCCGCACCCGACAGCAGCTGGCGCGTGCGCCATGGCCAGGGTTATTCAGTGTTTGAAGGCCGGCACGCCGGCCTGCAGCTGGAGACCACGTTTTTTGCCGACCTGCACGAAGCGGTCAAGGTGGTCCAGGTGCGCGTGCGGCTGGAGAAAGGCGGCGCCCGACGGCGGCTGCGCGCCGTCGCCATGGTCGAGTGGCAGATGGGCGAAGCCAGGGGCAACCGGCGCACGCTTCACACCTGGAACGGCGCCGAACGGGTGGCCGTCTTTGCCCAGCAACGTGAAAGCCGCGATGGTTTTGGCGGCAGCACGGCCTTTCTGGCGCTGTCGGGCGCGGCAGGCGGCACGCAATGGACCTGCGACCGCGGAGAATTTTTCGACACACTGGGGCAACTGGTGCTGCCCGCCACCCTGGGGCGGCGCAGCGGCGGTGCCGTCGACCCGTGCGCCGCCCTCGCCAGCGAGTTCTCGCTGGCGGGCAGCGAAGACCTGAGGTTCAGCTTCATTCTCGGTCATGCGGCCGACGGCGCCGGCGCCGAGCAGCTGGCCAGGCAGTGGGCACAGCGGGACACCGGCCAGGCCCTGCGGGAAGTGCAGTCCTGGTGGGCGCAGTTGCTGGGCAAGGTCGAGGTCAGCACGCCCGACCCGCTGTTCGACGCGCTGGTCAACCGCTGGCTGATCTACCAGACCGTGGTCTGCCGGCTTTGGTCCAAGGCCGGGTTCTACCAGGCCGGCGGTGCGTTCGGATTTCGCGACCAGTTGCAGGACGCCATGGCGCTGGCCGTGGCCGACCCGGCGCGGCTGCGCGCGCAGATCGTTCTCAATGCCTCGCGCCAGTTCCCCGAAGGCGATGTGCAGCACTGGTGGCACGCGCCCGGCGGCGAGGGCGTGCGCACGCACTTTTCCGACGACCTGCTCTGGCTGCCCCATGCCTGCGCGCACTACATCGACATCACCGGCGACATGGCCCTGCTCGACGAATCCGTGGCCTTCATCGACGGCCCGCCCATCCCCGACGGCGCCGAAGACGCCTATTACCCGCCGCAAACCAGCACGCAGTCGGCCAGTGTCTACGAACACTGCGCCCGAACCCTGGACCGCAGCCTGGCCGTGGGCGTACACGGCCTGCCGCTGATGGGCACCGGCGACTGGAACGACGGCATGAACCGTGTCGGCCACGAGGGCAAGGGCGAGTCCGTCTGGCTGGGCTGGTTCCTGTGCCGCGTGGTGCAGGACTTTGCCCCGCTGGCCCAAGCCAAAGGCGATACCGCACGCGCCGAAAAATGGCTGCACGCGCGGCAAGGCTGGATCGCCGCGCTGCACGACGCCGGCTGGGACGGCGCCTGGTTCCGCCGCGCGTTTTTTGACAATGGCGCGCCGCTTGGTTCCAGCGCCAACAGCGAATGCCGCATCGACCTGATCGCCCAGGCCTGGTCCGTGCTGTCGGGTGCTTCCACCGAGGCGTTCACCGTGCCGGCCATGCTGGCCCTCAAGCAGCAGCTGATCGACCCCGACGCCGGCCTGCTGCGCCTGCTGGACCCGCCGCTGCAACACGCCGCCAACAACCCGGGTTATATCCAGGCCTACCCGCCCGGCGTGCGCGAAAACGGCGGCCAGTACTCGCATGCCGGGGTCTGGGCCATGATGGCGCAGGCGATCAGCGGCGACACCGAAACCGCCTGGCGCAGCTTCGAAGCCCTGAGCCCGGCGCATCGCAGCGCCCACCCCACCCGCGGCCCGGCCTATGAAATTGAACCCTATGTGCTGGCCGGCGACATCTACAGCGCACCGCCCTACGTCGGTCGCGGCGGCTGGAGTTGGTACACCGGCTCGGCGGCCTGGCTGCACCGCGCTGCGATGGAGACCCTGCTGGGCCTGTCGGTGCGCCAGGGCAAGCTGTCACTGACGCCGCGTGTGCCCGCCCACTGGCCGTCGTTTGGCATCACGCTGCGGCTCGACGGACGCGTGGTGACGCTGCGCTGGCAGCGCGCCGATGTGGCGCAGGAAGAAGGCTTCAAGCCGGACCGTGTGCTGGCGTCCGGCGAGGTGCTGCGGCTGGCCGACCTTCCCGCTGAGGCCTTCGTGCTGGTGCAGTCTACGGTCTGAGGTTTTGCGGTCTCGCCAATATGCTATTTATTTAATAGCTGCTGGCGCCCGCGGAATAAGGGCTAACGGCCATTTTTACTATCGGTTCACACGGCGTGAGGGTGATTTGACGGCGGCTGAAGCTGGCAAGCGATGCGAATGCCCAGCGCTCTATTCATGCCGGGTAACGTAAAAATGACCGGACCACCAACATTCGCGGCGAAGCCGCCTCCAGCTGTTGTGGGTCCGTGTCGATTGACCAGTTATGCGTAAGACGGCTCAATTGATGCGGTTCTTCGTTGGTTCCAATGACACTCGACTACCTACAAATGAAAGTGGCCCACCCATTGCCGTTCTCTGTATCTCCACCCCGAAGTACTTTAATTCCGTCGCTGCATTCCGCAGGAATGAGTTGCTTGTTACGCAGATAGAGCTCAACTGCAATGGTCCGTTGCGGGTTGAGGGTGTCTACGTGGGATCGCTTAAAACTGAAGAGATACCTTCCATCAGGCAATGACTTTACTGGGCCACGCTTCTCATCCGGTGGAGCACCAAGAGAACACCCTCCCAAGGCCAAGCAAAGTAGCTAGGACAAGGGAGGCAGGCCACTGCTGATCTTATGACGCATAACGTCCAAGGCCACCAGCACGCAACACCCGCCGCGAAGCGGCAACCTGATGTTGCTTGTCCGCGTGGGCCGACCCGTTAAGCCTCTTCATACCGGCTCCGCCATTTTTTCCCGAAGCATGCGCAAAAACTGCTCAGGTAGGCGCCCGCCACTTGCGCGGGCAAGTTTCACAGCCGCCCAGGCTTCAGCATATTTTTCGCGCCAATAAAGCGCTGATGCCATGGATGCGTGAACGTAACCTTTGTCCTGCTCCTTAGCAAGTGCCTCAGCGTATAGCGCCTCCGAGCGAAGGATGAGTGCGCTACGTGCTTCATCCGACAAGGATTTGTCTTCGATGGTGCACAGCACTATCACGCGAGCCGCGTCCGGGGCCATTCCTCGAATATATGCCCCAAAAGAAGCAGCCCTTTCGAACTGCTTTTTCGCCTCGCAGTTCTTCCCCTTGTCGTGAAGTACGACCGCAAACCCAAAATAGACTTCAGGGTTCTTTGGGTCAAGTAGCCATGCTTGGTTGAAACGGCGCATCGCCGTCGCTAGATCATCGCGGCCATAGAAAGCGAATCCATTGCCAACGAAGGCTGCGCTCGCCTTCTCACGACTACCGTAGTGTTTTGTCGTATCAGCAAAAAGTTTCTCGTCTGCATCCTTAAGGGCAGGGTCAGCAGTCCGATCAAGTCCGCCATACATAGGAATTTGATCTACAGGCTGGCCGAAAGCGGGCAACGAAAATGAGGCTGCAACTGCAATCAACAGAGAAAGGATGGTGATGTTCATAGTGAGTTTGAAGAGGCTTAACGTAGAAGTCACCGGCGCTGCGCGGCTTTGCCGCGCGGCGTCAGTGTGGACTGCCGTGTTAGGAACTCTAGGGCGAACATACGTCTTCTTTCTCTTGGCGACTGACACAGACTTTCAAGGTCCCGAGGTAATTTCCTGCCGCTGAAAGCCAGCTAACCGGGTCCTCGTCGTCTGGAGAGAATTCGAAGGCCCCGGGTGCACGGATTTCAAAAGGCTTTACCCTCTTCATCATTGATATGACGTAGATGCGCCGACCAGAGGAAATGGCTTTGACGAAGGTAAGTTCCCCAACATTCCTGCCCTGAAATCTAGAGCAGTAGAACTGTGCATAAGCAAGAGTAAAGATGCCTTCACTGCGTGGTTTAGGTGGCACAACATTGGATTGAGGACAGGCTTTGGCCGTCGCCCCAAGAGTGAGGCGGATGGCATTCGTTACAGCATCTACCGGCGGAGACGGGTCCAGAATCGCGAGAGTGACTGATTCTTTCCATGCAGACCCCTCCTGGTCCAGAGGGACCCAAGCCGTAAATTCGAGTCCGTCCTTCTTTTGTTCCGCTGCCTTCTTCCATCCTACCCAAGTGGGCGGCGCCTGAATTCGTAGGTCTTCTCGCTCCTGCCCAAATGCACTGCATAGAGGAAGAACTGCGACTAGCAGTAGGACTAGACGAACATGCATCTGGAGTTTCTAACGCAAAGCTGAGCGGACGCCATAGGCGGGCCGATCGAGCGAAATGTTAGAACGCAATATCATCTTGGTATGTACCCCACAACTGGACCGATGCCAAACACCAGTTTTCTCCCGACCGCTTCAAGCGGGCCAAATACCGGATATGTCTTCGGCCCAGAGACAATGTATTGAAGCTGTTTTGACGCATAGAGCGTGTTCAACAGCTCCACCATCGATTCTTCCTCAGTTGTTAGAGGAACAAACTTGTACAACCCTAACTCCTTCGCCTTCTTGAGCGCGCGATGCAGTTCATGACCGTAATCGTATCGAAGCTTTCTTAGTTCTACCCCTTGGTGCAGGAGAAATGCTTTCAGCGCTAGTTCTATCGCCTGCCCAACCAAGAACATCACTGGCACAGGCGCGGTTATCTCATAGCCCTTTCGGTGGCCTAGCACGTCATCAGCCGCAATTGCAGCATCGAAGAAATCTGCTGCGTAGCGCGCAAGGCCAATTGGCTTTGTTCGTGCAGGATCTTCGTGAAGTCGATGTTGGCTCATGCGTTCTAACGTTGGCGCTGACCGGAACGCGACAAGCGCCGCGAAGCGGCCTCGTGATGTTGCGTGTCCGTGTCCAGCAACATGTTAAACCGCTCATTCCCAGAATTCATAGGACTTGCCTCTGAGGTGAGATGGAGGAGGGCCAACTACAGGAGCGACCTGGACGGATCCGAAGGGGGTACACAGCGGCTCGCTTGGGTCGTAGAAATGAAGGTAGAAAGCCACTCGGAAGTTGCCTGCAGCGGGAAGCTTGTAGAGGGGATGCCGCAAAGGCTCAAACGTAGTTGCGTCGAAGTAGCTCTCATCATATGGAACATACTTGGTATGAGGCTGCTTGAACTCTGAAATGCTGCCGGTTGCGGGCATATCAAAAATCTCTAGCTCCACTAGCGCCAGACTTCCAAGCTCCTTTGCTACGTACTCTGAGTCATCATGGCAGTCCATCGCTGCTGTGTAAGCGCCTTCTGGGACGTCGACGCCGTAGGCGCCAATGAAACGTATGCGAGTCATAGCTGCGGTTTAACGTGATATAGATCGTCGGATAAACCGCAAGGCCAGCTTATCCGACGGGATAAACCCGTAACAGGCATCTGCCGCAATGGCCCACCTCCGCGCAACCCCGCTTGACATCAGGCTTCGGCAGGAAAATACTGTGTTTTTATACATGGTTGAACCACTATGAACCCTGTCGCCTATCTTCCCCAATCCAAGCGCCTGCTGGAGCAGGTGAGCGAGGTCATTCGTTACAAACACTATAGCCTGAAGACCGAGCAGGCTTATGTGTACTGGGTTCGTTTTTTTGTCCGCTGGTGTGGGCGGGGCGGGCAAATGCGGCATCCGCGCGACATGGGCGCTTTGGAGGTCACGCAGTTTCTGACGATGCTTGCCAATGAGCGGCGGGTGTCGGTCTCCACACACAACCAGGCGCTCAGTTCCCTGCTGTTTTTATACCGCGAGGTACTGGGGCTTGATCTGCCCTGGCTCACCGAGTTGCAGCGACCGACCCGGCCCCGGCGAATTCCCTCGGTGCTGACCACGGCGGAAGTCGGCGCTTTGTTGGGCGCACTGGATGGCGAGATGGCTTTGCTGGCCAAGTTGTTGTATGGCACGGGCATGCGTTTGATGGAGGGTTTGCGCCTGCGAATCAAGGACGTGGATTTTGATCGCAAGGTGCTGGTGGTGCGTGAGGCCAAAGGCGGCAAAGACCGTGTGGTGATGTTGCCGCGCTCTCTGCATGACGCTCTCAAGGTGCAGGTGCGCCGGGCCCGGGCCATATGGGCACATGACCGCGAAGCAGGCGTTGCCGGTGTTGAAGTACCTGATGCGCTGTCAGTCAAGTACCCCGACCTGGGGCGGCGCTGGGGCTGGTTCTGGGTATTTCCCGCGCCTCAGCTGTCGGTGGATCCCCGCTCTCAGATAGAGCGCCGGCACCATCTGTATGAAGAGCGCTTGCAGCGCGCCATCAAGCTGGCCGGCGCTGCAGCCGGGATCGTCAAGCCCCTGTCGGTGCACACCTTGCGCCACAGCTTTGCCACGCATCTTCTGCAGTCGGGCACCGACATCCGCACGGTGCAGGAACTGCTGGGTCACTCCGACGTGAGCACCACCATGATTTACACGCATGTGCTGAAGGTCGCCGCAGGCGGCACGGCAAGCCCGCTGGATGCGCTGACCGCCTGATTTGCTATGCATTCAATAGCTGCTGGCGCCCGTTGCGTAAGGGCCAACGCGCGTTTTTATACATAAATGGGGGCGTAAACAGGCTCATCGTAACCAAAAGCACGGACATTCATGTATCAGATCAGCCGTTTCCCCATATGGCACGGGCACAGGCAGCTATTAAATTAGGAGCGTCTGCGACCCAGCGTCGCACTGCACCAACTCTGTCCCGGCGCCTGCGGGCACAGGATAAGTTCCCGGAGTCGTGTCCAATACCGGCATGACCACCCCCACCGCTCCCGCCATTCTTGAAGTCAAAGGCCTGGGCTTTCGCTACCCTGAACGCACCTTGTTTGCGGACTGGTCGGCTTCGCTGCCGCCCGGTGTCACGCTGGTACTGGGCGGCGACGGACGTGGCAAGACGACGCTGCTGCGCCTGCTGGCAGGGGATCTGGCGGCCGATGCAGGCGAACTCAGCATCAAGGGAATCACCCTGGAAACCCGCGCGAAGGACTACCGCCGGCAGGTGTTCTGGACAGAGCCACGCACGGAGGCGTTTGACCAGATGACACCGGCGCACTACTTCGATGTGCAGCGCAGCACGTATGCCGGCTTTGACGACGGCGTGCTGGCCACCTGTGTGCATGGTCTGGCGCTGGCGTCGGAGTTGAACAAGCAGCTTTTCATGCTGTCTACCGGCTCAAAGCGCAAGGTCTGGCTGGCGGCGGCGTTTGCCTCGGGCGCGGCGCTCACCCTGCTGGACATGCCGTTTGCCGCGCTGGACAAGGCGTCGATTGGTTTTGTTCTGGCGCTGCTGCAAGATGCCGCCGCCCATCCCGCGCGCGCCTTCGTGGTGGCCGACTATGCGGCACCGGCCGGTGTGCCCCTGGCGGGTGTTATCGACCTGGGCGACTAGGAAGGTAGCCGAGCTGCTGCGCCACAAAACCGTCAAAGGCCGTCAACAGCGGTTCAAACTTCCCGGCATTGCCTTCAAGCTGCATCAGCGCTGCACAGGTCGCCTCCAGCGTCGACAACTGGCCGGGCCGGTGGGCTTTGCGGATGCCGTAACGCGACGGCGGCAAGCCCTGCAGCGACAGGCGCGGCAAGTGTTGCAGCGGCGGACTGAGGTAAAGCATCTTGCGGCTCTTGCGCCAGGAGCCGTCGAGCACGATCAGGCGCAGCCGGGACGGTTCGCGCAGCCACCCGGCCGGCAAGGCGGGCGGGGCCGGCACGCCCAGCGCCCGCTCTTGCGGCATGTCCGGGTACAAAAGAAGGTTGTGCCGCGGAGCACCCGCCACGGCCCCGGGCGCCTCGAACGGTGCCGCCAGCAGGGCCGCGTCGGCAAACACCTCACCCGTCAGCATGCGGCTGTGCGGCAGGCTCAGGTGCAGCAGCCGCGCGCTGCCCTTGGGGTGATCGACCTCCAGCGGGTGCTGCAGGATCAGCACCTCGACCTCGTGCGCCACCGGCGTGACCCAGGCGCAGATGCAGGCGCTTTGCGGACGCAGGCAGCCGGCACATTGCGGGCGGCGAGGCGGCGATGCATTCACTATCAAATCAATAGCAGTCTGCGCAGGCCATGAAAGGGCTAGAGGCCAAAATGATTAAAATATCCCGCCCGACTCAGGGACCCAGAAACTCACCCAGGGGCTTGAGATCGTCCACCCGGTCGCAGACCGACTTGACCATCATCAGGATGGGAACGCCCAGCAGCAGCCCCCACACGCCCCAGAGCCAGCCCCAGGCCAGAAGGCCTACAAAAACCGCCACCGGGCTCAGGCGGCTGGCCCGGCTGGTGAGCCAGGGCGTGATCAGGTTGCCGACGATGGTGTGGATGACCAGCGAGGCGCCGCCAACCACCAGCGCCATGTTCAGCGTGCCGAACTGCAGGAAACCGACCAGCGCCGTCGCGGCCGCGGTGATCAGCGAGCCCACATAAGGCACGAAGTTGAGCACGAAGGCGGCAATGCCCCAGACCGCCGCGTTCTCCAGCCCGATGGCCAGCAGGGCCAGCCAGGTCAGCACCCCGACCAGCGCGCTGGTGAGCAGTTGCACCTGCAGGTAGCGCTGGATCTGGCCGGTGATTTCATGCAGGGCCTGCAACGTCACTTTTTTCTTGCTGAGGCTGGGGCCGGCCAGCTTGAGCAGCTTGCGCCGGAAGCTGTCGCCCGAAAGCAGCAGGAAGTAGGTCAGGAAAATGACCGCAACCGCCTGACCGATCAGGGTGATCAGGCCAATGGTGCCGGTCCAGAGATAGTCCTTGACGTTGAAACTTGCCCGCTCCACCACCACCCGCATGGCGCCGCGGGTGTTGCCCGGTTTGGCGCCGTCCTGGGTGGCCTGCTCGATTTGCGACGCGGCCTTCTGCACGGTGTCCAGCGTGCTGTCCGACTGACCGGTCTTGACCTTCGTCGCGTTGCGGAATTTTTGCGCGGCCACGGGCAGCGACTCCACCAGTTGCGCCGCGTTGTCCCTGAGGGACCAGGTGGTCGAACCGATGGCGCCGAAAATCGCCAGCAGCAGCACGGCAGAACTGAGCCAGCGCGGCACGCGTTTGAGTTCCAGCCAGTTGACCACCGGCGAGAGCGCATAACTGAACAACACGCCGAGCATCACCGGAATGAACACCGCCTTGGCCCAGTGCAGCACGAACAGGATGGCCAGGCCGGCCAGCACCATCAGCGACATGTTGCGGATGTCCACCGGCATGTGCAGGAGCAGGCGATCCGGCTCCGGGAACGTCGTCACCGCGGGCTCGGCAGGCGCCGCGGAGACAGGCTTTGCCGGCAAGGTCTCGGGCACGTTTTCTTCAGTCATCTGTGTTCCTTGTCTGGCGCTCCACGGGGTTTTACCGGCAAAGCCGTCCCGGGGCGAAGTCTCCGTTCCTGTACCGGGCCCATTTCATCGCGGCCGGCGGCAGGCCGGTGCAGGACGCTGCCGCCAGACCGGGTAGGGGTTCGAGCCAGGCGGCGTGTTCAAGCGGCGATGGCCTCGCGCACTGCGCTGAGCTGGCGGCGCGAAACCGCCAGCAACTCGTCGATGCCGTTGAGCCGCACGGCCCAGCCCTCCCCTTCTTCGGGATCAAAGTGTTTTTCAAGCGCGCGCACCGCGCGGCGGGCCACCAGCGCATTGCGGTGGATGCGCATGAACTGCTGGGGGTATTTTTCCTCCAGTTCGTTGAGGCTGCCGTCGAGGATGTAGCTTTTGCCCGCCGTGCGCACCGTGATGTACTTGAGTTCGGCCTTGAGGTACAGCACCTCGGCCAGCGGCACACGCTCGGTCCGGCCGCGGTCCTGGATGATCAGGAAATCACCATTCGAATCGGCCTCCAGCCCTTTACCCGCCTGCGCAAGCCGCTCCACTTTTTGTAGCGCCTGCTGCAGCCGCTCGAGCCGCACGGGTTTGGTCAGGTAGTCCACCGCCTCGAGATCGAAGGCCTGCACCGCATGTTCGGAATGCGCGGTGACAAACACCACCGCCGGCGGCTGCGGCATGCGGGCGATGGTCTGCGCCAGGGCGATGCCGTCGGCGCCGGGCATGCGGATGTCGAGCAGGACCACATCAAAGGTTTCGCGGCGCAGGGCGTCCATGGCCTGCACCGCATGCGCGGCTTCGGCGGCCACGCAGGCGGGCGGCGCCGTGCAGTCGCCCAGCAGCGTGCGCAGGCGCGAACGCGCCAGCGCCTCGTCATCCACAATCAGCGCCCTCAACTTGCCAGTCATAGCGGAATCTCCAGTCTCACTTGAAACACACCGTCCTTGAACACGGTCTTGAATTGCGCCTGCACATCGTGCAGCAGCGCCAGGCGCTCGCGCACATTGGCCAGCGCCAGCCCGTGCCCCCGCTCACCGACGCCGGCCGGGGTGGAATTGGTCACCTTGAGCACCACCACGCTGCCGCGCCGCTCGGTGCTGATCTTGATCTGCGCACCCTGGGCGCTGGGCTCCACGCCATGGCGCACCGCATTTTCCACCAGCGGCTGCAGCAGCAGCGGCGGCAATTTGGCGGGGTCGGCCTCGGGGTCCAGGGTCCATTGCACCTGCAGACGCTCGCCAAAACGGATCTGCTCGATCGCCATGTAACGCTGCGCCAGGGCAATTTCCTGCCCCAGCGTGACCGACTCGGTCTGGTCGGCCAGCGCATGGCGAAACAGCTCGCTGAGGTCTTCCAGCACGGCTTCTGCCTTGGCCGGTTCGGCGCGCACCAGCGCGATCGCACTGTTGAGCGTGTTGAACAGAAAATGCGGCCGGATGCGCGATTGCAGTTCGGCCAGGCGCGCCGCCGTGGCCGCCGGTGTGCGCGCCTTGGCGCGCCAGACCAGCCCGGCTACCAGCACCGCCGACAACAGGGCGCCGGCCGCGGCGCTGGCCCACCAGGGCGCCGGATCGAGCAGGTTCAGCAACACCAGCAGGCCGCAGCCATACAGGCCCGCCAGCGCGCCCAGGGCCACGCCGGCCACCCACTGCTGCGTCGTGCCGAGTCGGGCCAGCCGCCCCTTGAGCACGCAGGCAGCGATCAGCCAGGCCAGTGTGGCGGGCAGCACGCCGCCGGTCAGCAGCGAAAAACGCAGCAGCCAGTCGACAAAGACGCCGGCGCCGAACATCGCGCCGACGCCCACCACCGCCTCGACAAACAGCACGGCGCGCAGCACCACGCCGACATTGCAGGCGTCAAACACATTGACACGGACTGGCAGGGGCGCAGACACGTCCCCGGGCTGGCTGTAACCACCCAGCACGGTCGACTCGCCAAAAGACGAAAGGTCGGGCTTGAACTGCATGAAAAGGCTCGTTTGCTCCGTGTCCGGTTCTGCGCGCGGGCTGACCCCGGGGGTCCCGGGCCCCCGCTTGACGGGGCTTTCCTGCACGCAGATAAAATCCCTAGTATTGCACCGGCAGCCCGCTTGAAACCGGCGTCAAACCCGTACTTCCCCCAATAATGTTGTCGCAGCGAGACGCCATCGCTGCCGCCAGACGGTCCTCCACAGAAAGCCTCCCGTGAGCCAACTCGACAAAAAATCCCAAGCCTGGTCCGCCCTGTTCTCCGAACCCATGAGCGACCTGGTCAAGCGTTACACCGCCAGCGTGTTTTTTGACAAGCGCCTGTGGCAGGCCGACATCGCCGGCTCGCTTGCCCATGCCGAGATGCTGGCGGCGCAAAAAATCCTCGGCGCCGCCGACCATGCGGCCATTCAGCAGGGGCTGGCGCAGATCAGTCAGGACATCGAATCCGGTGCCTTTGAATGGAAGCTGGACCTCGAAGACGTGCACCTGAACATCGAGGCGCGCCTGACCCAACTCGTCGGCGACGCCGGCAAACGCCTGCACACCGGCCGCTCCCGCAACGACCAGGTCGCCACCGACGTGCGCCTGTGGCTGCGCGGCGAGATCGACCTGATTGATGCGCTGCTGACCGACCTGCAAAAGGCGCTGGTGGACATCGCCGAGAAAAACGTCGAGGTCATCCTGCCCGGCTTCACCCACCTGCAGGTGGCCCAGCCGGTGAGCTTTGGCCACCACATGCTGGCTTATGTCGAGATGTTTGCGCGTGACGCCGAGCGCCTGCAGGACGTGCGCAAACGCGTCAACCGCCTGCCGCTGGGCGCCGCCGCGCTGGCCGGCACCAGCTACCCGCTGGACCGCGAACGTGTCGCCACAACCCTGGGCATGGTCGATGACAAGGGCCAGCCGCAGGTCTGCCAGAACAGCCTGGACGCGGTGAGCGACCGCGACTTCGCGATTGAATTCACCGCCGCCGCCGCGCTGGCCATGGTGCACATCAGCCGCATGAGCGAGGAACTGATTTTGTGGATGAGCCAGAACTTCGGCTTCATCGATATTGCCGACCGCTTCACCACCGGCTCGTCCATCATGCCGCAGAAGAAAAACCCCGACGTGCCCGAACTCGCACGCGGCAAGACCGGCCGCGTGGTCGGCCACCTGATGGGCCTGATCACCCTGATGAAGGGCCAGCCGCTGGCCTACAACAAGGACAACCAGGAAGACAAGGAGCCGCTGTTCGACACCGTGGACACGCTGAAAGACACGCTGCGCATTTTTGCCGAGATGGTGGGTGGCATCACCGTCAAGCCCGAAGCGATGGAGCGCGCCGCGCTCAAGGGTTACGCCACCGCCACCGACCTGGCCGACTACATGGTCAAGAAAGGCCTGCCCTTCCGCGATGCCCATGAGGCCGTGGCGCACGCCGTCAAGGCCGCCATCTCCCACGCGGTGGATTTGTCAGAGCTGCCGCTGGCGGTGCTGCAGGAGTTCAACCCCAAGATCGAGAAAGACGTGTACGACGTGCTGAGCCTGCGCGGCTCGCTGAACGCCCGCAACACGCTGGGCGGCACGGCACCAGTGCAGGTGCGCGCGCAAATTGCACGGCACCGTAGCCGGCTCACCCCGGGCTGAGCCGGCCGGCCTTGATGTTCGGCTGAAAAGCCGGGGTGATGCCCGCCTTTTTTTTGCGCCTTTGTTCCGTGAGCCTGCGCTGTTTTGTTACCTGCAAATCGGCTACGCTTGACCTCCTAACGAGGAGGAACCGTGGCCACAAGCACCATGAGAACAGCCGCAGCCCTGGCGGCAGCCGCTGCTTTGTACCTGCCCACCAGCGCGCAGGCCCTGCAGGTCACCAGTCGCTCGCCCCAGGGGGAAATTGCCAAGGTACGGCAGATTGCCGTCAAGTTTGATGAAAGCGCCGTCAACTTCGGCGACCCCAAAGCGCCCGCCCCCGTCAGCCTGAGCTGCAGCGACGCGCAGGCCACCAAAGGCTCGGGCCGCTGGATCAGCGACCGCCAGTGGGCGTTTGAATTCGAGAATGATCTGCCGCCCGGCGTCAGCTGCACGCTGCAGGGCATCACCACCTTCCGTTCACCCAGAGGTCAGGCCATCAGCGGCAAGCTGTCGTGGAAGTTCAACACCGGTGGTCCATTCGTGCAGAACCTGCGGCCCGGCACTTACCAGCGCATCGACGAAGAACAGTACTTCGTGCTGCAGCTCAACGGCCCGGCCACACTGGCCAGCGTGCGCGAAAACGTGTGGTGCTCGGTCGAGGGCCTGGGCGAGCGGGTTCCCGTGAAACTGATCGAAGGCAAGGAGCGGGAGGCGCTGCTCAAGTCGCAGAACCTGGACAAGGCAGCAGAAAAAGACCCCTTGCGCGTGGTGACGCTGGCCTGCAACCGCCGCCTCACACCGGCCAGCAAGCTCCAACTGGTCTATGGCAAAGGCGTGAGCACACCCAGCGGCGTGGCCAACTCGGTGGAGCGGCGCTACAACTTCCAGGTGCGCGAGCCGTTTTCCGCCAGCTTCAACTGCGAGCGCGAAAACGCGCAGTCGGCCTGCCTGCCGATACGCCCCATGCGCCTGGACTTCAACGCGCCGGTACCGCGCAAGCTGGCCGAGGCGATTCGCCTCAAATCTGCCAAAGACACGCTCAAGCCGGTGTTCGACACAGAGGGCGGCGACGGCGACAACGTGGTCAACGGTGTCAGCTTCCAGCCGCCTTTTGCAGAGCAGACCGCCTTCACGGTGGAGCTTCCCAAAGACTTCAAGGACGCTTCCGGCCGCGCCCTGCGCAATGCCGACAACTTTCCTTTGAAGTTCGCCACCGGCGCCATGCCGCCGCTGGCCAAATTTTCCGCCGCACCGTTTGGCATCGTCGAGCGTTTTGCCGAACCCGGCGCCAAAGCGGGTGACCCGGCGCTGCTGCCGGTCACGCTGCGCAACGTCGAAGCCGCGCTGCAGGTCAGGGGCCTGGCGCCGGGCAAGGTCAGCGACCTGCAGCCCAAAACCGATGCCGACATCATTGCCTGGTTCCGCAAGATAGAGCATTACAACGGCTACCAGGTGGACCGCGGCCAGGCCGGCAGGGACGTGAAGGGCCCTCTGCCCAAGGCCATTGACGCGCAAAGCAAAGAGTACGTGCAGTCGCGCATGCTCTCGCTGCTCAATGGCCAACCCGGCGTGAAAACGCTGGACTTGCCGAAGCCGGCCAGTGGTGACCCTCGACCGTTCGAGGTCATCGGTATCCCGCTCTCGCCCGGCTTTCACGTGGTCGAAATTGCCTCGCCAAAGCTCGGTGCCTCTCTGCTCGACGAACGCCACGGTGACAGCCGGACCATGGTTGTGCGTACCTCCGCGCTGGTCACCAACCTGGGCGTGCATTTCAAGCTGGGCCGCGAAAACGCGCTGGCTTGGGTGACCACGCTGGACAAGGGTGCACCCGTCGCCGGCGCCGCCGTGCGTGTCTCCAGCTGCGATGGCAAGGAGCTGGCCAAGGCCACGACCGATGCGCAAGGCCTTGCCCGCTTCACCGGCCTGTCGTCCGACCCGCTGCGCTGCGACGATGACGACGCCGGCAACACCTACTTTGTGAGCGCGCGCGCCACGGTGGACGGCATCGAAGACATGGCCTTCACCTGGAGCAACTGGCAAAAAGGCATTGAACCCTGGCGCTTCAATGTGCCCACCAGTCAGGACCCGCAGCCCGATGCGCGCGCCCACACCATTTTCGACCGCACGCTGCTGCGGGCCGGAGAAACCGTGTCGATGAAACACATTCTGCGCACCGAGACCAGCCGCGGGTTTGGCATCGTCGAAGCGCCGCCCGCCACCCTGGTGGTGACCCACATCGGCAGCGGCCAGCAGTACGCCCAGCCCATCAACTGGCGCAAAACCGCGACGGGTGGACAGAGCGCCGAGAACACGTTTGCGATTCCGCCCGCGGCCAAACTCGGCATCTACGAAGTGCAGCTCAAAGCCAGCGACGAAAAAAACCGCAGCTTCAGCAGCGGACAATTTCGCGTGGAAGAGTTCCGCCTGCCGGTGCTCGAAGGGCGCATCACCCCGGCCGACAAAAAAGCCCTGATCAACGTGAGCTCGGTGCCCACCGATGTGCAGGTCAACTACGTCTCCGGCGGCGCCGCCGTCAATCTGCCGGTGCGCGTGTCGGCACTGGTGCGCGGCAAAACCCTGAGTTACAGCGATCACGAGGCCTTCAGCTTCTCGCCGCCGCGCGCCCGGCGCGGGGAAGGCAGCGAAGGCGAGGAGGAGGCCACGGCCGCGCAGGACCAGCGCGTGATTGCCGACAAACTGCCCCTCACGCTGGACCGCAACGGTGCCGGCAAGCTCACCATCCAGGACGTGCCGGCCGGCAAGCAGCCCAGGGAGTTGCTGCTCGAAGCCAGCTACGCCGATCCGAACGGCGAGGTGCAGACGATTCGCAGCGTCTCCACGCTCTGGCCGGCCGCCGTGGTCGCCGGCATCAAGACCGAAGGCTGGGTGTCCAGCAGCCAGAAGATCAGGTTCCAGGCGCTGGCCCTGGACCTGGCCGGCAAACCGGCTGCCGGCGTGCCGCTGGAGGTGAAGGCGGTGGCGCGCATCGTCACCACCAGCCGCAAACGCATGGTGGGCGGCTTCTACACCTACGACAACAAGACCGACATCAAGGACCTCGGCAGCGTCTGCAGCGGCAAAAGCGACAGCCGCGGCCTGCTGCTGTGTGAGGCCAGACTCGGCGAGCCCGGCGAAGTCGAACTGGTCGTGACCGCGAAGGACGGCAGCGGCAACTCCATCCAGGCCGCCAGCTCGGTCTATGTCACCAAACAGGGCGAGCTCTGGTTTGGCGGCGAGGACCACGACCGCATGGACGTGCTGCCCGAGAAGAAGACCTACCAGCCCGGCGAGACCGCCAAATTCCAGGTGCGCATGCCCTTCCGTTTTGCAACCGCACTGGTGGCGATTGAACGCGAAGGCATCATCGAGACCCAGGTGGTGCAGCTCAACGGCCAGGACCCAACGATTCAGCTGCAAGTCAAGGACGGCTGGGGCCCGAACGTGTACGTCAGTGTGCTGGCCCTGCGCGGCCGCCTGCGCGAAGTGCCGTGGTACAGCTTCTTCACCTGGGGATTCAAGGCGCCGCGTGAATGGTGGACCTCGTTCTGGTACGAGGGCCGCGAGTATGTGGCACCCACCGCGCTGGTGGACCTGAGCAAACCGGCCTTCCGCCTCGGCGTGGCGGAAATTCGCGTCGGCACCCAGGCTCACCAGATCGCGGTGACGGTCAAGGCCGACAAGGAGAGCTACCCGGTGCGCGGCCAGGCCCAGGTCACGATCACGGCGAAGCTGCCCAATGGCCAGCCGGCAGAGGGTGCCGAGGTGGCCGTCGCCGCGGTGGACCAGGCCTTGCTGGAGCTGATGCCCAATGATTCGTGGGACTTGCTGGGCGCCATGCTGCAGCGCCGCTCATGGGGCGTGGAAACCTCGACCGCGCAGATGGAGATCATCGGCCGCAGGCACTACGGCCGCAAGGCCGTGCCGGCCGGCGGTGGCGGCGGGCGCAGCAACACGCGTGAGCTGCTGGACACCTTGCTGCTGTGGAACCCGAAAGTCGTGCTCGACGCCAAAGGCCAGGCCGTGGTCACCGTGCCGCTCAATGACGCGCTGACCACTTTCCAGATTGTCGCGGTGGCCGACAGCGGCACCGGCTTCTTCGGCACCGGCCAGACCAGCATCCGGGCCACGCAGGACCTGCAGATTATCAGCGGCCTGCCGCCACTGGTGCGCGAGGACGACCAGTTCCGCGCGCAGATCACGCTGAGAAACACGACCAACACCGCGATGAAGGTGGAAGTGAGCCCGCGCGCGACCTTGCTCGATCTCAAACCGCAAACCATCGACATTCCTGCAGGTGAAGCGCGTGAAGTGGCCTGGATGGTGACAGCGCCGGCGCAGCTCGCACTCACGCGCGCCGAGGCCATCCTCTGGGAGATTGAAGCCAAAGACACGGTGAGCGGTGCACGCGACGGCCTCAAGGCACGCCAGCGCATCATTCCCGCCGTGCCGCTCACAGTGCAGCAGGCCACGCTGGTGCAGGTCGATGGGTCCTTCACGCTCGACGTGAACCCGCCGGCTGATGCCCTGCCCGGCCGCGGAGGTTTGAAAATGTCACTGCAACCGAAACTCGCAGAGGGCCTGGACGGCGTGCGTGACTGGTGGGCCAATTACCCCTTTGCCTGCCTGGAGCAGAAAACCAGCAAGGCCGTCGGCCTGCGTGACGCCAAACTCTGGCAGACCGTGCTGGCACAACTGCCGGGCTACCTCGACCGCGACGGCCTGGCCAGTTATTTCCCGCCGCGTGACGGCGACGCCTCGCGCGGCAGTGACACCTTGACGGCCTACCTGCTGGCAGCCACCCACGAAGCCGCGGCCCTCAACCCCGCGTTCGCCCTGCCCGACGAAGCCCGCGCGCCGATGGAACGCGGCCTGATCGCCTTTGTCGAAGGGCGTATTCAGCGCGAGTTCTGGAGCCCGCGCAAGGACCTGGACGTGCGCAAGCTCGCCGCGATTGAAGCGCTGTCGCGTTACGGCAAGGCCCAGGGCCGCATGCTGGGCAGCATCACGATTGCACCGAACCAGTGGCCGACCCATGCGGTGATCGACTGGCTGAACATCCTCAAACGTGTGACCGACGTGCCGCAGCGCGAGCAACGCCTTGCCGAGGCGAACCAGGTGCTCAGGTCACGGCTGTCGTGGCAAGGCACCAAAGTCAGCTTCAGCACCGAAAAAGACGACTACTGGTGGTGGCTGATGACCAACGGCGACGTCAACACCGCGCGCCTGATGCTGGCGGTGATGGACGACCCGGCCTGGAAGGACGACATGGGCCGCCTGGCCAACGGTTTCATCGCACGCCAGCAACAAGGCGCCTGGCAAACCACCACCGCCAACCTCTGGGGCGGGCTGGCACTCGACCGCTTCTCGGCGAAGTTCGAAGCCACGCCGGTCGCCGGTATCACCAAGGCCACGCTGGCCGCAGCAACCGCAAGTGTGGACTGGCTCAAGGTCGAACGCATCAAGACAACCGACGCCAGCGGTGCGTCCACCCAGACCACCTTCTTCGGCGCCCCCGCAGCACCGGGTAACCTGCGCAACAACAGCATGTTCCTGCCTTGGGCAAGCAGCGGCAAAGACACGCTGACCGTGATGCACCAGGGCCCCGGCAAACCGTGGCTCACTCTGCAGTCGCTTGCAGCGGTGCAGTTGAAGGCACCGTTCAACGCCGGTTACCAGATCAAGAAGACCATCACACCGGTGGAGCAGGCCGTCAAAGGCATCTACACACGCGGTGACGTGGTCCGCGTTTCGCTGGAAGTCAACGCCAGCGCTGACATGACCTGGGTGGTGATCAGCGACCCGGTGCCCGGCGGCGCGACCATTCTCGGCAGCGGCCTGGGCCGCGACTCGCAGATCGCCACCAGCGGCGAGAAGAAAACGGGCGCGGGCTGGCCCGCGTTCGAGGAGCGCAGCTTCGAGGCCTTCCGCAGCTATTACGAATACCTGCCCAAGGGCGTGGTGAAGATGGAATACACCGTGCGCCTGAACAACGTCGGCGACTTCGCGCTGCCGCCGAGCCGTGTGGAAGCGATGTATGCGCCCGAGATGTTTGGTGAAATACCGAATGCGCGGGTGAAGGTGGAAGCAACACGTTGATCATGAACAACATGCGATTTGTTGCGCACATTGATGTGCTCGGAATGTCTTCCCTCGTCGAGAAAGATGCTGAGTTAGCTTGGCAGCTGCTCTCGGATCTGGTGAGCGTACGTGAAGAAACTCATCGAGTTGGAATCGATTTCCTGGATACAGCGGAACGAGTCCATGTGCCAGATCAAATACAAACAGTCACGTTTTCAGACACGATTGTGCTTTTCACTAAAGGTGAAAGTCTGAAGGATTTGCGTTCAATCATCGTCGTAACGACGGAATTTCTGAATAAAGCGTTGAATCTATGCATTCCGGTCCGCGCCGGCATCGCGTTTGGCACGTTCTTCTTCAACTTAGACAAATCTATGTACGCGGGCCCCGCACTCATCGAGGCTTACCATCTTGGAGAAGCGGCACAGTGGATAGGTATTACGACGTCAAAAGAGGTGTATCAACGCTCCAAGGCCGCGAACTTTCAATCTGGTCGGGCCGATGTGGTGATATCAGCGCCAATACCTCTAAAGGGGAAAAAGCAGGACGGATATGCTGTGAATTGGCCTGCGATCATGGCGACAAGCATCAACGCTCAACCGCCCTTACTGGCGCCACAAATATATGAAGGCTTCTCGCAGTACTTCGGGCCATGGGAGTCACTACCCTTTGATGTAAAAGCAAAGTACGAGAACACAGCGCACTTCATCAATGCTCACTACAGTGGTCAGCAATGAGTTTGACAAGTCATACGATTAGGTCTTGGTCTCTTAAAAGAAGCTTATTCGCTCTGCTTTTAATAGCTGCTTGCGCCCGTCCCGCCTGGGCTGCAACCACATTCGATGAGGTAAAACGCGAATACCGGCCGTCCGACACGCTGGTGCTGGACCGCAGCGGCGAAGTCATCCAGCGCCTGCGCACCGACAGCACGGTGCGGCGCGGCCAGTGGGTGGCGCTGCCGGATATTTCGCCGGCACTGCGCACGGCGCTCGTGCTCAGTGAAGACAAACGGTTTTACGAACACAGCGGCGTGGACTGGCGGGCTGTGTCCAGCGCAGCCTGGGGGAATTTGTGGAACACCAAAACGCGCGGCGCTTCGACGCTCAGCATGCAGCTGGCCGGTTTGCTGGACGAAGACTGGCGGGCCAGCGCCGGTGGTCGCAGCATCACGCAGAAGATCGGCCAGACGGTGTCGGCGCAACTGCTCGAGCGCAGCTGGCGCAAGGACCAGATCCTCGAGGCTTACCTCAACCTTGTGCCTTTTCGCGGCGAGCTTGTCGGTATCGACGCGCTGAGCCGCACCCTGTTCGGCAAGGCCGCGCACGGGCTGGACGAACGCGAGGCTGCCGTGGCGGCCGCGCTGGTGCGGGCGCCGAATGCGAAAGCGGTGCAGGTGTCGCAGCGCGCCTGCGGCGTCCTGAAAGCCATGCAGGCGCCCACCAAAACAGATTGCGCAGGGCTGGACCTGTTTGCCAGCGCGGCGCTGCAGCGGCGGGCTTTTGACGCGACAGAAGGCATGGCGCCGCATCTGGCCAGGAGGTTGCTGGCACTGCACGCGCCGCCCTCACCCCAGCCCTCTCCCAAGGGGCGAGGGAGCAAGGCGGGCTCACTGGTATTGCCCCCTCTCCCTCGGGGAGAGGGTTGGGGTGAGGGATCTTCGAACCTGGGCGGCCACACCCTCACATCCACCCTGCGCGCCCCGCTGCAACGCTTTGCGGTGCAAACCCTCACGCAACAACTGCGCGAGCTGCGCGGCCGCCATGTGGAAGACGGTGCCATCGTCGTGCTCGACAACGCCAGCGGCGAGGTGCTGGCCTGGGTCGGTTCCTCGGGCGAGCTCAGCGACGCGGCCGAGGTCGATGGCGTGCTGGCGCTGCGCCAGCCCGGCTCCACGCTCAAGCCTTTTCTGTATGCCCAGGCGATTGCCGAGCGGCGCATTACGGCCGCATCGCTGCTGGAAGATTCGTCTTCGCAAATCCCCACGGCCGGCGGCCTCTACATTCCGCAAAATTACGACCGCCAGTTCAAGGGCCTGGTGTCCAGCCGCACCGCGCTGGGTGCCTCGCTCAACGTGCCGGCCGTGCGCACACTCGTGATGGTCTCGCCCGACGCCTTCCACAAGCAGCTCCGGGCAGTGGGCCTGCCTTTGCGGGAAACCGGCGACTACTACGGCTACAGCCTGGCGCTGGGCAGCAGCGAGGTCTCGCTGCTGGCGCTGGCCAATGCCTACCGCGCGCTGGCCAATGGCGGGCGCTACGGCGCGGTGTCATTCGGGGAGCCCTCACCCCTGCCCTCTCCCCAAGGGCGAGGGAGTAACACCAGCAGTACACCGGCCTCGCGATCTTCTTCTGACACCCTCTCCTCCCGGGAGAGGGCGGGGGTGAGGGCAGCCGCCGCATTCCGTGCAGCACCCGCCATCGACCCCGGCGCCGCCTTCATCGTCAGCGACATCCTCTCGGACCCGCTGGCACGCGCGCGCACCTTCGGTACCGACAGCATCCTCGCCACACGTTTCTGGACCGCGGTGAAAACCGGCACCAGCAAGGACATGCGCGACAACTGGGCGGTGGGTTTCTCGCAGCGTTACACCGTGGGTGTCTGGGTGGGTAACGCCAGCGGCGCGCCCATGTGGGACGTCAGCGGCACCAGCGGCGCCGCACCGGTCTGGGCGGCACTGATGAATTACCTGCACCAGAGCGAGCCCAGCCGCGCACCAGCCCCGCCGGCGGGTGTGATGCAAAAACAGGTGACCTTTGCCGATGCAGCGGGCACGCCGATCGAGGCGGCGCGCAGCGAATGGTTTCTCCGGGGCACGGAGCAGGCCCTTTTTGCTATTTATTCAGGAGCTGCTGGCGCAGACAGGACAAGGGCTGGAGGCGAAAAAGGCTTAAAAAAATCAAACGACGTGGCGGCTGTCGCAGCACGCATCACCACGCCCGCCAACGGCACCATCGTGGCGCTGGACCCCGACATTCCGCCCAACCGCCAACGCGTGAGCTTCAGCGCCCAGGGCGGCGACTTGCGCTGGCTGATGGACGGCAAGCCGTTTGCACGCGGCGCACAAACGCAGTGGCTGCCCTGGCCGGGTCGGCACGTGGTGCAACTGGTGGACGACAGTGGCGAGGTGCTCGACGAGATCCGCATCGAAGTACGCGGCGCCGGTGTGCGCGAAACGAAGGCCGGTAGCGGCGCATCAAAATAATTTCATCCCGGCGGCAGCGTAATTCACGCCGGAAAACCAGCAGCCCGCTACCATGCTGGCACAACAAGGAGACTCCATGCCCGTGATCACCACCATCGAAGACCTGCGCGTTCTGGCCAAAAAGCGCGTGCCGCGCATGTTCTACGACTACGCCGACTCCGGCTCATGGACCGAGAGCACCTACCGCGCCAATGAAAGCGACTTCCAGTCCATCAAGCTGCGCCAGCGCGTGGCCGTCAACATGGAAAACCGCAGCACGGCCACGCAGATGATCGGCCAGAACGTGGCCATGCCGGTGGCGATTGCGCCTACCGGCCTGACCGGCATGCAGCATGCCGATGGCGAGATCCTGGGTGCACGTGCGGCGAAAAAATTCGGCATTCCGTTCACGCTCTCGACCATGAGCATCTGCTCCATCGAGGACGTGGCGGCCGGGACCGATCGCCACCCCTTCTGGTTCCAGCTCTATGTGATGAAGGACCGCGACTTCATCGAACGCCTGATCGACCGCGCCAAGGCCGCCAACTGCTCGGCGCTGGTGCTCACGCTGGACCTGCAGATCCTCGGCCAGCGCCACAAGGACCTCAAGAACGGTTTGAGTGCGCCGCCCAAACCGACACTGGCCACCATCCTGAACCTGATGACCAAGCCGCGCTGGGGCCTGGGCATGCTGGGCACCAAACGCCACGGCTTCGGCAACATCGTCGGCCACGTCAAGGGTGTCGAAAACATGGGCTCACTGTCGGAGTGGACCGCCAAGCAGTTCGACCCGGGCCTGAACTGGGGTGACGTGGAGTGGATCAAGAAACGCTGGGGCGGCAAGCTGATCCTCAAGGGCATCCAGGACGTGGAAGACGCCAAACTCGCGGTCAACTCCGGCGCCGATGCGCTGATCGTGTCCAACCATGGCGGGCGCCAGCTCGACGGCGCCGAGTCGTCGATTCGCGCGCTGCCGCAGATTGTGGACGCCGTGGGCAGCCAGATCGAGGTGCACATGGACGGCGGCATCCGCAGCGGCCAGGATGTGCTCAAGGCACGGGCGCTGGGGGCCAAGGGTACCTACATCGGCCGCTCCTTCCTGTACGGCCTGGGCGCCATGGGTGAAGAAGGCGTGACCAAGGCGCTGCAGATCATCCACCGCGAACTGGATCTGACCATGGCGTTTTGCGGCCACACCAACATCGA
The DNA here is from genome assembly GCF_029945925.1 of Polaromonas sp. Taxonomy (GTDB): domain Bacteria; phylum Pseudomonadota; class Gammaproteobacteria; order Burkholderiales; family Burkholderiaceae_C; genus Polaromonas. Next base: position 14,720 of record NZ_JAQSDN010000024.1, on the reverse strand, counting down.
AACGGTGGACAAGGGGATTTTGCTACCCGGCACTTACCCGACCTGAAGCCAGCAGCGTTGCAAACCACACAGGGCGCGTCGGCTTGATCCTGTTGGGGAATGCCCCGATGACAAGCTGAGGCAGAATCAATAAGCTTACTTATTAATTTTCTGCCGCCATCCCGGCATCCTCTCGCCATGACCTCTCCCCAGGAACCCGCCATCCACACGCCCCCGGTGCGCCGCTTCAAGGACCCGGACTATGTCGAGGTCGCCCCGACACTGGCCGCGCTGCGCGAGCGCATCGACACGCTGGACGGGCAGATCGTCGAACTGCTCGCACAGCGCGCGCTGTGTGTGCGTGACGCCACCCGCTTCAAGCGCGACGCCTTCCAGGTGGCCGCGCCGGCGCGCCAGGCCGAAGTCTTCGCGCGCGTGCGGGCCCTCGCCGCGCGCCATGAAGCCGCTTTCCCCGGACTGTCCGACATCGTCGAGTCCACCTACCGCACCCTCGTCGCCGGCTACATCGCCGGCGAGGGCACTTTTTTTCACGACACGGAACTGATCACCCCATGAACACCTGCACACCCCGACATTTCCCGCTGACCCGCCTGCTGGCACGCTGCGCCGTGGCGGCCACGGTGGCGCTTGCCACGGCAGGCGCCATGGCCCAGGCCTGGCCGAACAAGCCGGTACGCATCGTGGTGCCCTACGGCGCAGGCTCGTCGCCGGATGTGATCGCGCGCATCATGGCCGAAAAACTTTCGCCGCGCCTGGGCCAGCCGGTGATCATCGAAAACCGCGCCGGCGCCGGCGGCAACAACGGCACCGGTGCCGTCGCCAAGTCGGCCGGCGACGGCTACACCTTCGTCATCAGCACCAACGGCCCGCTGGTGTACAACACCGTGCTCTACAAGAAGCTGCCTTATGACCCGTTCACCGAGCTGCGGCCGGTGGTGCTGGCCGGCGGCCAGGCCAATGTGTGCGCGGTACGTGCCGACTCGGGCATCACCACGCTCAAGGAGCTGGTCGATGCGATGAAGAAAAACCCCGGCAAGTTCAACTTTTCATCGACCGGTGTGGGCAGCCTGTCGCAGCTCGGTGTGGAGCTGCTCAAGGTCAAGACCGATACCTTCGCGGTCCACATTCCGTACGCCTCCTCACCGCTGGCCATCCTGGCCATCCTGCAGGGCGACGTGCAGTTTGCCTGCGTGCCCGCGGTGGCGGTGATCCCCCAGGTCAAGGCCGGCAAGATGCGCGCACTGGCCGTGTCCACCGCCAAACGCAGCCAGCTCATGCCCGACATCCCGACCATGAAGGAAGCCGGCCTGCCCGAGATCGAAAACCTTGCCTGGATGGCCGTGATGGCACCGGCCAGCACGCCGACCGACATCGTCCGGCGCATGAACCAGGAAATCAACGCCGTGCTCGCCATGCCGGAGGTCAAGGAAAAACTCCACGCCCAGTACATGGAACCCATAGGCGGCTCCGAGCAGGACCTGCAGAAATTCATGCAACAGGAATTGCGCGTGATGACCCCCATCATCAAGCGCACCGGGATCACCGTCGAGTGATGGGAGCATGATCGGCCTGCGCGTCCAGCGCAGCGCGGCCACCCTGGCGCAGGTGGACGCGGCGCTGGCGCGGCTGGACAGCCAGGCCGGCATTTATTTCGGCGTCGACGCCGGCATTGCCGGCCTTCATCCGCTGCAGGCCACGCTGCTGGTCCAACCCGCGCTGACCCTGCGTCTGTCTGGCGACGGTCTGGAAGTCGAGGCCCTCACCGGTTTTGGCCAGGCCCTGCTGGCGCTGCCCGGGCTGGCACGCTGGCGCGCCCAGGCCGTGCGGGGTCCGCGGGTGTCCGGCATCACGGCCCTGCGCGCTTTCCTGGCCTGTTTTGCACCCTCTCCCGACGTTCTGCTCCTGGGCGCCCTGCCGTTTGCGGCCCACCGCCTGGCCGACCCCGGCAACGATGCCGGCGCGCTGGGTCTGCTATTTTTCGGCCAGCACCTGCTCAGGCGGGATGGCGCAGGCGCCTGGCAACACGTCGTCCTGAGCCTTCCCGGGCCCATGTTGCCAGCCTCACCGCCAACCGCTTCGCCAACTGCGCCCATCGCCCCTCAAGACACCCCCGGACCTGTCGCCACCGAACCCCGTGACGACTTTCCGGTGGGCGCATATGCCGACATGGTGCGCCGCGCGCTGGACTGCCTGCGCGAACGCCCGCTGGTGTCGTTGACCCTGAGCCAGAGCTACCGGCGCCAGGTGCAGCTGCCGGCGGTGACGGCGTTCGGGCGCCTGCGCGAGGCCAATCCCGCACCTGCCAGCTTTTTTGTCAACGACGGTTCGGGGTTGTGCCTGTTCGGCGCCTCGCCCGACCTGCAACTGGTTGTCACCGGCCGCAACATCCAGACCCTGCCCGTCTGCGGCACGGTGGCACGCCGGCCCGGCGCCATCGGCGAAGCGCAGTCGCTGCGCGAGCTGCTCAATGAAGAGGTGGACGCCGCGTCGCTGGCCGTCTGCACCGACGCGCTGCGCAATGACCTGGCGCCGCTGTGCGAGCCCGGCTCGCTGCGCCTGCTGGACCGGCGCCGCCCGATGTCACTGGCAACCGTGGTGCATGCGGTGGACCGGCTCGAAGGACGGCTGCGTGATGGCGCCGATGCCTGGGACGCCATTGTGGCCACGGCGGCGCCGGTGATGGTCACTGGCACCCCCCGGGCCGAAGCGCTGCGGGCCATCGGCGAACTCGAGGCCAGCCCGCGCGGCTGGTACGGCGGCCTGGTGGTGCAGGTGGCGTCCAACGGCGATGCCCTCGCCGGCACCATCCTGCGCGCCGCTGCGGTCCGGGGTGGCGTGGCCGAAGTGCGCACCGGCGGCGACCTGATGGCCGACTCGTCGCCGGAACGCGAGGAGCAGGAATCACGGCTCAAGACACTTTCGCTGTGGCGCGCCTTCGGGCTGGAATCTGAAGCCGCGCGCGCCGAGGTGCCGCAGGGCATCGCCCTGCCCGCGACTGTTCACCTGATGGATGCTGGTGATCCCTTTGGCAACGCCATGCGCGAGTGCCTGCTGGGCCTGGGTCTGGATCTCGCGCCGCAACAAGCGCCGTGTTGCCTGCTTGTCGGGGCGGTTGACCTGGCGGCTTGTCCTGAGCGGCACCTGGTCGCTGTCGGTGACGCGGCCCTGCGCCTGCTCGGTGCCTCCGGCTGGACCGTGTTGCCTGACCGGCCCGAGCATGGCCGCACGCTGCTGTGCACCACCACCGCCGCAGCGCCCTGGCGCAGCGACAGCCCTTTTGCTGCGGCGCGTTATGCCAGCGGCGCGTTGCAGGCCGGCGACCTGCCGGCAGGCTGGCAGGCCTGGGCGCTGGACGAGCAGGCGCAGCCCGTGGCCCTGGCCCACGCCGGCCGGCGCGTGGTCTGCCTGCTGTTTCGCCCCGACTCCCTGCTCTCCAGCCCGCAGGCGCTGCAACTGTTGCGTGCGGCCCTGGCCTTTGCAGCCCAGCCCCTCGCGACCGGCTGATCAGCGCTATGCTTGCCGGGTGAGCGCCCCTCTCCCGTCCAACCCTTCCAGCCCGTCCAGAATCCGCCGCATTGCGCACCTCGACATGGATGCCTTTTTTGCGTCCATCGAACTGCTGCGTTATCCGCAGCTCAAGGGCCTGCCGGTGGTCATTGGCGGCGGCCGCCGCAAGGTGGACGAAGCGCTGATGGCGGCGCAGGGCGAACGCGCATTGCGCTTCATCCCGGTGGCACAATTCCCGCTGCTCAAGGACTATGTGGGCCGCGGCGTCATCACCACCGCGACCTATGCCGCGCGCCAGTTCGGCGTGGGCTCGGCCATGGGCATGATGAAGGCCGCCAAGCTGTGCCCGCAGGCCATCGTGCTGCCGGTGGATTTTGACGAGGTGCGCAAATACTCGCGGCTGTTCAAGAGCACCATCACCGACATTGCGCCGCTGATGGAGGACCGCGGCGTTGATGAGGTCTACATCGACTTCACCGACGTGCCCGGCGGCCAGCGCGAGGGCGGGCGTGTGCTGGCGCGCCTGATCCAGAAAGAGATTTTCGAAAAAACCGGCCTGACCTGCTCGGTCGGCGTGGCGCCCAACAAGCTGCTCGCCAAGATGGCCAGCGAGTTCAACAAGCCCAAGGGCATCTCGATTGTTTACGAAGCGGACCTGCAGGAAAAAATCTGGCCGCTCCATGTGCGCAAGATCAACGGCATCGGCCCCAAGGCCGGTGAAAAACTGGCGGCACTGGCCATCCATACCATCGGCGAGCTGGCCGCACAGGAACCGGCCGTCCTGATCCGGCATTTCGGCAAGGCCACCGGCGCCTGGATGCATGAAGCCGCCTGGGGCCGCGACGAGCGGCCGGTGGTCACCGAAAGCGAGCCGGTGTCCATCAGCCGCGAAACCACCTTCGAACGCGATCTGCATGCGGTGCGCGACCGGGCGGAGCTGGGCGCCATCTTCACCAGCCTCTGCGAGAAGCTGGCCGACGACCTGCAGCGCAAGGGCTACGTGGCCAAAACCATAGGCATCAAGCTGCGTTACGACGATTTCAGGATTGCGACGCGCGACCAGACGGCCGACTTCTACACCGCCGACGGACCCACCATCCGCAAAACGGCGGGGCTGTGCCTGAAGCGGGTGCCGCTGGACAGACGGCTGCGCCTGCTGGGCGTGCGCGCCGCCACGCTGGTGAAAGCGGGGGAGGAGCCGGTTTACGAAGAAAATCGGGGCTCAGCCCAATCGGGGCGGGCGCGAGCAGCTACTGAATCAATAGCAGGCACAGACCAGCTTTTCTAGGCCAAGGGCCTGGGCCCTCAGGCCAGCACGATCTCGTCCTGGTGATTGGCAATATGCAGCGCATGGGCCAACGGCTCGACGCCCTTTGCCGCGCCAGCCGAACTTCATATACTCGGCCGCATGATGCTGGACACCCGTGCAGATTCCCGCAGCCTGGAGGCCCTGATCGCTGGTGCAGCACAGGGCGACCACGCCTGCTTCGCCGAAGTCTATGAACGAACGCACATGCATCTGTTTGGCGTTGCCGTTCGTATATTGGGGCAAGGACAGGCGGCAGAAGATGTGCTGCAAGAGGCGTATGTGAGCATCTGGAAAAGTGCCGGCGGCTACCGCAGCGAGGTAGGCGGGCAAACCATTCAAGCCATGACATGGCTGATCGCCATCGTCCGCAACAAGGCACTGGACGCCCTGCGCGCCCGCACGCGCCGCCGCGAAAGCGAGCTGCCCGAGTCAGGCGACGACGATGAAGACGACCTCCAGCCCAATGGCAACCCGGCGCCCAGCGCCATGCACTTGCTCGAACAGGCCAGCCAGGCCCTGCACATCGAAGGCTGCATGAATGCGCTCGACGGCAGCTACCGGCAAAGCCTGGCCCTGGCGTATTACCAGGGCTTGAGCCATACCGAAGTGGCCGCGCAAATGGGCGCGCCGCTGGGTTCGGTGAAAGCCTGGATACGGCGCAGGCTCGAAAAGCTCAAAGGCTGCCTGGCGGCGCAGGGGGTGGTGGCATGAGATATTCCAGCCCCGACCTGCTCGAACACCTGGCTTCGTCCTATGTGTTGGGCACCCTGGGCGGCGGCGCGCGCCGCCGTTTTGAGCGGCTGCAGCGCGACCGCGCCGATGTGCGCGTGCGGGTCACGCAGTGGGAGGCACGCCTGAGCCAGCTCGCCGTGTCGGTGCCTGTGCAGCAGCCCTCACCGCAGTTGTGGAAAACCATTGCGGCACGCACACAGCCTGCCGCAAGCGCGGTCGCGCCAGACGCCCCTCCGCGCGGCTGGCTGGGCTGGCTCAAGCCCGCGGGCATTGGTTTTGGTGGCCTCGCCGCCGGTGTGATGGTGGCCAGCGTTCTGTTTGTGACGGCACCGGGCCTCTTCATGTCCAGCGACCAGATCGCCATGCGCACCGGTGAAAAACTGCCGCCAAGTTATGTAGGCCTGCTGACCGATGCCCAGGGCAACGGCAAACTGCTGGTCAGCTCGCTGCGCCACGGCAAAACCATGACGGTCAAAGTCATAGGCCCGATCACCCCACCGGCCGGCGGCACGCTGGTGCTGTGGGCTGTGCCCGCCAGCGGCCCGGCCTTTGCATTGGGGCCCCTGCCCACCAGCGGCTCGGCGGTGTCCATGCTTCCCGACACCTCCGAGAAACTGCTGTCCAAGGTCAGCAAGCTGGTGGTGACGCTGGAAACAGATGCAGCGCCGGCCGCCCCGAGCGGACCCGTGGTGTTCAGCGGCAACTGCGCCAAGTTGTGGTGACGCAGCCTTTCATCCATTTCAGTCCGGTTTGCATCCGTTTCCCGGTTTCCGTCGTTTATCTCAGGTGCTGATCTTCAGCGCACCCCCATCACTGACCCTCAAGGAGCCTGACATGACTACATTGACCCTTCGCCAATACATCGCCCTGCCCATCCTGGGCCTTGCGCTGGCTGGCGCTGCACTGGCCGCCGACTTCCAGGCCACCCCTGTGGAAAACGCACGCCTTGACGATTTTGCTGCCGGCAAAAAAGCCATGGAAGCCAAAAAATGGGCCGAGGCTGCCAGCAGCTTCAGCAAGGTCGTCGCACAGAACCCGAAAAATGCCGACGCCTGGAACTACCTCGGTTATTCGAACCGCTGGCTGGGCAAATACGACGAGGCCTTTGCCGCTTACAACAAGGCGCTGACGCTGGATCCGAAACACCGCGGCGCACTCGAATACTCGGGCATCGCCTACCTGAAAACCGGCCAGAAAGCCCAAGCCGAAGCCCAGCTTGCCAAGCTGCAGGCCATCTGCGGCAGCTGTGAAGAAACCACAGACCTGGCCAAGGCGATTACAGCGGCCAACTAGGGCCTGTTCACCCTATGTATGCAAGATGCGTTGCGAGTCAAAAAGGCCATGCGCGAGGCGCAAAATGCAGCCGGGCTGGCGCCCGGCAAGGCTTTGCAACGCTGCGCATGGCCTTTTTGGCCGCAACCCGGAGGGAACGTGGTTAAAACAACGCCACTCGTCGTTGCACTCCTAGCCCAGCCGCCCAGGCTGAGCGTCGTCGCGCGCCTAGATTGGCGCTGTTTTAACCACGTTCGCACTTGTATACATAGGGTGAACAGGCCCTAGCCCGGGACGGCCCGGCCAGCCCGCCGGGCCGCCGCAGACCGGAGGCGTTGACACCAACTTGCTTGAAACTTACATTGAAGCCTCTGCAGGAGGCTTTATGGCGCACCCTTCAACTTCTTCCACGGCAAGCTGGCACCTCACCCTGGCAGGGCTGCAGCGCATCAAGCAGTGGCACCTGGACCATCAAGGCAGCCATCCGCTGGAGCACCAGCTCTGGGACGCCGTGCTGACGCTGTGGGTCATGGGCTGGGTCGGCTGGTTGCCGGCCTTTGCGCTGGACATCCCGCTGGCCTACCCCTTGTGCCTGATCGGCATGCTTGCGCCGCAGCTGTATGTGCGCTGGCGGGCGCGCGCCCACACCCGCGGCCGTCTCAGGTGTGACTGGCTGGAACGGGTGCACTGAATTACATTGGCAGGCATGAACCCACTGACCTGCTTCACCCTTTCCACCACCGACCACATCGCCCACCTGGTGCTCAGTCGCCCCGAGGCGATGAACACCATGCACCCGACCTTCTGGCGCGAGCTTGATGAGGTGCTCACCCACATCCACAAGGCCGGCGATGCGCGTGTGCTGGTGATCTCCAGCAGCGGCAAACACTTCAGTGCCGGCATGGCGCTGGAGACCTTCAGCGGCGCCATTGCGATGGACGACCAGAGCCCCGAAGGCCGCGCCGCCATTTTCGACATGCTGGCCGACATGCAGGCCACCTTCACCAAACTCGAGACCCTGCGCATCCCGGTGATCGCCGCCATCCAGGGCGGCTGCATAGGCGGCGCGGTGGACATGGTGACCGCCTGCTGCCTGCGTTACGCAACGGCTGATGCATTTTTCTGCATCCAGGAAATCAACATCGGCATGGTCGCCGATGTCGGCACGCTGCAGCGCCTGCCCAAGCTGGTGCCGCTGGCCGTGGTCAAGGAGCTGGCCTACACCGGACGCCGGCTCAGCGCAGCCAGGGCGCTGGGTTACGGCCTGGTCAACGAGGTGTTCGATTCGACCGAAGCCCTGCTGGCCGGCGCGCTGTTGTGCGCGAAAGAAATTGCCAGCAAGCCGCCGGTGGCCATCTGGGGCACCAAGCAGGCCATCCACTACACGCGTGACCATTCGGTGGACGACGCGCTCAAGCAAATGGGCTGGCTGCAGGGCGCGATCTGGAGCAACCAGCATGTGCGCGAGGCCGTGACGGCCATGAAGGAAAAGCGTGCGGGTGAGTTCGCGAGCCTGTCACCGCTCCAGAGTTTCAAGGAAATCGGGCTCTAGCCCTTTTCCTACGGGCGCGAGCAGCTATCATTTGTATAGCGTCGGAGCTACTGCCGCGCCGTGCGGATATTCGGCGGCAGCGCTTGCGGATAACTCGTGCGAAACGGGTTGATGTCCAGCCCGCCGCGCCGCGTGTAACGCGCGTAGACCGACAGCTTGAGCGGACGGCAGCGTGTCCAGATGTCCATGAAGATGCGCTCCACACACTGCTCGTGGAACTCGTTGTGGCTGCGAAAACTCACGATGTACTGCAGCAGGCCTTCCTGGTCGATCGGCGCGCCGGAATAACTGATCTGCACGCTGCCCCAGTCGGGCTGGCCGGTCACCAGGCAGTTGCTCTTGAGCAGGTTGGACACCAGGGTCTCGCTGACCGGCGGCTCTTCATGGTCGGCAAACAGCAGCTCGGGCGCCGGTGTGTAGTGCCGGCACTCCACGTCGAGCCGGTCCAGGTTCAGGCCGTCGAGTTCATGCACGGGCTCCTGGTCGAACAGCTCCGGCCCCAGCGTCTTCACACCCACACCGGCACCCACCACGGCATTGAGGTCGGCGCGGATGCGCTCGCGCACCTCGCGTGCATCCGCAAAACGCGTGTTGTTGAAGCTGCCCAGGTAAAGCTTGAACGACTTGCTCTCGACGATGTTCGGCGACTCGCAGGGCACGGTGATGTGGGCCAGCGCCACCTGCGGCTTGCCGCGCAGGTTCAGCCAGCTCAGCTCGAACACGGTCCACATGTCGGCCCCGAAAAAAGGCGGGTTCTCGCCCAGGCCCAGTTCCTCGCGCTTGACGGCGCGCGGAATGGGAAACAGCAGCGAGGCGTCGTACTGGTCGATGTAGGGTGTGGGTTTGCCCAGTTGGGATTGGTCGGGGGTAGTCATGGTGTGGCCTGTGCGGCGTCAAGGTGGGGAATCAGCGGCTCCAGCAGACGCTGGACCACGCCGTCGGGCAGGTCGTGGCCCATGCCTTCAATGCCTACCAGCCGGGCGCCTTGAATGCGCCGCGCCGTGTCCTCGCCGCAGGCAAACGGCACCAGCGGGTCGGCCTTGCCGTGTACCACCAGGGCTGGCAAACGCAGGCCCGCCAGCTCCGCGGCACGGCGACCATCGGCGACGATGGCCATCATCTGGCGCGTCACGCCGGCCGGATGAAAGCTCCGTTCGGAGGCGGCCAGGATGCGCGAACGCAGTTCCGCGTCGTCCACCGGAAACCCCGGGCTGCCAATGGTCTGGAACAGCTTGACGTAATGGTCCACGATGGAGGACAGGTCCTTGCCGGCCGGCCGGCTCAGCAGCACCCGCAGGACATGCGGCTCGGCCTGGGGCAGGCCGCGCGCGCCGCTGGAGCTCATGATGCTGGTCAGGCTCAATACACGCGCCGGCGCGGCCAGCGCCACACGCTGCGCAATCATGCCGCCCATGCTGACACCGACCACATGCGCCTTCTGCACACCCAGCGCATCCAGCACCGCCAGCGCATCGGCCGCCATGTCGTGCAGCGAATAGGGTGACTTCACGGGAAGGCCCAGCTTGTACTTGAGGCTTTCCCAGACCAGGTTGGGCTGGCCCAGGTGGTCGAACTTCTGCGACAGACCGATGTCGCGGTTGTCCAGGCGGATCACGCGGTAACCGGCGTTGACCAGCGCCTGCACCAGGGCCGGCGGCCAGGCCACCAGCTGCATGCCCAGGCCCATGATCAGCAGCACCGCCGGACGCGGCTGCGCGCCGCTGCCGGGACCCGAATCCTCGACTTCGATGTCGATGCCGTTTGCTCTTATTTTCATAGCTGCCTACGCCCAATTGACGGGCGCTTGATGGTAATTTGACTGAAAGAACGATTTTAGGTGAACTCATGCTCGCGCAGCCATTTGGTGGCCACCCATTTTTCGCCGGCCAGCACCGGCGCACCGCCATGCAGGCTCAGCGTCGAGGCATGCGGCTGGTCGTAGCTGAAAAAAACCGCATGGCCGCGCTGCGGCACCACTTCCAGCCCGATGTCGGGAAACACCGTGGCACCGCCGGCTTCGGGCTCGCCCAGGTAAAGAATCAGCGTGCCCACCCGCTGGCCGCCGCGCTCCAGGATGGACGCCGTGCCGGGCTCGGCGGGATCGAAATAATCGTGGTGCGGCTTGTACTCGGCACCCGGCAGGTACTGCAGCACCTGCAGGCCTTCGCCGTTTTCCAGCGGCCAGTCCAGCAAGCGGGCGATACGCGCCTCGATGCGGCTGACCAGCTCGTTTTCGCCGCGCGTGAAAAACATGCCGCGGCTGGTGCGGTCGTCATTGAGTTCCTCGCCGCCGGTCTTGACTGCCACGGTCAGCGAGCGCGACAGGCGCGGCCTGGCAGCCTGCATCAGCGCGTCACATTCATCGTCACTAAGCAGGTTGCCGAACAGCACGATGTGCGGCTGGCTCATCTGCATCAGCACATCGACCTGCCGGTCGCCGGCGTCGAGCCGCAGCGCCGCACCGATGGCAGGCCGCGGCACCGGCACGCCGGACGGCGCCTGCAGGGTCGCGGCAAGTACTTCGCGTGCCACGTCCGCCAGCCAGCCCGACTTGCGCAGGGCCTTGAGGATGGTGGGCGCCGTATGGCCCAGGGCAGCCTGGGCACGCACCCAGGCCTGCACCTCGGGCGTCACATGCTGGGGCTGGACCTCGTAGTCGCGCATGGTGGATACAGGACTCAGCCGGCCTGCTGGCGGCGAAACACCAGCCGGTCGGGCCCGGACACCGCCGGTGCAAAACGGTAGCCTTCGGCGTCGAAGCCTTCGAGCTTCTTGACGGTGGCCAGCTTCCTGTCGATCGCGTAACGCACCATCAGGCCGCGCGCGCGTTTGGCATGAAAGCTGATGATCTTGTACTTGCCGCCCTTGAATTCCTCAAAGACGCAGCTGACCACGCGCGGCTTGAGGGCCTGGCGGTCCACCGCCTTGAAATACTCCTCACTGGCCAGGTTGACGATGACCGGCGAGGTGTCGGCGGCCGCACGTGCATTGAGGTAGTCGGCGATCTGCGCGCCCCAGAACTGGTACAGGTTGCTGCCCTGCGCCGTGGCCAGCCGCGTGCCCATCTCCAGCCGGTAGGGTTGCATCAGGTCCAGCGGGCGCAGCACGCCGTACAGGCCGCTCAGGATGCACAGGTGCGCCTGCGCCCAGTCGAGGTCCGCGGCCTGGAGGCTTTTGGCGTCCAGCCCCTCGTAGACATCGCCGTTGAAGGCCAGCACCGCCTGCTTGGCATTTTTGACGCTGGACTTTGGCGACCAGGCCTGGTAACGCGCCACATTGAGGCCGGCCAGCGTGTCCGACAGCGACATCAGTTCGCTGACCTGGGCCGGGGTTTTCTCCCTGAGCACCTTGATCAGCTGGGTGGACTGACTGACGAACAGCGGCGGGGTGTGCGTGGCGACCTGCGGCGGCGTGGCGAAATCCAGCGATTTCGCCGGCGAGAGTAAAAACAGCATGGTCCCTGGGGGTGAAGTAAAGCCAGACCCGACTTTACGACAGCCAGCCGCGGCCGGGCGCCGCGACGCTCCAAAAGCCCGGCTCAGCGCAGGTCGCTGGCCAGCGAAGCCAGCGATTCGGCAGGAATCGTCACATGCGCCGGGTAGTGGGTGTGGTCGCAGCCGAGCTTGACGCCGGCGCCCGCCTTGACTGCGGCGCACATGGCCGGACTGAGCTCAAAACGCACAAAATGCACAGCCGAGGTTTTCTCGTCGTTTTCGCGGTCCATGTCTTCGTCCGCAATCGCGTACACCCGGGCGTGGCCTTCGACCTCGACAAACAGCCGGTCTTCCACGCCGATCAGCCGGGCCAGCTCGCGCTTGCGCTCGTTGACGTCCGGGTACTCGATCAGCATGGTCGCCTTCCAGTTGCGGCCCTCGGGCACCAGCGGCGCGTAGGCTTCGATTTCCTGGTCGATGGCATCTGCCTCAAAGATTTTTTCAAGGCGCAGCATCTCCTGGATCTGGTAACGGATGCTGGTCTCGCTTTCGAACTGCACGTTGATGTGTTCCCCCAGGGGCACGCTGCGCAAGCGGCGGTGCGCCATGATGGCGGCCTTGTTGTCCTTGCGGTACTTGCTGTAGGCCTCCAGGGTCATGAGGCTGTCGCGGGTGATTTTTCCGGTGGTCTGCATGTTGTGCACTCCCAAATGTGTCATGCCGGACCTGATCCGGCATCCATGTCGGCGCACCACCATGGATTGCGGGTCAAGCCCGCAATGACAAAGTAAAAGAATTATTTCAAGCCGTACGCGGTACGAACCAGGGTCAGCGGGTGTTTTTGCGGCGGTGCGCCAAGCTGGTTGACTTCAAAGCCCTGCGCAATGTGGTGGCCGCCCAGCGGGCAGTCGCTGCTGATCACATCGGGCAGGCCGCCGTCCTTGTGGCTGGCCATGGCCTTGAACAGCGGTTTGCCGATTTTCATCGCCTGCTCGTGGTAGGGCACCTTCACGCCGAAGGTGCCGGCGTGGCCCGAGCAGCGTTCGTGCGTGTGCACGCTGGTGCCCGGCACCATCTTGAGCATTTCCTCGGTTTTCTTGCCGATGTTCTGCACCCGGCCATGGCAGGGAATCTGGTAGCTGATCTTGCCCAGCGGCACGGGAAACTCGGTCTTGAGCAGGCCGTCGCGCTTGCGTGCCATCAGGTACTCGAACGGGTCCCACATGTGTTCCTTGACCAGCTGCACCTCCGCATCGCCGGGGTACATCAGCGGGATCTCCTGCTTGAACATCAGCGTGCAGCTCGGTACGGCGCTCAAGATGGCAAAGCCGTCACGTGCATAACGGGCCAGCACCGGGATGTTGGCCTCCTTGCTGGCGTTGACCGAATCGAGGTCGCCGAGCTCCAGCTTGGGCATGCCGCAGCATTTTTCCTTTTCGACCAGCACATAAGGCACTTCGTTGTGGTCCAGCACCTTGAGCAGGTCGTGGCCGATGCCGGGCTCGTTGTAGTTGATGTAGCAAGTGGAATAGATCACCACCTTGCCGGGCGTCTTGGCGCCGTCTTTTACCGGATGCAGCGGTGACTCGGGCGCGCCGGAACGGAATTTTTTCGTCGCCAGTTCGGGCAGCCAGGCATGTTTGTCGACACCCAGCACTTTTTCCATCACGGCGCGGGCCGGCTTGGTTTTATTGACCGCATTGGCCACCTGGACCACGATGGGAATGCCGGCAAACTGGCCGTGCACATCGGTGGATGACAGGAATTTTTCACCCAGGCCCACGTCGCCCTTCTTGAACTTGATGGCCTTGGCGCGCAGCATGGTGTGCGGAAAGTCGAGGTTGAACTCATGCGGCGGCACATAGGGGCACTTGGTCATGTAGCAGAGGTCGCACATGTAGCACTGGTCGACCACTTTCATGTAGTCCTTCCTGTCCACCCCATCGACCTCGCCGGTCTTGCTCTCGTCGACCAGGTCGAACAGCGTGGGGAAGGCCCCGCACAGACTCACACAGCGGCGGCAGCCATGGCAGATGTCGAAGATGCGCTCCATCTCGTGGAAGGTGGCCTCCTCGTTGTAATAGTCCGGGTTTTTCCAGTCGATCGCGTGACGGGTGGGCGCTTGAAGATTGCCCTCTGTGGCCATGGCATACCTCTCTGATGGGAGCTTTACTGGATTCGTTCAGAAACCCTCTCGCAAGGCACCACGCCTTAACGGCGTAGCGAGCGGGTGCAGGGCAAGGCGCGGGCGTCGGGTCACCGGAATGTGCTCAAGGCACATGAGGATGGCCCGACCGGGACCCGCAACGCCGCCATGCGCCCGCGCAGTAGCCGTGGAATCAATCCACGAGTTCAGCCAAAGCCTTGGTGTAGCGATTCGCATGCGAACGCTCGGCCTTGGCCAGCGTCTCGAACCAGTCGGCCACTTCGTCGTGACCTTCGTCACGTGCGGTTTTGGCCATGCCGGGGTACATGTCGGTGTACTCGTGGGTCTCGCCGGCCACAGCCGAGGCGAGGTTCTCGCGCGTGCCGCCGAAAGGCATGCCCGTGGCCGGGTCGCCGCACTGTTCGAGCCATTCGAGGTGACCGTGCGCGTGGCCGGTTTCGCCTTCCGCGGTGGAGCGGAACAGCGCTGCGACATCAGGCTGGCCTTCAACGTCAGCCTTGTTGGCGAAATAAAGATAACGGCGGTTGGCCTGTGATTCACCGGCAAATGCGGCTTTCAGGTTTTCTTCCGTTCTGGAGCCTTTGAGAGCAGCCATGGAAATCTCCTTCGTGGTTGGTAAAAATGGTGCATGCCTTGAACGCCATCGTCAAAGACGAGAACACGATAGCCCGATTGAGGTGCGGCGTCTAATTGCAGCCTTGTCCAACGAGGTATGAGCCTGAAGGAGGCGCGTATTTCCAACGAAAA
>NZ_JAQSDN010000023.1 GCF_029945925.1 Polaromonas sp. | reverse complement strand
AGATACAAAGCTTGGGCGATACTATGTTTCGAAACTTACGTGTTGATGTACTAGTCCTCGAACAGATACTCCATGTCGCCCAGCCAGCGTTTTTCAATGACGGTCAGGCTGGCCCGCTTGCCGGCCTGCACGTTGCGACCCACCGAACTGCGAAAGGCCGCTCCCGGGGTTTCTTCCAGCCACCGGTCGGCCGTGTCGTCCGGAAATTCGAGTCCGAGCTTGTCGCCGACCTCGATGCCGCTGTGGCAGCCGTGCCTGAAGGCCAGCAGCAGTGACATGGCAAGGCGATGGCGACCGGCCGCGCAGTGAAACACGCCAATCATCCTGTTGTACACGAAGGGCAGGCTCAGGTCGGCAAGGTGCAATGGCTGGGGCTCCTGGGCGCCGGCCTCGACCAGCATCTGCCATTGCTGCGGCGTGAAATTGATCATGGATTCTTTCTTGGGCAGAGGGTCCGCGGCTTGGTCAGCCGGATGGGTTGCGGCTTGTTCCGCCGGTGTCTTCAACACGTCGGCAGGCTGCTTTGGCGGCCTTCGCGAGAACAGGCCTTGCTTGAATGGCGTTGCTCCAGTGTAGGGGTGATATCGGGTTTTGTTCCGGCGGGACAGGCCTTTTGAAGGCTTGTCTGTATGCTCTATTTATACAACACCCTCGGCGGGTCTTTCCCGCCATGTTAGGGTGAACGCCCGATGTTCGCATCGCTGCCGGCTCCAGGGGCGGGCGGAGGGTGTGAAAAATTCCCGAAAGGTGGCTTTATGGCGATAGGCTGGTTGACTGTGTTGCAAAGTGTTCCGTGGACCGAGGTGGTGAGCAACGCCCCCAAGGTCGCCGCCGGTGCGAGAAAACTGTGGGCCGCGGTGGGCAGGAAACCTCACGCCGGCGCGCAGGTCGCCGATGCCACCGAGGCAGCGCTTTCGCCGGAGGCCCGGGCCATCACCACCCTGACCGCGCATGTCAGTGAACTGGAAACGGCGACGAAAGAACTGCAGGAACAGATGCTTGCTTCCTCGGAGTTGATCAAGGCGCTGGCCGAGCAGAACACGCAGCTGATTCTGCGCATCGAGACGCAGCGCCGCCGCATGGCATGGCTGGCGGGCGCGCTGGTGCTGGTGGGCATGGCGGCGCTGGCCAGCCTGGTCCTGCTGCTTGCGCGCTGAAGGGGCGCCGCAGGCTTACAACGGAACGATTTCGAAGCGGGCATCGCCCATGTCCCGGTTCAAGGGGCGAAATGCCGCGAGGATCGCGTCTTCTTCGGCGTTCTCCCACAGCGCGATGACCTGTTCCTCGGCTTGCGACACCTGCGCGCCCAGCGGCAAGTCCTCGTTGAGCGATTGCACCAGCAAGTAGGCCTGCAGGGAAGGCAGCACCTGGTCGGGGCCGCCCAGGGAAAATTCAAGTGACATGCGAAAACGCAGCTCCGACGCAGCACGTTCGTCAGGGCTGAGGCTGGGGCACTCGACGAGTTTGACCTGGTAATGGCCGGTGCCGGGTTGCTTGTTCATGATGGTTCTTTCTCCCCTGGGTGGGTGTCGGTATCGCCCAGCAGGCCCTGTTCGTCATCGCGCAGACCGGCGACCGGGGTTGCCTTGGCCAGCGCGACCCACACGCCAAAAGGCAATGCCTGCCGGGGACGCCGCGGCGCGGCGCGGGCCACCACCAGCCGTTCGCCTTCGACCTGCATCACGCCGCATTCCGGCGGAACTTCATCGGCGGTGGCAATGGGCTGGCCTTTGGCGTCGCAGCCCAGCACGTACCAGCACTCGCCGCCCAGATCGAGATAGGCGCCGCGTTTTTCGGGCCGGCGCAGGTCGCCCAGCAGGTCGGATCGCCGCACCTTGATCTCATGGACGACGGGCTCGACATAGGCTTCCACCGAGGTATTGCGGATCGAAAACACGTCGGGCCGCACCATGCACCAGCGTGCGGCGGCGCCGTCGGCCGGTGGCGGCAGCTGCGCGCGCAGGCTCAACGCCCGCCAGGTGATGCGGCCGGCGCGCACCATCTCGCAGGCCACGCGTTCGACCAGCGCCTCGTGCGCCGACAGGGCCGCGCGGTTGCGCACCAGCGCGGCGGCCAGGCAGGCGACGCCGGCATCAGTCACGCGCAGGGTCTCGTGGCCTGAGGGGCCGGCGACACGCTGCAGCAGGCCGGCGGCCAGCAACTCGATTTCCAGCAGGTCCTGGCAGGGCCAGCCGGCGGAGCGGTAGATCTCGCGCAGGCGCCGCGCATGGGCGCGGCCCAGCGGTGCAGACTGGGTGGCAAGCGTTGCAAGGCCGGGGGCGTCGGTGGTGGCGTCGAGCATGAAAAAAGGGTGAGAAGCAGGGTTTCAGAAAAAGCTTGAATCAACTGTCCTTATACGCCAAATCGGCCTCCAGCCCAATGTAGGAAAGCGCTGGTAGCTATGAATACTGTAGCGTCACGAGGGGGTATTGCCGCCAGGCTCCGCCTGCCGGAACGGGTTGCGCCGCTCCAGTTCTTCCATGTAGCCGGCCATGCCTTCGCCCTCGCGTTCCAGGAAGCGCTCCACCGCGTCGGCAAAGGCCGGGTGCGCCAGCCAGTGGGCACTGGTGGTCTTGACCGGCAGCAGGGCGCGCGCCATTTTGTGCTCGCCCTGGGCGCCACCTTCGAAGCGCTGGTAGCCATGGGTGATGCACCATTGCAGCGGCTGGTAATAACAGGCCTCAAAGTGCAGGCAGTCGACACGTTCCAGCGCACCCCAGTAGCGGCCATAGGCAACCCGGGTCGGTGTTATGGCGTCAAATTGGCCTTCTGCCCTTGTTCCACCTGCGCTGACAGCTATCAAACTTGTAGCGATTGGTGCGCCATCGCGTTGCGCCACAAACAGCAGCCAGTTCTCCGGCATGGTGGCCTGCATGCGCTGGAAGAAGTCGCGGCTCAGGTAGGGCGCGTTGCCGTGTTCGTAATAGGTGCGCTCGTAGCAGCGGTAGAAAAAGTCCCAGTCGGCAGCGCTGATGTCTTTGCCCAGCGACCAGCGGAAGCGCACGCCGGCATCCAGCACCTTGCGCCGCTCCTGGCGGATTTTCTTGCGCTTTTCCTGGCTCAGCGACATCAGGAAGTCGTCGAAGTCGCGAAACGGCCGAGGCTCCCCGTATTCACCAGCCGGGGCCGCGGATCCGGCTTCGCCGGTCCGCAGGCGCAGCGCCCCCTCGGGGGGCAGCGAACCACACGCAGTGGGGAGCGTGGGGGCATTATTTTCACCAGCCGGGGCCGCGGATCCGGCTTCGCCGGTCCTCAGGCGCAGCGCCCCTTTTTCTCGTGCAAGGGGCAGCGAAACGCCGGAGGCACACGCAGTGGGGAGCGTGGGGGCTCTATTGGACCAATGGAACTGCACGTTGTGCCGCAGCATCAGCCCGGCTTCCTCGCAGGCGGCGACATCCTCGTCACTGGCAAACAGCAGGTGCAGTGACGACAGCCCTTCTTCCGTACACCAGGCCAGCAGCGCCTGCACCAGCAGCGTGCGGGTGGCGGCATCACGCGCCAGCAGCCGCGGGCCGGGCACCGGCGTGAAGGGCGGCGCCACCAGGGCTTTGGGGTAGTAGGGCAGGCCGTGCTGGTGGTAGGCGTTGGCCCAGGCGTGGTCGAACACGTATTCGCCGTAGGAGTGGTCTTTCAGGTAGAGCGCGCAGGCGCCGACCAGCTGCGTGCCCAGCGACAGCATGACAAAACGCGCGGTCCAGCCGGTTTGCGGGGTGGCACTGCCGCTTTCCAGCATGGCGGCGAGGTACTCATGGCGCATGAAGGGGTTCAGGCTGCCGTCACCCGCCTGCGCCGCGAGCAGCGCGTTCCAGTCGGCGGCCGGGACCTGCAGCGGCGAATCCAGCACGCGGATGACATAATCGTTTTCAGTCACAGCATCAACCGTTTTTTCTTTTTTCATGACTCTCAACATCTGCGTTGCCCAATTGAACTACTGCGTTGGCGACATGCCGGGCAACGCGCAAAAAATCATTGATGCGGCACGTACGGCCTATGCCGACGGTGTGCGCCTGCTGCTCACGCCCGAGATGGCGATATGCGGCTACGCCGCCGAAGACCTGTTTTTGCGCCGCTCCTTCATCGCAGCCTGTGATGATGCCGTGAATCTGGTGGCCCGGGAGCTGGCCGGGTTAAAGGGGCTGACGGTGGTGGTGGGCACGCCGACCCATGGTGACAGTGGCCGCGGCCTGCGCACAAAAAGTGTCGAGGTGCACCAGCGCCACAACGCCGCCCGCGTACTGCGCGAAGGCGCGGTGATTGCCACCTATGCCAAGCGCGAGCTGCCCAACTACCAGGTGTTCGACGAGCGCCGCTATTTCACGCCGGGGCAGGGTGTCTGCGTGTTCGAAGCCGGCGAGGGCGCCGATGCGGTCAAGGTCGGCCTGCTGATCTGCGAGGACGCCTGGTTCGAGGAGCCCGCGCGGCTGGCCAAAGAGGCGGGCGCCGAGCTGCTGGCCGTCATCAACGCCTCGCCTTTCCATGTGGGCAAGGGCGGCGAACGTGAACGCATGATGCGCGAGCGCGTGCTGGCCACCGGCCTGCCCATGGTGTATGCGCACCTGGTGGGCGGGCAGGACGAAATTGTCTTCGAAGGCCACTCCTTTGCCCTGCAGGCAGACGGCGCGCTGGCGGGTCGGGCCGAAAGTTTCAGGGAAAATCTGTTTCTGGCCCAGGCGGAACGTGCGCCGGGCGCTATTAAACTGATAGCTAGAGAGGTGCCGCTGCGCAGCGCCGAAGCGGATTTGTGGGACGCGCTGGTGCTGGGCGTGCGCGATTACCTCGGTAAAAACGGGTTTCCCGGCGCCATCCTCGGCCTGTCGGGCGGCATTGACTCGGCGCTGGTGCTGGCCATTGCGGTGGACGCGCTGGGCGCCGACAAGGTGCGCACGGTGATGATGCCGTCGCCCTATACCGCCGACATCTCCTGGACAGACGCACGCGACATGGCTGCGCGTTTGAAGGTGCGTTACGACGAGATTTCCATCATCCCCGAATTTGAAGCCTTCAAGGCTTCTTTGGCAGGTGAGTTCAAGGGCTTGCCGGAAGACACCACCGAGGAAAACATCCAGGCGCGCATCCGCGGCGTGTTCCTGATGGCGCTGTCCAACAAGTTCGGCGCCATCGTGCTGACCACCGGCAACAAGAGCGAAATGGCGACCGGCTACTGCACGCTGTACGGCGACATGGCGGGCGGATTCGCGGTCATCAAGGACCTGCTGAAAACCACGGTGTTCCGGCTGGCGCAGTGGCGCAACGAGAACGACCCCTACGGCACCGGCAGCAACCCGATTCCCGAGCGCATCATCACTCGCCCGCCCAGCGCCGAACTGCGCGCCGACCAGACTGACCAGGACAGCCTGCCGCCTTACGAGGCGCTCGACGCGATCCTGCAGCGCTACATGGAAAACGACGAGAGCATAGCGGCCATCGTGGCGGAGGGGTTTGATCGTGCCGTGGTCGAACGTGTGACCCGGCTCATCAAGATCAATGAGTACAAGCGCCGCCAGGCACCGATAGGCATCCGGGTTACCCACCGGAGCTTCGGCAAGGATTGGCGCTATCCTGTCACCAACAAATTTCATGCCTAGATATGGCCCCCACGCTCGGCACTGACGTGTCCTCGCTGCCCCCCGGGGGGCGCTGCGCCTGCGGGCCGGCGAAGCCGGACCCGCGGCCCTGGCTGATTAAGAGATGCCCGTTTATCACGGCTTTGCCAATTTAAAACCAACGGAGATATTCAGTGAAACAAATTACCGCCGTCCTCAAACCCTTCAAGCTCGAAGAAGTCCGTGAAGCCTTGGCTGAATGCGGTGTAACCGGCCTGACCGTCACCGAAGTCAAGGGTTTCGGCCGCCAGAAAGGCCACACCGAGCTATACCGCGGCGCCGAGTACGTGGTCGACTTTTTGCCCAAGGTCAAGGTCGAGGTGGTGGTGAAAACGGAGGACGTGGAACGTTGCGTGGACGCCATCGTGCGCGCCGCCCGCACCGGCAAGATCGGTGACGGCAAGATTTTCATCACCAGCGTAGAGCGTGTGGTGCGTATCCGTACCGGCGAAGAGGACGAAGCGGCGGTCTGATGCGCCCCCACGCTTTTCACTTCGTGTAATGCGCTGCCCCCCGAGGGGGCCGCTGCGCCTGCGGTCTGGCAAAGCCAGTCCCGCGGCCCCGGCTGGTGAAGAGCCCATAGGCTAGCTCGACGCAATCGCGTTAGATCTGGTCCAGGCGCAGCACGTCGGGCGCCATGCCCGCTGACTGCACCAGTTGCTGCAGCAACTGTTCAGCATCGCTGGCGACATGAATCAGTTCCATCTGCCAGTCGTTCATGAAGCCGCTGGTGACCGAGGTTCCCAAAAAAGCCAGCAGGTGGTCGTAATAACCGTTCAGGTTCAGCAGGCCGACCGGTTTGGCGTGGTAACCCAGCTGGCGCCAGGTCCACACCTCAAAAAATTCTTCCAGCGTGCCGATGCCGCCGGGCAGGGACAGAAAAGCGTCGGCGTGTTCGGCCATGATGCGCTTGCGTTCGTGCATGGTGTCCACGATGTGCAGCTCGGTGCAGCCTGTGTGGGCCCATTCCTTCTCCACCAGCGCCTTCGGGATGACGCCGACGACGCGGCCGCCGGCGGCCAGGGTCGCATCGGCGAGGATGCCCATCAGCCCGTTGCGCCCGCCGCCATACACCAGCTGGCCGCCATGCTCGCCTATCCACTGGCCGACCTGGCGCGCGGTTTCGGAAAATCCGGGGTCCGCGCCCGCTCGCGAGCCGCAATAAACGCAGACGGAAAAAGCCGGTTTCATGCGAAAAACCTCTGGAACAGCGCCATGACCCAGATGCCCGCGCACAGCAGCAGGCTCAGCAACACGGCGGCACTGCCCATGTCCTTGGCGCGTTTGGACAGGTCGTGCCACTCCGGGCCGATGCGGTCGATCGCGGTTTCTATGCCGGTGTTGAGCAGTTCGATGATCATCACCAGGATGACCGAACCGGCCAGCAAGGCGGTTTCAACCCAGCTGCGGCCCAGCCAGACGGCGGCAGGAAGCAGCACCAGCGCGGCAATGGCTTCCTGGCGAAATGCCGTTTCCTGCCATCCGGCGCGCAAGCCCGCCACCGAATAGCCGAAGGCATGCCAGACGCGGTTGATGCCTTTGCGGTCTTTCTGGGGATTGGCGGGAGGGGGGGGCGCCGGGTGGCCCTGAAGCGCAGGGGGAGAGACGGTGGAAGCGTGTTCGGGCATGGGCCGATTGTCGCGCAGCTCTGTGACGGTGTGACGCGGCTCTTGCATGGCGGAGGCGCCGCGGGGCTTCAGGCGGCTTGGGCCGGCGCGCCGGCGGGGAGGCTGGATACCAGGCGGGTGCCGGCCAGCGCATCGTGCCAGAACTGCCGGTCCGGGTGAAAGCGCGACAGGATCGCCCAGATGGCGATCCAGCCGCCGGCCAGCACGAGCGCCTGCCGCACGTCCAGCCCCAGCAGCCAGCTCAAGGCCAGCGGCGGCAAAAACCAGAGCCAGCTCAGGGTGTAACGCAGGAAGGCGCGCTTCTGGCTGACGGCTTGTCCCTGCAGGTCGGTCAGGCGGATGTTCCAGGTCTTCATGGCCAGGGTCTGGCCTTTGGCCCAGAACCAGACGAAGTAGATGCCGAACACGACAAACAGGAAGGCCTGCTGGGCGTTTCGGTTGTCCATGGCATTGCGCGTCTGGCTCAGGGTGCTGAACAGGTAGTCGGCAATGAACACCACGCCGAACATCAGCATGCCCTCATACAGCCAGCAGGCCATGCGCCGGCGCAGGGAGGGGGTGGGAAGGCGTTTGGCTGGTGAGTCTGTCAATTTGGTCGCGTTCAGGTCAGGTCGGTTAAATGCGCCCGGAGGAACCAAAGCCCGATCCGCATGCGGATCGTGTCAGGCCGGCACAGGGGGCCGAGCTCCTTTGCTGTCTACGGTTTGGCCGGTACCACGCCAGGCGTGGCAGCCGGCGCGGTGGTCGACAGCAGGTCCGGCTGTCCGGCCGGGGGCGGCGTAACCGCGATTTTAGTCGCTGGCTTGGCCTTTTGCTTGTCGGCGCGCGAAGGCACCGTCGCCAGCTTTTGCGCCGCAACCGGTTTGGCTGCAGGGGCTGCGCCCGCCGGTTTGGGCGGTGCCTTGGCGGCCAGTTTGCGCTTTTCCTCGGCGCTAAGGGCCTGGTAGGCTTGCCACTTGGCTTGCCTCTCTTCAGCAGTGAGCTCTTTGGACAGTTCTTTGGTTTTTGCAAAATTCAGCCGCGCCTGGGTGCGCTGCTGGGGGCTGAGCGCCACCCACTCCTTCATGCGCCCCTGCATCTTGACCTGTTCTTCGGTGGAAAGCGCCGGATAACTTTTGGTCATTTGCAGCCATTTGCGCTTCTGGGTTTGGCTCAGCCTGTTCCAGGTGGACGCCAGCGGCTTGAGGATCTCGCGTTCCACCGGGCTCAGCTCGGTCCAGACCGGACTGGAAAAAGCGGCCTGGGCAACCACGGTTTTGGCGGGCGGCGCTGGCGCTGCTGCGGGCGCGGGCGTCTGGGCGCGGGCGCCGGTCGCCAGGGCACCGAAAACCAGGCAGAGCAGCCCCACCCATCCCGGCAACGCCCAGGTCAGCCGGGTATGAATCAAGGTGTCACCTGCGGGTTGCAGACGCGCAGGACGGCGGGACAGGGTGACAGGCATCGATGTAAACGTCTTTCTGCGCAAGCGCCACTCCGGCCCTAGCGGCTGACCTTGAGGAATTGCACAAATCCGGGGTCGGAAAAGGCGTCGGGCGGCAGGTCGTCGGTCAGCAAGGCGGAGTCGACTTCGGCCAGTTCCTCGACGAAACTGTCGGTTTGCAGGGAATGGATCGCCAGCAGACCGACGACCAAGGCGATCAGGGGCAAAACCGATCCGATCCGGTACCACAGGCCGAACCTCTCGCCGGATCCCCAGGTCAGCACCGAACCTGTACCGCTTGCTGCGGTGGCGGAGCAGGTTTGAACCCTGGCCACCTTGCGGGCAGCCACGGCCTGCACACGGGCGGCCCGCAGGCGCTCGGAAATGTCGTACGGCAAGTCCGCCGCGCCAGCGGACAGGTAGGACGCCGTTTTCAGGCCATAGCGGTCCTGAAGGATATCGGTGTGCTTTTGCAGTGGATGGTTCATAGTTTTATTCCCTTGGCGGCCAAAGCCTTGCTGAGTGCGTGGACGGCTCTCGAGCAATGCGTTTTCACGCTGCCCTCGGAGCAACCCATGGCGGCAGCTGTTTCAGCAACATCCATTTCCTCCCAATAACGCATCAGAAAGGCTTCCCGTTGACGGCCCGGCAGTTCCTTGATCTCGACCTCGATCTGCCGCAAGATCTGCGCCCGTTCGGTGGCATCCTGGGCGCTTTCTGTTCCCTCTGAGTTGGTCGAGGTCTCCAAAGTTTCAAGCAAATCGAAATCGCCATCGTCCCCGGCGGATTCAAAGTCGCTCATGTTGGAAAACAGGGCGTTGCGCGTTTTGCGGCGCCGGAACCAGTCCAGCGTGGTGTTGGACAGGATGCGCTGGAACAGCATGGGCAACTCGGCCGCAGGCTTGTCTCCGTAGTGCTGGGCCAGCTTCATCATGCTGTCCTGAACGATGTCGAGCGCCGCTTCGTCGTCGCGGACATGGTAGACGCTGCGCTTGAAAGCGCGCTTTTCAACGTTTTTCAGGAAATCGGAGAGTTCTTGTTCAGTTGCCAAAGGGATGCATCCCGATTTGTCCCAGCGCCGTCATTGTTGTGTTTTCCAGGCGCAGTGAAGCGCCCGAAGCTGCAAAATTATCGCATCAAGCATGGCGCCTGCCGGACTTTTTTGCACGCCCCGCTGGTCACGCGCCGCCTGATGCCATAATACGAACTGCAAATCAAACAGCAAACGGGTCATGACCCGGCGGGATATGTTTCCGCCCATGGTTTTGGCCTCAAGTCTCGACGCTACTCCACAAGAGTGGGCGAAGAGGCACCCAAGGTATTTCGTTAGAGAAATTCACAAAGGTTCATCATGGAAATCACAAAGGCCGAACTCGCTTCGGCAGCGGCGGCAGCTTCTGCCCCAACAACCCCGCAAGAACTCCGCGGCGCGGAAATCCTGATCAAGGCCCTGCAGGCCGAGGGCGTCAAGCACGTCTGGGGTTATCCCGGCGGCGCCGTCCTGCATATCTACGACGCTTTTTACAAGCAAGACACCATCCAGCACGTCCTGGTTCGTCACGAGCAGGCGGCCGTTCATGCCGCTGACGGTTATGCCCGCGCCACCGGCGAGGTGGGCGTGGCACTGGTCACTTCCGGCCCCGGCGTGACGAATGCCGTCACCGGCATTGCGACGGCCTACATGGACAGCATTCCGATGGTGATCATCACCGGCCAGGTGCCCACGCACGCGATTGGTCTGGATGCCTTCCAGGAGTGCGACACCGTCGGCATCACGCGCCCCATCGTCAAGCACAACTTTCTGGTCAAGGATGTGCGGCAGATGGCCGAGACCCTGAAGAAGGCTTTCCACATCGCGCGCAGCGGCCGGCCCGGTCCGGTGGTGGTGGACATCCCCAAGGACGTCTCGTTCAACAAGACGCCCTATACCGGTTATCCGCAGACCGTCGAAATGCGTTCCTACAACCCGGTTCGCAAGGGCCATGGCGGGCAGATCCGCAAGGCGCTGCAGTTGCTGATGGCGGCCAAGCGCCCCTACATCTACACCGGTGGCGGCGTGCTTCTGAGCAATGCCTCGCAGGAGCTGCGCACGCTGGTGGACATGCTGGGTTACCCCTGCACCAATACGCTGATGGGCCTGGGCGCCTACCCGGCCAGCGACAAAAAATTCCTCGGCATGCTGGGTATGCACGGCACCATCGAAGCCAACAACGCCATGCAGCACTGCGATGTGCTGCTGGCTGTCGGCGCGCGTTTTGACGACCGTGTTATCGGCAACCCGAAACACTTTGCGCAGAACGAACGCAAGATCATCCACATCGACATCGACCCGTCGAGCATCTCCAAACGCGTCAAGGTGGACATCCCCATCGTCGGCGACGTCAAGGATGTGCTGACCGAGCTGATCGCGATGATCAAGGAGTCCGGTCTCAAGCCCGACGGCAACGCACTGGGCGGCTGGTGGGAAACCATTGAAGGCTGGCGCAAGCGCGACTGCATGAAATACAGCCTGGGCAAGGGCGACGTGATCAAGCCGCAGTACGTGGTTGAAACCCTGTGGAACATGACCAAGGACGCCGACACCTACATCACGTCCGATGTCGGCCAGCACCAGATGTGGGCCGCGCAGTATTACAAGTTCGACGAGCCGCGCCGCTGGATCAATTCGGGCGGCCTGGGCACCATGGGTGTGGGCATTCCCTACGCCATGGGCATCAAGCTGGCCAGGCCTGACAGCGAGGTGTACTGCATCACCGGCGAAGGTTCTGTGCAGATGTGCATCCAGGAGCTGTCGACCTGCCTGCAGTACAACACGCCGATCAAGATTGTCTCGCTGAACAACCGCTATCTGGGCATGGTGCGCCAGTGGCAGGAAGTGGAGTACGCGGGCCGCTACAGTAGCAGCTACATGGACGCGCTGCCCAATTTCGTGAAGCTCGCCGAGGCCTATGGCCACGTCGGCATGCTGATCGAAAAACCGCAGGACGTGGAGCCTGCGCTGCGCGAGGCGCGCAAGCTCAAGGATCGCACCGTGTTCATGGACTTCCGCACCGACCCCACCGAGAACGTGTTCCCGATGGTGCAGGCCGGCAAGGGCATCACCGAAATGTTGCTCGGGTCCGAGGACCTGTAAGCGGCGCACGCCATTTTTTCAACCGTCACCTGACGAATCTATTGCCTGCCGAGCCCGCGCATTACCGTGCGCGGGGGAGGGCAGCGAAAAGAGGAATCTTCACATGAAACACATCATTGCAGTTTTGCTGGAAAACGAGCCGGGCGCTCTTTCCCGCGTGGTCGGCCTGTTCTCTGCGCGCGGCTACAACATCGAAAGCCTGACCGTGGCGCCGACCGAAGACGCCAGCCTGTCGCGCATGACCATCCAGACCACCGGTTCCGATGACGTGATCGAGCAGATCACCAAGCACCTGAACCGGCTCATCGAGGTCGTCAAGGTGGTGGACCTGACCGAAGGCTCCTACACCGAGCGCGAGCTCATGATGGTCAAGGTGCGTGCCGTCGGCAAGGAGCGCGAAGAGATGAAGCGCATGGCTGATATATTCCGCGGGCGGATTATCGATGTCACCGAGAAGAGCTACACGATCGAGCTGACCGGCGACCAGTCCAAGAACGACGCCTTCCTGGAAGCGATTGACCGCAGCGCGATTCTGGAAACCGTGCGCACCGGCTCGAGCGGCATAGGGCGCGGCGAGAGAATTCTGAGAGTCTGATTTTCAGTGGTCCGTGCGCGCGTTTCGACAGGCTCAACGCGAACGGATTTTGACAGTGGCGATATGCGTTGACCGTTCGCCCTGAGCCTGTCGATGGGCATTTTCGCCAGAACCTGCAGACAATTTCTTCGGAGAGAAAAATGAAAGTTTATTACGACAAAGACTGCGACCTGAGCCTGATCAAGGGCAAAACCGTCGCCATCATCGGATACGGCAGCCAGGGCCATGCCCACGCGCAGAACCTGAACGACAGCGGCGTCAAGGTCGTGGTCGGCCTGCGCAAGGGCGGCGCTTCGTGGCCCAAGGTCGAAAAGGCCGGTCTCAAGGTCGCTGAAGTGGCCGATGCCGTCAAGGCGGCCGATGTCGTGATGATCCTGCTGCCCGATGAGCAGATTGGCAAGGTCTACGCCAATGACGTGGCCCCCAACATCAAGCAGGGCGCCTCGCTGGTGTTTGCCCACGGCTTCAATGTGCACTACGGTGCCGTGATTCCGCGCGCCGACCTCGACGTCTGGATGGTGGCGCCCAAGGCCCCCGGCCACACGGTGCGCAACACCTACACCCAGGGCGGCGGCGTGCCCCACCTCGTGGCCGTTCATCAGGACAAGAGCGGCAAGGCCCGTGACCTGGCCCTGAGCTACGCCATGGCCAACGGCGGCGGCAAGGCCGGCATCATCGAAACCAACTTCCGCGAAGAAACCGAGACCGACCTGTTCGGCGAGCAGGCCGTGTTGTGCGGCGGCACCGTCGAGCTGATCAAGGCCGGTTTCGAAACGCTGGTCGAAGCCGGTTATGCGCCCGAAATGGCCTACTTTGAGTGCCTGCACGAGCTCAAGCTGATCGTTGACCTGATTTATGAAGGCGGCATCGCCAACATGAACTACTCGATCTCCAACAACGCCGAATATGGCGAATACGTGACCGGCCCGAACATCGTGACCTCGGCCACGAAAGAAGCCATGCGCAAGTGCCTGAAGGACATCCAGACCGGCGAATACGCCAAGAGCTTCTTGCTCGAAAACCAGGCCGGTGCGCCAACCCTGTTGAGCCGCCGCCGCCTGAATTCGGAGCACCAGATCGAGATCGTGGGCGAAAAACTGCGCGCCATGATGCCCTGGATTGCCAAGAACAAGCTGGTCGACCAGACCCGCAACTGATACCCGGCGGGGCTTACCGGCCCCGTTTGGTCCAGTCCTCAAGCCGGGCAAGACATTTGCGCGGCTTTTTTCATTTGTGGGGCTCTCCGTTTGGTATCCTCGTAGCATGAACCATTCACTATCGGCGCAGCACGGTTGGCGCGAAAACGGTCCTGATACCGGGAGCACCCAACATGCAT
The DNA here is from genome assembly GCF_029945925.1 of Polaromonas sp. Classification (GTDB taxonomy): domain Bacteria; phylum Pseudomonadota; class Gammaproteobacteria; order Burkholderiales; family Burkholderiaceae_C; genus Polaromonas. Next base: position 38,510 of record NZ_JAQSDN010000023.1, on the reverse strand, counting down.
GACGGTCACGACGCCGCGCAGGAGTCCGACGAGCTCGTTCCGCGCAAGCGGCGCAAGGGCATTTACATCCTGCCCAACCTGTTCACGCTGGCAGCGCTGTTTGGCGGTTTTTACGCCATCGTGATGGCCATGAATGGCCGCTTTGACCAGGCCGCGATTGGTGTGTTCTGCGCCATGGTGCTCGACAGCCTGGACGGCCGTGTGGCGCGCATGACCAACACCCAGAGCGCGTTCGGCGAGCAAATGGACTCGCTTTCCGACATGGTGTCCTTCGGCGCTGCGCCCGCATTGATCGCCTATGTGTGGGCCTTGACCAGCCTGGGTCGCTGGGGCTGGATCGCGGCTTTTGTCTATTGCGCCTGCGCGGCACTGCGGCTGGCCCGCTTCAATGTCAACACGGCGGTGGTCGACAAGCGGTTTTTCCAGGGCCTGCCCTCACCGGCGGCGGCCGCGCTGGTAGCGGGCTTCATCTGGCTGATGACCGAGGCCGGCGTGCGCGGCGAGGAGGTTCGCTGGTTCATGTTTGCGCTGACCCTGTACTCGGGCCTGACCATGGTCACCAACGTGCCGTTTTACAGCTTCAAGGATGTGAGTCTCAAGCGCAGCGTTCCGTTTGCCGTGATCGTGCTGATTGCCCTGGGCATTGCCGTGATCAACATCGATCCGCCCACCGTCATGTTCGGCCTGTTTGTCATCTACGGTTTTTCCGGCTATGTGCTGTATGGCTGGCGCAAGGCCAAGGGCCAGCAGACCAGCGTGATCTCGACTTCGACCGACGAGCCGGATGAACGCGGTCTGCACAAGTAGGCGCCTGTCCGACCACCTTGCGGCTGGGGCCATGTCAATTTGTGGTACATTGATTTCCATGAAACGAATTTCGCTTGCACTATCGCTACTGGACCGACACGGGCACAGGCGATAGCGCACGCGCGCGATTCCAAACGGCCCGTATGCAAACGCAGCGGGCCGTTTTGTTTTGGGCTGCGTTTTTTGATTATCAGATCGACCTCGACCTCTCAGGAGAACAAGCATGGCAGATAAATTGATCATTTTCGACACCACCTTGCGTGATGGTGAGCAGTCGCCCGGTGCCTCAATGACGCGCGATGAAAAACTGCGCATTGCGCGCCAGCTCGAACGCCTGCGCGTCGATGTGATCGAGGCCGGCTTTGCCGCCAGCTCCAACGGCGACTTCGAGGCGGTGCAGGCGATTGCCAATGCCATCAAGGACTCCACCATCTGTTCGCTCTCGCGCGCCAACGACCGGGACATTTCCCGCGCGGCCGAAGCGCTCAAGGGTGCCAACAGCGCCCGCATCCACACCTTCATTGCCACCAGCGCCCTGCACATGGAAAAGAAGCTGCGCATGAGCCCGGAACAGGTGCTGGAGCAGGCCAAACTCTCGGTGCGTTTTGCGCGCAACCTGGTGGCCGATGTCGAGTTCAGCCCGGAAGACGGCTACCGCAGCGATGTCGACTTCCTGTGCCGCGTCATCGAGGCCGTGATCGCCGAAGGTGCGACCACGATCAACGTGCCCGACACGGTCGGCTACGCCGTCCCCGAGCTCTACGGCAACTTCATCAAGACGCTGCGCGAGCGCGTCCCCAACAGTGACAAGGCCATCTGGTCGGTGCATTGCCACAACGACCTCGGCATGGCGGTGGCCAACTCGCTGGCCGGCGTGAAGATTGGCGGTGCCCGCCAGGTCGAGTGCACGATCAACGGCCTGGGCGAGCGTGCCGGCAACTGCTCGCTCGAAGAGATCGTCATGGCCGTGCGGACACGCAAGGACTATTTCAACCTGGAGATGAACATCGATCCGGTGCATATCGTGGCGGCCAGCCGCATGGTCAGCCAGACCACCGGGTTCGTGGTTCAGCCCAACAAGGCCGTGGTCGGGGCCAACGCCTTTGCCCACGCCTCGGGTATCCATCAGGACGGCATGCTGAAGGCACGCGAGACCTACGAGATCATGCGTGCCGAAGACGTGGGCTGGAGCTCCAACAAGATGGTGCTGGGCAAGCTCAGCGGGCGCAATGCCTTCAAGCAGCGCCTGCAGGACCTGGGCATCCAGATGGAAAGCGAAGCCGACACCAACGCCGCTTTTGCCCGGTTCAAGGAACTGGCCGACGGCAAGAGCGAAATTTTCGACGAGGACATCCTGGCACTGGTCAGCGACGACAGCGTGACCCACGAGAAAGAGCAATACGGCTTTGTCTCGCTGTCCCAGCACAGCGAAACCGGCGAGCGTCCGCAGGCGACGGTTGTTTTCACCGTTGACGGCAAGGAAGTTCGCGGCGAATCGGACGGCAACGGCCCGGTGGACGCCTCCCTCAAAGCCATTGAAACCCACGTCAAAAGCGGGGCGGAAATGGTGCTTTATTCCGTGAACGCGATCAGTGGATCCACGGAGAGCCAGGGAGAAGTCACGGTGCGGCTGCAAAACAGCGGCCGAGTGGTCAACGGTGTCGGGGCCGATCCGGACATCGTGGTCGCTTCTGCCAAGGCTTATTTGAGCGCCTTGAGCAAATTACAAAATAAGGCCGACCGGGTTGCCGCTCAGGGTTGAAGTCTGAAGGTTTCGGAAAAAGCTTTTATATTCAACAGTTTAGTAAGTTTTTGTGGGCCAGGTCTGGCTGAAAAGACACATGGACTGATCTCTTCATTGTTGCGTTTAGGAAAGTCACGCAAGCTTTTGATATTGCGTGACTTTTTCTATTTGTATACACTGCGGTTTCGTATTAATCGCATCTGGAGACGAATCAATGTCCATCACGCTGAATTCGATTTTCAAACAGACCTTACAGGTCGTTGGAATTCTTACCTTTTCGGCAGCCTTGATTGCGCCCGCGGCAGATGCCGCCACGGCGAAGCGCCAGATCGTTAAAAAGTCACACGCCGCCAAGACGGTGTCGAAAAAGGTGATTTCCAGCCGGAAAAGCGCCCGCTTTGTCGCCAAAGCCCCGCGCAAGTCCGTGGTGATCGTGGCCTCGCCGCCCCGGCTGTCATATGGCCAGCTGGCGGGCCTGCACAGTGCACAGGACCCTCTTGACCTGAAATCCAGCGTGGCCCTGGTGATCGACCAGGACACCCGGGAAGTGCTGTTCAGCAAGAACGACCATGCGGTGCTTCCCATCGCTTCGCTGACCAAGCTGATGACCGGCGTGATCGTCAGCGGCGCGCATCTGCCGATGGACGAAACCATCACCATCACCCAGGACGACGTGGACACAGAAAAGGGCAGCAGCTCCCGCCTGCGCGTGGGCGCCAGCCTGACACGCGGCGAACTGCTGCATCTGGCGCTGATGTCCAGCGAAAACCGCGCAGCACATGCCCTCGGGCGGACCTACCCGGGTGGCTTGTCCACCTTCGTGGGCCTGATGAACGCCAAGGCCAAAATGCTGGGCATGAAAGACACCCGTTATGTGGAGCCGACAGGTTTGTCCAGCCTGAACCAGTCCAGCGCACAGGACCTGGCAACGCTGGTCAGCGCGGCCCATGGCGATCCTGTCTTGCGCGAGTTGTCCACCTCGACCGGCTACCAGGTCGCTGTCGGCCGCCAGACCCTGCAGTACAACAACACCAACCGGCTCGTGAAAAATCCCGAGTGGGAAATCGGCCTGCAAAAGACCGGCTACATCTCCGAAGCCGGCCAGTGCCTCGTCATGCAGACCAAAATCGCAGGGCGCAAGCTGATCATGGTTTTTCTTGATTCGGCCGGCAAATTGAGCCGCCTCGGTGACGCAGAGCGCGTCCGCCGCTGGGTGGAGTCGCAACCGGTCAACGCATCCAAAATCAGCGCAACCGCCCATCCCAACAACGGCTGAGGCCGTATTCCCATTGATGGGCAGGCTGGTCTGTCCGCTGAATCGCTATAAAAAGAGTAGCTGCCAGCGCAATGGGTACAAGGGCTAGAGCCCTTTTTTACTTGAAATTGTTGGGCTTGTAGCCCAGCGCCGCCGAGATCTCGCTGGCGGTGGACTGCAGTTTGGGCAGCCAGTTTTCATCCAACCGGTCGGCCGGCGCAGAAATCGACAGCCCCGCCACCAGCTTGCTCTGGTCGTCGTAAATGCCGGCGGCCATGCAGCGCACCCCCAGTTCCAGCTCCTCGTTGTCGCGCGCAATGCCGTATTGGCGTGCCTTGGACAGCTCGCGCTCCAGAATCGTCAGCTGGGTGATGCTGTTTTTGGTCTGGCCCGGCAAGCCGGTGCGGGTGGCATAACTGCGCAAGCGCTGGGGATCGTCAAAAGCCAGAAAAAGTTTGCCCACCGAAGTCAGGTGCAGCGGTGCCCGCCCGCCGATGGCGCGTACCACCTGCATGCCGGAGCGTTCGCTGTAGGCCCGTTCGACGTAAATGATTTCATCGCCCTGGCGCATGCTCAGGTTGACGGGTTGCTGGATCAGCCGGTGGAGCTCGCGCATGGGCGTCAGCGCCGCGTCCCGCACGCTCAGGCGCGCCTTCACCAGGTTGCCGAGTTCCAGCAGGCGCATGCCCAGCCGGTAGCTGCCCGCCACCGGCCGGTCTACAAACCGGCCGGTGGCCAGGTCGTTCAGGATGCGGTGCGCTGTCGAGGGGTGCAGGCCGGATTTTTCGCTGATCTCCTTGAGCGAGACGGCTTCCTCCCGCCCCGCCAGAATCTCTAGCAGGGTGAACATGCGTTCAATGACCTGAACCGTGGGTTTGGCGGGTGAGGCGAGGGAATCTTGCTTTTTCATGGGGGGCGACCTTCACCAGATTTTAGCTGGTGAAATCAGCGCGCCGCTACTCGCCGCCGTTTCGTCTTGACCTGCCTCACAGACGGTGCACTCAGATGGCTCACTCAGATGGCGCTGGCCGGGCTTGGGGTGGCGGAGTTCACCCACTGCCCATCGACCAGGATCTGGTTCGGCAAAAACCGGGCCTTGTAGCTCATCTTCGGGCTTTCGGCAATCCAGTACCCAAGGTACACATGCGGCAAGCCCAGTTGCCGGGCCTGGTCAATTTGCCAAAGCACGCTATAGGTGCCGTAACTGGCGTGCGCGTCGGGCTCGTAAAACGTATACACCGCCGACACACCGTCTTCCAGCACGTCGAGGATGGACACCATTTTCAGCGCCCCGGCCTCGCCATTGGACAGGGTGTCGCGAAACTCCACCAGGCGCGAGTTGACGCGGCTTTGCAGCAGAAACTGCGTGTACTGGTCGATGCTGTCATGGTCCATGCCGCCGCCCGCGTGGCGGCCGTTCTGGTAGCGCAGGTAGAGCTGGTAATGCTCGGGCATGAAACACAGCTTGAGCACGCGAACCTGCAGCGCCTGGTGCTGCTTGCGGGCGCGGCGCTGGCTGCGGTCTGGCCGGAAAGTCGCCACCGGCACGCGCAGGGGCACGCAGGCCTGGCAGCCGTCGCAATAGGGGCGGTAAGTGAACATGCCGCTGCGGCGAAAGCCGTTGGTCACCAGCTCCGAGTAGGCGGCGTTGTGAATCAGGTGGCTGGGGGTGGCGACCTGCGAGCGGGCCTGCCTGCCCGGCAGGTAGCTGCAGGGGTAGGGCGCTGTCGCATAAAACTGCAGCGTCTGGAGGGGCAGGTCTTTGAGGTGCGTCACGTCGTCAGGTCGTTCTGCGTTCTGGCCGTCAATAGCTGCTGCCAGTATAGGGTGTCAAACTTCCAGCGGGGTGAAGCCTGGGCCACGAGGGCGGCCACCTGCGCGACAAATTCCGCGCGGGGAATTTCCGCAGCGCCCAGCGAAGCCAGGTGCCGCGTGTTTTGCTGGCAGTCAATCATGGGCAGGCCCTTGGCCCGGCAGAAACCCACCAGCGCCGCCAGGGCCATCTTGGACGCATCGGTCTGGTGGGCAAACATCGACTCGCCAAACACCATGCCGCCCAGGTTGACGCAGTACAGTCCGCCGACGAGCTGGCCGTTCACCCAGGTTTCCACGCTGTGGGCGTGGCCCGCACGGTGCAGGGCGGTGTAGGCCTTGACCATGTCCGGCACGATCCAGGTGCCCGGCTGGCCGTCGCGCGGTGTGCTGGCACAGGCGTGAATCACCTCCGGAAAAGCCGTGTCAAAACGGATCTCATGACCGGCAGCACCGATGAAACGCAACAGGCTTTTGCGCAGCGAGCGGTGCAGCTTGAAATTGTCGGTACGCAACACCATGCGCGGATCGGGGCTCCACCACAGGATGGGCTGGCCGACCCCGAACCACGGGAAAATGCCCAGCGCATAAGCCTGCTGCAAGCTCGCCACATCGAGCGAGCGCCCCGCAGCCAGCAGGCCGGGTGCCGGGTCGCCTTCGGCCCACGCCGTTTCCACGGGCGGAAAGGACTCGTCCGCATCCAGCCAGGGCCGGGGGTGGGGTGACTTGCGCATGGCAGATGGGTGAGGCAAGGGTGTGGTTTGGCGTGCTGAGCGCATGCGCCGGTGACGCATGGACAGCACCCGCAAATGGTAACCCCGCCAACGAAAAAAGCCTGGACGTTGTGGACGTCCAGGCTTCAAATTCTGGCTCCTCAACCTGGGCTCGAACCAGGGACCTACGGATTAACAGTCCGGCGCTCTACCAACTGAGCTATTGAGGAATACAGCCTAAGATTATAGCCTGACTTTTTCGGACTTCTGGCTCAGGATTGAACTCGGGGCCGGAAATTCAGGCGCTGATCCCCGGCGCGCAAGGCGCCAAGCGGCTTCCCCGATAATCCGGCATCGCCTTTCGCAAGGCCTGAACCACCGGGAAACACTTTTCTCCATGAGCAACGACACTTTTGAATTCGAGTACCCGCGCGTGTTGTCCATCGCGGGGTCGGACAGCGGCGGCGGGGCGGGCATCCAGGCGGACCTGAAGACTTTTGCCGCGCTCGGCTGTTACGGCATGACGGCCATCACGGCGCTGACGGCGCAGAACACCCAGGGGGTGCGGGCCATTCATGGCGTGCCGCCGGCCATGCTGCGCGACCAGATCGATGCGGTGGTCGAGGACATCGGTGTGGATGCCGTGAAGATAGGCATGCTGCATGCGCCCGAGATCGTGCTGGCCGTGGCCGCGGCCATTGACCGCCATGCACTTGAAAAAATCGTGCTCGACCCGGTGATGGTCGCCACCAGCGGCGCGGTGCTGATTGACAACCCGGCCATTGAGGTCCTGGTGCGGGATCTGTTTCCGCGCGCGGTGCTGGTCACGCCCAACCTGGACGAAGCCGCCCTGCTGGTCGGCCGGCCCCTGAACAATGCGGATGACATGGAAACGGCCGCCCACGAGCTGCTGGCCAAGGGCGCACGCGCGGTGCTGCTCAAGGGCGGGCATCTGCCGGGCGACACGGTGATGGACCTGCTGCTGACCGCAGCGGGCGAAAGACACTGGATGCATGCAGCGCGCATTCACAGTGCCAACACGCATGGGACAGGCTGCACGCTTTCGTCCGCCATTGCGGCCGGACTGGCGTTGGGGCAGCCCTTGCTGGAAGCCGTGGAAATGGCCCGGGCCTATGTGCGTGCGGCACTGCTGGCCGGCGCCAAGGTGAAAACCGGCGCCGGCAGCGGGCCGTTGAACCACGGGCATGCGCCGCTGGCCATGCGGCTCAAGCCCTTGAATCCGCTCAAGCCGCGGGGCTGAGCACGCGTTCGCCGGTGGCCGGCCCGGAGTGAGCACGGGTCACACGGGCGAGCACAAAGGTCAGGGCCAGCGTGGGAAGCGCCGCGCCCCACTCGGGCGCGAGTTTGGCGCACAGGTGGTAGGTGGCCACGCCCAGCACCCAGATCACGACCGCGCTGATATTGACTTTTTTCGTTCCCACCAGCGCAGCCACATTCGGCGCACCGCCCAGGCGCGCCAGGATCACGCCGTAGAGCGGCACAAACACCGAACTGAGCATCAGCAGGAAAGGCTCCAGGCTGTGCATGGGCAGCACCAGCGCCAGCCCGGTGCACAGGACGGCGAGGGCCATGCCCCAGCGGCGCAGGCTCCAGCCGGGTTTCAGGCTGTGGCCCGCGACCGAGCCGGAGTACAGGTCGCCATAGGCGTTGTCCACCTCGTCGATCAGGATCAGGCCCAGGGCGATCAACCCGCCTTGCGCCAGCAGCAGGGCGGCAACCAGGTCGGTGCTCGGTGTGGTCAGTGCAATCAGCACGCCCAGGCCGTAACACCAGGTGTTGGCGATTGCATAACCCAGCCAGGTGCCACGCAGCGCGCTTTTGCCGTCGCGGCCATGGCGTGCGAAATCGGCCACCAGCGGCAGCCACGACACCGGCATGGCAATCACCAGGTCCAGGGCTGACAGTGTGCTCATGCCGCCTGTGCCGGGACGGTTCCAGATTTCCTGCCAGCCTTGCGCGTGGGCCCGTCCGAGGAATTGCCAGGTCAGCCACAGCAGCGAGGCGATCACCAGCGGCAAGCCATAACGGCCTATGAATTTGCGCACCAGTTTGACCATGGAGCCCGACAGCAGGGCAATCAGCACGCCGCCCCAGAGCAGGGTGGCCAGTACCGGCCAGAAGGACGCGACAAACGAACCAGACTGCCGGGCGATGGCGACCGTGCCGTCGCGCATGACCACGAGTTCGAACGTGGTCCAGCCGATCAGTTGCACGATGTTGAGCAGCACCGGCAGGCGCGCAAAGCTGCTGCCGTAGGTGGCGTGCATCAGGCCGGCGCTGGACAGGCCGCTGTCGCAGCCGATTTTCGCGGTCCAGGCCAGCAGGCCGGCGCCGAGGATGGAGCCGACCACGATCACGGCCATGGCGGCTTTGGCGCCGAGCGCCGGGACCAGGTAGGCACCAATTTGCATGACCAGCAGGCCGACGCCCAGGCTGAGCCAGAGCGCGGCGTGTTCGCGCCAGCCGAACAGGCGGTCTCCCGGGGCCAGGGGCGTGAGTGCGGTGTTGGGGGTAGCGTTTAGGATGGCCATCAACTTTTCCTTGTGTCAATGGCAGGTCGGCTTGCGAGGGCGCGGGCAGGGTCGAAAAAACCTGTGCCACGCCTTGGACATGCTTCCCTGCGCGAGGATTACCTCAGTCAGGTTCAAAGGGACTTTCTCAGTCGCCACTTGCATGGCAACACCCCCAGCGAATGCGCTCCTGCGGGAGCGCGTGTTGGATTCTACGGCAGGAGCCGCATGACGCGCCGCCGGGTCACAGCCGGCGCACCGGCTGGTACTGCCAGACCTGCCGGTAGTCGGCGGTCTGCATCGCCAGCATGGCGGTGATGAATATTGCGGTGGGCACCAGCACGGGGCCGCTGGCGCGCATCAAAGAAAAGGCCCGCACATGGCGGGCCTGACAGGAGGGTGCGGCCCGGTGTTCAGTCGAAAACCGGCGTCTCCACCCCAAGCACCTTGTGCAGTTTCGGGCTGGTGGTGGTGTATTGGAGGTGGATTTTTTTGTCCGGGAAGATGAAAGGCGCCGCGCCGAAAGCGGCCAGCGCGCATTCATGAAAGCCGCTGAGGATCAGCTTTTTCTTGCCGGGGTAGGTGTTGATGTCGCCGACCGCAAAAATGCCGGGCACATTGGTCGAGAACTTCTCGGTGTCCACCTTGAGCTGCTTGCGCTCGATGTCCAGGCCCCACTCGGCAATCGGTCCGAGCTTGGGCGACAGGCCGAAGAAAACCAGCATCACGTCGAGCGGTACCACGCGGGTGACGCCGTCGGCACCTGTGACCTTGGCGCCCGTGAGCTTGCCGTCCTTTTCCTCGTAACCGGTGACCTGGCCGACGATGAACTGCATCTCGTAGTTGTCGCACAGCTCTTTCATCTTCGCCACACTGGCTGGGGCGGCCTTGAAGCCGTCGCGGCGGTGGATCAGGATCACGCTTTCGGCCTTGTTCGGACCTTCGTTGGCGAAATTGAGCGCCCAGTCGAGCGCGGAGTCGCCGCCACCGATGATCACCAGGTTTTTGCCGGCAAAGTCAGCCGGTGACTTGACGCGGTAAAACAGCTGCGTGTCGTCAAACTTCTCGAGGCCGTCGACCTTCAGCAGGCGCGGCTGGAAAGCCCCCACGCCGGCCGCAATAAAGATGGTTTTGGTCAGGAACTGCGTGCCTTTGGAGGTCTGGACGAAAAAGCGGCCGTCGTCCTGTTTTTCGACGGTGCTGACTTCCTGGCCGAAGTGAAAAGTCGCGCCAAAGGGCTCGATCTGCTTGAGCAGGGAGTCGGTCAGTTCCTTGCCGGTGCACATGGGCACGGCGGGAATGTCGTAAATCGGCTTATCCGGGTAGAGTTCGATGCACTGGCCGCCGGGGTAGGCCAGCGAGTCGATGACATGGGCCTTGATCTCCAGCAGGCCGAGTTCAAACACCTGGAACAGCCCGACCGGGCCCGCGCCGACGATGACCGCATCGGTCTCTATCGGGCCATCGTGCGCGGCAGCCGTGTTGATCACTTCCTGGTTCAGTTGAGGTTCCATGGGGCTTTTTTCGGTTTGCTGTTTCAAGAGGGCGGACAGACGCGCAGCCTGCGGCGGGGTGCGTCTCAGCGAACGAGCTGGTCCAGTTTGCTGGTGACGTCTTTCCACTCTTCGGCATCGGGCAAGGCTTCCTTGCGCTTGGTGATGCTTTTCCAGCCTGGCGCGTTGCTCAGTTCGACATTGATCTTGATGAAGTTGACCTGGTCGGCCGGCACGTCTTCCTCGGCATAAATGGCATTGACCGGGCACTCCGGGATGCAGACCGCGCAATCGATGCACTCATCCGGATCGATCACCAGCATGTTGGGGCCTTCGCGGAAGCAGTCCACGGGACAGACATCCACACAGTCGGTGTATTTACAGCGGATGCAGGATTCGGTAACGATGTGAGTCATGTTGTTCTTGCGGGATCGGTGGAAACCCTCAATTTTAAGAGGATTCCGTGAGCAGGGTTAAGTCGGGTGCTTGATAGCGTCTGATCCTGATCAAAGGATCAGCGCGGCGCCCGAGGTCTTGTTCGACGCCGTGTCCACCAGCACCAGCGAGCCCAGGACCCGTGAGCGGGCGTAAGGCAGGGTGGCCAGCGGGGCCTGCAGGCTCAGTTCAATGTGGCCGATGGCATTGGGCGGCAACTCACTGGCGTCTTCCTCGGCCAGTGTGTTGACGTCGAGTTTGTGCACGATGCGTTTGACCTTGGCCTTGACCCAGCGGTGGCCGTGCAGCGCCCAGTAGACACGTCCGGCGACCAGCGGCTCGTCGTCCATCCAGGCGATGGTGACCGCCAGTTCGCGCGTCGGCTCGAAGGTGTCGGCAGCCAGCAGCCAGTCGCCACGCGACACGTCCACTTCGCGGTCCAGCACAATGCCGGCGCTGTGGCCGGCCAGAATGGATTGGGGCTGGCGGGCGTGGTCGAGTACCTGGGCCACCACGGCTGTATGTCCGCTGGGCATCACGGTGACGGTCTGGCCCGGCCGTACGCCGCCGGTGGCGACACGGCCCCAGAAGACGCGGCGGCCCTGGGAGATGTCCGAGGAGGATGGGAATGGTTTCTCCGACGGGCCGCCCCTAGGAGAAACAGCCCCCTCGGGGGGCAGCGAGGACACGTCAGTGCCGAGCGTGGGGGCAGGTTTCTCCACCCACTGCACCGGGAAGGAAAAAGCCTCGGTGCTTTCGGCCGGGGTGGCCGGCAGTTGCTCCAGCAACTGCAGCAGCGACAGGCCTTCATAACCGCACCAGCCGGGCATGGCGTCCACCACGTTGTGGCCCTTGAGTGCGGAAATCGGCACGATGGCCCGGACCGGGATCTGCGCAGCCTGCGCGAAGGCCGTCAGCGCCGTGCTGATATTTTTGAACGCCAGCGCGGGATTTTCCACCGCGTCGAGCTTGTTGACCGTGAACACAATGGACGGCACCCGCAGCAGGTTGACCAGCAGCGAATGGCGCCGCGTTTGCGGCAGCAGCTCCATGGACGGGGTTTTCCAGTCCAGCTTGGTCGCATCGACCAGCACCACGGCGGCGTCGGCGCTCGAGGCGGCCGTGACCATGTTGCGGGTGTACTGCTCGTGGCCGGGCGCATCGCCGATGATGAATTTGCGGTTTTCGGTGGCGAAGTAGCGGTAGGCCACGTCGATGGTGATGCCCTGCTCGCGTTCGGCCGACAGGCCGTCGGTCAGCAAGGCCAGGTCGGTCTCGCCGCCGCGTTGCACGCCGGCCAGGTGGTCCTGCAGCACGGCCTTGCTGTCCACCAGCAGGCGGCCGATCAGGGTGCTCTTGCCGTCATCGACCGAGCCGCAGGTGATGAACTTCAGCGCGGATTTCAGGTCATTTTGGCCTGTAGCGGCCGCCAGTTGTGCGCCGCCAGCTATCAAATCAGTAGTAGGGGTGGTTGTGTTCATCTGAGTCTCAAAATTGGTGGCAAAGGTCTTGATCAGCAGGGGCCGCGGGTCCGGCTCCGCCGGCCCGCAGGCGCCGCCCCCTGGGGGGAGGCAGGCAAAGCCTGCTGCGGGGGAGAACTAAAAGTACCCGTCTTTCTTGCGCTTTTCCATGGAGGCGTCGGAGGTCTTGTCGTCCATGCGTGTGGCGCCGCGCTCGCTCACGTCGGCGGCCAGGGTTTCAATCACGATCTCGGCCGCGGTGGCGGCTTGGCTGTCCACCGGGCAGGTGCAGGTGATGTCACCCACGGTACGGAAACGCACGGTTTTCTCGATCACTTTTTCACCCTCGCGTGCCGGTGTCAGCTCCGTCACCGGCACCAGCAGGCCCTTGCGTTCGACCACTTTGCGCTGGTGCGCGTAATACAGCGAGGGCAGGGCGATGTTTTCGCGTTCGATGTATTGCCAGACGTCGAGCTCGGTCCAGTTGGAGATCGGGAACACGCGGAAGTGTTCGCCGGGCTGCAGCCGGGTGTTGAACAGGGTCCAGAGCTCGGGTCGCTGGGCCTTGGGCTGCCACTGGCCGAAGCTGTCGCGGTGCGAGAAGATGCGCTCCTTGGCGCGGGCTTTTTCCTCGTCGCGCCGCGCGCCACCGATCAGCGCGTCAAAGCGGAACTCGTCAATCGCTTCGAGCAAGGTCACCGACTGGTGCACGTTGCGCGACTCGCCGGGATGCGCCAGGCGCACGGTGCCGCGTTTCATCGAGTCTTCCACGTTGCGCACGATCAGCTCGGCGCCCAGTTCCTTCGCGCGCAGGTCGCGGAAGTCGGTGACCTCGTGGAAGTTGTGGCCGGTGTCGATCATCAGCAGCGGGTAGGGAATGCGGCCCACGCCAAAGGCCTTCTCGGCGCACTTGAGCATGACCAGCGAGTCCTTGCCGCCCGAAAACAGCAGGGCCGGGCGCTCGAAGGCCGCGGCCACTTCGCGCAGGATGAAAATGGTTTCTTCCTCGAGCGCATCAAGGTGCGAGTTGCTCAGCTTGCTGAGAAGTTGGGGTTCGGCGCGTGCGTTCATGCGGGGATCTCTCGGATGGGGATGATGCTGGAGGTACGACCGGAAAGCGGGCTGGACAGCGGTTCCAACGCAGCGGGCTCCTGCGCTTCATGGGTGCCGTCGGCGCTGACATGCAAGCCGCATTCCTTCGCGCTTTCGTTTTCCCACCACCAGCGGCCGGAGCGGAAGTCTTCGCCCAGCGTCACGGCGCGTGTGCAGGGCGCGCAGCCTATGCTGGGGAAAAACTGGTCATGCAGCGGGTTGAACGGAATGTTGTTCAGCGCGATGTAATGCCAGACGTCACCCCAGGTCCAGTCGGCCAGCGGGTTGATCTTGGCGCGGCCATCCTGTTCCTCGACGTCGTGCACTTCGGCGCGGGCGCTGGACTGTTCGCGGCGCAGGCCCGTGATCCAGCCCTTTTTGCCGTCTAGCGCGCGGGCCAGCGGCTCCATCTTGCGGATGTGGCAGCAGGCCTTGCGCAATTCCAGGCTCTTGTACATCGCGTCGCTTCCGTTGGCCTGCACAAAGGCGTTGGCCGCATCCAGGTCAGGACGGTAGACATCGACATGGCGCAGGTAGCGCTCTTCGATGCGCGGGATCAGCGCGACGGTTTCGGCATGCAGCATGCCGGTCTCAAGCACAAAGATTCCGCTGTTGATGCCGGCTTCCTCGAGCAGGTGCGTGACCACCATGTCCTCGGCGCCCAGGCTGGAGGCCTGGGTCAGCGGCGAATGTTTTTGCGCCGACGATTGAAGCAGCGCGATGCTGCGCGCGAGTTTCTGCGCGAAGTCGGGCGAGGCCTTGGCGTAAAGCGATATGGCGCCCATGCTCAGGCCGCCTCTGCAAAGTGGGGCGCGACATGCACCGCGTCGCCCTGGTAGCGGCCCACGCCGTAGCCGGGGTAGCTGGCCAGCACGCGCTGGGCGGTGGCCATGTCCTGGTCGGCACGCAGCACGGCGACGTCAAAGCCACTGCGCTCCATCTGCGCGAGCTGGTCGGCCAGCACGTCGCCCGTGGCGCGTATCTCGCCCTCGAAGCCGCGCCGGCGACGCAGCAGAAAGGCCTGGCTGAAGGCGCGGCCGTCGGTGAACTTCGGGAAGTGCAGGTCGATGCGTGTCACGCCTTCCAGCGGTGCCTGCAGCGGGTCGGCGTCGTTGGCCAGTGCAAGCACCGTGCGGTCTTCGGCGCCTGCCGGGGTGTGGTCGGTCAATGGCAAAAGTTTCATGGGTTCTCCTCAGGCAACCTCAGCGGCGGCGGGTGTGGCTGCAAAACGCGCGCTGTTGGCAGCCAGCTTGAACGGGTCGATGCCGACGCGGCGCAAGGTGGCGATAAAGGTTTCGCCGGCCTCGCGCTCGCGGCGGTAGGTGTCGAGCACGGCTTCAATCACTTCGGGCACTTCGGCGGCGGAAAACGAGGGGCCGACGACCTTGCCGGGCACGGGTGCGCCGCTCAGTGTGGAGCCGTCCGAGCCGCCCAGCGTGACCTGGTACCACTCCTTGCCGTCCTTGTCCACGCCCAGGATGCCGATGTGGCCGCTGTGGTGGTGGCCGCAGGAGTTGATGCAGCCGCTGATGTGCAGGTCGATCTCGCCGAGGTCGTGCAGCTCGTCCATGTCCTGGTAACGCTCGGTGATCGCCTCGGCAATCGGAATCGAGCGTGCGTTGGCCAGCGAGCAGAAGTCACCGCCGGGGCAGGCGATCATGTCGGTCAGCAGCCGGATGTTGGGGCGTGCAAAACCCGACTTGCGCGCAGCGCGCCACAGCTCGGGCAACTCGTCGCAGCGCACCCAGGGCAGCAGCAGGTTCTGGTCGTGTGTGACGCGCACCTCGCCGGCGCTGAAGCGGTCGGCCAGGTCGGCCGCCACATCGAGCTGGTTGGCCGTCGCATCGCCGGGCGCCTGGCCCAGGCGCTTGAAGGACAGCGTCACGGCGCGCAGGTCGGGGTTCTGGTGCGGTGCCACGTTCTGCTTGAGCCAGCGGCCAAATTCAATATCGTCTTCCGCCGCTGCGCGCAGGATGTTGGCGATCTTCGCGTCGGCGCTTTTGCGGTCGCATTGGAGCGTGGGCGGCACAAACGACGCCGTCACGCGGTCCAGCTCGGCCTGCGTGATGGTGTGCGGGCCGCCATCGTGTTCCATGATCTGCCGGTACTCGGCTTCCACGTCGTCGATGTAGCGCTGGCCCTCGGCCTTGACCAGGATCTTGATGCGGGCCTTGTACATGTTGTCGCGCCGGCCATAGCGGTTGTACACACGCACGATGGCCTCGATGTAATTCATGACCTGGTGCCACGGCAAAAACTCGCGGATCACGCTGGCAATGATGGGCGTGCGGCCCATGCCGCCGCCGACCAGCACCTTGAAGCCCAGCTCGCCTTCGGCATTGCGGATCAGGTGCAGGCCGACGTCGTGCCAGGCGGTGGCCGCGCGGTCTTCCTTGGCGCCGCTGATGGCGATCTTGAACTTGCGCGGCAAAAAGGCGAACTCGGGGTGCAGCGTGCTCCACTGGCGCAGGATTTCGCCAAAGGGCCGCGGGTCGGCAATTTCATCGACCGCAATGCCGGCGCGTTCGTCGCTGGTGATGTTGCGTATGCAGTTGCCGCTGGTCTGGATGCCGTGCATGCTGACGCTGGCCAGCAGGTCCATCACGTCGGCCGACTTGTCGAGCGGAATCCAGTTGTACTGGATGTTCTGGCGCGTCGTGAAATGGGCATAACCGGCGGTCAGTTTGGAGGCCACCGACAGGCCGCTTTTGAGGTTGACCGGGCCGAGCTTGTCCTGTGCCGCCTGGGCCTCATTGAACAGCGCGGCATGGGGCTGGTCGTAGTCACGGGCGATTTTCGCCAGCACACGCACCTGCGCGCTCGAGAGTTCGCCATAAGGCACGGCGACGCGTAGCATAGGTGCATATCGCTGGACATACCAGCCGTTTTGCAGGCGCAGCGGGCGGAAGTCGTCTTCGGCCAGCTGGCCGGCTTGCCAGCGGGTCAGCTGGTCGCGGTACTGGCCGGCGCGGGCTTTCACAAACTGGCGGTCAAATTCGGTGTATTGGTACATGGCGGTCAGGGATCAGGTGATTCAGAGGGTCAGATGGCGATGAGTTTGGCGCCGGCATAAGCCAGCAGCACAGAAAGCAGGGAGCGTATCCAGCGGTCGGGTGTGCTGTTGACCAGGCGCGAGCCGAGCCAGATGCCGGGCAGCGAGCCGGCCAGCAGTTTGGCCAGCAGCGGCCAGTCGACGGAGCCGATGGACGCATGCCCGAAGCCGGCCACCAGCGTCAGCGGCACGGCGTGGGCGATGTCGGCGGCCACGATGCGCGGCAGCGGCAGGGCCGGGTAAAGCAGCATCAGCACAATCACCCCGATGGCGCCGGCGCCCACCGAGGTCAGCGTCACCAGGGCGCCAATGACGGCGCCGAACAACACCGGCAGGGCCCAGTGGCGCGCCTGCGTGGCTGCGGTCAGGGCAGCCGGTTCGATGTGGCGCGGGGCGTCTTTGCCGTAAACGGCCTTGTAGAACGTGGCGCTCGCCGTGAGCAGCAGCGCCACACCCAGCGTGGTGGTCATCACTGCGTGGGCCGCCGGGCTGGCTGGTCCGACCAGATGCAGCACATACAGCGTGGCCAGCGAGGCCGGAATGCTGCCTGCCGCCGTCTGGCCGACAATTTTCCAGTCCACCAGCCGGGCCCGCGCCAGGCCAACTGTGCCGCCCAGCTTGGTGAAGGCGGCAAACAACAGATCGGTACCGATGGCCAGATGCGGCTTGACGCCGAAAAAGAAAATCAGCAAGGGCGTCATCAGCGAGCCCCCGCCCACGCCGGTCAGTCCCACCACGAGACCGACGGCAAAACCCGCAAAAACAAAAGCGAAATCATGCATAAGCCGCCGACTTTAGGGCGAGGGCTTATGGAAACAAACGACAGATTCGTTGTTCGCTTATGCGGATAAGCTTATTCACCAGTGTTCATGCGGCTTTACAGGCCTGAGCACTGAATTCCGTGTCATCGGGACAACGCCATCAGCAACATTTGCACACAAGCCCCGTATCATCCACGGCAATAACAACGAGGGGCGGGGCAGTGAAGCGGATATTCGTCAAGTTTTTCGGTTTCAGCGGCACCGAGCGCCAGGCGCTGGATCTGGTGTTTCGCCTGTCCGAGTCGCGCGACGTCGTTTATTCGGCCTGGACCTCGCAAACCGCGGAAGCGATAGACGCGCCCGATGTCCTGATCATCGACGGCGACAGCTGGGAGGCCGTGCTGGCACTGGCCAACCCCGCCCACGACGGCCTCAAACTCATCTGGATTGGCGGTGACGCGCCTGCTCAGGCCTGGCGGGTGTTTCCGGCGCCGGTCAAATGGTCAGGCGTGCTGGATGCGATGGACGAGGCCTTTGGGCTCCTGCCCTTGCCTTCTTCCCCTGAAGCTCGGGCCTCGTCGCCGATCGATCTGGACCTCGCGCACGATGAGGACCTCGATGTGGTGCTCGACCAGGGCGACGCCACCGAGCCCCTGCCGCTGGAGCCGGGCGCCTTGCCGTTGGTGGGGCGGCGGGTGCTGGTGGTGGACGCCGGGCGCGATGACCGCCTGTACCTGCGTGCCAAGCTGGCCGCCGCCGGCGTGCACGAGGTCGATGAAGCGGCCACCGGCACCGAGGCCCTGATTCTGCTCAACACCCATGCCTACCTGCTGGTGACGGTGGACCTCGGGCTGACCGACATGGACCCCTGGCAACTGGTCAAGGCGGTGGACAACACCCGGCCGGCCATTGCCCACATGTTTGTCACCGGCACGGCGCCGGCCTGGCAGCAGGGCTTGCGGGCCCGTTTTTCCGGTGCGCAGGTCTACCTGCGAAAACCCCTGCACCCGGGGCAGCTCAAGAAATTGCTACGAAATATATAGCTGCCTGCGCAGGCCCATCCAGGGCTGGAGCCTCAAAAGGCTTCAAATCACGGGGTCCACGGGCGCCACCCGTTGTTTGAGCAAGCTGGCGCGCTGCGGCGCCAGTGCCTGCAGCATGCGCTTGTCCACCGGCAAGGGTTCGCCATGCAGCCGGGCGGCGAGCAGTTCGCCGCCGAGCACAGCAAACGTCAACCCGCGCGAACCCATGGCCGTGTTCACCCAGAGCCCCGGCTGCCGCAGGGGGTGAACCGGGCCCACCAGCGGCAGCCGGTCCGGTGACGCACATCGCACGCCGGCCCAGGCCCGGGCGCTACCTGCCTGAAAATCCGCTGCCAGTTGGCGCGCCGTGTGCGGCAGCAGGGTTTGCAGGCGCTCCAGGTTGGCCTGCTGGTCGGCCGGGTCGGGCCGGCTGTCGTTGCGGTCGCGCTGGAAACCGGCACCGGCCATCCACGCCACGCCGTCATCAACAGGCACGGCGGGCAGCAAGCTGCCGTGGCCGTTGACCGGGAAGGCGGGGAGCGCGCTGCCGTCGCCAGCGCGCCGCAGGTCCCAGGAGACCTGGCCGCGAATTGCCTGCAGCGGCAGGCCGCCGTCCACCAGCAGCCCGCTGGCTTGGGCCGCGGCCAGCACCACAAGATCGGCCCGCGCGATGAACTGCCCCCTGCCGTCAAACACCTGCCATGGGCCGGTGGCATCGCGTTCCAGCCGCGCCGCCTGCACGCCGCCGCGCCAGGTGATGCCGGGCTGCGTAAGCAGCGCCTGCACCAGCCGGGCCGGCTTGATCCAGCCGGCCTGGTGGTGCCAGGTGGCGGCCGAGGCCGTGTCCAGCCCGGCCTGTTCGAGTTGCGCCGCGCTGGCGGCCTCGCTCCAGTCGCGGCCGGCATCGGGCCAGCCGGCGGGCAGGCCACCGCTGCCGTCCAGCCGCCGCTCCAGCACGCCGCTGGCCTGCCAGTCGCTGCCTTCCTGCAGCAGCGCCCGGGCCTGCTGCAGCGTGGCGCGTACGCCGCAGCGCGACAGGCGCGACAGCAGGCTGTCATCGGGCGAGACATGCGGCACCAGCACGCCGGCCGGCAGGCCCGAGGCGCCGCCGGCCGGTGCGTCATGCGTATCCAGCACCACCACCTGCCAGCCACGTCGCGCCAGGCTGGCGGCCGCGGCCGCACCGGCCAGGCCGGCGCCGATGACCACACAGCGTGAAGGCGGGACCGGCGCCAGGGGCGCACTGCCTGCGACCTTGCGCGGCACCCAGCGCGGTGAGAATTCGCCCTGCAGGTTGTCGCGTTTGGGCGGCAGGCCCGGGGTTTTCTGCACGACGAAGCCGCACTGGGCCAGGCCGTCGAGCACGCTGCGCGCTACCGTCCAGCTGGCGATGCGGGTGCCGCGGCGGCAACAGCGTGCCACTGCCTTGAGCGTGTGAAGGTCCCAGATACCGGGGTTTTTGGCGGGGCTGAAGCCGTCGAGGTAAACCGCGTCGGCGGCCAAGGCCTGCTCGCGCAGCACAGTCTTGGTATCGCCGATGCACAGGGTGAGCAGCACATGGCCGCCCTCGAACACCAGCCGGTGCGCACCGGGCAGCAGGCCCCAGCACTGGGCCTGCAGTTGCTCGGCCAAATGCAGCAGTTCAGGATGCGCCGCGGCGGCACGCAGGATGTCGGCGGCGCCGGCCGGGTGCGCCTCGGTGGCCACAAAATGCAGCAGCCGCGGGCGCGCGGGGTCGGCCTTCCAGGCCTGCCAGGTCACCAGGAAGTTCAGCCCGAGGCCAAAGCCTGTTTCCAGGATGCACCACTGCGGCTGGCCGGCCCAGGCGGCAGGCAGGCCGCAACCGTGCAAAAACACCTCGCGCGACTGCGCCAGCCCGCCGAGTTCACTGCGGTAGCGGTCCCCAAAACGCGGGCTGTAAGGCGTGCCGTCAGCCAGCCACTCGATTACTTCGGGCATGTGTTGTCAGACACCGAGATAGCGGTCCCTTCAAGCAGGGGCCGCGGAACCGGCTTTGCCGGGCCGCAGGCGCAACGGCCCCCTCGGGGGGCAGCGTAGTACACGAAGTGACAAGCGTGGGGGCTCTATTCCGTCGGGGGCACGTAGCCTTGGACCTTGTCTGCGCCAGTGCCGAAAAAGTGGTTTTCCATCTGGCGCGCCAGGTACTGGCGGGCGCGGGCATCGGCGAGGTTCAGGCGGTTTTCATTGACCAGCATGGTCTGCTGTTTCATCCACTCAGCCCAGGCTTCCTTGCTGACTTCTTCCCACAGGCGCTTGCCGAGGGGGCCGGGGTAGGGGGGAAAGTCCAGACCTTCGGCTTCCCGGCCCAGTTTGATGCATTTGACGGTACGTGCCATGGGGACTTCTTTCGTGGAATCTGGTTGTAGATGATTTGGGTATTAAGAACTGAATTCTTATTCGTTCCTGTTTTGGCCTGCCGCTTCCAGAATCCAGCTTCTCACTCAAACCCGCATACAAAAAATGCACCGGACCAGAAAGCAGACCATGACCACACGCCGCCATTTTATGAATGTTTCCACCCGCCTGGCAGTAGCCGTTGCGCTGGCAGGGTCGGCCGGAGCCGCGCTGGCGCAAACGCCGGCCGCCAACCCCCCCGTGACCCTGCTCAATGTGTCCTATGACCCGACGCGCGAGTTCTACGTGGAATACAACGCCGCCTTCGCCAAATACTGGAAGGCCAAGGCCGGGCAGGACGTGACCATCAAGCAGTCGCACGGTGGCTCGGGCAAGCAGGCGCGCTCCATCATCGACGGGCTCGATGCCGATGTGGCCACGCTGGCGCTGGCCGGTGACACCGATGCGCTGGTCAAAAACGGTGCCTGGCTTGCGCCCGACTGGCAGAAAAAGCTGCCCCACAACGCTTCGCCCTACACCTCGACCATCGTGCTGGCCGTGCGCCAGGGCAACCCCAAGGGCATCGAGGACTGGGACGACCTGATCAAGCCCGGTGTCAGCGTGATCACGCCCAACCCCAAAACCTCGGGTGGCGCGCGCTGGAACTACCTCGCAGCCTGGGAGTTCGCCAAACGCAAATACGGCAGCGATGCCAAGGCCAAAGAATTTGTCGCCAAGCTCTACGGCAACGTGCCCGTGCTCGACACCGGCGCGCGCGGCTCCACCATCACCTTTGCCCAGCGCGCCCAGGGCGATGTGCTGATCGCCTGGGAGAACGAGGCCTACCTGCTTGAAAAAGAGTTCGGCGCCAAATTCGACGTGGTCGCACCGTCGATCAACATCCTGGCCGAACCCGCGGTGGCCGTGGTGGACAAAAACGTCGACAGGAAAGCCACACGTATCGTGGCCGAGGAGTACCTCAAGTACCTGTATTCCGAAGAAGGCCAGGACATCGCCGGCAAGAACTTCTACCGCCCGGCGGTTTCGCAAAAAGCCATCGCCAAGTACGCCAGGCAGTTTCCCAGGCTGAACCTGTTCACCATCGACCAGGCTTTCGGCGGCTGGGCCAGAGCCGACAAGGAACACTTTTCGGACGGCGGCTCTTTCGACCAGATCCATGTCCGCAAGTAAAAATCATCGGTCCGGGGCGCCGCGAGTTTGCGGCAGGTCAGCCCAGGTTGCCCGGACGCCACTATCATGAAGGGATCATAAGTTCACCCGGAGACGTTTCATGGAAGCCAAATCGCATTGGGAGCAGGTTTATACCGCCAATGCTGCCGAAGCCGTGAGCTGGTACCAGCCGCACGCCACCTTGTCGCTGGAGCTGATCCTGCGCGTCGCCCCCGACAAGTCGGCGCGTATTGTCGATGTGGGGGGCGGGGCTTCCCGCCTGGTGGACGACCTGCTGGACCACGGCATGACGGATGTGAGCGTGCTGGATATTTCCGGTGCGGCGCTTGATGTGGCGCGCCGCCGGCTCGGTGAGCGGGCAGGGCGGGTGCGCTGGATCGAGGGTGACATCACGACCGTTCCGCTGGAGAAGGCCAGCATCGATGTCTGGCACGACCGGGCCGTTTTCCATTTCCTCACCGATCCGGCGGACCGCGCCGCTTATGTTGCCCAGGTGCGGCGTGCCGTGCGCCCTGGCGGGCATGTCATCGTGGCGGCCTTTGCCCCGGACGGGCCCCTGCAATGCAGCGGCCTGCCGGTGGTCCGCTATGCGCCCGATGCGCTGCATGCCGAGTTTGGCGGCGCTTTTGAACTGCTGGAGCACTTGCAGGAAGACCATCGCACGCCTTCCGGTGCCCTGCAGCATTTCGTGTATTGCCATTGCGTCCTGCATTGAGGGGGCCCCAAAAGACGGCCCGGCACGCAGCCCGCCGCAGGTATCCGGACGGGGGCGGGTTTTTGAAGCCAAACAGGCCTTCGGCCCTTGTTGGACGGGCGCTGTCAGCTATCAAAAGCATAGTGATCTGCGGGGCCGGGGCATTTCGGCTTGTTTTTCGGCCAAAAGCCCCCAGTTTCAGAGGCATGAACACGACCCAAACCCCTTCTTTCAGTGCCGACCTGACCGTGACGCACGTGCTGGCCGAATTGCTTGAGCGGCTGGAGCACAGTGCTGTTCCGGTCGGCCCGGAGCAATACCTCTCTGTGGTGACCCACTTGGTCGATGCGTTTGACAGCGTCACGCCGGGGGTGGAGCTGGGGGCTTTGCTCGACACTCACCCGGCCGCGGCCGAATTGTACGAAAATGTCAATTACCAGTACGCGGGCCTGTGCCGCTCGCCACTGGATCCGGCGCTGGCTGCCGAACGGCAGGCCAGGCAAGCCATAGAGCGCGCAATGCGCCAACCCAACCAAGGAAACACCCATGGCCAGAGCTGATGCCAAAACCACCGTCCTTGCCGACGGACTGCGTTACAAATCCAAGGTGTCGGGCTCCCCGTTTGTCGCGTCCGCTTCTTTCGGTGCTGCCACGATGTCGTGCTTCATGTGCGGCAAACACCGTCCCCGCTCGCAGATGGGCACGCGCAAGGTGCTGGGCAAGTCCCACGCCGTGTGTGCACCGTCGTGCAAGGCGCTGGACGAAGCCAACAACAGCTGATTCAGGATGTAGACGAGGTACAGATGACGGATTCCCTGCACATCGTGTGTCCGCACTGCCACACGACCAACCGCGTCAAAAGCGCGGATCTGGCCAACGCGCCGGACTGCGGCAGTTGCCACCAGGCGCTGTTCACCCGGCACCCGGTCAACCTCGACGAAGCGGCGTTTGACCGCCACATCGCACGCAACCAGATCCCGGTGCTCGTCGATTTCTGGGCGCCTTGGTGCGGCCCCTGCCTGCAGATGGCGCCGGCCTATGAACAGGCCGCCGCGCAGCTCGAGCCCATGGTTCGCGTGGTCAAGGTGGATACCGAGGCCTGTCCGACTCTGGGCGCACGCTTCAACATCCGCAGCATTCCCACGCTGGCGCTGTTCGTGAACGGCCGCGAAGTCGCGCGCCAGCCCGGCGCCATGGGTGCCGCCGACATCGTGCGCTGGACGCGGTCGCACATCGGCTGAAACCGGCACTGCCGGCACGGACCGTGTCTCCCGGTTCCGTGACTGGCCCTCAACTTGTCCGGCAGCCTGCCGTTAAGCATGCATGGCTCTGCTGCTTGTCCTTCAAAAAATCACGCTTGTTGTCCCGGCGCATTGCCGCCGGTACGGATGCAGGCGGGAGCACGGGTTGACAGGCCTGCCGCTGGTTGATTTTTCTGGAGAAACCTCATGATCCGCACCCACACCCTTGGCCTCCAAGAGGCTTGCCTCACCGCTGTTTCCGCCCTGGACGATCTGGTGTTCGAACTCGTCTGCGAGAGCCCGCAGAGCTTGTCGCCCATGTTCCTGGACTGGGTGGCTGACGAAGCCACGCCGTTTGTCGAGCGGCAGGTCGCCAGGTCCTTCGCAACACCGCAGTTTGCGGCCAGCCTGCGCATCGGCGATCAGCGCGTGGCCATGGCGCTTTGGGTGCGGCTGTGGGTCGGTCCGCGCATCGTGGCCGGTTTTGAGGAACTGGCTGTCTGCCTGCCGGAGTTTGCCGGTAGCCGGCCCGCAGGCCAACCACCTGTGCCTGTGGCTGCCGCGCGATCCGGCGCCGGCACGCTCGGCCATCGATTCCTCGCCATGCTGGGGCTGGCCGGCGCCGGCGCCGGCACCGCCGGCTTGCCGGGTTCCCCGCCACGCTACTAATAAAGTAGCTGCTGGCGCCCGGTCCCATTGGGCTGGAGGCCGATTTCATGCATGAAACAGGGCGCCTCCGCACCCTGCGCTGAATCGGCGGGATGTCCGTTTCCGGCGAGCCAGGCCGCCGCCCCCGGGCTACGCTTGGGTTTTTTTCCAGGACACCCACCCGCCATGAACACCTTGTTGACGTCCAGGCCGGCCGAAACCGGCTGGCCGGCACTGGCCAAAGAACTGCAGACGCGTGGCAGCGCCGTGCTGCCGCAACTGCTGACGCCGGCCCAGTGTGCGGCAACCGCCGCGCTCTACCGGCAAAGCGCGCTGTTTCGCAGCCGCGTCGTGATGGCGCGGCACGGCTTTGGCCAGGGCGAATACCAGTACTTCAGCTATCCGCTGCCTGAGCTGGTCCAGCAGCTGCGAAGTACGCTGTATCCCCGGCTGGTGGACGTGGCCAACCGCTGGAACGAAGTGATGGGTATCGCCGTGCGTTACCCGCCCGAGCATGCGCAGTTTTTGGCGCGTTGCCATGCGGCCGGCCAGACGCGGCCGACGCCGCTGCTGTTGCAATACGCCGAAGGCGACTACAACTGCCTGCACCAGGACCTGTACGGCGAGCATGTGTTTCCGCTGCAGGTGGCGGTGCTGCTGTCGCAGCCGGGGCACGACTTCACCGGCGGCGAGTTTGTACTGACCGAGCAGCGCCCGCGTACGCAGTCCCGGCCCGAGGTGATTCCCCTGGCGCAGGGTGATGCCGTGGTGTTTGCCGTGCACCACCGGCCGGTGCAGGGCAGCAGGGGGTTTTACAGGGTCAACATGCGCCACGGCGTCAGCACGGTACGCTCTGGCCACCGCCACACGCTGGGTGTGATTTTTCATGATGCGCAGTAGCATCTTTGTATTTTTGAAGGGGAAGCCTTCATCCGTTCGGGCTGAGCCTGTCGAAGCCTCTGTGCCCTGATGGCATTTCGACCCTTCGACAAGCTCAGGACAGGCCAAGCTCAATGCGGACGGTCAGATACAAGCCAAGGAATGCCGTTTGACCAGCGATCTTTTTGACGAGTTGCCCGTGGCGGTGTCGCGTGAAACGCTGGCACCCGGTGCCGTGTTGCTGCGCGGTTTTGCACGCGTGGACGACGCAGCCCTGCTGCAGGCCATCGCAGAGGTCACCGCGCAGGCGCCGTTTCGGCACCTGGTCACGCCCGGCGGATACACCATGTCGGTAGGCATGAGCAACTGCGGCCCACTCGGCTGGGTGTCGGACCGCAGCGGCTACCGCTACGACGCGCTGGACCCGCTGTCGGGCCAGCCCTGGCCCGCCATACCCGCGATACTGCGCAAGCTGGCCGTGCGCGCGGCAGCGCAAGCCGGGTTTGCCCACTTCGAGCCCGACGCCTGCCTTGTCAACCGTTACGAGCCGGGCGCACGGCTCTCGCTGCACCAGGACCGGGACGAGAAGGATTTCTCCGCCCCCATCGTCTCGGTGTCCCTGGGCCTGCCCGCGGTGTTCCTGTTCGGCACGCCCAGTCGCAAGGACAGGCCGCAGCGCCATCGTCTGCAGCATGGCGACGTGGTGGTCTGGGGCGGCCCGTCGCGCCTGGCCTTCCATGGTGTGGCACCGCTGGTTGATGGCGAGCACCCCTTGCTGGGGCGCCGCCGCATCAACCTGACGTTTCGCTGTGCGGGTTGAGGTGGAAACGAGCGTTTCCCCTTGTATGGCGGTCGCTGGCTGCTACAGAAAACGTAGCAAAGGCAGAGCCTGACGCAGAAGCAACGTTGCTGAAAAACGGCGGCTAGAAGTGTTCGGTCCCCAGCACCAGCGGATGGTCCGGCGTGTAGTTGGCGCCCGCCACGATGTGGTCGGCAGCCCGGGCGTGAATCATCTCGGCGTCGAGCGCATAGGCTGTTTTCAGCGAGTCCGGCCCCTGGGTCGCGTCGAAGTGCTCCTCCATCGCTGCCCGGGAAATTTTGACCGGAACGACGCCGCCGGCGTGTGACATTCCGAAGCTGAGCCAGTCGCCGTGGTCTTCGACGTTCAAAGATGATTCCATGCATCCCTCCTGAAAAATGGCAAGAATAACGGAGCATCTGTGAGACGTACAGACTGGGAGAAACCACTAAGCCGAATGGCACTTACTTAAGCCGAGAATACCGGGAAACCTGTCGGCCGGGCCTGAGCCGGGTTGACAGGCGGGGACGTGGATGACGCCTGAAGTTGTCATTGCGGGCTTGACCCGCAATCCATGCCTCGCGGGCCTGCGCAGTGGAGCCTGCGGCATGGATCCCACCGGATCGGAGTCCGGGGCAGGCTCCTCAAGGCCGGGATGACAGCCTTTTTGGCTTATGTAAGTGCCATTCCCACCAAGCCCCGATTTTTCTGACAGGATGGGCGAAAGGTGTGCCCGACGTCGAACAGGTGCTGGCCAATGTGTCAAGTGCAGCCCTACAAGACGCTCACGTCGCACCGAGTTCCGGCAATACTGACCACTCCGGCTCTTCAAACTCGCCGATCACGGTGACGTCGCAGTGCCGGGCGTGTTTGTCGAGAATGGCGCGCACGGTGGCGTCGCGGCGGTCGTCCCTGGCATCGCGGTGTGCCTTGGAGTCCCAGGTGGCAATGGCCAGCAGGGTGTCGGGCGAGCCGATCTTGCGATGCAGGTAAGTGCCACGCGCGCCCGGCGTGCGCTGGATGATTTCACTGGCACTGATCCAGGCGGCGGCATACTGGTCCACCGTGTAGCCGGGCTTCATGCGGACTTCGAAAATGAACTTCATGGAACGGTCCTCCGGGAAGTGATGACTCCGCTCAGGATTCTGGGGCCGTGTTTCCCTGCCTGCGGCGCTGGATTGTTACAATGTTGCGATGCACAAAAGCCCAGTCACGAGCTTGCTCGCCCCGGTGATCTACCCGGGCGGCGGACTGCCGCGCGGCTATTTCTGTTCTGTGACGCCGCCCTGAGCTGTCACTTGAGGCGTGCGACGCCTCCGAGTCCGGCCGGATCTGGCAGCCGTCTGCTGCAGCGATCCATTCCTCTTTTTCCTTGACCCACGACAGCCAGGCACGCCCTGGACTGCGCCCATTCCATTGAAAACACTTTATCCCTCCATCCGCCAGGACTGGTTCTCCAACATCCGCGGTGACCTGCTCGCCGGCCTGGTAGTGGCGCTTGCCCTGATTCCCGAGGCGATTGCCTTTTCCATCATTGCCGGTGTCGACCCCAAGGTCGGCCTGTATGCCTCGTTCAGCATCGCCGTGATCATTGCCTTCACCGGCGGCCGGCCGGGCATGATCTCGGCGGCCACCGGCGCCATGGCGCTGGTCATGGTCATGCTGGTCAAGGAGCATGGCCTGCACTACCTGCTGGCGGCGACCGTTCTGACTGGCGTATTGCAGATTCTTGCCGGCGTTTTCAAGCTTGGTGTACTGATGCGTTTTGTGTCGCGATCTGTGATCACGGGGTTTGTCAACGCGCTGGCCATCCTGATTTTTCTGGCGCAGCTGCCCGAACTCACCAACGTCACCTGGGTGGTCTATGCCATGACGGCGGCCGGCCTGGCCATCATTTATGGCTTGCCCTACATCACCAAGGCCATCCCCTCGCCGCTGATCTGCATCGTGGTGCTCACTGGTGTGGCGATGGTGCTCAAGCTCGACATCCGCACCGTGGGCGACATGGGCCAGCTGCCCGACAGCCTGCCGGTTTTCCTGCTGCCCGATGTGCCACTGAACCTCGAAACGCTGAAGATCATCCTGCCGTATTCCGCCACACTGGCCGTGGTCGGTTTACTCGAATCGATGATGACTGCCTCGATTGTTGACGAACTGACCGACACCGGCAGCAACAAGAACCGCGAGTGTGTGGGGCAGGGCGTGGCCAACATTGCCACCGGTTTCATAGGCGGCATGGCCGGCTGCGCCATGATTGGCCAGTCGGTGATCAATGTGAAGTCGGGCGGGCGCGGGCGGCTGTCCACGTTTGTCGCCGGCTTGTTCCTGCTGATCCTCATCGTTTTCCTCGGTCCCTGGGTCAAGCAGATTCCCATGGCCGCGCTGGTGGCGGTGATGATCATGGTCAGCATAGGCACGTTCAGCTGGGACTCGATCCGCAAGCTGCGTGAGCATCCGCCAAGTTCCTCCGTCGTGATGATCGCCACCGTGGTCGTCACCGTGGCCACCCACGACCTGGCCAAGGGCGTGTTTGTCGGTGTGCTGCTGTCCGGCGTCTTCTTTGCCCACAAGGTCGGGCGGGTGTTGCGTATCGACCGAAGCAGCGACGACGAGGGCCGGGTACGCAGCTACGGTGTTGTTGGCCAGGTGTTTTTTGCGTCGTCGGAAACTTTTGTCGGCGCCTTCGATTTCAAGGAGGTGGTCGAGCAGGTGCGCATCGACGTGAGCCGCGCGCATTTCTGGGACATCACTGCCGTGAGTGCACTCGACAAGGTGGTGCTCAAGTTCAGGCGCGAGGGCACGCCGGTGGAAGTCATCGGCCTGAACGAGGCCAGCGCGACCCTGATGGACCGTTTTGCGATCCACGACAAGCCGGGCGCCGTTGAAAAACTCATGCATTGAATCAGGAGACAAAAAAATGAACAAGGTTTACGCCTGCATTGACGGGCTTGCAAACACCACCGCCGTGATCGACTGGGCCGCCTGGTCTGCACTGCGGCTCGACGTCCCCCTGGAGCTGCTGCATGTGCTGGAGCGCAAGCCCGGGCGGCCCCAGGCCGTTGACTACAGCGGGGCCATCGGGTTGGGCGCGCAGGAGGCGTTGCTGGCGCAACTGAGCGAGCTGGACGAGCAGCGCGGCAAGCTGGCACAGGAAGCCGGCCGCCGGCTGCTGGCCGTGGCCCGCGAACGTGCGCTGGCGGCGGGCGTATCGCGGCTCGACGGCCGCCTTCGGCACGGCGAACTGCTCGACACGGTGCTCGAGATGGAGCCCGACGCTCGCCTGTTTGTGCTCGGTGAGCACTACCACGCGAGTGAGGCCTCGAAGATCCACCTGGACCACCATGTCGAGCGGGTGATCCGCTCGGTCAAACGGCCCGTGCTGGTGGTGACGGGGGAACAGTTCGAGGCGCCCCGGCGTGTAGTCATGGCGTTTGACGGCAGCCCGACCGCGCGCAAAACCGTGGAGACGGTGGCGCGCAGCCCCTTGCTGGTGGGGCTGCCGGTGCTGGTGGCCATGGCGGGTGTGGACACCGCGGCGGCACGCCAGCAGCTCAAGGAGGCCCGGCAGCTCCTGATGGAAGCGGGATTTGACGCAGAGGTCGAACTCATCCCCGGTGAGCCGGAAGAGGTGTTGCCGGCATTGGTCAAGGCCCAGGGTGCGGCCTTGCTGGTGATGGGCGCCTATGGGCACTCGCGCATCCGCCAGTTGATCGTGGGCAGCACGACCACCACACTGCTGCGGCTGAGCAAGGTGCCGGTGCTGATTCTGCGCTAGCGCGCCCGGCCTACTTCTCCATCTCTTTTTCCAGCGCAAGGCGGAACGCCTCGAGCTTGGCGTGGTAGTCGGCTGCCTCGCCGTAGGCCAGAAACCGCTCGTAGCGCGAGTGGGAGCTGAACAGCTTGCGCGCGTGTTTGATGGGGCAGAAATACTGCTCGGTCCGCGCCACGATTTCGGCCGCGTAGGCGATCAGCCCGTTGGCGTAGGCGCAGTAGGTGCAGTGAAATCGCTCGAAGCCGTTGAGGTAGGCCAGATGCTGGCGATCAATGGCGATGTAGTCGGCGCGCCGGACCTTGGCAATTTTGTAGATCGGAAAGCAACTGGCCTGGTAAAACGTGACGCAGAGGTCAAGCACCGCCAGCGGAACAATCAGGCTGTAGATGATGGGCCCGGTCAGGAAATTCTGCGGGCGGTCCGTCACGATCCAGCGCCACAGGCTGCGTTTCAGTTTGCGGTGGGTCTCGCGGATCGAGCCCTCGAATTCGACCCGTTTGCCCTTGAACTGGTAGAAAAGCTGCGTCTCCTGTTCACGCAGCGTGGAGCGCAGCTCGTCTTCCAGCGTGGTGATCTGGCCGAGCAGCTCTTTGATTTTGGGGTTCAAGGTTTTTTCCAGTACGTGGATCGGATCACAAGCGGTGATGATGAATCATTATTGATTTTTTCCCGGGCACAAGGCCATCGCGGCTTCCCATTGCTGGTTTGTCCTCACGCCGCGCAATGTCAAGCCGTCTTCGCATAATGGTCCAGTCCCTTCACGGGTCCCGCCAGTCTGACCATTTTTTCAGGAGAACTCCATGGCTCAATACCGCATCGCCGTTGTCGTCGGCAGCATTCGCAAGGATTCATTCAACAAAAAGCTCGCGCTGGCGCTTGAAAAACTGTTCCCGGCGGATTTCAGTTTCACCCATGTGCGCATCGACGACCTGCCGCCCTACAACCAGGATGACGACGGCAACCCCTCGGCGCAGGTGACGCGCCTGAAGGGCGAGATCGCGGCGGCCCAGGGCTTGCTGTTTTTCACGCCTGAATACAACCGCTCGATTCCCGGCGTCCTGAAAAACGCGATTGACCATGCCTCTCGCCCCTACGGCAAAAGCGTGTGGAATGGCAAGCCTGCGGGTGTGCTGGGCGCCTCCGTCGGCCCCGTTGGCACGGCGCTGGCGCAGCAGCACCTGCGCAACATCCTGGCCTACCTGAATGTGCCCACCCTGGGCCAGCCCGAAGCCTTCATCCACAACAAGGAAGGGCTGTACGACGCGGCCGGCAACATCGGCGAGGCCAGCCTGGCGTTTTTGCAGGGCTGGGTTAACGCTTATGTGGACTGGGTCAAAAAACACGCCTGACCGTCTGCCGCCCGCCATGGAAAAAGCCCGCAGTGCGGGCTTTTTCCATGTGGCAGCTCAGGCCTGACGGGCCTGAACCCGCCGGGTTCAGGCGGCGAGGGCGGCCTGCGCTTCGTTGGCGGCCCTGGCTTGCGCCGCGATGTCAGCGGTGGCGGCAGCCAGGGCGGCGGCTTTGGCTGCGTCGCCCATGGCCAGGCCTTCGGCGCGCACAAAACGCATGTCGGTGATGCCGAAGAAGCCGAACACGGTCTTCAGGTAGCTTTCCTGGTGCTCCATCGCATTGCCGGCGTCGCTGGTCGAATAGACACCGCCTCGGGCGGACGCCACGATCACGGTCTTGCCACCGGCCAGGCCGACCGGGCCCTTGTCGGTGTAGGTGAAGGTGCGGCCGACCTGGGCAATGCGGTCAATCCAGGCCTTGAGCTGGGTGGGAATGGAGAAGTTGTACAGCGGTGCGCCGACCACAATCACGTCGGCGGCGAGGAACTGGGACACCAGCGCTTCGGAAACAGCGTTTTCACGCTTTTGCGCTTCGCTCAGGTCGCTGCCGGCGGGCATGCGAAAACCCAGGGACTCGGCCGACAGGTGGCTGGGGGTGTTCACGGCCAGGTCGAGGTAGCTGACTTCGGTAGCCGGGTGGCCGGCGCGCCAGGAGGCGACGATCTGGGCGGTCAGTTGGCGCGACACGGAGTTGCCGCCGAGGATGCTGGAGTCGATGTGCAGAAGCTTGGTCATGAGGGGTTCCTTGAGGGGATGAATCGGGGATGGATCGGTTGTTGGCCGTATTCACCATGAATCGCAGCCATGGATAGATTGTGTGGGTGGGTGCATTCATTGATAAGATGGCAAAAATGCGATACATCGTCCTGTATTCAGGACAATCGACGCGCCAGACCCATTCCAGGGAGCTGTCAACCATCGAGCCCCGCCCAAGTCCACTGCTGTTCATTCAAACCTTGCCAACCGTTCGGGCAGAGCTTGTAGAAGCCTGTTTGCATGACGGAGACCCTTCGACAAGCTCAGGGCGAACGGTTAAACGAACAGTAGGGCGGCCGAAGTGCGGGGCAACACACCACCACAACCAATCAACCAACCAACCAACAGGGGAGCCGCCCATGCAGGACCTGAACGACATGGTGTATTTCGCGGAAGTGGCCGAGCGCGGCGGCTTCGCGGCGGCGGGCCGGGCGCTGGGCCTGCCCAAATCGCGGCTCTCGCGCCGGGTGGCCGAGCTCGAGGCCCGGCTCGGCGTGCGGCTGCTGCAGCGCACCACACGCAAGCTGTCCCTGACCGAGGCGGGCGAGCTTTACCTGCGCCACTGCGTGGCCATGCGTGACGAGGCCCTGGCCGCCGGCGAGGCCGTGGCGCAGATGCAGAGCGAGCCCCGCGGGACGCTGCGCATCAGTTGCCCGGTGACGCTGGCGCAAGGCACGCTGGGCTACCTGATTCCGCAATACCTGGCCCAGCACCCGCATGTGAGGCTGGACATGCGGGTGACCAACCGGGTGGTGGACCTGGTGGAAGAGGGTATGGACGTGGCGCTGCGGGTGCGCCCCACGCTGGACGACAGCGGCAGCCTGGTCGTCAAGCAGCTGGGCGCCTCCTGCAGCTACCTGTTGGCCAGTCCTGAACTGCTCAGGCGGCAGGGTGCACCGGCCACGCCCGACGACCTGAAAAACCTGGACACGGTCGCGATGTCGGCCACCGAGGGGCGCAGCGCCTGGGAACTGCTGGGACCGCAGGGGCAGGAGTTTGTGTTGCAGCACCAGCCGCGTTATGTGGCCGACGACCTGCAGACGCTCAAGCTGGCGGTGCTGGCCGGCACTGGCATGAGCTTTTTGCCGGAGATGCTGTGCACGGCCGAGCTGCAGGCCAGGCTGCTGGTGCCGGTGCTGCCCGGCTGGGCATTGCGGCCGGGCATGGTGCATGCCGTGTTTCCCTCGCGCCGGGGCCAGGTGCCGGCGGTGCGCAGCTTTCTCGACTTTCTGGGGGAGCACCTGAAGGCCGAGGAGCTGGCTCAGTAAAACGCTCTTGTTTTGATAGCTGCTTGCGCAGGTGGGACAAGGGCTGAGGGCCGATTTGATGCATAAACTCGGGTGCCAGCGAGCGACAGGGCCCACACGCAAGTCCATCTTGGGCAAAGCGCGAACAGCATCAAATCGCGTTAGTTATATCGTTATGCCGTATAAATTTAAAACGATATATTCTTTTGAGTTTTAAGGCCGGCTCCTCACAATGCATTTTTTGAATACAAATGCACAGGAGTCCTCATGGCAACACCCCGACCCGCCGGCACCTCGCTTGTCCACTGACGACTGGTCAAGCAGGTGCGCTTCATCATCGTCCCCGGCTGGCGCGACTCCGGCCCCGGCCACTGGCAAAGCCTGTGGGCCGGGCGCCTGGACAACGCCGTGCGCGTCAAGCAGGACGACTGGATCACGCCCTCGCGCAAGGCCTGGGTCGCAACACTGGCGCAAACCATCTTGTTGCAGCGCGAGCCGGTGGTGATCGTGGCGCACAGCCTGGGCTGCATCGCCACCGCGCATTTGCCGGCCGACGCCCGCGCCGCCATCCAGGGCGCCTTGCTGGTGGCGCCGGCGGACCCTGAACGGCGCGCCATCCTCAGCGACTTTGCACCCGTGCCTTACCAGAAGCTGCCGTATCGCAGCGTGTTGGTGGCCAGCAGCAACGACCCTTATTGCCCGGTGCGCCTGGCGGGGGCCTATGCGCGGGCCTGGGGCAGCGAGTTTGTGCGCATCCAGGACGGCGGCCACATCAACATCGAATCCGGCCATGGCGAATGGCCGCTGGGCGTGGCGCTGCTGCAATCGCTGGCCGGTGACACCGATATCGCCTCCCGCCTGCATTCCCCTTTTTCTTTTTCTTCTTCTTCTCCCACTTCCTTTCCCTCTGCTCCTCTGGAAACTGTATGACCACCAAACTCAAACTCGCTCTTGCCTCCATCGCCCTGGCCACCAGCGGCCTGGCTTCGGCCCAGACCCTGCTCAACGGCTCGTATGACGTGGCGCGCGAGTTCTACAAGGACTACAACGCTGCCTTCATCGCCCACTACAAGAAGACCACCGGCAAGGACATCAAGATCGACCAGTCGCACGCCGGCTCCAGCGCGGTGGCGCGCTCCGTGGCCGACGGCCTGGACGCCGACGTGGTGACCATGAACACCACGACCGATATTGAATTCCTGGCCGACAAGGGCCTGGTGGCCAGGGACTGGACGAAACGGTTCCCCAACGACGCGTCGCCCACCACCTCGACCATGGTGTTTCTGGTGCGCAACGGCAACCCCAAGGGCATCAAGGACTGGGCCGACCTCGTCAAGCCCGGCGTGCAGGTGATCGTGGTCAACCCCAAGACCGGCGGCAACGGCCGCATGGCCTACCTGGCGGCCTGGGGCTCGGTGCGCAAACAAGGCGGCAGCGATACGCAGGCTGCCGAATTTGTCGGCAAGCTCTACAAAAACGTGCCCATCCTGGCCAAGGGCGGCCGCGACGCCACTTCCATCTTTTTGCAGCGCAACACCGGGGATGTGCTGATCACGTTCGAATCCGAGGTGTTGTCGGTGAACCGCGAGTTCGGCGAAGGCAAGGTGGACGCTGTTTACCCCTCGTCCAGCATCGTGGCTGAAAACCCGGTCGCTGTGGTCGAACGCACCGTCGCCAAGAAGGGCACGGGCGAACTGGCCAGGGCTTATCTCAACTACCTGTACTCGGACGAAGGCCAGGAGATCGCTGCCAAACATGCGATTCGCCCGCGTTCGCCGGCCGTGCTCAAAAAATATTCGAACGTCTTCAAGCCCATCCAGCAGTTCACGGTCAAGGACTACTTCGGCTCGCTCGGTGAAGCGCAGAAGGTCCACTTCAACGACGGCGGCCAGTTCGACAAGCTCTACACCGTCAAGTAATCCATGACTGCTGCGACCCTTTCTGCGGCGGCGCTGGCTGCGGCGCCGGTCCGGCGTGCCTCGAAAAAGGTGCTGCCGGGCTTCGGCCTGACCTTGGGCTACACACTGTTCTACCTGAGCATCATCGTGCTGATCCCGCTGTCGGCGCTGCTGTTCAAGACTTTCTCGTTGACCTGGGAGCAGTTCGTAACGGCGGTGACTTCGCCGCGGGTGATGGCTTCGTACCGCCTGACCTTCGGCGCCTCGGTGTTCGCCGCGCTGGTCAACCTGGTGTTTGGCCTGCTGTTGGCCTGGGTGCTGGTGCGCTACAAATTCCCGGGTAAAAAAATCGTCGATGCGCTGGTGGATTTGCCGTTTGCGCTGCCGACGGCGGTGGCCGGCATCTCGCTGACGGCCATCCTGGCCGGCAACGGCTGGATCGGCCAGTACCTCGAACCGCTGGGCATCAAGCTGGCCTTCACGCCGGCCGGCGTGGTGATCGCGCTGATCTTCATCGGCCTGCCGTTTGTGGTGCGCACGGTGCAGCCGGTGCTGGAAGACGCCGAAAAGGAACTCGAGGAAGCCGCCACCTCGCTGGGTGCGACCCGCTTGCAGATTTTCACGCGAGTGATTCTTCCGCATATCACGCCGGCCCTGCTGACCGGGTTTGCCATGGCTTTTGCGCGCGCCATCGGTGAATACGGTTCGGTGATTTTTATCGCCGGCAACATGCCCATGATTTCCGAAATCACGCCGCTCATCATCATCGGCAAGCTCGAGCAGTACGACTATGCCGGCGCCACGGCGGTGGCTGTGGTGATGCTGGTGATTTCCTTTGTGCTGCTGCTGGTCATCAACGGCTTGCAGGCCTGGCAACGGCGTAACGCAGGGGCCCCGGCATGAGTGCAACTGTCTCCAAGGCTACCCATGCCAGCCACGCGCGAGCGGGGACCAGCGAAGCGCCGTGGGTGCGCTACACCCTGATCACCGTCGCGCTGATCTTTGTCTTGCTGTTCCTCGTGCTGCCGCTGGCTGCCGTTTTCACCGAAGCACTGCGCAAGGGCTTCGGTGCTTACTTCGCCGCCTTGAAGGAGCCTGACGCCTGGTCGGCCATCGAGCTCACGCTGATCGCCGCAGCGATTGCCGTGCCGCTGAACCTGGTGTTCGGTGTTTCGGCCGCCTGGGCGATCGCCAAGTACGAGTTCCGCGGCAAGTCCTTTCTGACGACCCTGGTGGACCTGCCGTTTTCGGTCTCGCCGGTGGTGGCCGGGCTGATGTATGTACTGGTGTTTGGCGCCCAGGGCTGGTTCGGCCCCTGGCTGGCGGCCAATGACATCAAGATCATTTTTGCGGTGCCCGGCATTGTGCTGGCCACGGTGTTCGTGACCTTTCCCTTCATTGCACGTGAGCTGATTCCGCTGATGCAGGCCCAAGGCAGCGACGAGGAGCAGGCCGCCATTGTGTTGGGAGCCACCGGCTGGCAGACCTTCTGGCATGTGACCCTGCCCAACATCAAGTGGGGCCTGCTCTACGGCGTGATTTTGACCAACGCACGCGCCATGGGCGAGTTCGGCGCGGTGTCGGTGGTGTCCGGCCACATCCGCGGGCAGACCAACACCTTGCCGCTGCATGTGGAGATTCTTTACAACGAATACCAGTCGGTGGCGGCCTTTGCCGTGGCCTCGCTGCTGGCGCTGTTGGCCCTGGTCACGCTGCTCATCAAGTCGGTGGCCGAGTGGCGCGCCGAGCAGGAGCAGCAGGGCGCCGCCGACCTGCCGCCCGAGCGGCCGCGACTTGTTCCCTCTCCCGCCGGGAGAGGGCCAGCGTGAGGGCCGCTTCCGACCTCCGCCAGCGCCAGCCCTCACCCCAACCCTCTCCCAATGGGAGAGGGAGAAAGAAAAAATCATGAGTATTGAAATCCGCAACATCAGCAAACACTTCGGCAACTTCCAGGCGCTCAATGACGTGAGCCTGGACATCGCGTCCGGCGAACTGGTCGCCTTGCTCGGCCCCTCGGGCTGCGGCAAGACCACCTTGCTGCGCATCATTGCCGGGCTGGAAACGGCCGACCAGGGCAGCATTTTGTTCAGCGGCGAAGACACGACCGATGTCCATGTGCGCGAGCGCCAGGTCGGGTTTGTGTTCCAGCATTACGCGCTGTTTCGCCACATGACGGTGTTTGAAAACGTCGCCTTCGGCCTGCGTGTCAAGCCGCGCGGCATGCGCCCCAGCGACGCCGAGATCAAACGAAAAGTGCATGAACTGCTGGGCCTGGTGCAGCTCGACTGGCTGGCCGACCGTTTTCCGTCGCAGCTCTCGGGCGGGCAGCGCCAGCGGATTGCGCTGGCACGCGCGCTGGCGGTCGAACCCAAGGTGCTGCTGCTCGACGAACCTTTCGGCGCGCTCGATGCCAAGGTGAGGAAAGAGTTGCGCCGCTGGCTGCGCCGCCTGCACGACGACCTGCATGTGACCAGCATTTTTGTCACGCACGACCAGGAAGAAGCGCTCGAGGTCGCCGACCGTGTGGTGCTGATGAACCAGGGTAAGGTTGAGCAGATCGGCTCGCCGCAACAGGTCTGGGACCACCCGGCCAGCCCCTTTGTTTATGGCTTCCTCGGCGACGTCAACCTGTTCCACGGCCGCGCGCACGAAGGCAAGATCCAGCTCGAAGGCATGCGCCTGGATTCACCCGAACACAGTGGCGCGCAAAACGCCAAAGCTTTTGCCTATGTGCGCCCGCACGACTTCGAGGTGCAGCGTTACTCACCGGGCGCCGAAGGCATTGCCGCCCAGCTCAGCCGCGCGATCGTGATCGGCCCCATCGCCCGGCTGGAACTGACGCCCTCCGAAGACAGCGATCAGGCCGACCCGCTGATCGAAGTGCAGATTCCTTCACAGCAATACCGCGACATGGGGCTGCGCGAGGGCGAATTGCTGGTGGTGACACCGCGCAAGGCGCGGGTGTTTGTGGATGCGGGGGAGGGGATTTGAGGGCGCTGGTCCATCACTGAGCCGGACCGAACCTCATCGCTGACCGCGCCCGCGTCCGTTCGGCCTCAACTTCGCGGTTGCGCGGTTCGGCGTTGGTGACCAGGGAACCGATAAGGTTTCGTGCGGAAGCCGCCACCTCTTCTACCGCGCGTTCGAACGCTGCTTCATTGGCCTTGGACGGAACGCTGAACCCGCTGAGCTTCCTGACAAACTGCAGTGAAGCATCGCGGATTTCCAGTTCCGTGGCCGGTGGTTCGAAGTTGAACAGGGTCTTGATGTTGCGGCACATGGCGGCTCCTTGAGACTAGGGATTTTTGAGGCCTATGTACGCCGATGACGTCCCTGCTTTTGAATGACAAAACATTAAAGAGAACCCCATTCTTGAGATGCGTAGTTCTTCCCAGAGAGGCGTTCAAATTCTCTTAAGAATTGGTGAATTTTTGCAAATAAAGGTTCGTCGTGAGCCTGTCAGAAATTTTGTGTGTGAGGCATAACATGTCACGAAGGAACATG
>NZ_JAQSDN010000022.1 GCF_029945925.1 Polaromonas sp. | reverse complement strand
CGCGAACCAGCACCACGCTGTGTTCCTGCAGGTTGTGGCCTTCGCCGCCGATGTAGGAAATGATTTCAAACCCGTTGGTCAGGCGCACTTTGGCGACTTTACGCAGAGCGGAGTTTGGCTTCTTGGGCGTCGTGGTGTACACACGGGTGCACACGCCACGGCGCTGGGGGGAGTTCTGCATGGCAGGACTCTTGGACTTGATCTTTTCGACCTCGCGCCCCTGGCGAACTAGCTGATTGATGGTTGGCATTTAAAACGTCCCTAAACGTCTGATTTCTGACTTGACTAAATACGTGAATATTTACGTGAAAACGTGAATCTCCCCGGAAATTCCGGAAAAGCCCTCGAGTGTAGCAGTTTGGGGGGCCATCTGCAAATTTACCCGGCTGGGGAGGCCCCCCAGCGGCCTGCAGGCTCCCGGCAGGGGATGGCGCCCTACTTGATCCAGAGCCGGATCGAATCCCAGGCGCGGCCCAAAATGCCGGCTTCTTCCACCGTTTCCAGCGCCACCAGCGGGACGTCCACCACGGTCTCGCCGCCGCCCACGTTGACCTTGAGCGTCCCGAGGGCCTGCCCCCGGGTGAAAGGCGCGACCAGCGGGTCAGGCCGGGCGACCTGGGTCTGGACCCTGGCGGAGCTTCCGGCGGGAACGGCAATCACGATGGCCTCGGGCCGGCCCAGCTTGACCGTGCCGGATTTCCCCTTCCAGACCGCCGGCGAAACCACCGCCTGGCCGGCATCGAACAGCTTGACCGCCTCAAACGCGGTGTAGCCCCAGTTCAACAACTTTTGCGACTCGTTGGCACGGGCGCTGTCGCTGGCGGTGCCCAGCACGATGGCCACCAGGCGCCGGCCGCCCGGCGCGCCGGCGGCGCCCAGGTTCGGAAAGTCGCGTTTGGCCGTGGCAATCATGCAGTAACCGGCGGCAGCGGTGTGGCCGGTTTTCAGGCCATCGACCGTGGGGTCGCGAAACAGCAGGGTGTTGCGGTTGGTGTCGTTGGCCGCCGGCGTGCCCGGGTAGCGGTATTTCTTGATCGCCGAAAAGCCCATGTAGTCGGGGAAATCCTGCATCAGGCGGGTCGACAGGATGCTCAGGTCACGCGCCGTGGTGGTGTGGCCCGGCTCGGTCAGGCCTTCCGGGTTCTTGTAGGCGGTCGATTTCATGCCCAGCGCCTTGGCCTGCTCATTCATGAGTTTCACAAAATTCTCGACGCTACCGCCCACCCCTTCGGCCAGCGCCATGGTGGCGTCGTTGCCGGACTGGACGATCATGCCCTTGATCAGGTCTTCCACGGGCACCTGCATCTTGGGGTCGATGAACATGCGCGAGCCCGGCATTTTCCAGGCGCGTTCGCTGACGCTGAAGGTCTGCTTGAGGGTGATTTTTTTGGACTTGAGCGCATCAAACACCAGGTACTCGGTCATCAGCTTGGTGAGCGAGGCCGGTTCGATCGGCGAGTCGATGTCCTTGGCGGCCAGGATCTGGTTGGCCGTGACATCGAGCAACAGGTAGGAGCGGGCAGCCACTTCCGGCGGCAGCGGCATCTGCGCTTGCGCCACCGGCAACAGGACCACGGAAGAAAGCAGCACAAGCGATGAAGCCACGCCACGGAAAGCAGTCAGGAAACGGTGCATGGGGAGATAAGACCTGAAATGGAGGAGGAAGACGAAAAAAAGAAGAGAGAAAAGAAGAGGCGGTGCGCCCGGCTCCGGCCTGAAACAGTCAGCCCAGGTGGCGGGCCACCAGATTTTTCAGTAGCGGCAATTGTCCATGAAAGAAGTGCCCGCCGCCGGGGACAACCGTAACAGGCAGTACCTGCGGCCGAGCCCAGTCCAGCACCGCCTGCAGCGGCACCGTGTCGTCCTGCTCGCCGTGGATCACCAGCGTCTGCGCGTGGGCGGCTTGCGGGATGGTCGCCACCGCAAAGCGGCTGGCAGCGGTGCCGACCAGCACCAGCTTGTCGATGGGACGCAGGGCCTGCAACCGGTCAAAAACGTGTGAAGTCACGAACGCACCAAAGGAAAAGCCGGCCAGGGCCAGCGCCCCGGCGGGCGCCAGCTGCCGCACCACCGCCAGCATGTCGTCGATCTCGCCGCGACCCTCGTCGTACACCCCTTCACTGGCGCCGACGCCGCGGAAATTGAAACGCACGGCGGTCCACCCGGCCTGGGTGAAAGCGCGCGCCAGGGTTTGCACCACCTTGTTGTCCAGCGTGCCGCCGAACAGCGGATGCGGGTGCGCAATCACGGCGACGCCGCGCGACGGGCCGGCGGGCGCGTCCAGCGCGGTTTCCAGCGCGCCGGCCGGGCCGGCCACACTGCCTTTCTGGGTTTGAGCGTTCATGGGGACAACTTCGAGGGGTTCATTCCGCTATGAAAACAGTAGCTGCCGGCGCCCACTCCATAAGGGTCAGAGCCATAAAACATGCATGACTTTCGGCGGGCGGGCAGTCTGGGGGCCATCAGCGCCCCAGGTGCGCCGGTGTGAGCAGCCGCTCGACCACCTGGCCGTTTTTCAGGTGTGACTCGACAATTTCGTCGATGTCCTGCGCATCCACATAGGTGTACCAGACCGCCTCGGGGTAGACCACGGCCACCGGCCCTGCCGCGCAGCGGTCCAGGCAGCCGGCCTTGTTGACACGCACCTTGCCCGGCCCGGCCAGGCCGGCCGCCTTGACCTGCGCCTTGCAGCGGTCGAACCCCTCCTGGGCCCTGTGGTTGGCGCAGCTGTCTTCACCGCTGTCGCGCTGGTTCAGGCAAAAAAAGATGTGCCGCTTGTAATAGGAGCCGGGGGGTGCGCTGGGTGGGGTCATGCCCCGATTTTACTTTCGCCGGCGTCGGCGGCCCGGCGGCTGGACAAACGCACGACCACATACAGCAAGGCCGCGTAGGGCCAGAACCAGCCCAGCCACTGCGCCAGGCCGTTGAAACGGACGAAGCGCCCCTGCTCCCAGATCTGCAGGGTCTCTGCAAAATAGGGGCCGACCGGCGCCTGGTTGAGCAGCGACAAATGAATGCTCAGCGCCAGCAGCAGCAGCGCAGCGGCGACCCGACGCGGCACCAGCAGCAGCAGCATGGCCAGCACGCCGCCCATCATCAGGCCGACACGCACCGGCAGGTCCAGCCAGGCCCAGGCGTGGGCCGGGCCATAGCTGAGCGCGGCGGACAGCGCGGTCAGCGCAATGCCGGCCGCCAGCGTGAGGATCAGGAAAACAGCGCGCTGCAGCCAGGTGCGGATCACGCAATAGCCGAGCAGGCAGGGAATCAGCGCGCCCAGCGCCACACAGATCACTTCGACGCCGGGGACCAGCGGCTGCAACTCGATGTCGCGCACCGGCAGCCACTCGAGAAACGGCGTGTCGGCCAGGACGTCGGCGAGGGCGTACTCCAGCCGTTCCAGCACCTGCCCCAGACCGAGCGGCACCGAGGCCGGGAACAGCAGCGCGACCGGCCACAGGGCCAGCAGCACCAGCGCGCCCCGGGCGTCGCGGACAAACCAGCGCGCCCGAAAGCGGCTCCAGCGGTCCATCGCACCGGCCCGCTCCAGCAGCCAGGCGCTGCAGGCGCCCAGCCAGGCACCGGCGGTATTCAGCGCGAAATCCACATTCGAGGGCACGCGCGAAGGCAGGTAGCTTTGCAGGGTTTCCATGGCCAGCGACAACACGCCCGCGCTGAGCACCGCCACGGTGACGGCCCAGCGCGTGCGGCCGCTGCGCAGCGCCGCCAGGGCCAGCAGAAAACCCAGCGGGGCGTAACCGGCCAGGTTGATACCCACATCAAAACCGGTCCAGTAACGCGGCAAGGGCGCCGTCAGGAATTTCAACGGTGAAATGCCCTGGTTGCGCCAGTCGGCAAAGGGGTAGAGGCTGGCATAAACAATCAGGCAGACCGTGGCCAGTGCCAGCGGCCAGGAGGCAGTGGGTTCACCCCTATCGTCCGCACTCCGCTTCGCTGCGTGTCGTTCCTTTTCCCCTTCCAGGGGACGACGCGAGTCGCCCGGCGAAGCCGGTTCGACCGCGTCTGCTGGTGAATTCGGGGAGTTCACGCTGCGCTAGTGGTCTTGTCAGAACGGCTTGACCACAACCAGGATCACGGCGGCGAGCAGCAGCAGTACCGGCACTTCGTTGAACCAGCGCCACCACACGTGGCTGCGGGTGTTGCGCCGGGCCACAAAGGTTGCCAACACGCGGCTGCAGGCATGGTGGTAGCCGAGGGCCAAGGCGACGATGACGAGCTTGGCGTGCATCCAGCCATTGGCGGGGCCGCGCCCGATGCCGTAGCCCAGCCACAGCCACAGGCCGAAGCCCAGCGCGGGCACGGCCAGAATCGTGGTGAAGCGCAGCAGCTTGCGTGCCATCAGGATCAGGCGCTCGTGCTCGGCCAGACTTTCCGGCGGCACCATCGCCAGGTTGACAAAAATGCGCGGCAGGTAAAACAGGCCCGCAAACCAGCTGGCGACAAAAACGATGTGGAGTG
Organism: Polaromonas sp.; assembly: GCF_029945925.1. Taxonomy (GTDB): domain Bacteria; phylum Pseudomonadota; class Gammaproteobacteria; order Burkholderiales; family Burkholderiaceae_C; genus Polaromonas. Next base: position 347 of record NZ_JAQSDN010000022.1, on the reverse strand, counting down.
ATTTGACCCAGAGCATCGGGGTAGTTTAGGGCCTGTTCACACCGCAACCTACGCTGCCGGAGTGCATGGGCGGAAAACACTTTCCGGGGAGAACATGCACGCCGCCAGAAAATGAATTCATGGTGCGTGAGGCCAAAAAAATGCCCGGATGACACTGGGTCAACCGGGCCTGGAAGCCTTGTCTGCTGTGACACTTGAAGGCACCCGCTCAGGGAGGAAAAGCGGGATGCTGCCGCCAAAAAGGTGACAACACGCCGCATTCTAACCACGCATGCAAGGTGTTGACAAGCACCAGCCTTGTCCAACGAGGTATGAGCCTGAAGGAGGCGCGTATTTCCAACGAAAAA